>JABIFY010000098.1 GCA_018650465.1 Alphaproteobacteria bacterium
ATGGCCTGAAGGCCAGCGATCAGACCGTCCCCTGTGGTACTAAAATCGCCCATGATGATATGACCGGATTGCTCGCCGCCTAGGTTGTAGCCACTGCGGCGCATTTCCTCGACCACATATCGATCACCCACATTGGTGCGCACAAGGTCGAGGCCACGCCCGTTCAGATATCTTTCAAGTCCAAGGTTGGACATGGAGGTCGCGACAATACCATTGCCGGTCAGCCGCCCCCGTTCCTGCCACGATGTGGCGATCATGGCCATCAGTTGATCACCATCGACCAGGCGGCCTTTTTCATCGGCCATCACCAAACGATCGGCATCACCGTCCAGGGCAATACCCAGGTCTGCACCATGGGCCACGACCTGTTCGCACATGGTGGCCGGACTGGTGGAGCCGCAATCCTGATTGATGTTGAAGCCGTCTGGCGTCGTGCCCACCTTGATGACTTCCGCGCCCAGTTCCCACAACACTGTGGGGGCCACTTTATAGGCAGCACCATTGGCGCAATCGATGACGATTTTCAGGCCATCCAGCGTCAGCGATTTGCGGAAGGTGTTTTTGGCGAATTCGATATAGCGCCCTTCCGCATCATCCAGTCGAGAGGCCCGACCGAGGTCCCGTGACGAGGCCAGACCTTCGGACATATCAGAATCCATGCGGCGTTCAATTTCCAGTTCGGTTTCGTCCGACAGCTTATAGCCGTCGGGGCCAAACAGTTTGATGCCATTGTCAAAATAGGGATTGTGGGAAGCTGAAATAACCACACCCAGATCGGCCCGCAAGCTGCGCGTTAACATGGCCACGGCTGGTGTCGGCATGGGCCCCACCAGGATGACGTCCATCCCGACAGAAACAAATCCAGCGGTCAAAGCCGGTTCCAGCATATAGCCCGACAGCCTGGTATCTTTGCCGATAACCACGCGGTGGCGGTGATCGCCGCGGACAAACTGCAAACCGGCGGCCGTGCCGACCCGCATAGCCACATCCGCGGTCATGGCCCCACTGTTGGCGGTGCCACGTATGCCGTCGGTGCCAAAATATTTTCGTGTCATCCTGATCTGTCTTTCGGAATGGCAGATTTGTTTTCAGACATCTGCCAAGGTTGTTTCCGTTCTTATACGTGATTTTTTGATCGACGCGAATCACATTGTCTGACAGATTCTTTCAACTTAACTAACAATGAAGGGACCGCCAAACGGCAATGGCCTGAACCGTTTGGGCCACATCATGCACCCGCAAGACCTGGACGCCCTGGCTCAGGGCGTAATTGACGGCTGTGATTGATCCGGCGAGGCGATCTTCACTGGCTTCCCCGGCTGAGACACCGGCGATAAAACTCTTGCGTGATGCCCCCAGAACCACGGCACAGCCAAGACTGTGGTAAAGTGCTATATCGCCCAATACACGAGCACTTTGTTCTGCGGTTTTGGAAAACCCGATGCCAGGATCGACCAAAATGTGCTTGGCAGAAATGCCAGCGTCCTCACAGGCCTTGATCCGCCCTGCCAGCCAGTCCCAGGTTTCCAGCGAGACATCCGTATAATCCGTGTCACGTTGCATGACGGTCGGATCCGCCGGGCCATGCATCAGGATCACAGGCGCATTGGCCTGGGCAACAGCTTCAAGGCAGCCGTCCCCGGTCAGGGCGTGCACATCATTGGCCAACCCGGCTCCTTGCTCAAGACAGCGAGACAGGACTCCTGCTCGACGACTATCGATGGAAATCACGGCAGCATCAGTCAGGCCCTCGACAACAGGCAGGACGCGAGCCAGTTCTTCGTTCTCGGGCACCGGTGCAGCCCCTGGCCGGGTGGATTCGCCCCCCACATCAACAATATGCGCTCCGGCCTCATGCAAAGCCCGTCCTCTGGCGATTGCCGACGCCGCATCGGCATCCAGCCCGCCATCATGGAAACTGTCCGGGGTCACATTCAGGATCCCCATCACACGCGGTTGGGAAAAATCCAGGCCCGCAATATTGGTACGTGCCGAGGTGATCTGCTTCAGCAAATGCGCGACATCAGCATCGCGGTTTTCCGCTGCCGCCCAATCCTGGATATTTGCTATCGATGCGGTTGCCCGATGCGTCCTGCCATCCACACGCACCGCGACTTCCAGGGCGTTAAAGACCAACGGGCCACCCGCCAGGGGCAAGGCCTCAGGCGGTGCCACATTGGCCGGCATGACACCCAGGGGTTTGAGATACAGTTTTGCAGATGCAGAAAAGCCCCGCGGCAAGGCGGGGCTTTTCATGTTTTTGTCAGACATGGATTAACGACCGGGGGTAAATCAGGACCCTTGTGGTTCCGGCTCCATACCACCCGGTGTATCCTTGTCAGTTGAGTTCGGCACGGCAGAAGATGACGGCGCGTTGCCAGAAGGTTCATCATCTGGCGGCGTTGAACGATCAATGGCCTGGCCGTGCATCAGACCAGCGATTTCATCGCCGGTAAGGGTTTCATATTCCAACAGTGCCTTGGCCACGGTGTGTAGTCCGTCGATACCCTCTTTCAAAATCTTTTCAGCCCTGTCGTAACATTCTTCGACCAGACGACGGACTTCATCGTCAATCATTTGGGCTGTGTTCTCGGACATGTTCTGGGTGCGGGCGACGGAATGACCGAGGAAAACTTCCTCTTCGTTCTCGCCATAGGCCAGTGGGCCCAGTTTGTCAGACATGCCAAAGCGGGTCACCATGGCGCGCGCCATCTTGGTGGCCTGCTCAATATCGGACGAGGCACCAGAAGTAACTTTCTCTTCTCCAAAGATAACTTCTTCAGCGATGCGACCGCCCATGGCAACGGCAATATCGGCCAATAGTTTTTCCCGGCTGAGCGACAAACGATCACGTTCCGGCAGGCGCATAACCATGCCAAGTGCGCGACCACGTGGAATGATGGTTGCTTTGTGCACCGGATCAGAGGCCGGGCATTCGATAGCAACAACCGCATGACCTGCTTCATGATAGGCCGTGAGCTTCTTTTCATCGTCCGACATCACCATGGAGCGCCGCTCGGTGCCCATCATGACTTTGTCCTTGGCGTCCTCGAATTCTGCCGCGGTTACAACGCGCTTGCCTTTACGGGCAGCCAGCAAGGCCGCTTCGTTGACCAGGTTGGCCAGATCAGCACCGGAAAAACCAGGGGTGCCGCGGGCGATGGTGCGGATATCGATACCCGGGCCCATGGCGATGGTGCGCATATGGACTTTAAGGATTTTCTCGCGACCCAGAATGTCAGGGTTCGGCACGACGACCTGGCGGTCGAAACGACCCGGACGCAACAGGGCCGGATCAAGCACATCAGGACGGTTGGTGGCGGCCACAAGAATGACACCTTCATTGGTCTCAAAACCATCCATCTCAACCAGCAACTGGTTCAGGGTCTGCTCACGTTCATCATTGCCGCCGCCCAGGCCAGCACCACGATGGCGGCCGACAGCGTCAATTTCGTCGATGAAAATAATGCAAGGTGAATTTTTCTTGCCCTGTTCGAACATGTCACGCACGCGACTGGCACCGACGCCGACAAACATTTCCACAAAGTCTGAACCGGAGATCGAAAAGAACGGCACATTGGCTTCACCGGCAATGGCGCGCGCCAACAGGGTTTTACCTGTACCCGGGGGGCCCACCAGCAGTGCACCCTTGGGGATTTTACCGCCCAGGCGCTGGAACTTCTGTGGCTCTTTCAGGAATTCAACAATTTCTTCCAGTTCTTCCTTGGCTTCGTCGATTCCGGCGACGTCATCAAAGGTGACCTTGCCAGACCGTTCCGTCAGCAAACGTGCTTTGGACTTGCCAAAACCCATGGCCTTGCCACCGCCGCCCTGCATCTGGCGCATGAAGAAAATCCATACCCCGATCAGCAGCAACATGGGGAACCAGGAAATAAAGATGCTTTGCAGGATCGAACCTTCATCCTTGGGAGCGGCCGAAATCCGGATACCTTGTTTGGTCAGCTTGTCGATCAGGCCCGGATCAAAGGGCGCATAGGTCGAGAAGGCCCGGCCATCGGTGTAGTGACCGTTAATGACGTCCCCCTGGATGGTGACGTCCTTGATTTCGCGACTGTCGACCTGGGCCAGAAAATCAGAAAAGGCGAGGCTATCGACTGGCCCGCGGGAAGATGGTCCCTGAAACAAGTTAAAGACCGCCACCAGCAAGACACCAATGATGATCCACAGGACCAGGTTTTTACCCATATTATTCACGTTATTACGTTCTCCAAAGAAACGATTTCCCGCAATGTTCACCACTGTTTCGCCCAAAACATCTTGTCTCAGGGCAAATCACGTTCACAAATTCCGGGATCAGAAATTCAAGACTTAATAAATAAGGTCTTTTGCGGCGGAAACAACGGAAAAGACTCATGTTTTGGCCAATTTCTTGGCGAAAATGTCACAGAAAAGCTGATTCTCGACGAATCAGGCCCTGTAACCGGCCCCATTGGTATCCAGGGTTGGGCCAACAGGACATTATCCCGCCATAATGCCGGAAAGGCATAACGGGCCGAAAGCGGCATATCAGCGAGGCCGGATTTGATTTTCATCGCCTCTTTTCCCTGGCAAACAGCCAGCCAGCCCGCCGCCCCCAGAGGCCCGACAACAAGGTCATTTCGCAAGTTTTTGGGCACAGACTTCAGTTCGACAACAAACCGACGGTCCCACAACATCTCCTGGCCTGGTTTGATGGCCAGAACAGGTAAATTCCGATTCTCGCGGAATATCCGGATTTTGTGATCTGTGACCCTGATCTGACAGCCTGCCAAAGTCTGGCGGGAACGATCTGAGTTACCCTTGAGGTTTTCAAAAAGCCGCATCAGCCGTTCAAACCTCGGCGCATAGGTGCCACCGCCCACGGTCATCAGACAGCGCGCCAACAATCGCAGGCCAGGTTCCTCCGTCGCGGCACAAAAGGAGACGCGATCCAGTTCCGCATACCCCAGGGCATTGAAGGTCAGCAGATTATTCGCCAGTTGTTGCGTCTGTTCCTCCAGGGCTTCACGGGCACGGGCCATATGATTTGCGGTTTGTGCGAGGCGCGCGGGGCTCAGGCCAATCGGGGCCAGTTCAGCCAACAGGTTTCGAACCTTGATGCGATCAAAGTCAGTATTCTGATTGCTGGGGTCTTCGATCCAGTCTTGTTTATGGACGCGACAGGTTGCCCGCAGACGCGCGGACGGCACAGACAACAAAGGCCGCAACAGACGAATACCCTGAACTTCGCGCACACCTGCCATGGCTGCCAGGCCATCCACGCCGCTCCCCCTGATCAAGCGCAACAATACGGTTTCGGCTTGATCATCCTGATGATGGGCCAGC
This sequence comes from Alphaproteobacteria bacterium, assembly GCA_018650465.1. Lineage (GTDB taxonomy): Bacteria > Pseudomonadota > Alphaproteobacteria > UBA2966 > UBA2966 > JABILA01. The sequence goes on from JABIFY010000098.1 coordinate 5,326, forward strand.
AATAAATCCGACACCTTGTTCTTTTTGCACCAGGCCAGCAGCAAATCATATCTTGCCTCGCGGGCCGCTGCCTGGATGTTGGTCGCGGGTTTATCCCCCTTCCACTTCAGCATCTTGTGACGGATACCGATCTGCTTCAGGGCAGCGCCGACCTTCTTTGCTTCTGTCGCCGATCCCCGGCGCAAGCCATGGTCAACCGTCAGGGCATGAAGTGGAATTTTTCGACGCCTGGCCCATTGGGCAGCCATCAGCGTCAACGCCATAGAATCGGCCCCACCCGAAACGGCTACTGCCAAACGGTCAGGCTTGTAAGGCCTGTTATCCGATGTCAGCCCTTTCAGCAAACGGGAAAATTCCGCCACTCCCACTGGCCGCACATCTTTGTCCGAAGACTGTCCGGATTTTGTCACAGTGTTGTCGATCCAGTATTGTCGATCATAGGCTTGTCGTCATGACGGAATTACTGGCAGCCCAGCTCCGTCCTGTCGAGCATGGCCCGTTGGCGTATGGTTTGATCTGCCGGTGTGTTGAACTTGGCTAACAATTCATCAAAGCTGGCACAGGCATCATCTTTTTGTTCCATGCGGGCCAGGGACTTGCCAAGTTTGTAAATATTATCCCGCGCCTTAATGCCTGTCGGCGCCTTGCTGTAAGCCTCAAAAAAGGTGGCCGCGGCACGGGTGTAATCGCGGCGACTGAAATAGCTTTCGCCCAGCCAGTATCGCGCATTGTCGGCCAGTGGGTCTTCGGCATGCGCCACCAGGAATTCCTTCAGGGCAACCTCGGCATCTGCCATTTTCAGGCGGCGCAACAAACCATAGGCGAAGTCATAACGTGCCCGCACGGTGCCATCGGGTAATACACCCAATGGCTTGACCGCTGCAGCCGGAGCCGGTTGCGTGACAGTAGCGGTCTGCTGACCAGCACCGTTTGCATCGGCCACGGGTACAGTGCCCAAAACCTGTGTGCCAGCCGCCGCGTCTCCGACAACGGTCGTGACAACAGTTGTCGCAGGCTGAGTTCCTGCGGCGGACGTATCCGCTGTTGCAGGCGCGGACATTTGCTCGCCAGAAAGTTTTCGTTCAATGGCGCTGAGACGGAAATCAATATCAGCAATTAACTTGTCCAGCCTGTTGCCGATCACATTAACCTGGTGTTCTGCCGTTTCGATGGGCCCGGTCATGGAACGCATTTGTTCTTCCAAACCAGAGAGCCTGACTTCCAGATCAGCAGAGCGGGCTGATTCCGCCGGCGATGGCGCTGGTGCTTGTTGTAGCGTTGCGGCAGACCTGGGTGGCGGTGCTTCACCTTTGTAGATAACACGCTGTAAATCGTTCAGCACCTGATCGATCTGGCGCAAACGTTCTGCCACATCATTGGCACTTTGTGCTTGCACAGAAGTCATCGGCACAGCCACGAAGGTCAACACCACAGTCAACACCAGGGCCAATAACACAGGGCCTGAAAAGGCAGGGGGAGATTTATGCGCGAACAAAATAATGTTTCCTGTCGAGAATCTTAAGGGGACGATTTAGCTGTTTCACCCAGGTAAAGATAGAGAAAAGCCAAGGTGGAGATAAAGAAAACACGAAGAATCGGGCAAGAACAAGGCATAGGTTCGAGTAAAACAATTCCGGGCTCAACCAAAACGTTCCAATTATTTCCCCGAGACGCCGCGGGTAGTGGAATATTCGAAATGATAAACCTGATCTGGTCGGATATGGTCGCGGATGGCATGGGCGGCGCTGGCCCCTTCGGCAAAGCCGGTCAGGATCAGTTTCAGCTTGCCGGGATAATCGACGATATCGCCGATGGCAAAGATGCCCTCGGTACTGGTTTTACAGGTGGCCGGATCGATCGAGATATGCTTGCCGTCCAGTTCCAGCCCCCAGTCAGCAATCGGACCCAGCTCCATAGCCAGACCAAAAAAGGCCAGCAAACTTTGTGCTTCCAGACGCCGGATCTCACCATCCAGGGTGGCCACATTGACCGCCGTCATCACACCGTCGTTGCCCTCAAGGCTGCTTAGTTGATAAGGCACCACCAATTCGATTTTGCCAGCTGCCGCCAGTTCTTCCATCTGGCGCACGCTTTCCGGTGCGGCGCGGAATTTTGGTCGGCGATGCACGACATATACGTTTGACGCCACGTCAGCCAGGGACAAGGCCCAGTCCACGGCACTGTCGCCGCCACCGGCAATGACGACGGACTTGCCTCGCAGGTCTTCTTTGCGGCTGACCATATATTGCACGCCACCGCCGCCTTCAAAGGCCTCGATGCCGTCCATGGGTGGGCGATTGGGGCCAAAGGCACCGGCCCCGGCGGCAATGATCACAGCCGCAGCCGTGATTTCTTCACCTTCACTGTTGCCCACACGCCAGCCATCGCCAGTCATCTTTTCCAGTTTTGTGACCTGGGCACCCAGATGATAAACCGGATCAAAGGGAGCGGCTTGTTCCTGCAGTTTGGCAATCAAATCCACCGCATCAATGCTGGGATGGCCAGGAATATCGTAGATGGGTTTCTCTGGATACAAGGCCGTGCATTGGCCACCGGCGGCATCCAGCACATCAAACACATGACAGCGCATATCCAGCATGCCGGCCTCAAAAACAGCAAACAGGCCACAGGGGCCAGCGCCAATGATGGCGATATCTGTGTCGAATTCGGCGTCGTTGGATGTTGTCAAATCTGTCATAACTGTACTCTGGATAAGGTCTGTCAGCTTAATATAACAGTTCTGCCTGTCACGGGGAAAGAGAGATGAAGCTTTAACCCTGCAAACTGCCCTCCCGGATGACGAGCCACTTGCACCATGGGTGTCGTATCGTTACAAAATTTATATGCCTGACAATGATCCATCCGCCCAAATCCTGAGCATCGATCTCGTCGATGAAGATGCCACCATAAGTCTGGCGACGCGGCTATGTGGCCAATTACAACAAGGTGACGTTGTGGCCTTGTCCGGTGATCTGGGTGCGGGCAAGACGGCCTTTGCCCGTGCATTTATTCAGGCCCTGGGCAAAATCCAGGGCACGCCCATTGACGAAGTGCCCAGCCCGACTTTTACCATTGTGCAAATTTACGACGAACTGGATCCACCTGTCTGGCATGTGGACCTCTATCGTCTTGAAGACCGGGCCGAAGCATTTGAGCTGGGCCTGGAGGAAGCCTTTGAAGATGGCATAACCCTGATCGAATGGCCGGATCGTCTTGCGGATACCCTGCCGGTTGATCATCTCGCCCTGACGTTTCAGATGGGCCCGACAGAAGGCACGCGTACGGCCTTGTTCAGCGGGCACGGTACATGGGCGAAAAAACTAACGTCGCTGGAAATCGGCACATGATCGACTTCACAGATTTTTTCAGCTTGAATGATTTGATCCACGTACCTGGTGAAGAGCGAGACGCAGCCCGCGAGGCATTATTGCATGACGCCGGTTGGATGTCGGCAACCTTGAAGCCCCTGGCCGGTGATGCCTCTGCCCGGTCCTATCAGCGCCTGGCGCAAAATGGCGAGACGGCCGTGTTGATGGATGCGCCGCCGCCACAGGAAGACGTGCGCCCCTTTGTCAGGATGGCTCAGTGGCTACGCCAACATGGGTTCTCGGCCCCTGAACTTTATGCCGTTGACGACACGGCTGGTTTTATATTGTTGGAAGACCTGGGCGACGATCTGTACAGCAGTGTTCTGTCGAGCGGGGCCGATGAAGGATTGCTCTATGATGCGGCGGTAGACGTGCTGGCTGATTATCAGCGCGCCGCGCCACCTGCCGGGTTTGCACTTTATGATGATGAATTTTTGTTGTTGGAAGTCAGCTACTTTCTCGATTGGTACGTTGCAGAACATCTTAACCAAACCGTGTCAGACGACCAACGCGCAGATTTCATGGGTTTGTGGCGCGACCTGCTGACGGATATGACGCCCGGCCCAGCGGTACTGGTGCTGCGCGATTACCATGCGGACAATCTGATCTGGTTGCCCGACCGCAACGGTTTAGCGAAGGTTGGCTTGCTTGATTTTCAGGGCGCGCTGATCGGATCAGTTGCCTATGACCTCGCTTCTCTGGCGCGAGATGTACGCCGGGATGTTTCGGATGACATGGTCGAGCGCATGATCAAACGATATTTGTCAGTCACGACGTTGGGTGGTTTTGACGAGGAAAGTTTTCGCACGGCCTTTGCCATTGCGGCGGTTCAACGCAATACCAAGATCGCCGGGCTGTTTGTGCGCCTGGCCTTACGCGATGGTAAACGGCAATATCTGGATTACCTCCCGCGTCTGATCGCCATGTTGCAAAAAGACCTGGCCCATCCTCGCCTGGCTGCGCTTCGGTCGATGGTATAACTCATGCTTAAACCAAGCCAAAAAATATCAAATACGGCCATGGTGCTGGCCGCCGGCAAGGGCTTGCGCATGCGACCGCTCACCAACCGGCGACCCAAACCCCTGGTGGCGGTTGCCGGGCGCAGTCTGATTGATCGCGCCCTGGATCGGGTGAAGGATGCCGGCATCAGCAAAGTTGTCGTCAACCTGCATTACCGGGGCGAGATGCTGCGCCGTCACCTGGATAAACGACAAGGTCTGGATTGCCTCTATTCCGATGAAAGCAAGTCTTTGCTGGAAACCGGCGGTGGTGTCAAAAAGGCCCTGAAAAAACTTGTAGATAGTGGCCCACGGCCCAAACCGTTCCTTGTGCTGAATAGCGATGCCTTGTGGCTGGATGGCTTTGGCAAGGGGGTTGCCAGTGATAATGCTCTGGCACGTCTGGCCGCAGCCTGGGATGGCCGACGCATGGATGCCCTGTTGCTGATGCAGCCAACCTCAAAAGCCCTTGGCCACAAAGGTACCGGTGATTATCGCCTGCAACGCGATGCTCGCCTGATGCGCGTACCAGGGGGACCGGCGCCTTATGTTTTTACAGGCATCCAGATTTTGCACCCACGCCTTTTTGAACAAAGCCCACGCGGTGCCTTTTCGCTTGTCCACTTGTATGACAAAGCACAAAAAGCCGGACGCTTGTTCGGCCTGAAACACACCGGCGTCTGGATGGACGTCGGCACGCCCGCAGGTGTGACCATGGCGGAAGATGAACTAAAAGCATTGGGTCGATTGTGATGAATAACATCTTCACCATCGCGCCTTCACGGGCTTTTGTGGATGCCCTGGCAGTGGGTATATTGGCGCAATATGGGGACGACCCGCTGACCCTGTCGCGTGTCACAGTGTTGCTGCCGACCCGTCGTGCCTGTCGATCTTTACGCGAAGCATTTCTGCGCACTGGCGATGGCGTGCCCATGTTGCTGCCCGATATCCGCCCCATTGGTGATGTGGAAGAAGATCAAATTCTGCTGACAGCCAACGAAGCCTCAAGCCTTGAAGGCGGGTTTGATTCAGGCCAGGGCCTGGGCCAGAAAATTCTGGATTTGCCTGAGGCCATTCCCGGTTTGCGCCGCGAATTATTATTGGTGCAGCTGATCCTGCGCTTCAATCAAAGTCGACAGTCGGAAACCGGGGCGACCGCTGGTAGTCTGGATGCGGCACAGGCGGCGCACCTGGCGCGGGACCTGGCGTCCTTGATTGATCAGGTGCAAACCGAAGGTCTGGATTTTGCCAATCTTGTGGATATCGTGCCGGAAAGCCTGGCCACACACTGGCAGCTAACGCTGGATTTTCTCGCCATTGTCACCGACTTCTGGCCAAAAATTCTCGCCGAAGAAGATTTCATTGATCCAGCTGAGCGACGCAATCTTTTGCTGGAACTTCAGGCTGAGGCCTGGTCAGCTCATCCGCCCGATCATCCGGTTATCGCGGCGGGCTCAACCGGCTCTATTCCGGCCACGGCGCGGCTGTTGAAAACTGTCGCGCGTATGCCGCAGGGCATGGTTGTCTTGCCTGGTCTTGATCGGGACATGTCGGATGACGCATGGGCCGCAGCAAAAGAAGATGCCACCCACCCGCAATATGGCATGGCGCAATTGCTGGAAGTTTTTGCCACCCAACGCCCCGATGTGGCGGATTGGGGCAACGGATCAGAACCTGTCGCCAGCGCCCGCAGTCGCTTGCTGAACCAGGCCCTGTTGCCCGCCGAACAAACGGCACGCTGGCGCGAAGGTGTGCCGGTCACAGCTGACGCCCTGGAAGGCTTGGCCCGGCTGGATTGCAGTGGACCAGAAGAAGAGGCCCGTGCCATCGCCCTGATGATGCGCGGTGTGCTGGAAGAACCTGAGCGTCGCGCGGCCCTGGTCACACCGGACCGGGCCCTGGCCCGTCGGGTGGCCGCAGAATTGGCGCGCTGGGATATCGAAATTGATGACAGTGCGGGCCAGCCCCTGGCGCAAACAAGGACCGGTGTATTTTTACGCCTTACCGCGACCTTGCTGGTGTCGAACCTGGCCCCGGTTGATTTATTGGCGACCCTGAAACATCCGCTGGCCTGTGGCGGCTTGAGTGCCGGAGACTTCCGCAGCAAGGTCCGTTTGCTGGAACGCCTGGCCTTGCGCGGCCCGCGCCTGGGCGGTGGCTTTGCAGGTCTGAAAGAAAAATTGGCCAGGAAAGAAAAGCGGGCGCAAAAGGAAGAAGGTCTGGTTCTGTTACCTTGGCTGGATCAGTTGGCCGAGATGCAGGCGGAATTCGCGGACCTGATTTCAAAGCCCGGCGCCGCCATGAGTGATCTGTTGGCGGCTCATATCAAATTTGCCGAGGCGTTGGCTGCCGATGATAAGCAGCCCGGCGTGGCGCGCATATGGGCCGGGGATGATGGCGAAGCGGCTGCCGGTTTCATTGATGAACTAAACGCTGCCGGGGATGTACTGCCGCATGTGCCGGGCCATTTATATCCGGCCTTGCTGGAAGGTCTGATGGGCGGGCGCATGGTGCGACCCCGTTTTGGTCTGCACGGTCGCCTGGCTATTTTGGGTTTGCTGGAAGCCCGATTGCAACATGCGGACCTGACGATCCTTGGCGGACTGAACGAAGGCACCTGGCCGCCCATGGTCGACACCGGGCCGTGGTTGTCCAGGCCCATGCGCCGTGATTTTGGTTTGCCTCAGCCGGAACGGCGTATCGGCTTGACGGCCCACGATTTTGTTCAGGCCGCAGCTGGCGCTGAAGTGGTTTTGACCCGTTCTGCCAAAGTGGATGGCGCACCAACTGTGCCTGCCCGATGGTTGCTGCGGTTGCAGGCTTTGCTGGACGGGGCCAAAATTTCCTGGCCCGCAAATGCTGATAGCAATGTAGACTACCTTGTCTGGGCGCAAGCTCTGGATGATCCGGGCCATGCGCCCCGTCCCGTGTCAGCGCCAGTACCGCGCCCACCCGTCGCGGCGCGCCCGCGTGAATTGGCGGTGACGGACATCGAAAGCTGGATCCGCGATCCCTACGCGATTTTTGCCAAAAAGATTTTGCGGCTCAGGGCCCTGGACGACATCGATGCAGATCCGGGCGCGGCGGAACGTGGCACCTTTATTCATGATGCCCTGGACAGGTTTGTTCGCGAGACTTCCTGGCCGCCTGACAAAGCTGCCTACGAACGTTTGCTGGCTGTTGGTGCCGAAGAATTTGGTGAAACCCTGGCGGAACCCGGTGTCTGGGCCTTCTGGTGGCCGCGTTTTCAGCGCGCTGCCCGCTGGTTTGTCGATACCCTCGCCGCCTATGCCGAGGCCGGATACGACCGGCCTCTGGCGACGGAGGTTACCGGCGAGCTGGAGATGCCCGCCCCCTTCGCGCCGTTCACCCTGAAGGCCACAGCAGATCGCATTGATCGTGATGCCACAGGTGATCTGGTTTTGATCGATTACAAAACCGGGGCCGCCCCTACCAGCAAACAGGTACTGGCTGGCTATTCGCCTCAGTTGCCGCTGGAGGGCCTGATTGCCCAAGCCGGAAAATTTGAAGGTGTGGCGCCAGCTTCTGTTGTCGGCATGGAATACTGGAAAATTTCCGGACGTGATCCGGCGGGTGAAATTGTACCTGTGAAGGCCGAAGCGCCCGAAGTTCTGGCCGTCGCCCGCAAACGTCTGGATGATCTGGTTGCCGTCTTTGATCAAGCGAGTACGCCTTATCGGTCTGTGCCGCGCCCAGGCCCGGATTGGGCCCCGCGTTTTTCCGATTATGAATTATTGGCCCGCCTCGGCGAATGGACACCGCAAGAAGACGAGGAGGCTGGCGAATGACAGAGATTTCAGGTGGGCCCGTTGATCCAACCGTCGCCCAGCGCGTCGCTTCAAACCCGGAAGTCTCATCCTGGGTCAGTGCCTCTGCCGGCACCGGCAAGACACGGGTTCTGACCGACCGGGTCTTGCGTCTGATGTTATCGGGGGCGGCCCCTGGGAAAATTCTTTGCCTTACGTTCACCAAGGCCGCTGCGGCAGAAATGGCGAACCGTTTGAACGATCGCCTGGCAGCCTGGGCCATGATGGATGACGCCGCCCTGTCGACCAGCCTGTTTGATCTTTCAGGCCAAAAACCAGACGGAGAAATCCGGGCCGTGGCGCGCGGTCTTTTTGCCCGCGTTCTGGATGTGCCGGGCGGCCTCAAGATTCAAACCATCCACGCCTTTTGCCAATCCTTGCTGGGACGCTTTCCCCTGGAAGCAGGTCTCGCCCCGCACTTCAAAGTCATGGACGAACGCACCGCCGCCGAAATGCAGCGCGAAGCCCGCGATGCCATGTTGCGTGATGCCCGTCACGACCCGTCCCTCGCCGATGCCCTGATGTTGGTGACAGCGCAAACAAATGAAGATGATTTTGGCAAACTTCTCTCAAGCCTCGCCAGTGAACGACGACGCCTCGGCCAGCTCTTTTCGCAAAGCGGTGGTCTTGACGGTGCGGTCGACCGGGTGCGCCAGCATCTGGGATTGCAGCCAGCTGATTCTCATGACGCCATTTTACAAAAAGCGGGCGATAATAATGAATTTGATCTGGCCGCCTTAACCCAGGCTACCGATGCCCTCAAACAAGGATCGAAAACCGACGTGGCGCGGGCAGAAATATTGTGTGCCTGGTTGAAAAATTCAGACACACGGGCCGTGAATTTTGAGGATTATTCCACCGTCTTTGTGACACAGAAGCGACAATTAAGGGCCAGAATGGCCACAAAAAATACCCAAAAAGCTCTACCTGAAATCGACGATATTATGATTGCCGAAGGCGAACGCATCATCTTTGTGCTGGAGCATCTGACAGCCATCGCCATCGCCGAAGCCACCGCAGCCCTGCTCGCCCTGGGATCTGCCATGCTGGCGGCCTACGAGCAGATCAAGCGCCAGAATGTGCGTCTGGATTATGATGATCTGGTGCTCTTGACCCGTGATTTGCTTGCTGCCAATGATGCCGCCGCCTGGGTTTTATACAAGCTTGATGAAGGCCTGGACCATGTTCTGGTAGATGAAGCCCAGGATACCAACCCCGACCAGTGGGCGGTGATCGCGGCCCTGGTGTCGGAATTTTTTGTCGGCGACGGTGCCCGCCAAATTAACCGCACCATGTTTGCCGTTGGTGATGTCAAACAATCCATATATGGCTTCCAGCGTGCTGATCCGGCGAATTTTGTCACCTGGCAAAGCCGCTTTGGCGAGACCGTGCGTGAAGTTGACCGGCTCTGGCGACCGGTTGATCTGGCTGTCTCTTTTCGCTCCGCCCAGGCTGTACTGGATGTGGTCGACGATGTGTTTGGATCAGAAGAAACCCGAAACGGTTTGGTGTTTGGCGAGGGCGAAGTGAAGCACTTTTCCCATCGCAACGGACAGGCAGGCCGGGTCGAGGTTTGGCCCGCAGTCCAGCCACCCGACCAGGGCGATGACGAAGACGAATGGACCCTGCCGATCAAACAATACCAGGTCCTCAGCGCCAGTCACCGCCTGGCCCTGGATATTGCGGATCGCATCAAGAACTGGATCGACACTGGTGAAATACTGGAAAGCCGCGGTCGTAGCTTACGCCCCGGCGATGTGATGGTGTTGGTGCAGCGCCGCACAGATTTTGTTACTGATCTGGTATCTGCCCTGAAAACACGTGGTGTGGCTGTGGCCGGGACCGACCGCATGGTGCTGGCCGATCAGTTGCCGGTCAAGGACCTGATGGCCCTGGCCCGGTTTGTTCTGCTGCCGGAAGACGGTCTAACCTGTGCCGAAGTGCTGAAAGGCCCGTTTTGCAATCTGGATGATGATGATCTTTTCACCCTTGCCTATGAACGCAAGGGTACGCTGTGGCGGGCCCTGCAAACCAGATCCGGTGAAAACCCGACCTGGTATTCAGCGGCTGAATTCATGGCGACACTGCTGGGTCAGGCAGATTTTGTGCCGCCTTATGAATTCTTTGCGCATCTTTTGGGCGCCATGGGCGGGCGGAAATGCCTGCTGGCGCGTTTGGGTAGTGAAATAAATGACCCGGTAGATGAATTCCTCGCCCTGGCGCAAACTTACGAGCAAAACCGGGTGCCTTCCCTGCAGGGCTTTTTACATTGGCTGGCCGCCGGTGAAAGTGAAGTAAAACGCGACCCAGAATTGCAGCGCGACGAAGTCCGGGTGATGACCGTGCACGGGGCCAAGGGCTTGCAGGCACCCGTGGTGATATTGCCAGACACAATCCGGGTGCCGCGCAAGGACGACCCTTTGATGTGGGCCCAGGCTGAACTTGATAAAACTGAGCTTGATAAAGTTGAACCTGGTAAAAGCGATCTGCACCTGTTGCTATGGCCAGGCAAGGCCGGGGCCAACGAGCCGATCAGCAAGGATTTGCGGGAAGCTGCCCGCGAGCGCCGCAATCAGGAATATCGCCGTTTGTTGTATGTGGCGCTGACGAGGGCCGAGGACCGGTTATATATCGGCGGCTGGGATACAAAGGTCAAACGCCAGGACGGCTGCTGGTATGATCTTGTTTCGAAAGCGATACAGGTACGCGGTCAAGCTGTTGATGATGGCGAAGATGCAGTCTGGTTCCATGCTGGTACGCAAAGCCAAAAGCCGGATCGTCAAGAGGATGTTAAACCGGCAGCTAGCCTGCCAGCGCCCCTGCCGGACTGGGCTCGTAAATCTGCACCGCCTGAACCGACGCCGCCGCGCCCCCTTGCCCCCAGTCGCCCGGAGGGTGAGGAGCCACCCGTGCGCTCACCACTGGCGGGCGAAGATATGAGCCGCTTCCAGCGTGGCCGCTTGATCCACCGTTTGTTGCAGACACTGCCGGATTTACCTGAAGACACACGGGCTGCAGCGGCCGGGCGGTTTTTGGCAAACCCGGCGCACCGTCTTGAGCCTGAAGCCCGCGACTTGATCGCCGCAGAAGCACTGAATATTCTGCAACACCCTGAATTTGCAGCTATATTTGGACCCAACAGTCGCGCCGAAGTTTCCATTGCAGGTGTTTTGGGCGAAAATGTCATTTCAGGCCAGGTCGATCGCTTGCTGGTGGAAGAAGATCAAATTCTGGTGATCGACTATAAAACCAACCGCCCGCCGCCCACCTCGGAAGCCACTGTTTCGCCGGTATATTTACGCCAGATGGCCGTCTATCGTGCGGCTTTGCGACAGATTTATCCCGGTCGTACTGTGCGCTGTGGCTTGCTGTGGACCGATGTCGGACGGCTGATGGCTTTGTCAGATTCAGCCCTTGATGAATATACGCCGGATACCTAAATATTCATGATGCAATCAATCAGATTGCTTGACGACCCCCGACCACATTCGTACAGTCAGCAACATGAGGCCAGCGATACGTCGGCCCAAATCAATCCAGATAAATGAGAGACAGGTTCCAAATGAGTACCATCACCCACGTAAGCGACGACACCTTTGAAAGTGAAGTCCTGCAGTCTTCAAAGCCTGTACTTGTTGATTATTGGGCTGAATGGTGCGGCCCCTGCAAGCAGATCGCCCCGGCCCTGGAAGAAATTTCAGGCGAGCTTGGCGACCGCGTGACCATTGCCAAACTGAATATTGATGACCATCCCGTCACGCCAACCAAGTTTGGTGTACGCGGCATCCCGACCTTGATGTTGTTCAAGGACGGCCAGGTCGCAGCGACCAAAGTTGGTGCGCTGCCCAAGAACAAACTTCAGGAATGGATTGAATCCGTCATCTGATTTTTGGGTTTATCAAACGACAAACCCCGCAGGAAACTGCGGGGTTTTGTTGTTTTGGATCTTTGCTTTTTAATCTATCCCGAAAACTCACCCGGTTCCTTGACCAGGTTTTGTTCATGAGCCAGCACACTGCCCGCGAGATACAGTGATCCGCAGATCAACACTCGTGGGGCCGGATCGTGCGCAGACAAGCCACAAATACTTTCCAGGGCATCGATAACTGAAAGCGTTGGCTGGCTGTTCAAACCGGCGGCTTGTGCCTGGTCTGATATGTCTTGTGCGGCAAGGGCATTCTCTTCGCCGGGAATTGTCAGGCCATAAAGGCCTTCTATGCGGCCCTTGAAGGGAGCCATGAAACCGCTGACGTCCTTGACGTTTAACATGCCGCAGACAAGCCATGTGGGCCGTGGAGATTGGCTCTGCCATTCGTCCAGGGTTGCCGCCAAAACCTCAGCCGAGGCTGCATTATGCCCGCCGTCAAGCCAAAGCTCGGCCCCCTCCGGCAGATGCTGTGCGGCGCGGCTATGTTTCAGGTCCTGCAAACGGCCCGGCCATGTGGTCGCCGCCAGGCCAGCAGCGATGGCGTCCTCATCTACATCAAAACCTGGCAAGTTTTTGAGAACAGCCACGGCCAACCCGGCATTGCCGATCTGATGGGGGCCCGGCAGTGCGGGTTTCGGGCAGGATTGCTTTCTGCCCGCAACAGTTACCGTCATGCCCTCAGCCGTCGCTTCAGCTTGCCAGCCACTTTGTCCATATTGCAGCAAGGGAGCACCGATTTCTGTGGCGCGCGCGGAAATCTGCTTCCTCGCGATGGGCGTTTGTTCAGCAACAATGCAAGGTACATCTTGTTTGAGAATGCCGGCCTTTTCGTCTGCAATGCCGGCCAGCTTCTCTCCCAGGAACTGGGTGTGGTCAATGGAAATGGGTGTCAGGACGGTCAGGGCCGGTTTGTCGATAACGTTGGTGGCATCGAGCCTGCCGCCGAGGCCAACTTCCAGCAAAACAATGTCAGCGGGATAACGTGAAAAGGCCAGGAAGGCGCAGGCTGTGGTGATTTCAAAAAAGGTAATGGGGGCCTCGCCATTGGCCGCCTCACATTCTGTCAACAAAGCCGCCAATTCGGATTCTGGGATTGCTTTGGCGCTTCCGCCTGTCTCCAAACCTGCCAGCTGAATACGCTCGTTAAAACGGACCAGATGCGGTGATGTGTAAACATGCACACCGTATCCGGCGGCTTCCAGCATAGCTTTCAGATAGGCAGTGGTTGATCCCTTGCCGTTGGTACCGGCCACATGAATAACCGGCGGCAGCTTTGTTTCCGGATGGTCCAGGCGTTCCAGCAAGCGCTCCATGCGCCCCAGGGAAAGATCAATGCGCCTGGGGTGCAGACGTTTGACGCGATCAAGAATTTGATCGCTGGATCGCAACGTTACGACGTCCGACGTGGTCGAGACGTTAGCTGTCTGTTTCGACGGGGGCGGCGTCTGAGGCATCGTCGGCATCGGTTTTTTCTTCAGAAGGGGCGTCCACTGCAGGCGGTAAAGCTGCCAGGCTTTTTATGATGCGGCTTTCATCGCGGTTCATCATCATATCCACAATGCGGCTTAAGGTGTCCCGCAGTTCATGACGGTGAACAACCATATCAATCATGCCATGTTCCAGCAGATATTCGGCCCGTTGAAATCCGTCCGGCAATTTTTCGCGAATGGTATCCTGGATCACCCGCTGACCGGCAAATCCGATCAGGGCACCCGGTTCGGCAATGTGAATATCGCCGATCATGGCGTAGGAGGCCGTCACCCCGCCCGTGGTTGGATCGGTTAGCACGACGATATAGGGAAGTCCCGCTTCCTGGACCATTTCAACAGCGATCGTCGTGCGCGGCATTTGCATCAGGGATAAAATTCCCTCCTGCATGCGGGCACCACCGGCGGCGGCAAAGATGATCAGCGGTTTGCTATCGGCAACGGCGCGTTCCGCACCGGCCAGCATAGCCTCACCCGCAGCCAGACCCATGGAGCCACCCATAAAGGCAAAATTCTGCACGCAGGTGATGATGCCCAGACCGTTCATGGTGCCACTGGCAACCACCATGGCTTCGTCTTCGCTGGTCTTGGCGCGGGCATCTTTCAGACGATCAGTATATTTTTTCACATCGCGGAATTTTAGCGGATCCGCAGGCACGTCCGGCACGGCAATACGTTCAATCGTGCCGTCATCCAACAGCTGTTCCAGGCGTTGGCGGGCGTTCAGGCGCATATGGTGGTCGCAATGCGGGCAAACCCGCATGGCAGCATCCAGGTCACGATGAAAAATCATCTGGCCGCAGGATGGGCACTTTTCCCACAGGGTTTCACGATCATCCTGCTTGCGGACAAGGGCCCTGATTTTGGGGCGAACAAAATTGGTAAGCCAGTTCATGCGCTACTTATTCCATAAATTTATCAATTATGCGCGCTGTGCACGCCTTCTGCCAGACTGCGCCCCAAAGCAACGACCTTGTCGACCAGGTCCGATTTGGCCTGGTTCTGATTATCGAGGTTTTCTTCTACCACGGCAATCAAGGCCGAGCCCACAACAGCACCATCAGCCGTTGCGGCGATGGCTTTGGCCTGTTCCGGCGTGCGAATACCAAAGCCAACCACAACTGGCAAGTCAGTATGGCGCTTGATGCGCGCCACAGCTTGTTCCACAGCGTCGGCTTCTGGTGCAGCGCCACCGGTGATGCCCGCGATGGACACATAATAGACAAAGCCGGATGTGTTGGCGAGCACGGCGGGCAAGCGCTTGTCATCTGTCGTCGGTGTGGCCAGGCGAATAAAACTGAGACCGGCTTCAAGTGCCGGCAAACAGAGTTCGCTGTCTTCTTCCGGCGGCAGGTCAACGATGATCAGGCCATCAACGCCAGCGGCCTTAGCATCTGCCAAAAACGTATCAACACCGTAATAGTGAATGGGATTATAGTAGCCCATCAGAATGATGGGTGTGTCTGTATCATCGGCGCGGAAATCGCTGACCAGCGTCAAAGTCGATTTCAGGCTGGCACCCGCGGCTAGCGCCCGCAAACCTGCCGCCTGAATGGAAGGGCCGTCCGCCATGGGGTCAGTGAAAGGCATGCCCAGTTCAAGCACGTCAACGCCTGCTGCCACCAGGCCCTTGGCAATTTTCAGCGAGGTTTGTTGGTCCGGGTCGCCTGCCATGATAAAGGAAACAAAAGCCGCACGGCCCTCAGCCTTACATGCTGCAAAGCGCGCATCGAGGCGAGCAGTATCGCCGACTTTGGGCGTGCTCATATTTCAACTCCCAACGCGTCTGCCACCGTAAAGATATCCTTGTCGCCGCGACCACACATATTCATCACCAGAATATGGTCACGCGGCAGGTCAGGTGCAATCTTCATGACGTGGGCCAGGGCGTGGGCGGGTTCCAGGGCCGGGATGATGCCTTCGATACGGCTGCACAACTGGAAGGCTTCCAGGGCTTCTGTATCGGTAACGGAAACATAATCAACGCGCCCCAGGTCATGCAGCCAGGAATGCTCCGGGCCAATGCCGGGGTAATCAAGTCCGGCTGATATGGAATGGGCTTCGATGATCTGGCCATCGTCGTCCTGCAGCAAATATGTCCGGTTGCCATGCAGGACACCGGGCTGGCCGCCGGTCAGGGATGCGGCGTGCTTGTCAGTGTCAACACCGTGCCCGCCGGCTTCAACGCCGACAATTTTGACCGTTTCGTCATCCAAAAAGGGATGGAACAAACCGATGGCATTTGAACCACCACCGATACAAGCCACAAGGGTGTCGGGCAAACGTCCCTCGGCCTTATGCATTTGTTCTTTTGTTTCGTTGCCGATGACAGACTGAAAATCACGCACCAGGGCCGGATAGGGATGCGGCCCAGCCGCTGTACCAATAATATAGAAAGTGTCTTCAACATTGGTGACCCAGTCCCGCAACGCCTCATTCATGGCGTCCTTCAGGGTTGAAGACCCGGACGTTACCGGAATGACCTCGGCCCCCAGCAGACGCATGCGAAAGACGTTGGGTTGTTGGCGTTCAATATCCACAGCACCCATGTAAACCGTACAGGGCAGACCAAAGCGGGCGGCGACTGTCGCGGTCGCCACGCCATGTTGACCAGCCCCGGTTTCGGCAATGATGCGGGTTTTTTTCATGCGGCGGGCCAGCAAAATCTGGCCCATACAATTGTTGATTTTGTGCGCGCCGGTGTGGTTCAACTCATCGCGCTTGAAATAGATTTTGGCCCCGCCCAGGTGATCGCTTAGTCGTTCAGCATGATACAAGGGGCTGGGACGCCCCACATAATGTTCCAGGAAATAATCCAGTTCCTGCTGAAAGGACGGGTCAACCTTGGCCGCTTCCCAGGCTTCTTCCAGTTCAAGGATCAGGGGCATTAGAGTTTCAGCAACGAAACGACCACCATAAATGCCAAAATGTCCGCTTTCGTCAGGTCCGGCGCGATAGGTATTGGGCTTGTCCAAAATCATAACTTTCGTATCTACAGTTATCCTGCTGCTTTGACGGCTGTCAAAAAAGCACGAATGCGTTCGGGGTCCTTCCTGCCGGGTTCAAACTCGACCCCGGACGATACATCGACGGCGGGTGCTGAGGTTATGGCTATGGCCTCAGCGACATTCTCCGCGTCCAGTCCGCCAGACAACATCCATGGGACCGACCAACCAAGACCCTGTAAAAGGGTCCAGTCAAAACTGATGGCATTGCCACCTGGCAGCGCGCCAGCCATGGTTTTAGGTGCTTTGGCATCAAACAGCAACCAGTCCACGCAAGGCTGATAATCAGCGGCTGTGGCGATGTCGTCAGCCGTTTCAACCTTGATGGCCTTGATCACCGGTTTGTTGAAGGTATCGCGAATGGTTTTCACCCGTTCCGGGCTCTCAGCGCCATGTAGCTGTAGCATATCCAGTGGCACGGATTTGAGCACAGCGGCAATCGTCAAATCATCGGCATCGACAAACAGTCCCACTTTTTGCACCAGTGGCGGGACCATTTCAACCAACATTGTTGCGACCTCAGTCGTCACGGCACGAGGGGACGGTGGATAAAATACAAAGCCCACCATGTCCGCACCCTCCGCTACTGCATGGACCAGAGTATTGGCGCTGGAAAGGCCACAAATTTTTGTCTGAACAGGCATGGTTATGCTTGCCTGATGTTGGAAAGACTGTCAGCGATGGCGCTTGCCGCTGCCGCCGGATCAGGGTTTTGGGTAATGGGGCGACCGATGACAAGATGGCTGGCACCGGCCTGCATGGCTTCTTCCGGGGTCATCACGCGCTTTTGGTCTCCGGCATCTGTGCCGAAAGGGCGAATGCCAGGTACCACCAGAACAAAGTCCGGCCCCAGGTCCTGGCGCAAAATCTCAATTTCAAGAGGCGAACAAACAATGCCGTCAGCGCCATTTTGTTGCGCCAGGGCCGCCAGACGGCGAACCTGGTCTGTTGGTGAAGCCGCCACCCCAACCGCCTTCAGGTCTGCCTGATCAAGGCTTGTCAGGACGGTGACGGCAATAATCAAGGGCCGATCCAGACCAGTTTCTTGTGCCCCAACAGTCGCCGCATCCGCAGCGGCCTGGATCATGGCTGGACCGCCACTGGCATGGATTGTCATCATGTAGGGCTTCATTGCGCAGGCTATCCGAACAGCACCGGCGACGGTGTTTGGTATGTCATGAAACTTGAGATCGAGAAAAAGTGGCACACCGGCAGCATCGCGTGTTTGGTGAATGCCTGCCGGGCCGTGCGCTGTAAAAAATTCCTTGCCCAGTTTGATCCCACCAGCCGCACCGCCCAGGTTCACGACCAGCTCTTGCGCGGCTGTCAGGTCGGGGGTGTCGATGGCGCAGAAGATCGGGTTTGCGATGGCAGACAGGCTGTTCATTTTACGTATCCTGTAACTCTGGCAGGCGTTCCGCAATTAATTCGGCGGCGGCGAGGTCTTCAATAGCGGTGCCGACGGATTTGAACAAGGTTATTTCCTCATCATGTTTACGACCAGGATGCATGCCTTGCGTAAGCTCGGCCAGATCAGCCTTGATATCTGTCTCCTGAATGACACCAGCGGACAGCGGTTGCACCAGATCACCACCCTCCTGCAAGGCACCTGCTCTTGTATCAACGAACAAGGTGCAGCGTTTGACCGTGGCATCATCAGTTTCGCGCATGTCCGGGCGAAAAGCGCCGACCAGGTCAACATGAGCTCCTGGTTTCAGCAAATCACCCTGCACCAGGGGATCGACGGATAGAGTGGCACATGAAATCACATCAGCAGATGGCAAGGCTGAAGCCAGGTTTGATACCCGTTGGGCTTCCAAGCCGCTATCTCTTAAACCTTCCACGATGGCATCAGCATGATCATCATTCCGGTTCCACACTGAAACCCGTTTGATTGGCCGCACCGCTGCGTGGGCCCGGATCAAATGCGGGGCCAGAGCACCGGCACCCACCATCAAAAGTTCGGAGGCATCTTCGCGGGCAAGATAACTGGCCGCCAGGGCTGAGGCGCAGGCTGTGCGACGAACTGTCAGGGCGGCCCCATTGATCATGGCCATGGCCACGCCGTTCTCGCCATTGATTAACAGTACCTGGCCGCTGATAGCCGGCAAACCGCGCTCACCATTGTCGGGAAAGACGCTGAGCAGTTTGACAACAATGTGCCCGCCCTTGCGCCAGGCTGGCATCAACAGCAAGGTGGCATCGCGCTGATGCTCCTTTTCCATGGAATAATGTTGTCGTAGCGGCACTTCAGCACCGTCGACAAAGGCCTGGCGGAGTTTTTCGACCAACGCGCGGTAGTCGAGGGCTTCATGAACGGCTTCAGCATCGATTGTTTGCATAGGGATCAGTCTGCCTGCCGGGTGATTGCTGCGGGTTTTTGCTCGGGGCCTGCGTTATCTTCTGGTACTTCTCCGGGCTCGCCCACTGGCGCCGCCAGACGAGATCGCAAGCTGTCAATCTCACCGTCCTGCAACTTGGCATTTTTCCGCAATCGGCGTACTTCACGGCGCTTACCGCCACCCGCAGCCCAGGCGGAAATTCCACCAGTCAATAAGCCAGCCAACACTGCCGCCATTAAAGCCGCATAGAGGGGTATGTCAAAAGCAACGGGCAGCGGGTCCAGGTCAATGCGGACAAGGGTTCGATTGGCAACAGCAAAAGCAGCAACAACCGCGATTACCGGAAGCAGAAATATCCACCAGAGCAGCTTCATGATTGCCGGACTTTCCCAAATTGACGTTGCAAGGACATGGTTTGCAGCCTTGCCGGGACAGCAAATCAATGTTCATCGAATATTTAAGCGAATCCGATATTATCGGAATCACCTCAGCTTTTGTCGAAATTGCTGTGCAGAGAGTAATGGTTTCAGACGTTTCAAAGAAACTTGAAACGTTTTAAGGGATAAAGCCATATCAAAGCCGCGCTGACAATAGCACAGGCATTTCAGAATTGAGGTTTAAGCCAAGCGTAAAACCTCAGCTGTCACCCGAGGCTTCGCTTGCCGGGCCGGCATTTCCATCAGGGTTGAGACGCTCACGCAATTCCTTGCCGGTCTTGAAAAACGGAATGTGCTTTTCCCCGACCTGAACAGCTTGGCCGGTACGTGGATTGCGCGCAACCCGAGGCGCGCGTTGTTTGACTGAGAAAGCACCAAAGCCGCGCAACTCAACCCTGTCACCACGCGAAAGCGCCGAAGAAATTTCTTCGAATATCGTTGTGACAATACGTTCAACGTCGCGTTGGTAGAGATGCGGGTTTTTTTCCGCTAACCGTGCGACCAATTCCGACTTAACCATTATCCGGCCCCCTGATGCCGATTTGATTATTTTTCCCGGGCGTCCCTTGATCCAAATCTTGTTGGGTCAAACTTTCAAGAACGTCCAGATTTTCAACTTACTGGTTGCGACCAGCTTTGTCGTTGGCAATCCTGTCCGCAAAACCAGATGTGCGAAAACAAGTAAAAAGTATCAGAACAAGCCAGCAGGTTGCCAAAGCGTAAGCAGCCCGTCAAGTGTAAGTCTTTCAGAAAGCAATGTTTTTCCAGATGAAGTCAACAATCTAGCCAGCAATCCTTTATCTCTGACTTTGATATCAACGTCAAACATTGGCAGATTTCCGGACACGCCATGATTGGTTTTCAGCCACCTTCGGGCGTCGGCCATACCGCCAAGCTCGTCAATCAACCGAGCATCCAGGGCTTGTCTGCCTGTGAACAAACGACCGTCCGAAGCCAGTTGCACTTCTTCAGCTGACAATTTTCGTCGATCCGATACCAACTGCACAAACCATTGATGTGTATCGTCGATCAGGTTTTGTGTGGCATCTCTCGCTTCTGCTGTCATGGGTTCAGTTGTCGAGGGCTGCCCTTTCAAGGGGCCGCTGGCCAGGGTTTCTGCCTTGACGCCAATTTTTTCCAGCAGACCACTCATTTCAGCGGTTTGCAGAATGACACCAATTGATCCTGTCAACGATGTTTCGCGGGCGTAGATCCGATCCGCAGCAAGGGCGGTCATATAGCCACCCGATGTGCCGATGGTTCGGATCAGCGCCACAACAGGCTTGCTGCTGGCCACGTTGCGCAGCGCGTAATAAAGAGTTTCGCCGCCTACAGCTGTGCCGCCAGGGCTATCGATGCGCACGATCAAGGCTTTGGCAGACTTGCTTTTGGCGATGTCATCCAAGGCTTCCAGGCGGTTCTGGTCATCCAGAATCAAACCGCCCACCTCCATGGTAGCAACATGATCGCCATCACCCGCCAATTGTGATGGAACCAGATCGGTATAGGTCGCAATACCGGCGTAGGCCAACGCGGCAAAGGCCGCGATTGCTGTAAGTCGCCAGGCAATCAACTGGCGTTTCAGGCGTCGTCGATCGACGATCGCATCTGCATCAAGTGACATGGCTCAGACCTCCTGTGCTGTGTTTTCAGACCAACCAACCGCACAAAATCAGGGACTATAGGTCCCAAAAGTTTATTGTAGCAAATTTTTGGTTAAAAAAAAGTCAATAATTAAAAGGCATTAGGATGTGATCTTTTCGACTTGATTCAATAAAGACCGGTAAATGATTCAATCAGGCGGCTAAATATCAAAAAACCCGACAGTCTGTCTCCAGATTGCCGGGTAATTTTGCTTGAAAAAGCTGTATCAGACGATTTATTTGGCGTCGTCTTCAGCAACTTCCTCAGCTGGAGCTTCTTCCGCTACCGGTGCTTCTTCAGCAACAGCTTCAGCCGGAGCTTCTTCCGCTACCGGTGCTTCTTCTGCAGCAGCTTCAGCCGGAGCGTCGTCGTCGCCCTGAGCTTTGCTCATGGCTGCACCCAGGATGTCGCCGAGGCTGGCACCTGAATCGGAACTGCCATACTGAGCCATCGCTTCTTTTTCTTCAGCGATTTCCAGAGACTTGACCGACAGGGAAACACGACGTGAATCGCGGTCGATGTTGCTGACCTTGGCGTCTACCTTGTCACCAACAGCGAAACGATCCGGACGTTGTTCGGAACGCTCGCGTGACAGGTCACCCTTGCGGATGAAGCCGTTCATGCCTTCGCCGAAGCTGACATTCAGGCCGTTGACAACGATTTCGGTGACCGTACAGGTCACAATCGAGCCACGCTTGATGTCAGTGGAAGAGGCAAACGGATCTTCAGAGAGCTGCTTGATGCCCAGTGAGATACGCTCACGGTCTGTATCGACGTCCAGCACAACGGCTTTGACCATGTCACCCTTGGTGTAGGTTGAAATGGCTTCTTCGCCAGGTGCGTTCCAATCGAGGTCCGAAAGGTGAACCATGCCATCGACGTTGCCGTCGAGGCCAATGAACAGACCGAACTCGGTGATGCTCTTGATTTCGCCTTCGATTTCGGTGCCCGAAGGATGGGTCTGGGCGAAATCTTCCCACGGATTTTCAGCACACTGCTTCAGACCAAGGCTGATGCGGCGTTTCTGTGGGTCGACATCCAGAACCATGACTTCGATTTCCTGGCTGGTAGAAACGATTTTGCCAGGGTGCACGTTCTTTTTCGTCCATGACATCTCGGAGACGTGGACCAGACCTTCAACACCAGGCTCAAGCTCAACAAATGCGCCGTAGTCAGTGATGTTGGTGACACGACCCTTGATCTTGCTGCTGATTGGGTATTTGGCTTCTGCACCATCCCATGGATCGGCTTCCAGCTGCTTCATGCCGAGGCTGATGCGCTGGGTTTCAGGGTTCACGCGAATGACCTGAACCTTAACGGTTTCGCCAATTGAAACAGCTTCGGATGGGTGGTTCACGCGACGCCATGCCATGTCTGTGACGTGCAACAGGCCGTCAATGCCACCCAGATCAACGAATGCACCGTAATCGGTAACGTTCTTGACGACACCTTCAAGGACCTGGCCTTCGCTCAGGTTACCGATCAGCTCGGAACGAGCTTCGGCACGGGTTTCTTCCAGAACGGCACGACGGGAAACAACGATGTTACCGCGCATGCGATCCATTTTCAGGATCTGGAATGGTTGCGGTGTGCCCATCAGCGGAGTGATATCGCGCACGGGGCGCACATCGACCTGGCTGCCTGGCAAGAAGGCTACAGCGCCGTCCAGGTCGACCGTGAAGCCACCCTTGACGCGACCGAAGATAACGCCTTGAGCGCGTTCGTTCTTCTCGTAGGCTTTTTCCAGATTTTCCCAGGCTTCCTCGCGGCGCGCCTTGTCACGACTGATGACAGCTTCGCCTGCGGCGTTTTCCATACGTTCGAGGAAAACTTCAACCGTGTCGCCGGACTTCAGCTCAGGGGCCTGGCCAGCTTCAAAAAATTCTTTAAGGGGGACGCGACCTTCGGCCTTCAGGCCTACGTCAATGATCACCAGATCATTTTCGATCGCGACAATGGTACCGCGAACAACGGAACCAACGAGGTCATCGGACGTACCGTATGATTCCTCAAGCAGTGCAGCAAAATCTTCTTCCCCGGCGGGGACTGCGGATGTGATATCAGACATTTTCTCTCCTGGAGTGGTGCCAACACCAAAACGACGACCATAAGCCCAAAGTTCCCTTTGTCGGAAACAGGGTCAGGTTCGCAAATCAACAATTTTCAAATGATTCGTTCTGGATCAGCGCGCCCTGGGTTCACGGTTAACACCGACAATGCAGATATGGAATTGATCCCAGAATATCTGCGGCATTTTCGACCGCCCGGAAACAGGCCTTGGTTTCCGGTTACATTTTGTTCGATACATACTGTTTTGCAGCATCGAATGCAGCGTCTATAGCTAAATTTGACGTATCAAGCAAGTGCGCATCGTCTGCGGCCTTCATGGGGGCCGTAGCGCGGGCAGCATCGCGGGCGTCACGTTGCTGCATTTCGGCCAGCACAACAGCCTCAACGACGGAGCTATCTTTGGCAGATAACTCAAGCCAGCGTCGATGTGCGCGAACCTCATCGCTGGCTGTCACAAATATTTTTGCATCTGCATCGGGACAGACCACAGTACCAATATCGCGGCCATCAAGAACTGCACCGGAAAAACCGTCGGGTGGATTGTTGGCAAAATTCCGCTGGTAATCCAGCAGGGCAGCCCGGACTTCGGGGATGGCGCTGACTTTTGAGGCCATCTCGCCGGATGCTTCGTCCCGAAGGGCCGGGTTCTCCCGGTCTTCAAGCGTTATACTGCGGGCTTCGGCGGCGACGGCTTGGGCATCACCGAGTTCGGTCCCGTTGCGGATCACGCGCAATCCCGTCGCCCGATACAGGGCTCCAGTGTCAAGAAATGCCAGATTAAACTCTGCCGCCAGCTTTCGGGCCAAGGTCCCCTTGCCGGCAGCGGCTGGTCCATCAATGGCAATAATCATGAGGCTTTCCTCTCCACATTAGAAATATCGGCACCCAGGCCGTTAAACAGATCAGCAAATCCAGGGAAGCTGGTGTCGATAGGGCTGCCGTCATCAACTGTAACAGGCTGATCCGACACCAGGCCCAGAACCAGAAAGGACATGGCTATGCGATGATCCAGATGGGTTGCGACGGTGGCTCCGCCTGGAGCGGATGTGCCCCCGTCAATAATCAAACCATCAGGCTGCTCAGCCACTTTGATGCCGCAGGCCTTAAGACCTTCAGCCATTACGGCGAGACGATCACTTTCCTTCACCCTGAGTTCAGCGAGACCTTTCATGACCGTTTGGCCCGTTGCAAAAGCGGCGGCGATACAAAGAACCGGATATTCGTCAATCATGGAAGGCGCCCTGTCAGCGGGAACTTCGATGCCGTGCAATTGACTGCTACGAACCCTGATATCGGCGACGGGTTCACCACCATTATTTCGCTCATCGAGGTACTCAAGATTTGCACCCATTTCCCTTAAAGTAACAAAAAGTCCATCTCGCAATGTGTTCAGGCAAACATTTCGGACAGTGACGTCACTGTCCGGGCAGAGCAGCGCTGCGACAACAACAAAGGCGGCCTGGGACGGATCACCCGGCACATCCACCGGTGCGGCTTTCAATTCCGGTTGGCCCTTCACTGTGATGATATGTTCGCCCTTGCCCCCGGTTTCCGAGTGAATGTCGCCGCCAAAATAAGTCACCATGCGTTCCGTGTGATCGCGCGTGCGTTCCTTTTCGATGACTGCGGTCTCACCAGGTGCTGCAAGACCCGCAAGCAGTATGGCAGACTTGACCTGCGCCGAAGGCACGGGAAGTGTGTAGCGTATTGGCAAGAGTTTTTCCGGCCCTTGCACGCTGAGGGGCAACAAATCATCATCCCTTGCATCAAACTGAATGCCCAGTTGTTTTAGCGGCGTCATAACCCGTGCCATTGGGCGACTGGACAGGGAGGCATCGCCGGTGAAATGAACCTTGATCGGCTGCTGAGCGGCGACACCCATCAAAAGCCGGACGGCTGTGCCGGAATTACCGAGATCGACCGCTGTGGCCGGTTCCATCAGCCCGCCAATACCTCGACCTTCAACCAGACAGACACCGTCTTGCGTTGTGATGCCCGCCCCCATGGCAACAAGGGCGGAAGCTGTGTCCTGCACGTCTTCGCCTTGCGACAAACCGGTAATACGGGTTTCGCCAATGGACATGGCACCAAATATCAGCGCGCGATGGGAAATGGATTTATCGCCAGGAACAATAACAGTGCCGGTAAGAGGTGAGGTGTTGCGGGATGTAAGCGGGTGCACAGATATATCCAGGTTAGATCGGCCAGCAGGCCATGAAAAACTTTAAACGAGTTGCAAATTTTCTAGCACACCATTTCATGAACGGCGAATCCAGAACCTGAGGAAAAAGCCAGATTTTCAGACTGAATCGGGTTTTCACAGAAATAAGTGGCGAATTTCCCGGTTAATGGGCGATTTGATCACAAAACGTTTTGACTCACGCAAGTGATCGTGTCAAACGGTCGCTTCAGGTTTGCCTGGCTGCTGTAAAAAGCACTTTGGCAGCCAAAGCGATTCTGGCTTGAACGGAATCGCTCTAATGTTTTTTGATCAGTCGGAGGTAGAGGCACGTGGCGAAACCGGAGTGGGGAACAAAAAGGGAGTGCGCTGAATGCGCCACCCGTTTTTACGATCTGAATCGCGAACCGATTCTTTGCCCGAGTTGCGAGGCTAAATTTGTCATCGAAGTCGCAAAACCCTCACCCAAGTCCAGGGCCAAGCCCTCTAAGGTGACTAAACCGGTACCGGTTAAAAGTGAAGAGACTGAAGAGACTGAAGACGATGAAGCCGCCTTGTTGAAAACAGCAGGCATCGAAGAAGACAGCAGCGACGATGACGGCGAAGAAGATGGCGTTGTCGGCGACGTCTTTGTCGAAGATGACGACGACGAGGATGACGTGTCTAATGTGTTGGATACGCCTGTATCTACACCGACCGTTGAATAGAATTAACTAATAAGTTCTGGTTCCAGGCCTTTCTGGCTACTCCAGAAAGCCGGAAAACAGAATTTATTTTAAAATAATTGCCCTTTCCTGAGGGTTGCCTCTTGATTTCCTGAGGCGCTGGAGGCATTAACCTCCAAGCTCACACCAACCCAAAGGTGTCGCGGCAAAATATTCGGGGCCATAGCTCAGTTGGGAGAGCGCTTGCATGGCATGCAAGAGGTCGGCGGTTCGATTCCGCCTGGCTCCACCAAATATTCAGAAAGCCGGAATTTCATTATTCATGAATTTCCGGCTTTTTTGATTCCTGATTCAATCAGAATATTCAGGGCAATTCCGGTCTTAAGGGAAACTCTCTGGTTCAGGCCTTGTTCCCGTCGCTAAACGATTGGCTGATGCTCTGCATACCGTTCCTGACGACGCCAACAAGGGCAAACCCATCTACATTGGCGATGGCCAGGGCGGTGGCTCCGAGACGCTGACGGATGTCGATGGCCCGCAATTCTGCATTTTGCAAGGTAATTTCCGGGTCGATCAATTCTGCAACACCGTTGGGGATATGGCCGGTCACTGTTTTGGCCGTATCCAGAGCGCTGCTGACTTTGTCAGCTGTTGTCTGCAGGGTCTTGAGGCGGCTGTCAAATGTTGTCAGGGCAGTGGCCAACAAAGTAGCACTGGCGGTTGCTTCACTCGTCAGGGTGACACTAACGTGGCTAATCCCCAGGCCTTGCGCGGATAAATCCTCCGACGCAATTCTGATTTTGTCGCCTTGGGTATCCTTGATCACAAAGTTGGGCGGATTTTCATCGATAAAGTTCAGGCCGTTGACTTCGCCGAAGGAAACCTGTCCGGCAAGACGTTCGCGCAAGGTTTCGAAGCGGGTTATCAGGTCGTCCCTGGCTTCCTGATCGATGTTGGTGGCTTTCGCCTGAAGTGCTATGGCAGCCATTTCAACAATCGTATCGCGTAAGCCTTCGGCGGCCGTCAGGCCAGCTTGCAAAGAAGTATCGGTGCCAAACAACACGGTTCGTCGGGCGACCAGACCGGCATCCTTGCCCAAAGCGATTTCAACTTGATCGAGCGTCGTCTTGGTTGTTTCATTTTCGGAAACCGCAAATCGCAGATCGTTTTCAGCGCGCAGGCGGTCGCTCTCCACGATCCCACTGCGGGCGTTGAGTGTCTGAAAGCCGATCATAGCGGCATCGCTGATCAAACTGACCAATTTCAGGCTCCGAATTTGTTTCACACCTGCACATCACGTCCAGGCGTGTCTCAACCACGCGCATTTTGTCCGTGTCCTTTGCAGGCACACAAAAATGCGCGCGAAAACATACGCCAAAATGCGGGCGCATTTCGAACAGCCTTCTGCGGATATTTATTCAGAGCATACTGCTTCTTGCAGCCTGGATTACTCACCAGACCTGAACCGAACTCACATGCTGTGGCGCGTCTGACGAAGCGAAATCTGCTGGCATAAAGCCATTTTCTGCTGGCATAAAGCCATTTTCAGATCACAAATCAGCCGCTCGGCGATACTTCGCCCTCGGTTCTTATGCTTAATATAGTCTTAATTTATGATTTTGGCCACTATTTTGATTCGTGGTGAATCGAGGCGACCCCGGTTGGATGGAATCGCCTCAGCCTGGAGCAATTTCAAAGAAAATGCTCTGGTTTGTTGGCATAGACCCTGGGCTTGGGCCAATCCTCGTTTCCGTGAAGCCCGGAAATGTTATATCAGACGGTACTGGCCGATATGCCCAGCAAGGCCCGACGGCGCAGCCACTGGCTGGGACGGTACCGCGGGTCACCTGTCAGGCCATAAAATGCATCCAGCAAGGCCAGAACAATCTCAGCCCCCATGGCATCTGTCAGGGCCAGGGGGCCAATAGGATAGTTCAGACCCAGTGTCATGGCGGTATCAATATCTTCCGGCCCTGCGACACCGGTCTGGGCCATCTCACAACCCAGATTGGCAATCATGGCGCGGATACGGGGGGCAATAAAACCAAAGCTGTCGTTGATCGCCGTCACCTTGATGCCGGTTTCTGCGAGGCGGGCTGAAACGGCATCACGTGCTGCCATATCGGCGCCGGGTGTCGTCATGATGGTGATTCGCTTGTCGTAGGGTGTCAGTATGTCGACGGCGACCAAGCGGCTGTGATCAGCATTCAGACGTACAGCCGCTGACGTGCAATCTTCACCGATCGGGGCGCAGACAATAGGGCTTTCCCCATCATCTGAGGTCAATACCTGGGCACCCGCTTGGACAAACAACTCCTTCAGTTCCTCGTCTTCCTCAATCATGACAACATTTGCGGCGGATGGAACGTTAGTGGTGTGGTCTGCCGCCTCGCCGCCTCCGCCTTGCGTGCCGTCGCTGTCATAGGTGTAAAAGCCTGCCCCGGTCTTTCGGCCCAATAATCCGGCAGCCTGCATGGCTTCGTGGACAGGTGAGGTGGCCAGGCGCTGGTCCCCGAAATAGCCATTAAAGATAATTTGGCTGACGGGGAAATTAACATCGATGCCCGTCAGATCCGCCAGTTCAAGGGGACCCATACGGAAGTTACAACAGTCGCGCATCACCGCATCGATTTGTGCAGGTGAGGCGACGCCTTCATGCAGCAGGCGCATGGCTTCGGTCGTATAAGCGCGCCCACCCAGATTAACCAGGAAGCCAGGCCCATCCTTGGCAATAACCGGTGTGCGGCCCATAAATTTACCGATGGCAATCAAGGTCTCAGCCGTTTTATCACTGGTGTGCGGTGCGCGAATGACCTCGACCAGACGCATCAGCGGCACCGGATTGAAGAAATGCAGCCCGGCAATGCGGTCTTTGTTTTCACAGGCCGCAGCAATAGAGGCAATGCGAATGGAGGAAGTGTTGGAGGCGATAATCGCGTCAGAAGCCACAACTTTTTCAAGGGCCGTGAAAACTTCCTGCTTAATGGCGATATTTTCAACAATAGCTTCAACAACCAGATTGCAGGGGGCCAGCCCTTCCAGCGTATCAACAACACTGAGCCTGGATTTGGCAGCTTCTGCATCGGCGGCTTCCATGCGGCCCTTGTCGACACTGCGGTCCAGCATGCCATGAATAAACTCTTCTGCCTTGGCGGCGGCACCATCGGCCGCGTCAAACAACAAGGCCTTCATGCCGCCTGTAATGGAAACCTGGGCAATGCCACGGCCCATGGCACCTGCGCCGACGACGCCTATGGTTAAGTCTGCTGCGTTCAGGTTGCTCATGTTTGGGGGAATCCTTGGTTGCGAACAAAAAATGCTGCTCTTCTTTTGTCTGCCAGCGGCAGGAAAATCAAGCGATTCACCGCCAGCAGGCCAAAAATACTTCACTGTCGTGCGGTCTTGATTCTGTTCGCAAAGTGACTAAGTATCAGGACAGCGGTGCCTTTGGGGCCGCAAGGCTGCCAGAAATGCGAAGATCAGTGCCCGATCGGGGCTGGCGTTCGAAAATCGGTGGTTTAATTTATTTGGCTGGCTTGTACAGCTGTTTCGTCGCACTCGCGGTTGTTAATTTTATCGCCCTTGCTCAAAGGAGGAGGCGCACAAGATGTCCCGGGTTTCCCTGTTTAACAGTCCCCTGCTATTAGGCTTCGAACAGATCGAGCGCACGCTTGATCGCGTCGCCAAATCCGGCGGAGAGGGCTATCCCCCTTATAATATTGAGCAAATTGGCGAAAGCGGCATTCGAATCAGCGTCGCGGTTGCCGGCTTTTCTCTTGATGATTTGCAGGTCACGGTCGAAGAAAATCAATTGGTCATTC
>JABIFY010000099.1 GCA_018650465.1 Alphaproteobacteria bacterium
CAAAGGGGGATGTGCTCTCCTAACGGTGTGGATAAGGCCTTGCCAAGTAATTGCTGCATATTTTGAGACTTTCTTTGGTCGGAGAATCTCAAAGTATGAATCACTTCAGGGCTTTATCCTATTAAGTCGGGTACTGTGACACTGGATAAATTGGTGCAGGAGGAGGGGTTTCCTCTTCAACGAATCTCTGGGACGGCGGAAAGAAGTAATATGGCCAAGACAATTCTGATTGTTGAAGACAATGAACTGAACATGAAACTGTTTCATGATTTGCTGGAAGCACATAATTACGAGACTTTGCAAACCCGGGATGGTAACGATGCCTTGGCCTTGGCGCGCGAGCACAAACCTGATTTGATTCTTATGGATATCCAGTTACCTGGCGTTTCGGGCCTTGAAGTAACCCGCCAGATCAAAGCCGACGACGAATTGAAATCAATTCCGGTTGTGGCTGTAACTGCCTTCGCCATGAAAGGCGATGAAGACCGAATTCGAGAAGGCGGCTGTGAAGCATATATCGCCAAACCTATTCGCATTGACGAATTGATCTCGACTGTTCAGCAATTTATTGGAAGTGAATAATCCAGTTTCGTTTATTACCGGGTAGATTCCGGTACTGAGCTTCGCCAGTAGTGATAAAGGAATTCAATGCCTGCCCGCGTTCTTGTTGTTGATGACATATTGCCAAATGTGAAAGTGCTTGAAGCCAAACTATCGGCCGAGTATTTCGAAGTGGCGACCGCTATGAACGGGCGGGATGCGCTGGCGTCCATGGCCGAGGATCCACCTGACATCGTGCTGTTGGACGTCATGATGCCGGAGATGGACGGCGTTGAAGTCTGCCGCATCGTAAAGGCTGACCCCAAACTTTCCCATATTCCGATCGTAATGGTGACGGCGCTTAGTGAACCCGGCGACCGGGTGCGCGGCCTGGAAGCTGGTGCAGATGACTTTCTGACCAAGCCGGTTAACGATGTGGCGCTATTTGCCCGCGTGCGCTCGCTGGTTCGCCTCAAAATGATGATGGATGAATTTCGTCTGCGCGAACAAACGTCCAGTGAAATGGGTGTTCTGGGCGAAGAAGGCGCGGTTCTGAACCTGGATACCACTGGTGCCAATATCCTGGTCATTGACGATAGCATTGCTGATGGTCGCGTTATTACCTCGACATTGGAAGTGGATAACCAGGTAACCGTCGTCTCGGAGCCCGAAAAGGCCCTGGATGTTGCTCGATACGGTAATTTTGATCTGATTATTGTCAGTCTGCTTTTGCGTTCCAGTGATGGTTTACGGTTGTGTTCCAACTTGCGCACAATGGACGATACCCGCCAGGCATCTATTTTGGTTTTGATTGAAGACAATCAAATTGACCAGCTTGTCAAAGCGCTGGATATCGGTGCCAACGACTATTTAATGAAGCCGATTGACCGCAATGAATTGCTGGCGCGGGCGCTGACCCAGATCCGGCGTAAACGCTATCAGGATCGCTTGCGAGAAAACTATCAGCTTTCCATGGCAATGGCGGTCACGGATGTGTTGACGGGGCTGCATAACCGCAGATACATGGAATCCCACCTTGGCAATCTGGTTCGCCGGGCTGTTGAAGGGGGACGGCCTGTTTCACTGGTGATGCTGGATATCGATTTCTTCAAAGCGGTGAACGACACCCATGGTCATGATGTCGGCGACGAAGTCTTGAAGGAATTTGCCCACCGCATTCAACAGAATGTGCGTGGTATCGATCTGGCCGCTCGTTATGGCGGCGAGGAATTCATGATTGTTATGCCTGAAACAGATTTGACGGTTGCGCAAACTGTTGCAGAGCGTCTGCGGGGCTTTGTCGCTGAACAACCCTTCAAGGTTAGCGCTGACGTCGGTGAACTGGTCGTCACAGTCAGCTTGGGCGTTACGGTCTCAGGTCCGGGAGATGTGCCGGAAACCATGATCAAACGCGCTGACGATGCATTGTACAAAGCCAAACACGATGGCAGAAATCGCGTCGTCATCATCGACGGTCCTCCCGCCGAAGATTAACAACCGGCCAACACTGGCTTGGCCAGAGGCCAACACTGGTCGGATCGAGACTTTATCATCGAGACTTTTTCAGAAGAATGCCACTTCAAAAGAATGCCACGCAAAAAGGCCGCCTCAGAGGCGGCCTTGTTCACTCAGGAAACCGACACATCACGCCCAAAAAATTACATGAGGCGATGTTTCCGTTCCGCGGAATCTTTATTTGATTTTCGATTCCTTAAACTCGACGTGCTTGCGCACGACCGGGTCGTATTTCTTCAGCACCATCTTCTCGGTGATGTTGCGGGGGTTTTTCTTCGTAACGTAATAAAAACCGGTATCCGCAGTACTGACTAGTTTGATCTTCTGTGTGGCTGATTTGGCCATAACGACGCCTCCAAATGGGCGGTTGATATATGATGAACGCGGAAAATAGCCACTATCACGGCGAAGTCAAGAGCTTGATCTCGTCAAAGCGCCTGGATGTCGATAAATAGCCAAAATCAGAAACAATATGCAAGCACCGGCCACCGACCACATCAATCCATCAGGGCCTGAGACGTCCATCGCCACACCGCCGACAGGTGGGCCAAAAATACCGCCAATGCCCCAGACGATGGCAGTTGTGGCATTTACGGAAACAAGAGCCGCGCCTTGAAAGCGTTGGCCGATAATTCCGAGAGCAATTGTGAAGATACCGTATGCAAACCCACCCCAGATAAACAGTAACGGCCAAACAAGCCAACTGGTGTCGATTGCATACGGGACCAACAAGGATGCGATCAGGGTAATTGTGGTTGTCAGTATGAGAGCCGTGTAGCGATTAATTCGGTCCGACACCCAGCCAATTGGCAGTTGCAGGAAAACATTGCCAAGTGCTGCCATCGATAACATGGCAGTGGCAATTTCTTTCTCGAATCCATGTTTGACCGCATATACAGGCAAAAGGCCAAAGGCAGCAAAATCAATGAAAGCGATCAGCAATACAGCGCCCATGATGGTCGGAATCAGGAAAAAGTATCTGAATATGTCCAGGCCAAATGGATGAGCTTCTATCTCGGGAACAATTTTGCGGGCAAACCACAACGGAACCAGCGCCATGGAAACGATAACAGAACAAACGACGAAGGGCTTCAAGGTATCAAATCCCAGAATGGGGACCAGCAAGGGGCCTGCGGCAAAAGAAGCGGCCAAAACCGTTGCGTAAATTCCAATATACCGTCCACGATTACTGTCGTTGGCTATGGTATTTATCCAGGTTTCACTCATCAGAAAGAGACCATTGATAGCCATGCCCAAGACAAATCTGATCAGGTACCAGGCGTTGGCATCATAAACAAGCCCCAACAACAGAAAACAAGTGGCGGTCATCACAACGCTGACGACCATAATTTTGAGTGCGCCAAAGCGACGTGTAAGGCCAGGCAGGAAAAAGGATGATACCAGGATGCCAAACGCTGTCATGGCATGGTTGTAGCCAATCATCTCGTTCGTTAATCCGAAGGATTCCAGCGCCAGAGCCAGCATTGGAAAACTGATGCCGAGCGTAAAGCCGAATACCGCGACAGCGGCAAGCAAGGCCGTGAAGCTCAGGCGAATTACTTCAGGTGTCATCGTACTGTCACTATCGGTGACAGCCTTGTCAGGCATTCAGCACACGCGATTTCATACCGACAAAGCAGAAAAACGGAACCGAACGGTCAGAAGATTGCACTGGCGGGTTTTCAAAATAATCCGGTAAAAATTCGCCCAACAGAAATTCTGTAACATCGATCAATTGCAGCTTCATACACTGCTCAAGGTTCCGCCATTTCAGATCTTCAAGCTCACCGCTGCCTGCCAGTTCGCCTTCAGCTTGGCTGGCGTCTGCGACAAAAAAACGGGCATCGAAGCGAATAGGGGACTGCGTTGGCGTCCGCGCCCGGGCCACGTAATCGAGACATAGCAGGTCGGGTGCAAATCCGGAATCAGCAACATGGCGCCAGGTTTCCGGCTGATTTTCGGCAATGTGCCCACCTGGTTTGCCCAACATCAGACCTGTTTCTTCATAGGTTTCACGAATAGCCGCCATGGCAAATGCTCTGGCCTTGGCGCGGTCATTCCTGCAAGAACGGGCAACCCGGGTCGTTACGTCATCACGGGCTTCTGTCGCTGCCAGAGCACGTCGGTCATCGGGGTCAACACGACCGCCGGGAAAGACGTAATATTCAGGCACAAAGCTGTGCTTTACATGGCGACGGCCCATTAGAATTTCAATTTTGCCTGCATTACTGCGCCGATAAGGGATCAGGCTCGCAGCATCCCGAGGGCGAACGATTGTTGATACAGTCATCAGACTTTGTCACTTTCACCGCCGAAGCCATGCATGCGCAAGCTCCATTGCAGACCAACAATTGCACCCTTGACCAAGGGCAGAAGCGAAAGAGTCAATAGCAACGACATTGGCAACCAGACGGACATCTGAACCCAGGTCGGGGGCGCGAAAGAACGCTCCATCATCAACAAACCTGGAACAACAATGTGCCCGACGATCATGATCGTAAAATATGGGGGTGCGTCATCTGCCCGCTGATGAAACATCTCTTCATGGCATTGATCGCAGGCATCAGCAACGCGCGCGTATCCGGCAAAAATTTTGCCTTCGCCGCAGTGTGGGCAGCGACGTCGAAAGCCACGCATTACAGATTGAAACCATGGGCGGTCGTTGTGTACAGCAGAAATTGTCATGAGGGTCCGTAAATGATCAAAGAGGTAGTGCACAAGTATATGGCGGCAAACTCCCTTCTACGCAATGCCTGAACTGGCAGGGGGGGCAGGCGTGTTTTTGAAAACCAGATAGCTGATCTTTGTATTTTAGCAAAACCGAGCTAGATTATTTGATGTATAGTTAGCACTTTTGATGGCGGATATATTTGATGGCTGAAGCTGTGAACCCAATGGAAGAAATGATGGCACGCATGCGCCGGGAATTTCTCGACACTGCGGATGATCGTCTCGGAACACTTGACGAACTGGTCAGTGAAGTTCGTGAAAACAGGCCTGAATCACCGGGAAGGATGTCTGAATTCCGCCGTATTGCCCACAGCCTGAAGGGCATGGGCGGAACCTTTGGCTATCCACTTGTTTCTGTTATTGCCCACCGGCTTGAAGATTATATCGAAACAGAAAAAGACCTTCATCAGGCAATCATTGTAGACGTGCAAAAATTCCTCGACCGTATGCGGGATGTAATCGAAGGCCAGCTTGGCGCCGATGATCCCAAAACCGCAGAAATCGTTCGTGCCTTGCCGGTGAAACGAGCTGGATTCGATATAGACGACATGCAGGTTCTGGACGTCGAAGTCATGACGGTTATGCCCAAGGGTACGGCAACAACGATCGTCGAAAAAGAACTCCGGGCCTGTGGCTACAGGGTTTCCAATGTTGAAGACCCCATTCAGGCACTGGTATACGCAGTGCGCACCAAACCAGATATGGTTATGGCTTCAGGGGTTTTGCCCGGTTTGAGCGGCGTTGACCTTGCCTGCGCTTTCAACGCCATGCCCGTGACAAAAGATATTCCGGTGGTTCTGTTTACCAGTTTTGACCGTGGCCACAAAAGTCTGGTGGCGCTGCCCGAAGCTGTGCCAATTGTGAAGAAGGGTGGAACATTCAGTGAAGATCTTGCAAACGCCTTGTTTGATTCAGGCCTGACCTGACCTGACGCGACCTTAACTTTCCTTTGCACCTTTTACAAAAGGCACATAAGCCAGATCTTCTGACTGGATGTGATCTTTCAGCCAGTCGCTAAGGAAGCGTAGAAATTCGTCCGTATCAAAGTCTTCAGGCATATCGAGATAGTCTTGTCTGTAATCCTTGATGTCCTGCTCTAAATCCCTGTGCAGCACCTTATGGGCTTCAGTTGCAGGGTATTTGGCTACTTCCAGGTATTTTTCTTCGCGGGCAAAGTGTTCAGCAACATAGCTTTCCAAAGCATCCAGCGTAACGGCAACCTGAGCTGTGCTTTCTTTCATGCGAACACTGCGCTCAAAAGAATTGACGAGATCGAACAAGGTTCGATGATCTGCGTCTATCGCGCGAATGCCAAGTTTGTAGCTATCCAGCCAAGGCATGAAGTCGTCCGAGGCCTTTGCAGGAGGTTCTGGTGCAGCAAAAAGTTTCGACAGGCCAAACATAGTTTTTCCGCTATGAGTTCATAACACCATGAAAGGAGAGCATAATTCCATTTCCGGATTTTTGATAGTACAGAATTTCAGCGGGCTGTTTTGACATCGCCTATTTGCGATTGGAGTGGCGGATGTTTTTGGGCCGCCCTCGTTTGACCGGCTTGCCACGTCGTCCGCTTGGCGGTCTTCGGTCATTTTTCTTTCCACCCTTGCCGGGGGCTATTTTCAGGGTCGACTCGGATAACAGTTCCAAACGTACAGAGCCGGTAATCGCGTCAGCTTCGACAACCTTGACTTCGACTGTATCGCCCAGGCGCCAAGCATCTCCACTATGTTCGCCGACCAGCGCGTGGCTGACTTCATCGTGGTGGAAATATTCAGAACCGATGTCCCGGATCGGTACCAGACCATCGGCACCGATTTCATCCAGTGTGACAAACAGGCCAAATCTGGCGACGCCCGAAATTCGTCCGGAAAAAGTCGCTCCCGTTCGGGATTCAAGGTAGGCGGCCATATATCGATCATTGGCTTCACGTTCTGCCGCAGAAGAGCGCCGTTCCAGGGTAGATATCTGCTCGCCAATTTCAACAAACTTTTCGCCGGCATCGTCGGCCAAGCCGTCTTCACCCAGCCCCAGCGAGGCAATCAGCCCGCGATGGACCATAAGATCAGCGTAGCGCCTGATCGGCGACGTAAAGTGGGCATAGCGCTGAAGGGCAAGGCCGAAGTGCCCGAGATTATCGGGGCTGTAGACGGCCTGCGACTGGCTGCGCAGAACAACTGTATTCACCAACGGCTCATGTGCCGTACCTTTGACACTGGCCAGAATGGCGTTGTAATGCCGGGGTTTAATCGCCTGGCCTTTGGCCAATTTGTAATCCAGTGTTTCCAGAAATTCACGCAGAGACGTCACTTTGTCATCCGCCGGGGTGTCATGAACCCGGTACATGCACGGACTGCGCTTTTTCTCCAGGGTCTCAGCTGCAGCGACATTGGCCGCAATCATGAACTCTTCGACCAGCTTATGGGCATCCAGCCGGGCACGTGGTGCCACATGGCTGACGCGGCCATCCTTGCCCAGACTGACGCTTAACTCCGGCAGGTCCAGCGCGAGGGGCTGGCGAGCTTCGCGTGCCACGCAAATGGACGCGTAAGCGCCATACAGGGGCTTGATAACATCTTCCAACAGCGGGGCAGTTGCCTCGTCTGGTGTGCCATCCATGGCAGTTTGCACCTGGGCATAGCTGAACCGGGCGCGGGACCTCATCAGACCCCGGACAAATTCATGTCGCAGTTTCTTGCCGTCGGCCCGCAACCACATATAGACCGCCATACAGGCGCGATCTAAGTCGGGTACCAATGAACACAGGCCCGCTGAAAGCGCTTCCGGCAGCATGGGCACAACCCGGTCCGGAAAATAGGTCGAGTTGCCGCGCAGCAAGGCTTCACGGTCCAGCGCGGAATCTGTTTTGACATAGGCCGCGACGTCAGCAATCGCAACCAGAACCTTCCAGCCACCGGGATTTTTTGGATCATCATCCGCTTCCGCCCAAACGGCGTCATCATGGTCGCGGGCATCAGGGGGATCGATCGTGATCAAGGGGATATCGCGCAGATCGGTGCGGTCACCAAGACCGGTCGCGACGGCATTCTCTGCTTCTGTCAGGGCTGTATCGGGGAAAATATTGCGAATACCGTGGCTTTTCAGAGAAATCAGGCTGAAGGTCCGGGGATCGGACATGGGGCCAACCAGTTCGCGAACACGGGCCTGTTTCAGGCCCATTTTGCGCCCGTCAACGACTTCCGCCAGAACGACATCACCGGGGGCAGCGCCTTGGCTGTCTGCGCCCGTGACAGCATAATCAGACTTGGCCCGACGGTCAGTGGGCTGGATACGGCCCTGGCCATTTACCAGCTGGAAAACACCAACGACTTCTTCTTCGCTGCCGCCGATTTCCCGCATAATACGGGCTTCATACATGCCGCCAGACAGGTGCTTCAAACGGGCCAACGCCCGGTCGCCCGGTGCCATCGCTTTGGCGCCGCTGCGGCCTTGGGTGACAATAATCTTTGGCGGAGGCTGGTCGCTGTCCCACGAGGCAGGCCGCGCGAAAAGTTCGCCGTCCACATCAATCTCACTGATTTCGATGATTGTGACAGGTGGTAGCTCACCCGCCGCATGCACCTTGCGCCGATGGCCTTTTTCAATAAGGCCTTCGGTTTTCATTTCCCGGATGACCCGCTTCAACATCATGCGGTTCTTGTCACCCTTGATGCCGAAGGCGCGGGCAATTTCTTTTTTGCCAACTTTTGAGGGGCTTTCCTGAATAAAGGTCAGGATATCTTTTTTGTCAGGGAAATGCCTGGTTTTGCGGGGTTTTTTGTCCAAAGACTTTGCTGACTATTCCTCTGCAGCGGTTGGGCTGGTATCAGCTGCCGCTTTCGCTTTTTTAGCTGCCGGTTTCTTCGCGGCCGCCTTTTTCTTGGCAGCGGCTTTCTTTTTCGGCGCTGCTTTCTTCTTTTTAGCAGCCGCTTTCTTCTTGGCAGGTGCCTTTTTCTTTGGTGCCTTGGCGGCCAGAAGCTCCAAAGCCCGTTCAATAGTTACATCTTCAGGCAACACACCCTTTGGCAGGGTGGCATTAACTTTGCCGTGTTTGACATAGGCGCCATATTTGCCGTCCAGTACATTGATCGGTTTTTCGTCTTCCGGATGATTGCCCAGTGCCTTCAGCACAGATGCTGCCGGTCCCTGGCCACGCTTGGCATCGGCTTCGGCAATTAGCTGAACAGCCCTGTTCATGCCAATCGTCAAGACATCATCATCGCCTTTGACAGAGGCATATTTCTGATCGTGACGCAGGAAAGGGCCAAAGCGACCAATACCGGCGACAATTTTCTTGGTGGTCTCCGGGTGATAGCCAACTTCACGGGGCAGGGACAGCAAGGCCAGGGCCATTTCCATGTCCACTTCTGCCGGGCTGCGTTCTTTTGGCAGGCCAACGCGTTTGGGCTTTTCTTCGCCCTCCATCTCACCAACCTGAATGTAGTTGCCAAATGGCCCCTTGCGAACCGTGATCATTTTGGCATTTTCAGGATGTAGGCCAATTTGGCGCGGACCTTCATCAACACCATCGCCTGATGTGGTCAACTGGCGTGTGAACTTGCATTCCGGATAGTTGGAACAGCCAACAAAGGCGCCAAATTTACCAAGCTTCAGACCAAGGCGGCCCTCACCACAGGTCGGGCACTTGCGCGGATCAACTTCCGGGTCGTCAGAATGGAAGAAGTGTGGCCCGAGAATTTCGTCGAGCCTGTCGAGAACTTCACGGACGCGCAAATCCGCTGTTTCATCAACGGCAGCATTGAACGGCCCCCAGAAATTACGCAACAAGACTTTCCAGTCAACTTCACCCGCTGAAACACCGTCCAGCTGGGCTTCGAGGTCGGCGGTAAAGTCATATTCCACATATCGTGGGAAAAAACTGTCCAGGAAAGTCGTTACCACCCGGCCACGATCTTCCGGGTAGAATCGGTTGCGATCCAGACGCACATAGTTGCGATCCTGCAAAACTGACAGGGTGCTGGCATAGGTTGATGGGCGACCGATGCCCAGTTCTTCCATGCGCTTCACCAGGGTCGCTTCCGAAAAACGGGGCGGCGGCTGGGTAAAGTGCTGTTCAGGTTTGACGGGGCCGCTGTTCAGGTCAGAACCTTCGTCGACCTTTGGCAGCCGACCTTCTTCCGTATCGCCATTGGCATCATCGTCTTTGCCTTCTTCGTACAGCTTGAGAAAACCGTCAAACAGAACGATTTGGCCCGTGGCGCGCAACGTAGCGTTACCGCCAGCATCAATATCGATAGAAGCCTGCTGCAAGCGGGCCGAGGCCATCTGACTGGCCATGGTGCGCTTCCAGATCAGGTCATAAAGCTTTAGTTCCTCAGCACCCAGCACCCGTTCCAGTTCCTTGGGGCGGCGGGCAAGGCTTGTGGGGCGAATGGCTTCGTGGGCTTCCTGGGCGTTCTTGGCTTTGGATTTATACTCACGTGGTGCGTCGGGGACATAATTCTGGCCGAAGTCCTCGGCGATGACGTCCCGGCAGTTTGCAATGGCTTCGTTGGCCATGTAGACGCCATCTGTACGCATATAGGTGATCAAACCGACCGTCTCGCCACCAATGTCGATACCTTCATACAGGCGCTGGGCTGTTTGCATGGTTTGGCGGGCACTCATGCGCAGCTTGCGCGAGGCTTCCTGTTGCAATGTTGACGTGGTGAAAGGCGGGTAGGGGTTGCGCGGGCGTTCTTTGGTCTCGAGCTTGGCGACCTTATAATAAGAGGCTGCCTGTATAGTCTGAACAGCGTGGGTGGCAGCATCCTCGTTCGGCAAATCGAACTTGCCGATTTTCTTGCCTTCAAGGTTTGTCAGGCGTGTGACCATATTGTCACCCGCCGGTGTCGTGAAATCAGCTTGCACGGACCAGTATTCAACGGGTTTGAATATTTCGATATCCAGTTCGCGCTCGCAAATCAGGCGCAGGGCCACAGATTGCACCCGTCCGGCGGAACGTGAGCCTGGCAATTTGCGCCACAATACCGGCGACAGGGTAAATCCAACCAGATAATCCAGCGCCCGGCGGGCTTGCTGGGCGTTAATCAGGTTCATATCCAGATCGCGCGGATTGGCGATGGCTTCGTTGACGGCGGTTTTGGTGATTTCGTTGAAGGCTACCCGATGAATATCGACACCTTTGGTCACGCCCTTTTCTTCCAGGGCGGCCAGCACGTGCCAGGATATGGCCTCGCCTTCACGATCCGGATCGGTCGCGAGGTATAGATTTTCTGCCCCTTTGACGGCTTTGGTAATGGCCGTCATGTGTTTTTTCGACTTCGGATCCATCTGATACGTCATGGCGAAATCTTCGTCCGGGCGGACAGAACCATCCTTGGCGGGAAGGTCTCTGACGTGACCATAACTTGCCAGAACGATAAAATTATCGCCCAGATACTTATTAATGGTCTTGGCCTTGGCCGGTGACTCGACGACAACGACGTCCATGTTCGCTCCGAAATATATAACGTTCCGTCAAATGCCCAGTGAGCAAAAAGCCACTTAAGCTATTGATCTATAATACTGAAACCAAATTTCCGGGGTGGCGTTCCAATCGCCCGGCCAGTTCAAGTTCCAGCAAAATGGTAAATACCATCGCCGCAGTCAAATGGCACTGTCTGATCAGTTCGTCAATAGGCGTCGGTGTCGGACCCAGTTTTTCCTCAATCAAGTTTCGGGCATTTTCCAGTTCCTGATCGCTGGGCGGGGCCGGTTTGGCAACATCAAAGAGGTCTGGTTCCGGCTCCTGAACAGATGGCATGATCATGCCGCCCAAGGCATCGATAATGTCATCCACTGTCTCAACCAGGCGCGCGCCTTGACGGATCAGGTCGTTGCTGCCTCGACACCGGGGATCAAGCGGCGAGCCGGGTACGGCCATGACCTCGCGGCCCTGCTCATTGGCCATACGGGCCGTAATCAGGGAACCGGACTTTTTGGCGGCTTCGATGACCAAAACACCCAGCGATAGGCCGGAAATAACCCGGTTGCGCCTTGGGAAATGGCGGCCTTGCGGCTTTGTACCAACGGGTTGCTCGGCAATGATGGCACCAGCCTCGATGATTTGTTCGTACAATTGCTGGTGCTCAGCCGGGTAAACAATGTCAATTCCGCCAGCGACCACAGCTATTGTACCGGTTTTCAGCGATCCTTCGTGCGCCGCCGCATCAATACCGCGGGCCAGGCCCGAAGCCACTGTTAGGTCCTTGGCCCCAAGCTCAGAAGCGATCTGGCGGGCGAAACGAATGCCCGAGGCCGAGGCATTGCGCGCACCCACCATGCCAACACAGCGCCCGTTCAACAGGTGAGGGTGGCCCAGCACGGTCACAAGTGGCGGTGCGTCACTGGTGGCCGCCAGGGCCACAGGATAATCCGGCTCGCCAATGGAGATCAGATGGGCGCCAACAGCCTGTGTCGCCGCCCATTCATCCTCGGCGACAGACTTGCTGCAGATTTTATAGGGTTTCTTGCGTCCGCCACGCCTGGCCAGCTCTGGAATGGCCTCCAGGGCGGCGGTGGCTGTGCCATAGGCCTCCATCAACTGACGCCAGGTTACCGGGCCAACATTTTCGGAACGAAGCAAACGCAGTCGAGCAAGCCGTTCTGCGTCGCTGATTGAAGAAATACCAGTCATCCCGGCACGATGGTTTGAAGCAGGGGGATCGTCAACCCTGAGTGGTTATTTAATGTCGTTCAACGTCAGAGAAAAAGACCTACAGGTCTGCTGACCTGGTTTTTCGAATGCGCACGTCGGGGCGCTTGAACACATCGGGTTGCAATTTCATACCGAGGCCCGGGCCTGACGGCGCACTGATCAAACCATTTTCTATGGGCGGAAGCTCGGTCACAAAATCCTGATACCAGCCATAATAAAAGGCCCGGACCACCTCCTGAATGAAGGTATTCGGTGCATGCAGGGCCATATGGGTTGATGCCGCCAAGGCCACAGGGCCGGTACAGTCGTGACCGGTGAAAGGCAGGCTGTGGGTGTCGCAATAAGAAGCCACTTTGCGGGCTTCAGTCAGGCCGCCACCCCAGACGATATCCATGATCACCAGGCCCACATCGGCTTTTTCGATCAAATCGCGATATTGCGCCCGTCCACCGAGCAATTCACCAACAGCAATCGGGGTGTCTGTGATGGCTGCGATTTTACCCACATTGCCCTGGTGGTCCATGCGCACCGGGTCTTCAATCCAGGTCAGATTGAAGTCCTTCAAGGCGTGGACGATACGTTTGGCCGTTGGCACATTCCACAGGGAATGCAGTTCACACATAATCTCCATGCGGTCTCCAACGGCATTGCGGATCTTTTCGAAGGGCAGTATCGCAGTCTTGAGGTCTTCGTCGGAAATGTAGTTCCCGTCTGAAGCCTCAGCCGCGAAGTCAAAAGGCCAGATCTTCATACCGTTGATGCCCATCTCCAGCAGGCTTTGGGCCAGTTCATCGGCGGTATTCATAAATCCGTC
Source organism: Alphaproteobacteria bacterium (assembly GCA_018650465.1). Classification (GTDB taxonomy): domain Bacteria; phylum Pseudomonadota; class Alphaproteobacteria; order UBA2966; family UBA2966; genus JABILA01. The sequence goes on from JABIFY010000099.1 coordinate 13,257, forward strand.
GAGATCTTCGTAAGGCCCTTCTGCGGTGGCCGATTTGATGCCGAAATTGGCCGTGATCTGAGCCGCTGCCTTGCGGACATACTTGTACCCGGCACAGGTATTATAGACCCGCACCTTGTCACGTGAGGCCCCGCCCAGCATTTGATAGATGGGTTGGTTACAGGATTGCCCCCAGATATCCCACAGGGCAATGTCCACAGCCGATGTGCCGCGCATTTCCGCCCCTGAACCGCCGCGCCCGGCATAGCCGGTCATACGGTGGCTGTGACGCTCGATATCCAGGGCGCTTTTACCCAAAAGATAAGGCGCGATGTATTCATGGATATGCGCTTCAACAGCATCGGCACCAAAAAAGGTCTCGCCCAAACCGACCAAGCCATCTTCTGTATGAACCTGAACCCAAAGCAAATTGGGGAATTCATCGACATAAATGGTTTCAATTTCAGTGATTTTCATGGGAATCTGGTACCTGTTCGGGTCAAGTTAATTGCCAGGAATGAAGGTCAGCTACCGTTGGTTTTGAGCCAGTCGGCCGCCAGTTTCTTTCCCATTTCGATTTCCGCCTCTGTCATTTGTTTGGCAAGACTTCGCCGACGGTAATAGATTTTTCGCTTGCCAAATTCGCCCTTTGAGGAAGCAATGCTGATCTCCAGCCATTGCAGGGCTTTGACAAGGTCCTTTTGATAAATTTCGCCCGTGAGATAAGCGTGAGAGACCACATACTGGGCCCGCCAATGGAGTTGATCGGCTGCATTCTGGTAAATTTTCAGCGCGTGAACCGGGTCTTTGTCGACGCCGCCCTGACCGTGAAGGTGGTATTGGGCAAGATGATACATACCGTTGACGTTGCTCTGATCGGCAGATTTTTTGTGCCAGTCATAGGCTCGGACAATATCTTTGGGCACACCCAGACCTCGGCGGTACATTTCTCCTACCAGAACCTGCACTTCGGGGTCACCGGCTTCGGCCTGCGGTAGCCAGATATTCAATGCCTTTAGAAACCGACCCTGATCGAAGTCTATTTGTCCCGGACGAAGCTTGCTGTTGTCCTGTTTCCGAGGCCCGGTATCGTTGGCTTGAAGTGGGGTCACGAAAAGCAGGAGCAGGGAGACAACGAGACTTGTCAGGCGAATTCCGGGCATCAGGTTACTCATTTTGAAAGGCTGATTTATGTGTCTTTTTTCTTGCCAATCCCGGGTTCTTCACCTTTCAGGATACGGCGGATGTTTTCATGGTGACGCACCCAGACCAGAACTGCAAGGAAGATAGAAAATTCCATGACCTGATCCGTTGAAAGGTACCAGGCGACAACCGGGCTGGCTGCAAGCGCCATTAATCCAGACAGTGAAGAAATGCGAAATATCAACGCTGTAACAGCCCATGTTAAACAAACACTTAAACCTACGGGCCAGGATATGGCGATTAATATACCCAATGTGGTCGCAACGCCCTTGCCACCGCGGAACTTCAGGTAAATCGGAAACAGGTGGCCGAGAAAAGCGCCGCCACCAGCCATCACGGCCATATCCGGGCCATACATGGCACCACCGATTAGTACCGCCGCAGCGCCTTTGCCACTATCCAGGATCAGCGTCGTCAGGGCCAGTGGCTTGTTGCCCGTGCGCAGGACATTGGTGGCCCCGATATTACCGGATCCGATCTTGCGCAGATCGCCATAGCCACCCAGCCGTGTCAGCACCAGGCCAAAGGGAATGGAGCCCAGCAGATAACCCAGAAATGCCCCAACCAGCAAAGGCCACCAAAGTGTGATGTCTCCCATGGGCTGCGGCATGGGTCAGGTCTCGCTCAGATCAAAGACGGTTTCACCGGCCACAATCGTGCGAATGGCACGACCCTGTGCCGGGCGGTCTTCAAAGGCCGAGTTCTTGGAACGCGACAGGAACATGGATTCCGTAATGCGCCAGGGCATATCCAGATTGATCAGCACCAGATCAGCAGGCGCACCGGCAGCCAACCGTCCGGATGACAGTCCCAGCATCTTGGCTGGTGCCCGCGTCAGGGCGTCCAGCAGCCGCATCAGGGGCACTTGTTTGGTGTGGTGAAGCTCCAGAGCCAATGGCAGCACGGTTTGCAGGCCTATGGCGCCGTCAGCAGCCTGAGCGAAAGGCAGGCGCTTGGCTTCCTGGTCATGAGGCGAATGATCGCTGACGATACAATCAATAGCCCCGTCAGCCAGTCCGGCGACGACGGCCAGGCGATCTTCTTCGCTTCGCAAGGGCGGGGAAACCTTGGTAAAGGTACGATATTCACCTACCGCCAGCTCGTTCAGGGCAAAATGGTGGGCAGCGGCGGAACAAGTCACCGGCAAGCCCTTGTCCTTGGCCTGGCGAATGACATCAATTGAGGCTTTGGTCGAGATACACGCAGCGTGGTAGCGCCCACCCGTCATTTCGACCAGGCGCAGGTCGCGCTCGACCATCATCACCTCGGCGATAGACGGCACACCGGGGATCCCGAGGCGCGTCGACATCTCACCGGCATTCATGGCCCCTGAGGCTGCCATGGAGGGTTCTTCCGGGTGCTGGATGACCAGCAGGTCCCAACCGGTGGCATAGGCCAACGCACGGCGCATGACCTGGGGCGAGCCTATGGCGCGGTGGCCATCGGAAAAAGCCACAGCGCCGGCTTCCGCCAGCATGCCCATTTCGGTGATTTCTTCGCCGCGACGCCCGCGCGTGACGCAGGCTGTCGGCACAACATTGACAATGGCCGTATCGCGGGCCCGGCGGGTGATGTACTGGACCAGCGCCACTTCATCAATGCAGGGGTCGGTAGACGCCATGGCGGCAATCGTTGTAATACCGCCTGCCGCCGCCGCTTGACTGGCGGTGGCCATGGTTTCCTTTTGTTCCTGGCCCGGCTCACCCAGATAGGCCCGGGCGTCGATCAGACCAGGGGCCAGCAAGTGGCCCTCACAATCGATAACTTCCGCCCCTTTTGGCGCGCCGTCCGCGAACAAACCAGGGGCCACGTCACTGATCTTGCCGTCTTTGACGATCAGGCCACCGGCGACGTCCAGATCACTGGCCGGGTCCATCAGGCGGGCATTCACAAAGGCTTTTAACCCACTGTTTGGCAGGCTACTCATGAGGCTTGCCTTTGTGCGCACAGTACCTCAAGGCAGGCCATACGCACGGCCACGCCCATTTCGACCTGCTCGCGGATGGCGCTGCGGTCGATGTCATCGGCCACGTCGGTGGCGATCTCCACGCCCCGGTTCATGGGGCCGGGATGCATGATCATGGCGTCGGGTTTCGCCGCTGAGAGCTTCTCGTAATCCAGACCCCAAAAATGAAAATATTCATTGGTGGAAGGGACGTAGGATCCCTGCATGCGTTCCATCTGCAAGCGCAACATCATCACGATATCGACGTCTTTCAGCCCTTTACGCATGTCGTGGTGCACTTCCAGCCCCATACGCTCAAAGCTTTTGGGTACCAGTGTCGGCGGGCCGATGAGGCGCACTTGCGCACCCATGATGTTCAATAAATGAATGTTGGAACGGGCCACCCGGCTGTGGGCAATATCGCCGCAAATCGCCACTGTCAGCCCGGAAAGCGTGCCCTTGCGACGGCGGATGGTCAGGGCGTCCAGCAAGGCTTGTGTGGGGTGCTCGTGGCTGCCATCACCGCCATTGATCACGGCACCATCGACCTTTTGCGCCAACAGGTTTACAGCGCCCGACTGATCATGACGCACCACCAGGATATCCGGCTGCATGGCGTTCAGGGTCATGGCCGTATCAATCAGGGTCTCGCCTTTTTTGATGGAAGATCCTTCGACCGCCATGTTGATGACGTCCGCCCCCATGCGCTTGCCCGCCAATTCAAAGGAGGCCCGCGTCCGGGTGGAGTTTTCGTAAAAGAGATTGATCTGGGTGCGACCCTTGAGGATGTCGAGCTTCTTGTCGACTTGCCGGTTATGATCAACATAGCCTTCGGCCTTGTCGAGCAAATAACCTATTTCCAGCGGGTTCAGCCCTTCAATACCAAGAAGATGTCCCTCGGCCAACTGGCTACTGGAAGGGATCGGATTGTCGAGCGGTTTTGCGGCTTTAGTCATTAAAAGTTGGTTATAAAGCCCGCGCGAATTAGGGGCAATAGTTTTACCATAATAACGGTAAAAGAACCGGCATCGTGACCATGGCCGCCAATGTTGAAACGGTAATAATCCCTGCCATCAACGCCACATCTCCGCCCATCTGTCGGGCCAGAATAAAGGATGAAGACGCCGTTGGCAGCGCGCCCATCAATATGACAACTTTCGCTGTCAAGCCACTGACACCAAACAATAAACAAAGTCCGAACATTAAAAGCGGCATGCCCAGTAATCGTAACAGGCTGGCTTCGGTGACCCGGCGCCCGGCGGTACGCAGGACCCTTAAATCAAGACCGGCACCAACACATAAGATCCCGATGGGCAGCGCGGCCTGCGCCAGAATATCAATTACCGGCCCGACAACAGGCGGCAGGCCGATCCCTGTATAATTCAGTAAAAAGCCGGCAAGGCAGGCAATGATCAATGGATTGCGCGCCATCATGAGCAAAACCGCCCGCACGCCGGGCGGATGGGCACCACTGAAACGCGCCAGGGCATATACACACAAAGCATTGGACATGGGCACCATGATCGCCACCACAACAGCCCCCAGGGCATTGCCAGCCGCACCCCACAGTTCAGCCGCGATGGCCAGGCCGACGTATGAATTGAAGCGCACGGTCCCCTGAAACACCGACGTCAGCGCCGGTCCCTGGCCAAAGCGCCGCTTCAGGCCGATGGTGACAAATCCCATAATCGCCAGCGCACAGATGATGACGGCGGCCAACGGCCATACCTCAAACCCCTCCAGATCCGCCTTCGCCAGGTTGGAACCGAGAAGCGCCGGAAACAGCAAAAAATAAACCAGCCGCTCCAACGGCGGCCAAAGCTCATCCCCCGGAAACTTCAACTGCTTCAGGCCATAACCCGTTGCAATCAAAAGGAAAACCGGTAGCAGGGCAGCGATTATGGCGGTCATGTGCGGGAATTTGAATGAGTGGTCATAGGGCGTATTGGAAGGGTATTTGATGGTGAGTCAAGATTTTCGACAAATGAGTTTTGATCTCGTCACCCCACCCAACCCTCCCCCCTCAAGGGGGAGGGCTACTTGTGGTAAAGACCGATCCCTCAATGTGAGTTCCTTCCCCCTTGAGGGGGGAAGGGCAGGATGAGGGTGATAAAACCTCAATAACCTACTGAGATGTATAGGAAACTCTTGAACTCAATCCATCCTGAACCGCCACCATCACACTTGACTCGTCATGCCCGTGCTTGACACGGGTACCCACGTCTTAAAGGACATTGTTTCAGGCTGTGATCGTGAAATTGAGTGCAAGGCTCAGGATTTCATGGGTCCGTCCCTATTGCAATATGTTCCATGAAGACGTGGGTACCCGGATCAAGTCCGGGCACGACGCAGGTGGATGCCTGTAAGTTCCCTTCGCCAGTATGACGTCAGTACTGGAATACCCTACCCGGCAGGAGACGTCAGGAACGTCGCCAGGATCGGGCCGGATTCGTCGGTGTTGATAAAGGGGACCGAGTGGTAACCGCCTTTGATCACGTGCAGTTGCAGGTGGGGCACGGCGTTTTTAACCAGGTCAGCTTGCCAGACGGGGACGACGCTGTCCTGGTCACCCCAGATCGCCGCTACCGGCAGGCCTTGCTTGCCAACGACTTCATATTGGGTCTGTAGCGTTGTAAGGGGGAAGTGGCGCATGGTTGAGACCATGGAGCGCAAAAACCCCTTGTAGGAAATCTGTTCTTTATAGCGTGCAACGATATCGGGGATTATCGGGCCCTGGTTATGGGGTGCTGACATGCCGCGCATCATCAGTTTGCGACCAATTATGGTCATGAACCAGTCGCCAAATATCGGCATATTCATCATGCCGATCATTTTGGTGGTCACACCTTTCGGGTCCGGATAGCCTGCCGGGGCAAACAGCGCCAGCCTGGTCACAGCGTCCGGATGGTTGGCGGTATAATTCACCGCCACTGCACCGCCCATGGAGTAGCCCACAAGGTTAACAGGTCCGCTGACCTTCTGGCTTTTCAAGAGTTCAACCAGTTGCCGGTCAAAAAATTCGGCGTTGTTGTCGGCGTCTGGCCGGTCACTCCAGCCACGACCGTACAAATCATAAGTCAAAACCCGCAAACCCGCGTCAGTCATGTGTTTCAGCAAACCCTTCCAGACAAATGACGGAGTCGATAGACCGTGCACCATGACAGTAATATCTCCGCCTTCAGGGCCGTGCCATTGATAATGGACCTGGCCATCGCTGAGAGTGGCAAAGCTACCGGGTGCCTTTTTGCGCGCTGCGTCGTCAAGGTCAATGAGACCGCTCTGGGCAACAAAATATGCGCCCCCCGCTATCACGAGGATCAAAGCAACCAGGGAACCAAGCCACGTAAAAATTCTCATTTTTTTAATAAACCTATAAATAAAATGGCTCTCAGACGTACATAGCTTTACACAAAGCAAAAAGCCGTTCTACCCGAGAGAGCAAGCCTACTCTGCCGCCTCGCCATAGGGCACGTTCTTGCCACCGTATCTGCGGACGCGGACGTTGGCTTGTTCGGCGTGGCCGACGAAGCCTTCCAATAGACATAAGCGGGAGCAGACTTCACCGACTTTTGTGGCAGCTTCATCGGTTAAGATGCGTTGGTAGCTGTGGGTCTTGAGGAATTTTCCGACCCAGAGGCCGCCGGTATAACGACCGGCTTTGCGGGTAGGCAGGGTGTGGTTAGTGCCGATGACCTTGTCGCCGTTGGAGACATTGGTGCGCGGGCCCAAAAAGAGCGCACCGTAGCTGGTCATGTTGTCCAGGAACCATTCGTCGCGGTCGGTCATGACCTGGACATGCTCAAAGGCCAAATCATTCGCAATATCAAGCATTTGATCGTAGTTATCGCAGACAATGACTTCACCATAATCGCGCCAGCTGGCCGATGCGGTCTCGGCTGTGGGCAGGATTTTCAGCAGGCGCTCGATCTCGGCCATGGTGGCTTGCGCCAGGCTGCGCGAGTTGGTGATAAGCACGGCGGGTGAGTTATAGCCGTGCTCGGCCTGGCCCAGCAGATCGGTGGCACAAAGCTCCGCATCCACGGTTTCATCGGCGATGATCATGGTTTCCGTGGGACCGGCGAACAAATCAATGCCGACACGGCCAAAGAGCTGGCGTTTGGCCTCAGCCACAAAGGCATTGCCGGGGCCGACCAGCATGTGAACGGCCTCAATGCTTTCAGTCCCCAGGGCCATGGCTCCCACGGCCTGGATCCCGCCGAGGCAATAGATTTCGTGCGCGCCGCCCAGGTGCATGGCGGTGACGATGGCGGGGTGGGGCTCGCCATTATTGGGCGGGGCCGAGGCGATGATGCGCGGCACACCGGCCACTGAAGCCGTTAACACCGACATATGGGCCGAAGCCACCATGGGAAATTTGCCGCCGGGCACATAACAGCCAACGGATTGAACCGGAATGTTTTTATGGCCGAGGATCACACCGGGCAGGGTTTCCACTTCGATGTCGGTCATGGAGGCACGCTGGGCTTCGGCGAAACCGCGAATTTGCACCTGGGCGAATTTGATATCTTCCAGATCGCGTTTGCTGACGCGGCTGAGGGCTGTTTCGATGTCGGCCTCGGTTAAACGGAAAGCCTCGGGCGTGTAGTTGTCGAACTTGGTTGAAAGCTCCCGAACGGCAGCGTCACCACGGGTTTCGATCTCTTTCAGGGTGGCTTCAACAACTTCGCGCACCTTGGCGTCGTCTTCAGCGCGCTCGTCTTCGGGTTTTCCGCGTTTGAGATATTCGGTCATGATCAGCTTTCGAGTTAAAAGGTCAAACAGCACTCATATTCAAGGCATCCAGGGCGCCTTGCAGGATATAGGCGGCGGCCATTTTATCGACGACTTCTGCCCGGCGTTTGCGGCTGGCGTCAGCCTCCAGCAGGGTCCTGGTCACGGCCTGGGTCGACATGCGTTCATCCCAATATGTTATAGGAATATCGAATTTTTCCAACAGGTTAGCAGCAAACTGTCGTGTAGATTGGCAACGCGGACCTTCCGTGCCATCCATATTATAGGGCAGGCCGAGCACCAGGGCACCGATCTCGTTGGCGTCGATAATCGCCTTTAATTCCAGGGCATCCTTGGTGAATTTTGTGCGCCGAATGGTCTCCAGCGGTGAGGCGATGGTGAAGGATAAATCTGACTTGGCGAGACCAATGGTTTTGCTGCCCAAATCAAGGCCCAGCACGGCCTGGCCGCGTTTGATCAAGGGTTTGATATCGACGGGGTTGCGGACGATCATGGGCGGTGATACTTTCGCGAATCTTTACGGTCTGGCCCTTGATACACAGGGCTTACAGCCTGATTACGGACTTGAATTTCTAACATCGGAGAAAGTGACACATGTCGCTGGATAAAGCTACCGTGGCGGGGATCGCCCACCTTGCGCGTATTAAAGTTGACGACGACCGCCTGGAAACCATGGTTGGCGAGTTGAACAATATTCTCGGCTGGATCGAGCAGCTGGATGAGGTCGATACCGACGGTGTCGCGCCCATGACGAGCGTCGCTGATATGGACGCACCGCAGCGCCAGGACATTGTAAATGATGGAGATTGTCGGGATCGTGTGCTGGCCAATGCGCCCGCAGCGGCCGATGGTTTTTTTGGTGTGCCGAAGGTGATCGAATAATGAGCACTTTGACTGATCTGACCCTGGCGCAAGCCCGCGACAAGCTGAAATCCCGCGAGATATCGTCGCGCGAGCTGACCGAAGCGCACATCGTCGCCATGGAAGATGCCCGCGATCTGAATGCCTTCATTACGGAAACACCAGAACATGCATTAACAATGGCTGATGCAGCTGATGCGCGTATTAAAGACGAGCAAAATGGGGACAAAATAGGGCCTATCGAGGGCATCCCGGTCGCAATCAAAGACCTTTATTGCACCGAAGGGGTTCAAACGACCGCCGCGTCGCACATCCTGGAAGGGTTCAAGCCACAATACGAATCGACCGTCACGGCAAACATGTGGAAAGCCGGCGGCGTGATGTTGGGCAAAACCAATCTCGACGAATTCGCCATGGGCTCGTCAAACGAAACCAGTTATTTTGGCAATGTGATTTCACCCTGGCGGCGCACTGATGATAATGCGGGCCAAATCGTGCCCGGTGGCTCCTCCGGTGGATCGGCTTCGGCTGTTGCCGCCCGCATCGCCATCGCCGCAACCGGCACCGATACCGGTGGCTCGATCCGTCAGCCCGCGTCTTTTGTTGGCATCGTCGGCATGAAACCAACTTATGGGCGCTGTTCGCGCTGGGGCATCGTGGCTTTTGCTTCATCTTTGGATCAGCCCGGCCCCATGACACGCACGGTGCGCGATTCAGCGATTTTGCTGCAAGCCATGGCCGGACACGATCCGAAAGACTCAACATCCGTCAATCAGCCGCTGCCGGATTTCGAAGCCGCGCTTACCGGTGACATCAAGGGTTTGAAAATCGGTATCCCGCGCGAATACCGTATGGACGGCATGGCGTCGGAAATTGATGATCTGTGGAAGCAGGGCGTCAAGTGGCTGGAAGATGCCGGGGCAACCTGCGTCGAGATCAGCCTGCCGCATACCAAATACGCGTTGCCTGCTTATTATATCGTGGCCCCGGCGGAAGCGTCATCGAACCTCGCCAGATATGACGGCGTGCGCTATGGCCTGCGTGTGGATGGTGACAGCCTGGAAGAAATGTATGAAGCCACCCGCGGTGAAGGTTTTGGTGATGAAGTGCAGCGCCGGGTTCTGATCGGGACTTATGTTTTGTCGGCGGGTTATTACGATGCTTATTATCTGAAAGCGCAAAAGGTGCGCACGCGCATCGCCGAGGATTTCCGCAATGCTTTTGAACAGGTCGACGCCATCCTGACACCCACGGCACCTTCGGCAGCCTTTGCCGCAGGCGAGAAGGGCGACGACCCCATCGCCATGTATTTGAACGATATCTTCACGGTGCCTGCCTCCATGGCCGGGCTGCCGGGTATATCGGTTCCGGCCGGTTTGTCGGCGGACGGTCTGCCGCTGGGCCTGCAAGTTCTGGGCAATGCCTTTGATGAAGAAACCGTGTTCCGCGTCGGCAGTGTGCTGGAGCAAGCCGCCGCGTTCGATGCCCGGCCCGCGAAGTGGTGGGGGGACAAATCATGAGCGATACCGTTAAAGCCCCCGAGCCGCAATTAATCCAGGGTGCGACCGGCGACTGGGAAATCGTGCTGGGTCTGGAAATCCACGCCCAGGTCGTCTCCAACGCCAAGCTCTTTTCCGGCGCCGCCACTGAATTCGGGGCCGAGCCCAACACGCAAGTATCATTGGTCGACGCCGCCATGCCGGGTATGTTGCCGGTGATCAACGAAGTGGTGGTCGAACAGGCCGTTCGAACCGGGTTAGGTTTGAAGGCGCAGATCAACAATTATTCGGTGTTTGATCGCAAGAACTATTTTTATCCCGACCTGCCGCAGGGCTATCAGATTTCCCAGTTCAGCCAGCCCATCGTGGGCGAGGGCATCGTGCATGTGGAACTGGCTGACGGCAGCGTGCGCGAAGTTGGTGTGGAACGCCTGCACCTGGAACAGGACGCGGGCAAAAGTGTGCACGACCTGCACCCGCAACAAACCTATGTGGACCTGAACCGCTCTGGCGTGGCCTTGATGGAAATCGTCTCCAAGCCGGATATGCGCTCGGCCGAAGAAGCCGCCGCTTATGTGCGCAAGATCAGATCCATTCTGCGCTACCTCGGCACCTGTGATGGCAACATGGAACAAGGCAGCATGCGCGCCGATGTGAACGTTTCGGTGCGAAAGCCAGGTGATGATCTGGGCACCAGGGCCGAGATCAAAAACGTCAACAGTTTGCGCTTCATTCAACAAGCCATTGACTATGAAGCCCAGCGCCAGGTCGACATCATCGAAGACGGCGGCGCGATCAAACAGGAAACCCGTTTGTTTGACGCAGGTTCCGGCACCACGCGTGCCATGCGATCAAAAGAAGAAGCGCACGATTATCGCTATTTCCCCGATCCTGATTTGCTGCCCCTGGAATTTGATGACGCCTTCGTGGCCCGCATCAAGGCCGATTTGCCGGAACTGCCCGACGATAAAATGGACCGCTTCCAGGCTGAGCTGGGTCTGTCGCATTACGATGCCGGGGTGCTGGTGGCGGAACGGGAAATCGCCGACTATTTCGAAGTGGTGGCAAATGGCCGGGACGCCAAAATCGCCGCCAACTGGGTCAGCGGCAATCTCTTTGGCTTGCTCAACAAGGATGGCACCGCCATCACCGACAGCCCGGTCACGGCAGAACAACTGGGCGGCTTGCTCGATCTCATGGCCGACGGCACGATCTCCGGCAAAATTGCCAAAGACGTGTTCGAGGATATGTTCGCGACGGGCAAGGATGCCGCCACCATCGTCGACGAAAAAGGCCTCAAGCAAGTCTCCGACACCGGGGCGATTGAGACCATGGTGGACGAAGTCATGGCCGCCAACCAGGACAAGGTCGAAGAATATCGCGGCGGCAAGGACAAGCTCATGGGCTTCTTCGTCGGCCAGGTTATGAAAGCCTCAAAAGGCCAGGCCAATCCGGGCGTCGTCAACCAGATTTTGAAAAACAAATTATCGGGCTAAGACCATTCTGGGCCGGTTCGGATTATTTAAAAACATTGCATACCGAACAGGTAACAAGCGCCATTGAGGCGCAAAGCCACCAGCGGCGCCTGAGCGACAAATCAAATCTCCCTGGAAGGGAGATTTGGAAACAACTGACCGGGAAGGGAACGCCCATGAAGACCGTTAAATGCGATTTGTGCGACCATGAAGCCCAGGGCGAAACATTCGATGACTGGATGAACGCCCTGAAACCGCACTATGGCCAAGCCCACGCCGATGTCATGCAAGACAGCAGTAAAACCCAGGCCGACATGGAAGCCTGGATGGTGGAGAACAAAGCCAGGTTTGACGCGGCTTAAGACCAAATCATCGGCGGACAAAGGGAAAGTTAATATCGCTATGGAACTTAACCACACAATAATTAATGCAGCAGACCAACAGAAATCTGCGCAATTTTACTGTGACATTTTTGGGCTTGAGTATCAGTCCGTATTTGACGGTCATTTTCTGGCGGTTAAAATTAATGACCGCCTTGCCTTCGATTTCGAAAAAACCTCAGCTGCGAAAATTTCTTCCCAACACTATGCCTTCAAGGTAAGTGAGCAGGAATTCGATGAAATATTTGATCGCATCAAGGCACGCAACCTGCCTTATAACAGCTCTCCGGATTATGCAGGCTTTGACATGAAGGTTAATCACCACAACGGTGGGCGCGGCGTTTATTTCCGTGATCTGGATGGTCATGTCCTGGAAATTTTGACGACAGACTATGATGATTCCAAGCCCTTCGAATACCCCATCATCCCTGCAACAGCGCCGGTCAGCATTCCTGCAAAAACCAGGACAATTATCCAGGCGGTAACTGTAACCCCTTTTTCTTCCGACATAATTTCCCTCATGCAGTCCCCTGTCTACGATTTGGCCCGCAGAGCCCTCGTTTGTCGACCTGTTATCGTGTCGACTGGCTCCCCTCAGCAGGTCCTTCAAAATTATCTCAATGGGTGAAAAAGTAAATTTTTATCGCGCCCGATTTGAACCACATTTGCCCGTTCTTCGCTGCTTGTCCGGGTGGCCGAACAAGCGACTAACAGGCATTTGCCTATCGTTGATAACAGGCTAACCTGTTCCCCAGACTGCAGCGTCCTGACACAGACGACCTGCGCAACCAAACGAGCAGGGGGCAATAGCTATGAACGATGTGCTGGTCGATGTGATCCTGCCGTTGGTTCTTTCTGTCATGATGTACACCATGGGTCTGACGTTACGTACGGATGATTTCCGGCGGGTGGGGCGCAAGCCGAAAGCATTTTTTCTGGGCGTCGTGAACCAGATGCTGGTGCTGCCGGTGGCGGTATTTATGCTGGTAAGCCTAAGCGGTTTGCGGCCAGAATTTGCCGTGGGCTTCATGATCTTGGCGGCCTGTCCCGGCGGCATTACGTCGAACGTCATGAGCCACTATGCCCGTGGCGACACGGCCCTGTCGATCAGCCTGACGGCGATTATCAGTCTCGTCAGCTTTATGACTTTGCCGCTAATCGTTGCTTTTTCCATGGGGCATTTCATGACAGCAGACAGCAGCGCTGACTTTCCCATGATGCGCATTGCCCTGTTGCTGTTTGTGATCAATGTCATCCCCGTGGGACTGGGGATGCTGACCCTGCACAGGCTGCCAGGCCTGGCCAGCAAAATCGCGCCGTGGTTTGACCGCATCACCGTTGTCCTGTTTATCGCCGTGGTGGTTGGGGCGGTCCGGCGCAACTGGGACCTGGTCGTCACCAATATGGCAGAACTGGGCGGCACGTCTTTGTTGATTTGCACGGCCATGCTCACCATTGGTTTCCTCGTGGCGCGCTTTGCCCGCCTCGACAAGGCCCAGGCCACAACCATTTCTCTGGAGACCGGTGTGCAAAATGCTGCAACAGCCATCCTCATCGGCGGCACAATCCTTGGCAGCGAATTGCTGTATTTGCCTGGGGCCATTTATGGCGTCAGCATGTATTTACCTGCAGGATTACTATTGCTGTTCGCCCGCTACGTGGTGAACAAGCGGCAGGCGTCCACCGCATAGCCCAACTCAGGATGTCTGGTTTTGGATCAGGCACTGGTTTGCTAATTTCTGAATGCAGATATTTGACCACCACGGGCAGGCATATGTAATACTGGAGCCTGTAATATTGTGATATGAGGAAACTGGAATGAGAATAACGCCTGTCGAAAACAAACTATTTGGCGCCGTTGTGACCGAGGTGAATTTTTCCAATCTGAGCAACAATGATTTTGACGCGTTACAAGCGGCGCTTCTGGATTATGGCTTTCTGGCATTTCCTGAACTTTTCCCGTCGGATGAAGACAGCATTGCGTTTGGTAAACGGTTCGGAAACCTGGAATTTGCGGCCACGTCCGTATTGTCTAATCAAGAGGTCGACGAAAACCGCTCGGCAGGACAGGTTTTGGATATGGACTCACAGCGCATGCGGATGATTGTTGGCAACAGTTTTTGGCATACGGATTCAACCTACCAACCCCACAGCGCCAAATGCGGCATGCTGTCGGCGGTCGTGATACCTGAACAGGGCGGCGGCACTGCACTTGCCGACACCCGGTCCGCATACGCGACACTGGATCAGGCAACAAAAGATCGTGTCGAAAATTTAAGCGCCTACCATTCAAACCAGTATTCCCAAGCGAATGATCTTGGCGATTTCCCTGACATACAGCCAGGCACTATCTATCATGGAGAGGCCTATCTTCGGCCCTTGGTCAAGGTGCACCCGGAGACTGGCGTCAAAAGCCTTATTATCGGCAGGCATGCTTTTGGCATTCCAGGGCTGGCCCGGGACGAAGGCAGGGAACTCTTGCAATTATTGCTGGACCATGTGGTCTCGGATGAAGCGCGTGTTTACGAGCATAGTTACCAGCCGGGTGATCTGCTCTTTTGGGATAACCGTGCCTTGATGCACCGGGCGCTGCCATATGATTACACAAAACCCCGCATTGTGATTGCGACGCGGATTGCTGGCGACGAAAGCGAATTTGCCTACAACCCATCTGACACGGCTGCACAAACCGGCAGGGAAGCGCTGGCCAATGAACTGGCCGCGCTGCGTGAGGAAACATCTGATCGGCAGTATCAGGCAACAACGGCCAGCAGCAAAGCTGTCGTCTTGTAGACCGGGACTGTCGGTCCAGCATGGCTGGTGTTATTTATTGACATATTCTGAAACATGCGAGAAATCCGCTAGATACCTATCTGCGCTCTAATCACCGTTAGAAATTGGTCGAAGGCATATGTGATCGAAAAATGCCAAAGCCAGTGATTTTGGTAAATTTTAGTGTGGAGGATACAGGATGTTGCCGGAAAAGAAGGATATCAATTCGAATGTGATTCCCTTTCGGGGGCACGATGATAGCGACCGCAATAGACCACAACACTCGATAGCTGATATCGCTACAGATCTGAAAAACCAGTTGATCGAAGTTCAGCAATACAAAAAATCAATTGGTGTTCTGGACGATGCCATTCAACAATTGCGAGCCACTGCTCTGGACTACCAGGCCGGGCTTCAAAAACTCAAAGTCGGACCGCTGAGGCGGCGTGCGAACCGTTTGTACAGTATCATGAACCAGGCGGAGATGAATTGCGCGCGATCATAGCAGGATTGTCCCTGTCGTCGGCTCGCCAAGCCAGCGCACGGTTTGAACAGGCACAGTTTGCAATCACCTCTCAACTATTCGTCGAGGCCGGGTCGTTCACCTGATCCAGCGGAAAGATCGGGCGGCGCACGTGTTTGAAATCGAGCATGTCATAGTCTGAAGTGCAGACGCCGATGCCGGCGCAGTCGATTGTTTCAGCTGCGATATGTTTGAACCCGGCGCGCCAGTGCACGCGACTTTTCAGGCCGAGGAATTTCTTGCGCGCCGGATCAATCCCCAGGGTCAGGAAGGCGGCTTCGTCGTGCGGTTCCAGGTGACTTGAGATCACGATGATTTCCACCTTGCCGGTGTCGAACACCACCGTCGGGCCCATATCCATTTGCATGCCCGCAGACATGGGGCCGTGGTTTTTGAAGCGGCCATCGGAGATCAGCTTGACCCGCCCGGTGACCTCCAGCGGACTGGCTTTGTGCTTGATGGCGTCCAGATCGGTTTTGCCACCGAGGGCAATCGTGGTTTCATTCCCGATGCCGGCCTGGATCAATTGCTGTACGGCGTCCGGATCGAAGACCGCAAAAAAGGCAACGTCCGTCAGGCCAGCCTCCAGGATGCCTTCCAACACTTTCATGGTATCCATCGATCCACCGGAGGCGGCATTGTCATAGTGATCCAGCAAGACGATGGGACCCTTCTGTTCTGCGCTCTTTGTCTCCGCTGCCAGTTTTTTGGCCCGCACCAGAGATTCACCCAACGGTTCGATCTCATAAATAAAGTCACGACGATTGTCCCAGGCAAAATCCAGTAACTCGTCCCGCATCTTTTCCGCCAGTGCCATATCATTGTTGGTGACCACAACGGCGCTGGACCCGGCCAGTTCAATATCCGCATGGGGGAAGCCAGTAAAAAAGCTCGCCGACAGCGCCCCTTGCTGTTCCATGCGCTGAGCCATGGCCTGGAGTTCCTGGTTGGGAAAATCACCTGATCCCTGGCGCATGACGTGCGGTAACATGGGACGGTTGCCCCAGGCCATGGTCGGGCGAATGCCGTCCTTGATCATAGCGATGATTGGCTTCGCTGCCCGGACGCCCGTCTCATAGATATCCACGTGCGGATAGGTCTGATAGCCCGCGATGACGTCAGCATAGGTCGCCATATCGGGGTAAAAATTGGTGTGCATATCCAGGGCAACGCCGATGGGTGTGTCGGGGGCCATCTCGCGCAAGCGCTTGATCAGGGGGCCTTCGCCATCGACCAGGCTTTCCGTCACCATGGCCCCATGCAGGTGTAACAAAATACCATCGCAGCCCTGTGCCACCGCGTCGCAGATTTTTGCCGTCATATAGTCGTAGGCGGCATCTTCTACGACGCCACTGGGCCAGGCGCTGGCAGCAATAGGGCAGATGATTTCAGCACCGTGTGATTCGGCCACTTCGATAAATCCGCCCAAGGCCGTGCCTGTGTCGCGAAAGGCCTCAATCGCTGCGTCCCCTTCATAGGGCACGGGTTCGGTATTGCCGCGGGCAAAGCGTTCCAACGGTGTAGGCACCGGTGAAAATGTATTTGTTTCGTGCTGCATCATGGCGATGATCAGGCGCATAAAGTTACTCCGGCCGGTTTGTTGCTGAGGGGCGTGTTAAAAAAATTCTAGACTGCGATGGCCTGCACCTGGTCCTCGACTTTGCTGATGCGGCACAGAAGACAGCGTGCGGTGGACCCACCCATCACCGGATCGATGTCGTCGCGCAGCGGCGTCAGCACATTGGCCCCGACCATCAGGGTGCCGTCGATCAGGTCTTTGCCAGGCATGTACCAAAGGCCTTCCGCATTAACAACGCGTGGGTCCATACCGGGCAACAAGGTGACCTGTCGCACGATGGTGTTCTCTGTTGTTGGCGCTTCGATACTGACCCAGTCACCTTCCTGGACACCAAATCTCTCGGCTGTTTCCGGCGCCATTTCCAGGCCAGGCCACGGGCGGCGCTTGCGCAGGCGGGGAATTGAAATACCCAGTGTCGAATAATATTCCACAGATCGTGTACCACTGATCAGCACCAGCGGATAATCCTCCGAGACCGCCGTCGCCTCACCGTCTTCATCTTGCGGACTGAACATGGGCTCCATCACCTGGGGCAATGGATCATAGCCAAACTTTTCCAGTTGCTGGCTGGTGAATTCGATTTTGCCGGAAGGTGTGTTAAAGCCAGGCTTGCCATCAGGGCGCAGATTGCCGGAGACATGTTTGCTGCGCTCGTCCGGGCCGATAAAAGACCCCATTTCCGAAAATTCATCGAAGGTAATGCCCAGTGGCTCAAGCCGATAGTCGAGCAATTCCCGATAGCTTTGTACCGGCAGTTTATCGCCATAGCCCATGCGGCGCAGGACTTCGAGCACAGCGTCAGCTTCCTCACGCACTTCACCCCTGGGTTCGGTGCATTTGATGCGGGCGGTTATCAGATTAAGCCCGGCATATTCAGTGATGGCATCGGATTCCAGGTGGTTGGTTACCGGCAAGATATAGTCTGCCAGATGCGCCGTCGGGCTTTCGAACATATCCGAGACAATCAGAAGGTCCAGCGACTTCAGCGCCTTGAGCACACGATAGCTGTCTTCCAGACCGACCATGGGATTACAGTCTGTCCACAACGCCCGCACCGGATAGGGCTCTCCCGTCAACATAGCGTCAATGACGTGCGAGGGATTGGGGTAGGGTGCTGTCAGGGCAGTGGGGCCGGAGAGCAGCGGGAATTTGTCGGCACTGATCTGGTCCGTCAGGCGCCCGGCGTCATCAGCAGAGGCACCAGGTCGATAGTAGCTTGGCAGACGCATGTTGACCGGCTTGAGAATGCAGTTGTTGCCGGACTGGTCGATGTGACCTTTCAGCGCCGGCAGGAAGCCCATCAAGCGCAGCGTCGCAATCGAATTGCCGCCCATCGTGGCGCCAATGAAAGTATAGAGAGATGATTTTTTCGAGGTGGCGAACAGGCGCGTGGCCTCCAGAATATCAGCCTCGGGAATCCAGGTGGTGCGTGCGGTGCGTGCCAGGTCATATTCTGCAGCCCGTGCCTTCAGGTCGTCAAAGCCGATGGTCCAGTCGCGGACAAAGTCTTCGTCGTACCAGCCTTTTTGGATCATGATATTGACCATGCCCATGGCCAGGGCGGCATCAGTACCCGGTCGGATACGCAGCCACAGATCAGCCTCGCGCGCGGCCCGTGTCGGGCGCGGGTCGACGACCACGGTTTTGGCCCCGTGCTTGCGCACAGCATCTTTCACCCGCACGGCTTTTGATCCGTTGGTCTCGGTCAGATTGACGCCCCACAGGATAAAAGTGTCACATTCCTCCACATCCATGAAATTGATGTAAGTCGCCAGCGATCCGTAGGTCAGCACATCCGACATCAATTGTGGCGTGAAGCAATTGTGGGCGTCGTGCTTGAAAAAAGTTGGACTGCCGATGGCCTCCAGGAACAGGTCGTAGGCGTAATATTCCTTCGGCGGCAGGGCCTGAACGCCGACGGCGCGCGCGCCATGTTTATCAATGATCTTGTTCATGCGTTCGGCAATATCCTGCAACGCTTCATCCCAGCTGACACGCCGCCACTGACCTGAACCACGTTCACCCACCCTTTTTTGTGGGTAGATGATGCGGTCTTCGGCTTCCATCATGTCGACAGAGGCCTTGCCCTTCACACAGAGATAACCCTTGCTCAGGGGATGGTCCCTGTCGCCAATGAATTTTTTGATCTTGCCAAGTTTGGTGTTGGCCGAACGGGTATTGGTATTAACCGCCTCTTCGGTTTCGACCAGCATTCCGCATCGCACGAGACAGAGGCGGCAGGTTGTTCGGATGGAAGGCATGTCAATTCCCGATCTGTTTTGGTGAAAAGCGCAGCGCGGCCAGGCAGCCACAGGAATATGGCTATTCCACATAACTATTATGGTCTTGTCAAACCGGAAAGCGGTGTTAGCGTGTGCTGGCACAAGGCAGTGCAAGTATGAATTCTGGCGGCAGGGTTCGACATGTTTCAAAAGCATGCTAGATTTGCCCGAATTGTTTTTTGAAGTCTGTAAAAAGCCTATGCCGCCCAGGACTAAATCCTCACCCCTCAGCCGTCTATTGCGTCTACGCCTAGTGATTCCCTTGTTGCGGGGACGTCACGCAGCACAAAACACGTCGCGTGGCTGTGCCGTTGGCCTGGTGGTGGCTATGACACCAACAGTGGGTATTCAGATGGCCATGTGCCTGGTGATCTGGCTGGTGGTGAGGGCGGTTAAACCGGCCTGGACCTTTAATTTGCTCGTTGCCGTTGGCTGGACGTGGATTACCAACGTCGTTACGGTCCCGCCGATCTATTACGTCTTCCTGGTTACGGGTCGCTTGATGATGGGCAATGGCCAAGGCATGTATGGTTTTGCCGATTTTCAGGCTGACCTCGACAGCGTCATGGCGATCCAGACCCATGGTTATGAATGGCTGTGGATTTATCTGGTCAAGTTTTTTGAACTCTGGGGCGTGCCGATGTTTGTTGGCTGTATTCCCTGGATGATCATCTTCGGCTGGGGTGGTTATGTCTGGAGCGCCCGCTTCCTTCGTAACTTCCGCGCCACCCAACGTCACAAACTGGTGGAACACGATCCTGCCGCATAAGGAAATCTGATTAATGATCAGACATTGTGTCTTTGTTAAATTTCGTGCCGATGTAACCGCCGCACAAAAACAAGCCGTCTACGACAGCTTGAACGGCTTGCGCGACACCATCCCCGGCATGGTCGATGCGGCATTTGGTCCGAATATCTCACCCGAAGGTAAATCCAAAGGGTACGACGATGGCTTCACCATGGATTTCGAAAATGCAGTCGCCCGTGACGTCTATCTGGAAGACCCAGGCCATAAAAAGGCCGCTGGTGAAATGGTCAGTTTGCTGCAAGACGGTGGCGAAAGTGTGTTGGTGTTTGATCTGGAAATTTAAGATTCCCGGTACAAATCATCTATGATCGAAAGAAGCGCGGAATTATCGAGGAGAAAAATTGTGAAAATTGAAATCGAATATTGCGTGGTTTGAAACTATCTACCCAGAGCTCTCCGTGCGAGAGAAAGGTTAGAGAAATCTGATGACGTTTCAGTTGAACTGCTCAAGGGCGCAAATGGCGTCTTTGAAATCACAGTCGACGGCGAGTTGTCATTCTCCAAAAAACAACTTGGTCGCTACCCCACGGACGAGGAGCTCGACGCCCTGGTTTGAAGCAGGGACCGTCCCGCTTTTAATACCCCAGAGGCTCCAGGTCGATGATGTCGACGCTATCACCGGCCGTGACCGCCTCGGCATGCGGTGCACGCAAAATCAAGGCGTTGGCGCGGGCGAGGCGGGAGAGCATGGAGCTGTCTTGTTTGCCAAAGGGCGTGACGGTCAAATTGCCGTTGTCGTCTTTCGTGGTGGTGGCGCGTAGATAATCCTGGCGCTGGTCATTTTTACCAAGGTCGGATGTAATCGAGGCGCTGCGGGTTGCAAGGTCGGGCGCGTCAGCCCCCAGCAAGGCGGCGATGGCGGGTTTCAAAAACACCAGGCCGCAGACCAGAGCGGAAACCGGATTGCCGGGCAGGCCGAGCATGGGCACGTCACCAAAGTGACCAAATATCAGCGGCTTGCCGGGGCGCATGGCGATGCGCCAGAAATCCACATTCAGGCCGGACTCCCCAAGCACCGACTGGATCAAATCATGATCGCCGACCGAGGCCCCGCCGATGGTAATCAACAAGTCGGCCCCACGGGCACCGGCGGCCATGGCCACCAGGCCATCGGCATCATCGGGGGCAATGCCCAGATCAATGGCCTCGCCACCGCTGGCGTCGATCAAGGCACAAAGCCCGACATTGTTGGACGATACGATCTGGTTGGGGCCGATGGTGTCGCCTGGCATGACCAGTTCGTCGCCATTGGCCAGCACAGCCACGCGCGGTCTGCGGCGCACCCGCAACCACGGCACATTCATGGCGGCACACAAGGCGATGTCGCGCGCCGTCAGCGTGCGTCCCGCTTCGACACCCACATCACCGGCAGAAAAGTCGAGACCGGCGGGGCGGATGAACCGGCCTGCCAAAACGGCCTCTTTTACCGTGACCTGGTCGCCGTCACGCATCGTATCTTCCTGAATGACAATGGCATCAGCACCGGTGGGCACGGGGCCACCAGTGAAAATCCGCACGGCCTGGCCCGCACCGACATTACCATCAAAAGCGCCCCCCGCCGGGGCTTCGCCGATGACGGTCAGTGTCGCGGGAACGGAGGCCACGTCTGCGGCCCGGACGGCATAACCATCCATGGCCGAGACAGCCACAGGGGGCTGCGTCACGCGGGCAATGACATCGTCAGCCAGCACCCGGCCACGGGCTTGCGCCAAAGAAACGCTTTCCGCGCTGACGGTCTTCATGGCGTCCAAAATACGGGCGCGGGCGTCCGCGACGGGCATCAATGTAGATGCACTGGTTGAAATTTTGGCCATCAACAATTACTCCGAAACATCGGTAGCGTTCCACTCACCCGACTTGCCGCCGGATTTATGCAGCAAATGAACATTGCCGACCGTCATGCCGCGATCAACGGCCTTGCACATGTCATAGACGGTAAGGGCAGCGATTGAGGCCGCCGTCAGGGCTTCCATTTCCACGCCGGTGCGGCCCTTTAATTTGCAGGTCGCTTCAATATCAACGGCATTACGGTCTGGATCACAGGTCAGTTCCACAGACACTTTGCTAAGCGCCAGGGGGTGACACAGGGGGATCAGATCAGCGGTGCGTTTGGCAGCCATGATGCCGGCCAGGCGGGCCACGCCCAACACATCGCCCTTGCCAATACCACCGTCCATGATCAGGGCCAGGGTATCCGGCAGCATGGTAATGGTGGCGCGGGCGGTGGCGATACGGGCGGTTTGTTCCTTGTCTGAAACATCGACCATGTGGGCCTGGCCCTTGTCATCGAAGTGGGTAAATCCGCTCATGGTCTTTATTCTTTCCGGGCTTACTTGCGAAGCAATGTTTGCGTTGCGGCTTCAACATCATCCTGGCGCATCAATGATTCGCCAATCAGGAAACAGTTGGCACCAGCGGCGCTCATGCGAGCCAGATCAGCCGATGACCCCAATCCACTTTCGGCCACGGCCAGGGTTCCGGCTGGCATCTCCGGCACCAGGCTTTCCGACATGGCGATGTCAACTTCCATGGTTTTAAGGTTGCGGTTGTTGACGCCGATCAAGCCACTTTTCAAATGTGTGGTCGCCCGTTCCAGTTCTTGCGCATTATGCACTTCGATCAGGGCATCCATACCAAGTTTAAGGGCGATGCATTCCAGCTCTTTTGCCTCTGCATCATCCAGGGCGGCCATGATGATCAAGATACAATCGGCGCCCAGGGCGCGGGCCTCATATATCTGGTAGGGGTCGACCATAAAGTCCTTGCGCAAGACGGGCAAATCAACCACGGCCCGGCTCATCACAAGGTAATCATCGTGCCCCTGAAAATAAGGCATATCGGTCAGGATCGACAGGCATGAAGCGCCACCGGCCTGATAGGCACGGGCGAGGGCAGGCGGGTCAAAATCAGGCCGGATCAGGCCTTTGGATGGCGAGGCTTTCTTGATTTCAGCGATCAGGCCATAACGGCCGTCATCAACAGCGGCCTGCAGGGCTGCGCGAAAGGGGCGTACGGTTGGGGCTTTGCTGGCGGCATCTTCAATTTGCGCCAGGGGTGCCTTGGCAATGCAATCCGCGACGTGCAGACGTTTGTCGTCGCAGATTTTTGTCAGGACGTCGCTCATTCCCGGTCTTTTCCATCAATCGAAAGACCTTCTTCGTCTTCTTCCGGCTCTGGCAGCACTTCATTGGAGACTTCAATCAGCTTTTCCAAAACTTTGCGGGCAGCACCACTGTCGATGGACTTGGCGGCCATTTCAGCACCCTGTTCAAGGTAATCACAGACACCGGCAGTGATAAGTGCCGCTGCGGCATTCAGAATCACGATATCGCGGTAGGCGCTTTCATGGCCGTCCAGCAAGGCATTCAGAGCCAGGGCATTGGTTTCAGCATCGCCGCCCAGCAAGTCCTTCAGTTTCGAGATCGGCAATCCGGCATCTTCCGGCGAGACCTCAAAGGTCGAGATCTTGCCGTCTTTCAGTTCAGCGACAAAAGTCGGCCCGGTCGTGGTCATTTCATCCAGACCGTCCGAGCCATGCACGACCCAGACATGTTCCGATCCCAACTGGCGCAGAACTTCCGCCATGGGTTCAACCCAGTCCTTCGAGAACACGCCGACCAACTGGCGTTTGACGCCCGCCGGGTTGGACATCGGCCCTAACAAGTTAAAGATCGTGCGGGTTGCCAGTTCAACACGGGCACCGCCCACATGACGCATGGCCCCGTGATGGCGCGGCGCCAGCATGAAACACATACCGGCCTCAGCCAGGGCCTTTTCGACCAGGATCATGTCGTATTCAAGGTTGACGCCTAAGGCCGTCAGCACATCGGCGGTACCGGATTTCGACGACACAGCCTTGTTGCCATGCTTGGCCACGGGCACGCCAGCCCCGGCCACCACAAAACTGGCAGCGGTCGAAATATTATAAGTGCCGACAGAATCGCCACCCGTACCGACCACGTCGATGGCATTGTCGGGGGCCTTGATGCGCACCATTTTGCTGCGCATGGTCATGATACCGCCGGTGATTTCGTCCACGGTTTCGCCGCGCACCCGCAAAGCCATCAAAAAACCGCCCATTTGCGCCGGTGTGGCATCCCCCGACATCATAATGTCGAAGGCCGCTCGGGATTGTTCAACGCTCAGGGTTTTGCCCAGGGCCAGTTCGGCAATCAAGGGTTTCAGATTGGATGCCGTATTGGTCATGCCCATTTCCTTAGATCAACGGTCAGCGGAGTCACTTCGTTGAGATTATTGATACCGGCACTGCGCAGAAAATTACCGATCAAGGCATGCCCATGTTCAGAGGCGATACTTTCCGGATGGAACTGCACGCCGTGGATTTCGTGATCGCAATGACGCAGGCCCATGATGATGCCGTCTTCGCTGGTGGCGGTAATTTCCAGCTCGTCCGGAAGGCTGTCTTTTTCGACCATCAGGGAATGATAACGTGTGACCTGAAAGCCGTCCGCCAGCCCGGCAAAAACACTGCTGTTCTGATGGCTGATATGACTGACTTTTCCATGCATCATTTTCGGTGCGCGCACGACCTTGCCGCCAAAGGCCTGGCCGATAGTTTGATGGCCCAGGCAGACGCCCAACAAAGGGATATTTCCGGCGGCGGCGGCCACCAGATCAAGGCAAATACCGGCCTGATCGGGATCACACGGACCCGGTGAAAGTACGATGGCTTGCGGCTTTGCCGACATGACCTCCTCGACGGATATCTTGTCATTGCGGTGGACCACAACATCAACACCCAGTTCGCCGATATAGTGAACCAGGTTATAAGCAAAGCTGTCGTAGTTATCGATAAGTATTATCATTCAGTGACTTACACGATTATCCCAAGGTGAAAACTTAATGTTATCACTCGATTGTACGCCCAGGGTTCAACCAAGGCTCAACTAGGGTACGCCCCAAAGAGTGCAGAAAACAGCCCCAGCCCCCTAAGGTCAAGCCCTCGCAGGGATTCCGGCTTACGAGACCTTCAAATAAAACCTTGACGTTACAGTAACTGGAAGGCCTATATGATAGTGTGAAACGGGCACGAACGCCTGTCGCTCACACGTTGGATCACTGCCATGAATATGAACGTACGAAAACCCGAAGTCACCGCGACGGCATCTATCATTTTGCCCGTGCGCGGCATGACCTGTGCCGCTTGTTCAACCCGTCTGGAAAAAGCCTTTGGTCGGGCTGACGGGGTTGAAAATGCCGTGGTCAATCTTGCGTCGGAACAGGCCGAAATCTCCTATGATCCGGCGACGACTTCACCCCTTGATCTAGGGAGCGTGGTCAGCCGGGCCGGATTTACGCTGCCGGATGAAACGCTGGAATTTCATATCACGGGTATGACCTGCGCCAGTTGCGCCGGTCGGGTGGAAAAGGCCCTGAAAAATGTGCCAGGTGTTGGCGATGTAATGGTCAATCTGGCAACGGATACAGCCGCCATCCGTGTCAGTACCGGTGTGGTGACGCCCGCTGATTTGATCGCGGCCATCGAAGCCGCTGGATATAATGCCACGCCTAAAACCACCGACGAGGAGCGCGAAGCTGTTTTAAGAGCCGAGGCCGAACAGAAATTGCGCAACGAACAATGGGCTGTTGTAGGTGCCGCCTTGTTCAGCCTGCCGCTGGTGGGTCAGATGGTGCTGATGATTGCAGGCCTTGGCTGGCATTTACCGGCCTGGGGAGAACTGCTGCTGGCAGCCCCGGTACAGTTCTGGTTTGGCCGCCGTTTTTATGGCGCAGCCTGGCGCGCTGTGAAAGCCGGGTCCGGCAATATGGATTTGCTGGTGGTCATGGGCACGTCAGCGGCCTTTTTCTTCAGTCTTTATCAAATGAGCATCGGCGGACCGCTCTATTTTGAAGCTGCCGCCGTGGTCATAACCCTTGTTCTGCTGGGCAAATGGCTGGAAAGCCGGGCCAAACGCAGCACCACCGATGCCATCCGGTCATTGATGCAATTGCGGCCCGATACGGCGCGTGTGTTGCGGGATGGTGAGGAAACAGAGGTTTCCATCGCCGCCGTCGCCGTTGGCGATGTGGTTGTCGTGCGCCCGGGCGAGCGTTTACCGGTCGATGGTTTGGTTACGGAGGGTGCCAGTGCCGTGGACGAAAGCCTGCTCACCGGCGAAAGCCTGCCCGTGGCCAAACAGGCCGGAGCCAAAGTCATTGGTGGGGCCATCAATGGCACGGGGCGCTTGCTGGTCCAGGCCACTGCCGTGGGTGCTGCGGCGACGCTGGCGCGTATTATCAAGATGGTCGAGGGGGCTCAGGCCAGCAAGGCACCGGTCCAGAAACTGGTCGACCGGGTCAGTGAAATATTTGTTCCGGCCGTGTTGGTCATTGCCGCCGCAACTTTCGGCGGCTGGTTGCTGGCGGGCGGCAGCCTGAGTGAAGCGCTGATTGCGGCGGTCTCAGTACTGGTTATTGCTTGCCCCTGTGCGCTTGGTCTGGCCACGCCCACAGCCATCATGGTGGGAACGGGGGCCGCGGCACGCTCCGGGATCCTGATCAAGGATGCCCTGGCCCTGGAAACAGCCCACAAAGTCACGGCTCTGGTGTTGGATAAAACCGGCACCCTGACGGAAGGGCACCCTGTGGTTACGGAAGTTGTCGGCGCAGATGAGAATTTGATTTTGCGCCTGGCCGGGGCCGCCCAAAGCGGTAGTGAACACCCCCTGGCCAAAGCCGTGCTCGATGCAGCAGCAGAGAAAAAGATCGACTTACCCGGCGTCGCAAACTTTCAGAGCATAACCGGGCAGGGCCTGACAGCCGATGTGGAAGGCAAAAGCCTGGTTTTGGGCAATCGGACCTTGTTGGATGGGCTGAACATTGATCAGGCCCAATTTGAAGACAAGGCCGTGACCCTGGAAAGTGCGGGTCAGACGGTCATGTGGCTGGCCAATGAAGGCACTGTGTTGGGGCTGATCGCTGTGGCTGACCCCATCAAGAAGACCGCCATCGAAGCGGTGACCCGTTTGAAGGCAGCAGGCATCCACACGCTTATGCTTACTGGTGACAATGCGCGCACGGCAGCGGTTGTCGCCCAGGCCGTCGGCGTGGATGAAGTCATTGCCGAAGTCATGCCGCAGGAAAAAGCACAAGAAGTAGACCGATTGCGGGCACTGGGTCACGTCGTGGCCATGGTCGGTGATGGCATCAACGATGCCCCGGCCCTGGCAGCGGCGGATATCGGGTTTGCCATGGGCACAGGTACGGATGTGGCCATGCAGACTGCTGGTGTGACCTTGATGCGCGGTGATCCCTTGCTGTTGCCAGCGGCCATCAATGTCAGTCACGCCACCTGGGCCAAGATTAAACAAAATCTTTTTTGGGCCTTTGTTTACAATTTGGTAGGGATACCTCTGGCAGCATCAGGATTGTTAAGTCCGATGATTGCCGGTGCGGCCATGGCTTTCTCCAGTTTCAGTGTGGTGTCCAATTCGTTGTTGTTGCGCCGATGGCGCGCAAATGGAGGATCGAACAAATGAATATTGGTGAAGCCGCGGCCCTGTCAGGCGTTGCGCCCAAGAACATTCGCTACTATGAAAGCATTGGTTTGATCGGTCCGGCAAAACGCGCCGCCAATGGCTATCGCGCCTATGATGAAACGGACGTGCGCTTGTTGGGTTTTGTTAATCGCGCCCGCAGCCTGGGCTTTTCGGTCAATGATGTCGGCGGCTTGTTGTCGCTGTATCAGGATCACGGCCGGGCCAGTGGGGACGTTAAAAAACTGGCTCTGGAACATATTGAAGACATTGACCGCAAGGTAGCTGAATTGCAAAGCATGCGACGAACCCTGAAAGACCTGACGGATCGCTGCCATGGCGATGACCGACCGGATTGCCCAATCCTGGATGACCTGGCTGCTGGTCCAGACGACAGGCCCGATACCGTGCAGGCGGCGGAATAACTTACATGCGGAATTTTGTCTCACGCCCCGTTGGCTATCTGATTGTTGGCAGCTTTGCCATGATCATTGGCTTGTCGACTGGCGTGGGTATTGGTTATTTCTTTGGCGGGGCCGAACAGGCTGTGGAAGTCGTTGAAGTCTCTACACCGGCTGAAGACGACAAGGTGGTTTCCCTGAACCAGCCAGTGGCACCTCTGCCCATCCCGATCCCGCAAAAGCTTCCCGCGATTGAACCTGTGCCCGACGAAGATGTCTGGACGGCGATCCCCGAAATGACAAAAACACGATCCGTTTCGGCTGACGCCCCGGCTCCCTGGCCCGAACTGGTCGAAAAAATTGAAGCCGACCGGTTGGAAAGCGAGACTGCCGCGCAGGAAAAGCTAAAAAATGAGCTGGCTCAAAAATTAGCCATGCAGGCTGTTCGGGAAAAGGATGAACTGGCCTGGGCTAAAATAGCCGAGGATTGGGCCAGGCAGATGCCTGAAGATCGTCAGGAAGAACCCGGTACCCGCATCGATCGTGAATCCGCTGTATGGGAGGACAATGCTGTTACGGTGCCGGACCCGGCGGGCAAACCCATGATCTCGATTGTTATCGATGATCTCGGTCTGAACCGCCGCAACACCGTGCGCACGATCCGCTTGCCCGGGCCCCTGACGCTGGCTTTCCTGACCTATGCCGAAGACCTTGAACGCCAGACCAGTTCGGCCCATGCCGCGGGGCACGAGCTGATGGTGCATTTCCCCATGGAGCCGCGTAACCCGGATACCAATCCCGGCCCCAATGCCCTGCGTGAAGGTTTAAGCGAAACCGAAATTCGTCGTCGCCTGACCTGGGGACTTTCGCGCTTCAAGGGCTATGTGGGTATCAACAACCACATGGGCAGCGCCTTTACCGGCTATTCAAAAGGCATGGCCGTGGTCATGGACGAGGTGCGCAAGCGCGATGTGCTTTTCCTCGACAGTCTGACCACTCAAGCGTCTGCCGGACGCAAGACAGCAGCCCAGGCGGGCGTGCCCTTCGTTGCCCGCGATGTATTTCTGGACAATGAAATCGATG
>JABIFY010000100.1 GCA_018650465.1 Alphaproteobacteria bacterium
ATGCCTTCAGAAAAGCCATGGTCAAAATGTCTGAATTGGAAATCCGCGACTATATGATGGCTTTATTCAAACCAAACATTCCTCGGAAACCGTTGATAGAGTTGGTGTTATGAAAAGAGTCGGGTACTGTGGTCCTGAACATGCGTCAGGTCAATGATGACGCCGTTATTGTTCGATCAATTGTCGAACTGGGTCATAACCTGGGGTTAGCTGTTGTTGCCGAAGGCATCGAAGACCAGGAAACCTGGGATTTGCTAAGTGATTTACGCTGCAATCAAGCCCAGGGCTATTTCATCAGCAAACCGGTATTGGCTGATGATTTTTATGACTGGGTCCAGCAAAGCAAATACAGCGGGAATATCGGAAAATAACTGCCACTGCATGCCAAAGGCAGCGCGACATACTTTGGTCCTGTCCCCTGTTTCCCGGCACCAGCAACAAAAAGTGGACCTTAAACGCCCACCATATTTAGATTATTTCTACCCACAAACACAAAATGTTGTTGCGGATACCCTGTTTTGCTGATACAAGGCGCGGCATCAGATGCCTGACGTCTGATTTAATTTGTTCCAGAAACTGGGCAAAATAAAAAAGCGTCAGGGAGCAAAGGAGTGGGTCCCTTGCTTCGTGTCCCGCGAAAGACACCCCTGACGCCCAGGAGCCGGTCAAGCCCCTCACGTTACCGTGTCGGTCAGCATCCCGAATGCGAACATTCGGCAATCAGTTGTTCAGCCAAGCTTTTGACCAGGTTGCCGACCTTGCGGCCTGCTCATCAGTCTTTATGCTCCTGCAAAGGCCGATAAATCGACCTTCCAACCTGATTGATTGACGTCCCATCTCCGGGAACCCTGTTTCCTGCGCACTATCGTCATATTCCACCTCAGCGGTTCTGATCTGTTAAGACCGAAACCTTTGCGGCTTCATTTGTCGACCGCGTTATCCGCAAGTCCCATCCAGACCTTGAATTTGATCCCGGCAGTCGGGCTCAAATCTTCCGGCCTCGCGTCCCTTTGACCTTGGCCACGTTTCCCCTTCCCTTTGTCCAGTCCCAATCTGGTCATATTCCGCGAAGAATATTTTCCTGATCGCGACCGACTTCCAGTCCGCTTCTACGCGTCCTTCCGCCTGAGCCCATTTTCATGCGCCCTTTGACACATCCAGCTTCACCTCCACCACCCATCGTCCAACCGTGCTGTCTCAGGCCTGAGCCTTCAACCGCATTGCTCAACATCTTGCGGCCTTGGTCGGGACATTTCATCGCAAGCGATAATATATCCCCGAAACCGGTTTGCGCCCTCCCGATCATCTGCCGCTGATCTTTCCTCAAGATTTCCGAAGAAACACCTGATATCCAGTTCAGTTGCTGACAACCACCACGTCTCCGCTTCTGCTTCAAAACAAGTATCCTGAGATACCCCTGTGATACCTTCCGTCCCGAAGAACGTTCATCATCACACTAATTGTCCGGGGACAATCAGCTTTGAAGGAACAGCGTTTACCTGGCGAGGTTCCGACTATTGCTGCGTCCAAATTGCAAGCAATTTTTTCGCCACAATCGTCTTTCCCTCCTGTCCGGTTCCCAAATCCGGTTTTGCTTTTGGATCCGAAAATCCTTCAAACAAAACATCGACCTTTGGTCACCGCCCGACGTTACTGTCATTTACCCAACGGAAATCCATTTCTGCAAACTTCATCCCTGCAGTAAACGACCGTCCTGTCGAATGGAGAACATGCCGTCCTGACCAAACAAGCCGTTTCGTTGAACTTGCATCTGAATTTCGAACATGCATTGCCGAAGCAATACACTTTCCAAATTCTCAGCCCGCTCACCAGTTGCTTTTGCCTAATAATCCAGATCAAAAACCAGGGATATCAACTTGCGTCGTCACCCTTGCCCGAGATTCAGACTTTAAACAATTGCCCGGTTTGTTCGGCGGGAGTTCACCACTTTCTGATCGTACGCTTCAGGAAATTTCTGTTCCGAAGAACTGTCTTTTCCCTTTTCGTCCGGTTTCAGGAACCGGCTTCTCTCCCCACACTTTTGCGTGCAAGTCAAGTATTGCTCAAATGAATGATCTATACCAAATGAATTACTTCCAAATAAAGAACAAAGTTGTGCATAAGTTTACTTAATAAATATTTTTAATAAACAAGTTATCCACAGATTTGCTCACAGTTTGTTATTACTGTTAAATACCAATGCCTTGCAAAACCCATTCAGGGGCAACCGATTGGTCACAAAAATTCTGGCTGTTTCCAAAAACTGCAAACTTTTAATATATTTTCCGATTTCCGGTAAAATCAGTCATACTAGGCCATCAAGCCTGACGATTGGACGAATGATAGTGTAATTGAGGACAGCGATGCCCCCCTGCTCGGCAAAAAACAATAATCGTCTTTCTGATTCCATGACGCGACCAAATGAACATCATGTGCCCTCGCGCCGTCAAATTCTTGGGTTTGTATTTGCGTCCCCTCTGTTTATCGCGGCCGGAACGGGAACATCTGTTCTGTTCTGTTCAGGTGCCCATGCTGCGACATCGCCGCAGGGTGCCGCAGATTTTGTCCAGTGGCTGGCTGATCAAGCACTCAAGGTATTACGCTCTCCGAATGCGTCCATGTCGGACAGGGAACGTATTCTGCGAGAGTTGTTGGCGAGCGGTTTCGATCTGAAATTCATCGGACGATTTGTTTTGGGCAGAACCTGGCGGAAACTATCGCCGGCTCAGCGCGATGCTTATATCAAGGTCTATTCAACATTTTTCCTGAATACCTATTCGGCGCGCTTCGGCGGGTACAACGGCCAGAAATTTACAGTTCTGTCTGCACGGGGTGCCGGCAAAAAAGATGCGGTCGTCAAAACAAGGATTGACCGACCAGGTGGCGCACCCCTGACCAGTGACTGGCGCATCAGAGCCAACCAGAACGAGTTTCGCATTATCGACATTTCAGTTGAAGGCGTAAGTATGGCCGTCACACAGAGATCGGAATTTGCATCAGTAATCAAAAATAGTGGAATAGAAGGATTAATGGCTGCATTACGCGCAAGAACTGATAAAATGCCAGTCATGACTTCTAATTAAAGCGACATCCAACAGGTAAGATAGAAAACTTGAATGGTGGGCAGCGTGATGAAATATCTGAAGCGGACAAGACCAGGGTCACCAACGCAATTAGTTGCCGTCGCTTTGTTGGTGATCGCATTCGGTCATACAGCAACGACCGCCAAGGCTGATTTTGCGGCTGGTGTCGTGGCCTATGAAAAGGCTGATTTTATCACGGCTCTCAAGGAATGGACTGCGGCGGCGGAAACTGGCGATGCAAAAGCTCAATACAATCTGGGGGTTTTGCATGACGAAGGAAAAGGCGTAGACCTTGATCACAGCGCCGCTGTAAAATGGTGGTCAATGGCTGCCAAAAATGGCCTTGCTGTGGCCCAGCACAATCTGGCTTCTGCCTACATTGCAGGCGATGGCGTAAAAAAGAATCATCGCAAGGCGGGCAGTTGGTTACAAAAATCTGCAGATCAGGGACTTGCCAGATCTCAATACACGCTTGGGAAAATGTACGGTTATGGCATGGGTGTGCCAAAACATGATGCCCAAGCCGCTTTCTGGATTGGCAAGGCTGCAGAACAGGGCGATATGCGTGCCCAATACAACATGGGGAAAATCCTCCGGGACGGAAAAGGCATGGAGAAGAACCTTGCTGAATCTGTCGACTGGTTCATTCGCGCCGCCAAGCAGGGTCATGTCCGCGCGCAAGCGAAACTCGGCAAAAGATATGCCGCAGGCGCAGGCATTAAAAGGAACGATGTGATGGCCTTGAAATGGTCACTGCTGGCGGCCCAAAACGGCAACGTAGCAGCCATCGAAAACGTCAAAACTTTGAAGCGACGGCTGAGCGGAAAATCGATTACTGATGCCTCTCGCCAGGCCAGATTGTGGACACCAATCCAGGAAAATAATTAGTGCTTTTGACAGATCAAAAATCGGTGCCACGGGCGCTGGCCATCTCCCTTGTCATTCTCGCAAGTCTTTGCGCCAGTACATCCTCGGCCCTGGCCGAACTGCCGGCAGATATTGCCCGCAATATTGCGACCACAGCATCGGCTGCGAACGCACTGCGAACCACGGAAGCGTCCGTTGGGCAATCGCTTGGCAACAAGTCCCTGCAATGGATCAAGGCACGACGGGCACGGGATAGTGGTGACAACGCCCTTGGTTCCGTTGTCGTCACTGCCATCTCGGCTCGGCCTGATCTTGTCAGCGAAATTATCTCAACTGCTGTCCAGGTGGCACCATCATCGGCACAAATGTTGGCCAAACATACCGCCCATGTATTTCCGGGATTTGCGCCCGTAATTGCCAGGGCCGCCGGATTACCCCTGCCATCGATTCAAACTTCAGCCTATACGGACTACATTGCGTCTCCCAGCTACGGCGCGCAGCCGCCGATACAGGTTGCGACCCGGGCCCCGACACTCTATCGGCCTGTTTATCCGGTCGTGCAGTCGACCCAGCCGCCACCCAGGCCGCTGGCATCCGTTACGCCGAAACGACGCGTTGTTGCTGATGACCAAAAGATCGCACCTGGATATTATGGCGCAGAAGAAATCAGCGATCCCATTGAAGGATTAAACCGAGCGGTATTCGCCTTCAATGATGCGCTTGATATTATGATCATGCGACCTGTTGCAGCCCTGTATGGCTATTTGATGCCGCCCCCTGCCAAACCGGCCGCACAGCGGTTTTTCAAAAACCTGAAAGCGCCTGTCATTATGATCAATGATTTAGTTCAGCTGGACGGCACGGATGCAGCAGTCACCGCCGGACGATTTGTCATCAATTCAACGGTTGGTGTTCTAGGGTTATTCGAAATGGCCGACGATTTTGGCCTGAATGAGCATCGTGCAGATTTCGGACAGAGCCTGCATAGCTACGGTGTCGCGCCGGGACCTTACATTGTGTTGCCGGTGCTGGGCCCGAGCACTTTGCGTGACGGGACAGGCCAGGTCGTCGATGGCTTCATCGATCCCTTTAACTATCTGCTACGTGCAGATGTCCGCACGGCGCGTGACGTTGGTGCGGCAGTGGTTGGACGTGAAAGCCTGGTTGCCGGCCTGGATAATCTGCGGAACAATTCTGTTGATTATTACTCGGCCTTGCGCGCTGCCTGGTACCAAAACCGCGTACTGAACCTGAACAAGGGTCGAGCTGGCCTTGCAGCAGCGACTGACAAGCTAACAGACGATATGTTTGATGACGCTGAATAGATTGGCGTCTGGTTCTGTCTAATTTTTATTACGTGCTTCCCAGGCTTCATCCCAGGTACAAGTCAGTTCCAGTTGCCCGGCCGTATTGCCGACCGCGGCAAGGCAGGCTGCTGCGCGCTCTGCAGGGATCGAAACCGCAAAGCGTGTAATGTAGTTGGACTGTCCACCCTGGCCTTCTGTCGATTCACAATTCATGCGAACGACATTCGCATCAAAATTGACGAAGACTTCCGATAAACGTGCAACCAGACCTGGCTGGTCTCCACCGCTAATGCGGATACGGTGAGTTATACGCCCACTATCCCCATGTGCCGTATCATAGCGAAACGGTTGAATATCAAACGTTGCTTCCGACAGGAGCGGAAGCGTGCGCAATTCCAGACCAATGTCATCCAGGACCGACTGATCCGGAAATTCCACGACTGCCGAAAACTCGAAACCAGAGCCCAGTACGGCAAAAGTCGTATCGCCAAGATCACCACCCAAATCAAATATCCGGGCCGCCAATTCAGAAATAAGACCAAGTCGGTCTTCGCCCGTGACAGATATTAAAGCTGTTTTCGACATTATTGCGTCCATGTACCTTGGTGTATTGTCGGTTTAGCTTCCGAGAACATCAATTTGTTTCCCCTCTGGCAACATGCCAAGCCGATAGTGTATTATCACTTTGACCGAAGCGGCAGGCAGTATCAAGGCCCCGTAATCCTGGTCCGTATTATGTGAATCCCCAACTGCATGAGGAATTTGATTTGTCCGGTTTTGGCCCAGATGTCACTCTGAATGACCCCGCCTTCATCCACCCCACAGCCCTGCTCTATGGCAAGATACGTGTGGAAAAAGATGCCTCCATTTGGCCCAACACGGTTATTCGGGCAGAAAACCATGACGTGGTCATCGGGGAAGGCACCAATATTCAGGACTTTGTTATGATCCATGTGGGGGGCCAAACAGGGACAAAAATTGGCGCCTATTGCTCAATTACGCACCATTGTACTATTCACGGAGCAACGATCGGCGATAATTGTCTGATTGGCATCAACGCCACAATCATGGATGGCGCCGTTGTTGGCGATAACTGCATTGTCGCGGGTGGCTCGTTTCTGAAAGAAGGAACCGTGATCCCGGATAACTCCATTGTCATGGGGATGCCGGGAAAGGTCACGAAGGAGCGCAACAACTATGTGGCCAACAAAATGAACGCCATTTTGTACATCCACAATGCGCGTGGTTTTGCCAATGGCCAGCACCGGACCTGGGATGATCCTGAAATCCTGAAACTGATCAATGCCGAACGGGCTGAGATCGCCGCCGAATTCGCAGCCCTGGAAGCTGCACAATAGTTTTTGGCCCCTATGGGGCAAATGATATCATTTTTACCGAGGACGATTAGCCATGGAACACCCCTACCTGCTCTTTCTGGGCAATGCCAAAGACCAGTTGGCCGCCAAAACGGCCCAAGGCGTTGCAGATTGGCGACCGGAATGGTGTGTGGGTCAATTACGGCTGGAAGGCTGCAAGGCCGATCTGGGCCTGCCAGATCTCAGCCTGAAGGAAGCCGCAGAAAAAGGCGCAAAAACCTTGCTGATAGGTGTTGTTAATCCGGGCGGTGTCATGAACCAGGACTGGACCACTGTTTTGGTCGACGCCCTGGACGCCGGACTGGATATTGGCAGTGGCTTGCATAGCCCGCTGTCGGACACCAAAGAACTGGCTGAAGCCGCCACCCGAAACGGGCGCAACCTAATCGATGTTCGTATTCCCAACCAACAGCTGGACACCGGAACAGGCGTCAAACGCAGCGGTAAACGCCTGCTGACCGTTGGCACGGACTGTTCCCTTGGCAAAAAGTACACGGCTTTGGCGCTGGAAAAGGAAATGCGGGCCCAGGGTCTGAATGCCGATTTTTGTGCAACCGGACAAACCGGTGTCATGATTGCAGGTCGTGGTCTTGCCATTGACGCCGTGGTTGCCGATTTCATTTCCGGTGCCGCGGAATGGATTTCGCCAGAAGCCGACCCCAACCACTGGGACGTTATTGAAGGCCAGGGATCGTTGTTCCACCCGGCCTTTGCGGGCGTCAGCTTGGGGTTATTGCATGGCGCACAACCAGACGCCCTGGTGTTGTGTCATGAGCCGACCCGTACCAACATGCGAAACTTGCCGGGGCACCCGATCCCGGATATTCAGGAATGCATGGACCTGAACCTGATAGCGGCCCGCCTGACCAACGAGGAAGTGAAATTCGTCGGAATTTCTATAAACTCTTCCGAACTGGACGACGAAGCCCGCAAAAAATACCTTGCTGAGACAGAAGCAAAATATGGCCTGCCCTGTGCCGATCCCTTGATCGAAGGTATGGGCCGCATCGTGGAGAACTTGTCGTGAGTGAACGCCGCATGATCGTGCGCGAAGAAGCGTGGAACATTGAAGGTGGCTTCAATATCTCGCGCGGTCGGCGCTCAGTTGCCGAAGTGGTCACGGTTGAAATCCACCAAAATGGCGTGCGTGGTCGGGGCGAATGTGTGCCTTATCGACGCTATGGTGAAACAAAGGAAAGCTCGGCCGCAGAAATCGAACGCCTTCGCTTACCTTTGGAAGATGGCTCTCTTGACCGTGAGTCGCTGCAAAGTCTTATGGGTCCTGGTGCTGCGCGCAACGCCCTGGATTGCGCCTTGTGGGACCTCGAAGCCAAATTAACCGATGTTCCCGTTTGGCAGCTGGCTGGACTGCCACAGCCACGGCCATTTGTTACGGCCTATACCATCAGCCTGGGCACACCGAAGGAAATGGGCGCTTCTGCGCTTAAACATGCTGCACGACCTTTATTGAAACTGAAACTGGGCGGTGAGAACGACATCGCCCGCGTTCGCGCTGTGCGCGAAAATGCGCCGGCAACCACGATCATCGTCGACGCCAACGAAGCCTGGACCCCCGTCATGGTTTCAGAATATGGCGGAGAATTGGCAAAACTTGGCGTCAAACTGGTGGAACAACCTTTGCCTGCTGGCAGCGACAGCGTGCTGGACGGCCTTGGCCGGGCCGTACCGGTTTGTGCGGATGAATCCTTCCATGATTACGATTCAATCCGTGAAGTCGCGCATCGCTATGATTTTGTGAATGTTAAACTGGACAAGACCGGTGGTCTGACCGAAGCAATCAAAGTTGTCTCAGCGGCCAAAGAAATCGGCCTGGGTGTTTTTGTTGGCTGCATGGTCGGCACATCATTGGGTATGGCACCCGCAGCGTTGCTGGGGCCCCTGGCGGCTTATGTCGACCTGGATGGCCCCTTGTTACTGAGCGAAGATCGTGAAAACGGTTTTGTTTACGAAAACAGTTTGATGAAGCCTGCTTCGCGCGAATTGTGGGGTTAGGAAAAACTGATTTTCAGGAAATCTTTTTCAGAAGATAAAAAATATTTTATCGGTCGCGCCAAAATCAGGAAATTAGACCAGAATCAAACTTTTTTGGCTGATTCCGGGCCGATTGAGTCGACCCGGCGGAAAACCCGTGTATAACCACTCCAACATAATTTGAATGTCGTTTTTCTTCTTCAAAACCGACCGCGTTCCCGGAATTTATCCATTCCCCTTTGCCTGAACGCCAACCGAATTCGGAGTTTATGACGCATGAGCCTCGCTGACGCGACTGCCGCGACCACCACAACTAATTCTTCACAGCACAACAACTTGGCGAACGCGATCCGGGCCCTGTCCATGGATGCAGTTCAGGCCGCCAATTCCGGCCACCCCGGCATGCCCATGGGCATGGCAGACGTTGCCACAGTGCTGTTTACCAAATTCCTGAAATATGATGCCAGCTGGGCACAATTCCCCGACCGCGACCGGTTTGTACTCTCTGCTGGTCATGGCTCCATGTTGCTTTATTCCCTGTTGTACCTAAACGGCTATGACAAGTGTGATATTGACCAGCTGCGTAATTTTCGCCAGCTCGGCAGCATGACAGCAGGCCACCCGGAAATCGGTCACTTGCCAGGCATTGAAACCACAACCGGCCCTCTGGGTCAGGGACTGGCCAATGCCGTTGGCATGGCCCTGGCGGAAAGTCACCTTGCTGCACGCTATGGCACTGACATCGTTGACCACTATACCTATGCCATTGCCGGTGACGGTTGCTTGATGGAAGGTATCAGCCAGGAAGCAATTTCCATGGCTGGCCATTGGAACCTGAACAAGCTGATCGTTTTGTGGGACGACAACGGCATCTCCATTGATGGCTCTGTAGATATTGCTGCCAGTGACGACCAATTGGCCCGCTTTATGGCCAGTGGTTGGGATGTTTCCAGCTGTGACGGACACAACGCTGACGAAGTGGCCGAGGCTATTGAAGCTGCCCGCAACTCCGACAAGCCATCATTAATTGCCTGTCGCACAGTTATCGGTTTTGGTGCCCCTAATAAACAGGGCACCAGCGGTGTTCATGGCGCGCCACTGGGCGATGATGAAATTGCCGCTGCCCGCGAAGCCCTAGGATGGTCGCACGCTCCTTTTGAAATTCCGCAAGATGTGCTTAACGCCTGGCGCGAAGCTGGAAGCCGGGGCAAAGGCGCCTCAGCCGAATGGAACAGCCGTTTGGCCGGCATGGATGCCGCGAAACAAGCCGACTTCAACCTTGCCATCTCAGGTGAGCTGCCTGCTGGCTGGCAAAGTGCCATCAACGATCACAAAAAAGCGCTGAGCGCCGACGCTCCCGCCTGGGCCACACGTAAATCCAGCCAGGAAGCGCTAAAGGTCATCAACCCGGTCCTGACATCGACCATAGGGGGTTCGGCTGATCTGACGGGTTCCAACAATACGGACACACCTGATCTGGGAATCTTGTCCGCCGATAACTATGGCGGTCGTTATATCCATTATGGCATCCGCGAACATGGCATGGGTGCTGTGATGAACGGCCTTGCCTTGCATGGTGGTATCATTCCTTACGGTGGGACCTTCCTGGTCTTCTCCGATTACCTTCGCCCTGCCCTGCGCATGTCGGCCCTGATGGGCCAGCGAGTGATTTATGTTCTGACGCACGATTCGATTGGTCTGGGCGAAGATGGTCCGACCCACCAACCTGTCGAACATATCCCCAGCATGCGTGCCATTCCAAATGTCGCGGTCTTCCGTCCGGCAGATGCCGTGGAAACGGCGGAATGTTGGGCTTTGGCGCTGGAACGCAATGACGGACCTTCTGTCCTGGCTTTAACCCGCCAGGGTCTGGTCCTGCAGCGTACCGAGCACACCGAGGAAAACCTCTGTGCGACAGGTGCCTATGAATTATATGCCGCGGAAGGTGACGCCAAAGTTACCATACTGGCAACCGGTTCAGAAGTTGGTGTCGCAGTTGAAGCCCGCGATAAATTGCAGGCTGATGGCATCGGCACCCGGGTTGTTTCTGTCCCTTGCCTGGATTTGTTCGCTGAACAATCCGACGCATACCAGGCTGAGATCCTGGGACCAGGCACGGTTCGCATTTCGGTCGAAGCTGCGATTGCCCAGGGCTGGGAAGGCTACTCAGATATCCATATCGGCATGACCGGTTTTGGTGCCTCGGCACCGGCTAAAGACCTTTACGTTCATTTTGGCATTACAGCTGACGCAGTTGCGGCAGCGGCAAAGTCAAAGCTTTAGAATCAAAGATACTCACTTACGGGAGAGACACATGGTAACGCGCGTTGCAATTAACGGTTTTGGTCGTATTGGCCGCCTGGTCCTTCGGGCCATCGAAGAATCAAATCGCAAAGATATTCTGGTCGTTGGTATTAACGATTTGGGTTCAGTTGAAGCCAATGCCCATCTTCTTCAGTATGATTCGGTACACGGCAAGTTCCCGAAGAAAGTCAAAAAAACAAAGACTTCCATCGATGTCGGTCGTGGCAAAATGATGGTCACTGCCGAGCGTGATCCTGAAAACTTGCCGTGGGCAGAACTGAAAGTCGATGTGGCCCTGGAATGTACTGGCCTGTTCACCAAAGGCGAAATGGCCAAGAAGCATCTGAAGGCCGGTGCCAAAAAGGTTTTGATTTCTGCCCCTGGCACAGATGTCCACAACACCATTGTTTATGGCGTCAACGACAAAACCCTTCGCAAGAGCCACAAGATCGTCTCCAACGCATCTTGCACAACAAACTGCCTGGCACCGGTCGCTCAGGTGTTGAACGATGCGGTTGGCCTGAAACATGGCTTCATGACAACAATTCACAGCTATACAGGTGACCAGCCAGTACTGGACACTTTGCACAGTGACCTGCGCCGCGCCCGTGCCGCTGCCATGTCCATGATCCCGACTTCAACGGGTGCAGCCAAAGCCGTCGGTCTGGTGCTACCTGAACTGAAGGGCAAGCTGGACGGAACTTCGGTACGTGTACCGACACCGAACGTCTCAATGATTGACCTGACTTTTAATTCTAAAAAGAATACGACTGTCGAAGAAGTGAATGCCGCCATCGTCAAGGCTGCCAAAGGTCGCCTCAAAGGCGTTCTGGCCACATGTGACGGCCCGATGGTTTCCATCGATTTCAATCACGATCCAGCCAGTTCCACATTCGATCTGACCCAGACCCAGGTCATTGGCGGGAACTTTGTCCGTGTCCTGTCCTGGTATGACAACGAATGGGGTTTCTCCAATCGCATGGGCGACACCGCTGTCGCCATGAACAAACTGGGTTAATCGGCAGGATCAATAATAATGGGTGATTTCAAAACGCTTGATGACTTTGACGTTAAAGGTAAGCGCATCATGGTCAGGGCCGATCTTAACGTTCCCATGCGGGACGGAGAGATTACTGATTTCACCCGCATAGACCGCCTGGTCCCGACGCTGGCTGAACTTCGCCAGCGCGGTGCCAGGGTGGTTGTGCTGTCA
Organism: Alphaproteobacteria bacterium; assembly: GCA_018650465.1. Taxonomy (GTDB): domain Bacteria; phylum Pseudomonadota; class Alphaproteobacteria; order UBA2966; family UBA2966; genus JABILA01. The sequence goes on from JABIFY010000100.1 coordinate 12,143, forward strand.
CACTTTGGTCGCCCTAAAGGCCAGGTTGATCCGGACATGTCGCTGCAACCTGTTGCCGGTCCCTTGTCGGAGAAATTAGGAGCCCCTGTATCGGTTGCCAGCGACTGTATCGGTGCACCAGCAGCAACCGCCGTTGACGCCTTACCTGATGGCGGTGTTGTCCTTTTGGAAAACCTGCGCTTTCACGCGGGCGAAGAAAAAAACAATCCGGACTTTGCCAAAGCCTTGGCCGCCAATGCAGATATCTATGTGAATGATGCTTTTTCCTGTGCCCACCGGGCCCATGCGTCAACGGAAGCGCTGGCACGATTGCTTCCTGCCGCTGCCGGTCGTGGCATGGAGGCCGAACTGAAGGCCCTGGCCAGCGCCCTGGAAACACCGGAACGGCCACTTGCTGCGGTTGTTGGCGGTGCCAAGGTTTCAACAAAGCTCGAATTACTGGGCAACCTGATCAAAAATGTTGATGTGCTTGTTATCGGCGGCGGCATGGCCAATACCTTCCTGCATGCCCGCGGGATTGATGTTGGCAACAGCCTTTGCGAAGCCGACCTTGCTGAGACCGCCCGCGAAATTGACGCCGCAGCCCAGGCTATGGGCTGTGAAATTATCCTGCCCGACGACGTTGTCGTGGCAAAAGAATTCAAGGCAAATGCTGACAATCAAACTGTATCCGCCAATGACGTACCCGCTGATGCCATGATTCTGGATGTGGGTCCAAATGCGGCCCAGGCACTGGCTGAGCGTCTGGAAACCTGCAAAACACTCGTCTGGAATGGTCCTTTAGGGGCCTTTGAAATACCACCTTTTAATGCCGGTACCGATGCTGTGGCCCTGGCCGCCGCCAAACTGACGGCAGCCGGAAAACTTGTCAGTGTGGCTGGAGGTGGTGATACAGTTGCCGCCCTTGCCCAGGCAGGTGCCGGCGACAAATTCACTTATCTTTCAGCAGCCGGAGGTGCTTTCCTCGAATGGCTGGAGGGCAAAGATTTACCAGGTGTTGCGGCCCTGAAAGACGCAGCCGCCTGATTACGTAGTATTTTATAACCTCGGGACCCCCCGACGTCAGATCAAACAAAAAGACATGAGGTAAGACAATGGCTCTGGTTTCAATGCGACAACTTCTCGATCACGCGGCTGAGAATGATTACGGCTTGCCAGCGTTCAACGTCAACAACCTTGAACAGGTCATTGCCATCATGGAGGCAGCCAAATCCACTAATTCTCCGGTTATTCTGCAAGCCAGTCGTGGCGCCCGGGCTTATGCCGGAGATATTTTCCTGCGCCATTTGATCATGGGTGCAATTGAAAGTTATCCGGATTTACCGGTCTGTATGCACCAGGACCATGGCAACAGCACGGCCACCTGTACCTCTGCCATGACCAACGGTTTTTCTTCTGTGATGATGGATGGATCGCTAGAGGCTGATGGCAAGTCACCTGCTTCATATGAATATAATGTCGACACGACCAAAGCGGTTGCCGACATCGCCCATTCGGTTGGTGTTTCGGTGGAAGGTGAACTGGGTTGTCTTGGCTCTCTGGAAACAGGCGAAGGTGAAAAAGAAGATGGCCACGGCTTTGAGGGAAAGCTGGACATGGATCAGCTGCTGACCGATCCGGACCAGGCCGCAGACTTTGTTGCCAAAACCAAAGTTGATGCTCTGGCTGTTGCCATTGGCACTTCGCACGGTGCCTACAAATTCACCCGCAAGCCCACGGGCGATATCCTGGCCATGAATGTAATCAAGGCCATCAATGCTCGCCTGCCCAACACCCACCTTGTCATGCATGGCTCATCTGCCGTGCCACAGGAACTGCAGGATATCATCAATGAGTTCGGCGGTGAGATGCCGCAAACCTATGGTGTGCCGGTGGAAGAGGTTGTTGTTGGTATCAAGAACGGTGTGCGCAAGATCAACATCGATACGGATTGCCGCATGGCTGTTATCGGTCAATATCGCAAGGTCGCCACAGAAAAGAAGGCTGAGTTTGACCCTCGCGCCTTTAATAAACCAGCTATGGCTGCCATGACTGAAATCTGCACAGCACGCTACGAAGCCTTTGGTGCCGCTGGCCATGCAGACAAAATCAAGGTCATTCCCATGGCGGATATGGCTACACGTTATGCCGATGGCTCCATGGACCCTAAAGTGAATTAGTTCTTGCTCACATATAGCGGAAAACCCGGCCTTTGAGCCGGGTTTTTTGTTTACGACTGATTAACCGTAATTGCCCTAAACTTGTGCCGGGAATGCCAGGATGATTCCCTCTTTTCACAGGTTCATGATGAAGCACAATAACCATCAAAATTCAGAAATAACCAGCTATCGCTGCTGGCTGCGAACCCGACTGGGTGACAGCCGCGGTGCTGTTGCCATTGAATTTGCCATCATGCTGCCGATGTTGATCACCATTCTGTTTGGCATCATTCAATATGGCTTGATCCTGAATACACGTCAGTTAATGACCTACGCGGCCCGCGAGGCTGCCCGCAGCTATGCCATTGGCGAATCAACCGGGGACGAAGCCGAAGCACTGGCGATCTCATTGTTGAACAATGCCAGCTACAATTACGACACCACCCTGACAGATGACGGCACCAGCGTGCAGTTTGATATCTCCTTGCCGATGGCTGAAGCCGCCTTGGTCAATGCCCTGGAAGATTCGCTGATGTCTGGCAACATCGAAGTCAGCGTCACAATGCGGCTGGAGGAATAGGCTTGTTCGCCCGCCTTAAGCGCAAGTTCAGCAATTTCAGGCGCGATCAACGCGGTGCCGTATTTATCATCGTTGCTGTGGCCATGCCTGTTATTTTTGGCGCGGCGGCGGCCTCCATTGATATGGGTCACATTCTGTATATCCAATCAGAATTGCGCGCCGCTGCCGATGCAGCTGCCCTGGCAGCAACTGATGAACTCGATGATGAAGATGCCGCCAAGGCCCTGGCTGTGCAATATGCAGAACTGAACATGCCGATAACACAAAACGGTAATGTCGTTGATCCTGATGATGTCATCCTGGGTAACTGGGACACGGACACAAGTACCTTCACAGCCGCCGCCACACCCACAAATGCTGTCCAGGTGACGGCGCGCCATTCCAGTGCCAATGGCAACGCTATCGGCTTGTACTTTGCCAAACTAATCGGCTTCGACAGCAAGGATGTTTCCGTATTGGCTGTCGCCAGTGTCTCTACCAGTGAAACAACTTTTTGCATTTTGTCCTTAAGTGATTCGGGCACTGGCGTGACCATGAACGGCAGCATGTCCTTGACCATGCCAAACTGTGGTATGGCAGTATCATCGGGCAGTGGCGGCGCCTTTACGGTGAACGGTTCCGGCACGGTAACTGCTGAAGAAATTTGTGTCGCGGGCACATCCACGGAAAACGGAACCACGAACGTCACAGACCCGACGGACAATTGTTCTGGCGTTCCATCGGACCCTCTGGCGGGTCTTGATCCCCCTGCAATTGACCCGGAAGACTGTGACGAAGATAACTTCCGCGTAACTGGCAATGGCAATACCGTTACAATTTCCCCGGGTACCTATTGTGGTGGCATTACGATTGCCGGCAGCAACAACACAGTAATAATGGAGTCTGGTGAGTACATCATTGCTGGTGGCGGCATTTCGGCAACTGGCGGCACATTGACTGATGACGGCACCGGCGGCGTCTATATCTATAACACCGGTACAGATGACGATGCCATTCAGCCCATTTCATTTGGCGGTACTTCCAGCATCGACCTTGATGCGCAAACATCGGGTACTTATTCAGGCGTCCTCTTTCACATGGATACCGGTGCCGACTTCAATGCCACAGGCACAGGTGATACTGACCTCAACGGCACCATTTATGCGCCCGACAATGATGTTGAATATAGTGGAACGGCATCCCAGTCTTCTTCCTGTCTGCAAATTATCTCCAATACTGTCACTATGAGTGGTACCAGTGATGTTTTGGCAGATCCGGATGACCCCGCTGGCTGCAACAGCGATGTCGTGATTGCCGACACCACCCCGCCGCGCCTTCGCGATTAGCGACCGACTGTTGCTGACAGCCCTTCCCCCTTATACTCTCTGGCTAAATACTCTCTGGCTAAGTAATCTTTAGCTTACAATAATTTTCGGACCTGACATGATACCAGGAAATCTAAAAGCAATTTTGTTTGCGGGGCTGTTGCCGCTATTGGTGGGTGCGTGCGCCCAGGTGCCTGATTTCTTCAAACGCTTTGACGAAACAAAGGCCGTTGAAAATTCTTTGCGCAAAGTTGCCGTTGCCTCACAACAAACCCAGGATTATGGCGCTGCGGTGCGTTACTACGAGCAACTCCATGAAAGAAATCCGGAGGATATCGAATCCACATTGGGGTATGCGCGCAATCTGCGCTACGTCGGCACCCCGGCCCGGGCGGTTCAGATGCTGGAAGAAGTTTTGGCTGACGGACTGGAAAATTCACGATTGCTCTCAGAGCTTGGCCGTGCCCTGATCGCCAGTGGCAAGCCAGAACGTGCCATTACCCCTCTGACGGAAGCCGTCAGTACCGGCCTGAATGACTGGCGTACAATTTCGGCTCTGGGTATTGCCAACGATCAACTGGGTCGTCATGCAAAAGCCCGTAATTATTACCGCCAGGCGCAGCGCATCTCACCGGAAAACACCGCTGTCCTCAACAATCTGGCTTTGTCATGGGCCTTGAGTGGTGATCTTGAGCGCAGCTTGATGATCCTGGAACGGGCCAACAAAATGCCGGGCGCAACTGCCCAGGTTCGGCAGAACCTGGCCTTGTTGTACGGTGTGAAGGGCGATGACAAACGGGCCCATGATTTGGCCAGGCTCGATCTACCCGAGGACAGCGTTCAGGACAATCTTCGCTATTACGTGAATCTGCGGGAAGGCGACGGGAGCAAGCCTGTGGTACAAAAAACTGATGGCCCTATCAAAGGTCCATTCGCCCTGCAAGTTGGCAAATACCCCTCAGCAGAAGATGCCCTGAATAACTGGTTGGCCATGCAGCGCCAGAATAAGGATTTACTCAGCAGCTATGACGTCAGCATTCATGACAGCAAAGATGGCGGCCCCACACCAATTCTTGCCTGGGTGGGCCCCGTCAATAATTTGAAAAAAGCCAACTATATCTGTCTGGCCCTGTCCTCACGCAGCTTGAACTGTCAGGTCGTCCGCCCCTGAAGGATCGTGGCGTTTTCCTTAGCTTGCGATACCTGCTCAGGGGTTAGATAGGGCAGCACTTCTTCACAACCTTCTTGACCAGCTGCCGCAAGCTCTCCGCCGCCATCCGCAACCGTGCGATACCATACATAGGCCTGCATCAGGTCTTGCGGAATGATACGACCCTCCTTGCATATTTCGCCGAGACTGAAACGAGCGCGTTCAAATCCCTGTTTGGCTGACGCCTTATACCATTGCATGGACAAATCATCGTCCATGGGAATGCCAAGGCCATATTGCAGCGCCTGGGCGTATCGGAACTGTGCCTCCGCGTCACCGGCTTCCGCCTGGGCCTGCAGATCGGCTGTCCCGTTCGACATGTCCGCCATCTCAGGAATTCATGATTTGAATAACCGCAGGTCCCAACAAAACAATAAAGACAACTGGCAGGAAAAAGACAATCATTGGCCCCGTCAGCATGGCTGGCAAGGACCCCGCCTTTTGTTCTGCCCTGGACATACGGGACGCGCGGTTTTCGTCACTCAGAACACGCAAGGCAACCGTAAGAGGCGTGCCATATTGTTCCGACTGCACAAGTGACGTAACAAGGCCTTTTGCTTCCTGTGTGCCGACACGACCGGCGAAATTATTTAATGCCTGACGCCGGTCACCCAGAAACCCCAATTCGGCCGTCAATAAACCCATTTCTTCAGCCAGTTGCGGTGCACTTTCACCCGTTTCCTTAACCACACGGGTTAAGGCAGCTTCCAGCGATAGCCCGGCTTCAATACAAATCAAAAGCAAATCCAGCGTGTCCGGGAAATTCAGTGTCATTTCCTCTTGCCGCTTGGTCGCTGCATTTTTGACCGTCACATTCGGCAGGTAATATCCAAGACCGAGACCGCCAATGACGGACAGGCATTGCATAACAAAACTAAGCTTGAACAGGTTCAGGCCAAAAAACAAAATGGCCGCGACCAGAGCCATGACGATCGGCATGACAACACGTGCGGCGACGAACATTGTCGCAGGCCCTTGCCCACGCCAACCCGCCTGAGCGAGGCGCATGCGCAGGTCCTTGTCATCAATCTGATTTTTGAGGTTTAACCGACCAAGAACCTTGGTCACGATATTCATTGTTTCCTTGCGGCCCGGACGCTGCGCACGGGATTTCTTGGCCTGCATATTCGCCCTGAGTTCTTCCCGCCGTTCGGCCACGGCTTTCAGGCGCGGTGACAACTGATCCTTTTGCAGAAAAGGAGTGGCAATGGCAAACACGCCGAGGAACATACCGACGGCGCCCAAAGCTATGATTATATTGGCAGGATCAAAAATAAAGGCGGCAAATTCTTCCATGGTCTGTCACGCCTCAAATCTTGAAGTTAATCATTTTTGCCATGATGGCGCTGCCGGTGATCATTGAGATAACGCCCGCGACCATTGAAACATGGCCGCCTGACGAACTGAATAATACCATCAGATATTTGGGGCTTGTTATATAGAGCAACAAACCCATGGCGAAAGGCAAGGATCCGATAATCATTGCCGTTGTGCGCGCCTCCGCCGACATTGCTTTCACCTTGTCCTTCATAGCTTTACGAGCGCGCAGAACACCGGACAGATTGGACAAGGTTTCCGCAAGGTTGCCACCTGTTTCCTGTTGAATGGCCAAGACGATCGAAAAGAATTTGAACTCAGGCACACCAACGCGTTCGGCGCCCCGCTCCAACGCCTCCGGCAGAGGCAAGCCAAGCCGGGTTGCTTCAATGATATGTCGAAACTCAATATTGATTGGGTCTGGTGCTTCGCGGGCGATGATGTTCAGACATTCGCCCAGCGGCAAGCCCGAACGGATACCCCGGACGATAATGTCTACAGATTCAGCAAAGTTTTCGACGAAGCGTTTTTTCCGCTGCCCCGCCTTGTAGGACAAAGTCATTCTCGGAAAGCCAAGGCCAATACCAACACCACCCAACAAGGCAGCCAGCGGACCAAACTTCATGACAAAGACCGTGATCATAACGGCCAAACCGAGACCAACGCTGGCCATGTAAAATTGTTTTTCGGTAATATCCAGACCTGACATTTCAATCCGGTTTCGCAAAGTGATTCGATCGGGGCCCTGCTTCTTGTCACCTTCCAATTCATCCAGTTTGCCCTGGATCAACAAACGCCGTTGCTGGCCTTTTTTACCGCGCTGGCCACCTTTGGCACTTGCGCCGATATTGGACACCGCCGACAAACGTTTCTTGAAGCGGTTCTGGGCTCGTCCCCTGAGCACCAACAGGACGGCCAGACCGACAAACAATGATATGACCACAGTTAAACCGAGAGCCAGTATCAAGGGACCAAAGTCAGAGTCAAAAAGGGCAGCCATATACCGTCCCCTATTCTATCGCAGCCATTAATTCCTGCTCGCGGCCATAATAGCGGGCTTTCTCATAGAAGTTGGGCCGCAATCCGGATGATTTGTGATGACCTATGATTTTTCCATTTTCATCTTCACCTTCATATTCAAAGAGATAAAGATCCTGGATCGTCACCACCTCGCCCTCCATGCCTACGATCTCCGAAATATGGGTTACTTTGCGTGAACCGTCCCGCAAGCGTGAGGCCTGAACGACCATGTTGATCGCCGAAGATATTTGCGTTCGCATATTTTTCAAAGGAAGCTCAAAGCCACCCATAGAAATCATGTTTTCCAAGCGGGTCAGGGCCTCACGTGGGTTGTTGGCGTGCACAGTGCCCATGGATCCATCGTGGCCAGTATTCATGGCCTGCAGCATATCCATGGCTTCCGCACCACGAATCTCGCCCAGGATGATGCGTTCTGGCCGCATACGCAGGCAATTCTTCACCAGATCAGTCTGGGTAATTTCACCCTTGCCTTCCAGGTTGGGGGGGCGTGTTTCAAGACGCACAACGTGATCCTGCTGCAATTGTAATTCCGCAGCATCTTCCACCGTAATCACCCGCTCGCCCTCCCCGATCTGGCGGCTAAGACAGTTCAACAAGGTCGTCTTGCCACTTCCCGTACCACCCGAAATCAAAATATTCAGGCGACATGCCGAGGCGATTTCCAATACCTTGGCGGCCTTGGGCGACATGCTGCCCCACTCCACCAGACGGTCCAGCGTAATTGTGTCTTTTTTAAATTTGCGAATGGTCAGGATGGGGCCGTCAATGGCCAGCGGCGGCACAATAACGTTAACACGGCTGCCATCAGCAAGACGGGCATCACAAATGGGATTGGCTTCGTCGACCCGCCGGCCAACGGCACTCACGATGCGGGTACAGATGTTCATAAGCTGGGCATTATCACGAAATTTAACATTCGACAGAATCATTTGACCATCGACTTCGATATACGTCTTTGCCCAGGTATTGACCATGATGTCGGCGATATCATCTCGCGCCAGCAAGGGCTCCAATGGACCCAACCCGAGAATATCATTGATGATATCGTTGATCAGGGTTTGCTGTTCGACAGCGGACAAAACCAAATTCTTAACACTGATAATCTCGCCGATAATGTCACTGATCTCGGTGCGCATGGTCGCCGGGTCAAGCTTGCTTAACTCCGTCAAATCGATGGATTCAATCAGGGCACCAAAAATACCAACCTTCGCTTCTTCGAGACTGTCGTCCCTGGTTGAGGAAATCGATTCTGAAACACTTTTCTGTGGCTCGGGCTCAGGTTGCGCTGTTGGTTCAGGTTCGGGTTCCGCTTTTTTGGTAACTTCAGCAGGTTTGGCGACGGGCTCTGGCTCGCTGGCAGTTGCCGGCGATTTTTCATCCGAAAACTCTTCCGAAAGATCGAAACTGTCATCCATATCCGAGAACAGCTCTGAATCGTCGAAACCAAAGTCGTCATTTGATGCAGCGATTTCTGCTTGCGCATCTCCGTCCAAACTACTTGTTGCGGGCTCCGCTACGATTTCAGGCGTAGCTGCAGGCTGTTCCAAAGCCGGCTCAGGCACGGCAACAGCCGGCTGTTTGGCCGGTGCGTCATCCGCGGGTTTCGCTTGTCTTTTTCCAAACATGACGCGATTCTATCAGGAACTGTTCACAAAACGCAAAAGACCTTTTTTCTTCTTTCGCGCTGCGACATGACGGCCGCTTAGTTTTCGTCCTAGCTCCATAAATGCCAAGGCTGGTTTACTCTTGGCATTCATCTGGCCAAGCGGCTGTCCATTGTTTGAAGCCGTATCAAATACAACGGGATCATGGGGCACAACGCCAAATACTGGTCCTTCGGTTGCCCCTTCAAAGTCTTTCTCTGAGAGCTCGCTCTTTTTCGCACGACCGACTTTGTTCAACACAATCCGTGCATGTCGCTGATCACCGCGCTTTTCGTTCAGATGACGTAGCCAGTTTTGTACATCACGCAAAGAAACCAGGTCCGGCGTTGCCACAATAACCGTTTCATCCGCCATGATCAGGGCTTGGCTAATCCAGTCACTCCAGCGGGAAGGCAGGTCAAGGACAACGAAGGGGACCCTTTGGCTCATGATATCGACCAACTGCTCCATGGCAGCAACATCAACATCCTGTGGCAGGTTCAAGGATCCAGACGTGCCAAGAATACTCAGATGATCATCATATTTTTGAATATATCGATCCAGCAACTGGTCATCCAGTCGGTCCGTTTGCGACAGGCAGTCAAAAATACCCTGGCGTGCCTCGACATTCAGGTTCAAGGCTGCCGTGCCCAGCTGCATATCAAAGTCCAGAATTGCGACATCAGTGTCATATTCACTGGTAATTGCATAAGCCAGGTTCTGAGCAACTGAGCTGCCGCCGGCACCTCCATGAACACCTGTCACTGCGATAACGCGTCCTCTGGGACGGGCCTCAGGATCGGCTGTCAGGGTATAGATTGAATCTACTATTTGACGTGTCGCCAAAGGTGACGCCAGGTAGTCACTGATTCCGAGCTTTAACAAGGACCTGTACAAGCTGACATCATTAACCGAACCTGCAACGATGACGCGCGTGCCGGGATCAACGATTTCAGCCAGATCGTCGAGACCGGCCATGATGCCGTTCGTATCACCCTCGAGTTCCACCATCAGAATTTCCGGCGTCGGACGTTCATTGTAATATTCAATTGCCGCGGGTAAGCCGCCATCAGCAACATGACCCAACATGTTGGTCAGGGTGCGGTCTTTCAAACCGTCCGTTACACGCGCGGCATTTTCAGCACTTAACAGGAAGGCATCAACAGCCATAACCCAGGCTCCCGGTGTACATTCTATTCCTTTGAGAAGGCATGCGCGCAATCATTCGGTCGTCTCCGTCGAAGATTGACCAGTCGTCGTACCCTCAGGTGCCGGTGCACTACCGGTGCCAGACGCAGCCGGGACGACAGGTGAGCCAGCGCCGACGGTACCGACACCCTTCTTCGGATGTCCACGCGGAACGCCGACTGTCCGGATTCTAGTGTCAACCGTGGCACCATCCGCAGCACGGCTCTTGCGTGGTTTGATCAGGTCTGCAGGATCAACCAGCATGGCACCAAGATTGGACTGGGTCGCACAGCCAAAATTGCTGTGGTCTGAATTAGCGCGATTATTATCAACGTTCTTGCTCCAGTCCGGGCAATTGGGTAACCCCGCAATATAGCGTATGTATCCCAGTTCGATATCCGCCGATCCTTTGGGTGTTTTGATAACCGGTGTCAAAAAAACTTCCAGCTCTTCAGCCTTGATTCCCTGGTTTCTGGCAACTTCTCGTAATGCCGCCAGACGGTTATTGCGGACCGCCAGAGTTAAACCCCTGGTCGCCAGGCGAGCCGTAATATGGCCATGACCTGCAACAATAAAGTCACTGAAATAGCGTTGTAACTTATCATTGTCAGCCGCGGATAGATGACCTTGCGCTTTCGCAAAAGTGATCCAGTTCCGGGCCACCGTGCTTTCGACTGTCACTGCGTGGCGCTTGCGATAATCGTGATCCGTTTCATTGTATAAATACCCGGCGGAAGGATCGGAACACCCGGTTAACAACGCTGTCACCGCAATCGATACGCCAACAGCGATTGAAAATCTGAAGCGAGGCGTTGATCCGAGGCTATGTCGATTAATAGTCATGGCTATTCCATCACAAACCCGACAGGGCCCTTTGGCTTGCCCTTCGGCGGTTTTGTGCCCTTGCGTCCATAATGTGCATGCAAGCGACCAAGCAAATACATATCAGCATCGCTGGAAGCAGCAAAGCCATCCGTCGGCAAGACCAGAGCGTGCTCTGCCACCGGACGAACCAGATAGGCCGAAACAGTAACAACCAGTTCGGATTCAGCCTTTGTAAATGAAGTGCTGCGGAAAAGCGCGCCAAGGATCGGGATATCAACCAGCCCTGGGAAACCGCTTTGCGTATTGTTCAGATCATTTTGTAACAGGCCGCCGATAACCAAACCACCACCACTTGCCATTTCGACAGTTGTCTGGGCCCGACGGGTTCGAAAACCAGGAATCGACACGCCTTGAATTGTCTGCGAATTTGTCGAATCAACTTCACTGACAGATGTTCGAACCTTGAGATTAATTCGTCCTGTATCAAGAACAGTCGGCGTAAAATCCAGTTCAACGCCAAAATCACGGAAGCGGATTGTAAGGTTGCCGTTGCGATCCACACCTGAGGGAACCGGAATTTCACCACCGGCCAGGAACGTCGCATGTTCTCCGGATAACGAAGTCAGATTAGGCTCGGCCAGTGTCCGTACCAGTCCTTCCGTTTCCAGGGCATCCAATGCCAAAGCCAGGTTCCGGAACGGATTACCGGCGAACAGACCGAACTTGATTGTGCCGCTTCCTTGTGGACCAACGATACCTGTACCCGTTAACGGCGTCAGAAAGGTTGAAGAGTTGCCAACAACATTTCCAGCCTGACCAATGGAGCCGCTGAGACCAAGGGTTTTCGTAACAGAACGCCGAACTTCGGCAACACGAACCCGTAACATGACTTGTTGTTCAGCCAGAACCTGGATGCGGTTAATGATCTGTTCGTCAGAGGTCACGAAGCGACGTGCCAGATCACGGGCGTAACTCGCCGCGTAAGACGTGCGCACCTTACCGGTCATCAGAATATTGCCCTGAACTGACGTCACCGAAATATTTTCATCCGGCAACACAGTTTTCAACATGGTCTGCAATGTCGATAGTTCCTGGGCCACAACAATGTTCATGTTGTAGATGATATTGGAGTCGGCATCCAACATGATCACGCTGGTCGACCCGGATTGTTGCCCCAGCATATAAACCAGCCGCGGCGATTTCACGACGACATCGGCGACAGCGCTTGAGGAGACAATAATATCTTTCACGTCAACGGGAAGACGCATTAACTGCGCACGACCAATCGCCAGTTTCAAAGTCCTGGGCGTGTCAGAGGGAGCGCCAAGCGTCGTGACCGTCAAGGGCGTTCCGCTGCTTTCGATTATGATCTGTTTATTACCGTCTTCAGGCACCATTTGTGCGTGGGCTGATATTGGCAGCAAAAAGGCCAACCCCATTACGAAGACAGTTCCGGGAACAACTTTGTTCATATTAGTGAAAAACTTGAGACCAGCAGGCAACAATCGCCCCAATGCGGTCCTGTATTCCGGGCCGCTCATTGCGCCTCCTTAAACTTCAACGTTTGAATTGCGCCGGCCCGGTCCACACGAACCGTCGTTGTCACGACCGGTGCAACGGACACTGGATCAACCTTTTTAACCGTTTTTGCCACGACAGGTTTCGGTGCAGGGTCGACAACTTTTACTGATGCCTTTTTGACCACAGCCTTGGGCTTTGGCTTAATCACAACCGGTTCGACGGCTTCGGGTTTCATGATCGCTGGTGTTTGCTTGTTGGTCGTCCCCGCTCTTGGCACTAATACCGGTGACTCAATTCTGATTTTGGGGCGAGTGTTAACCGGTTTTACCACTGGCGCAGTGGCCTTCGGCTGAACCGAAACAGATGCGCCATCAGGCCCGTCAAGCCAGCGTTTCAAACCAAACTCATGCATCGCCTGGTTATTCTGTTCATGAATATGGGAAACAAGTCCGCCGCGCAGGGAAGACAGAACTTCCAGATCAGTCGTAAAGGGATAGCTTCTTTCCTGCCGGGGTGTTTCAGACTGAACATGGCTGCGCAGCGCCAAAAACAGTTTGCCCATTCGGCGAACATTGGCCAGAATTTCGACCTGTTTTTCCGTGACTTCAAGCGTCGCGGATTTTGGCTTTTTTGTCGCCTTGCCCTGCTTGTCAGCGTTCTGATTTATCGCGAGCACCCGAACATTACGCAAGATTGTTTCGCTAACCTTCCGCGATTCATTCACGCGCGGTATCTTATCGCTTTCCACATCCCAACCAACAGAGATGGTTGTGGTCAAAATGACATCGACAAAATCGCCGGGTGTCACAAGTCCGGCGACGCCAACAATCGGGTCTACCTTAATGGCAACGGCCCGCATGCCCGGTTTCAGACCCGAAGCCAGAAATCCTTTTTCACCTGAGCGATAAACCAGATCATTACTGATCGGGACACCAGCTTTGATCTGACGCCGAACCACGGCACCGACAAATTCCTTGTCGAGATCAGTTCCTTTAAGAACATAGTTTTTGTTAAGACCCTGGGCTGGCCATGCCTGCCAGCGAAAATGATCCTTTGCCTTGAGCACCGTTCCACCTGGCAAGTCCGATTTTGCAACCAGGACACGCTCGGCAGGAACAATCTCTTTTGTCGCTTCGACAGACGGCACCTGTGACCCCAGATAAGACTGGATCAAAAAGGCCGTCAATATCGACACACCCAGTGCCGCGACGATTATGATGATCGTGCTCATCCGCATTAAGTCAAATATCTTCCCGGTTACACAAGTCCAAGATCAATAAGGGTTTTTTTCAGGTTGTACGATATCGTCCCTGCCCCAATGGAGCAAGCGTCAGCCAAACAGTTTTAACTGTTCCAAAAGTTCACCCAAACTAATTATTCCAGCCAAACTGATTGCTACACCGTATGGAATACCTTCATTTTCAGTCAACAATTTCTGCACTTTTCTCCCCGTAATGACATTTTCTGGCCACCAGGCTTTCGATTTTCTTAAGACCAGTATCAAAAGTGCAAGAATTCCACCAAATATCATTACAGTAAGCATGAAGAGCGGCCACGCATCCGGGGCCAGCCACGGCGACAGAGAGGCAAGAAGTTTTACGTCACCGCCTCCGACGACACCCCGGGCATGCATGAACATCCCGAAAATCAAGACGGCCAAGCCGATACCCGACCGCAATAAAAAGTTCTCATACCCCATTGTTGAAAAGTAACCGAAAACGAAAAACAACAAGGCAAGCGACAAGCAAAGCCAGTTTGGAATTCGGAATTCAGTGATGTCAGTGTAAGCCGCGGTCAATAATAACATTGCAGCCCCGATCACGGGAACGACTGCATAAGTGTAATGCGAAAAATCAGGCATTACTTTATCTGAATGTTCAATTGTTATATTTTTGCGTACGAGATTCAAGACCGCAGAATAAATGTTTCGCCGTCATTGTCACAAATCCAATAGTGTCACAAATCCAACCGTCGCCAAGCAGACCGCGCAAAATAAATCGATGGTCTATACAGGTACGAACACCTGTCAGATATGTGAAACCAACAGCGCAAAATGCGCTGTTGGTTTGTCACATATACGAAGACCTAGTTGCCTGAAGCGTTTTGCAATCCGCCCGACACATTATTGAACAGGTTGGTCAAATCAGTACCAACTGTCGTGATAACGGCGATGATTACAACAGCAATCAAGCCAGCGATAAGGCCATATTCAATAGCCGTAACACCGCTCTCGTCGCCCGCAAAAGCTTTGAATTTCTTTAGCATGTTTAACAATACCTCCTGAACAGGACCCATTTCGCATAGAGGTAAACCCTCTGCACACCTCGTCCCCTGGGTCTTCATTTGTTGCCTTGAGTGGTCAAAATATGGGGCAAATCCTTAACAAAGTCTATATCCACTATGGCTTTATTGGTTGTTTTATCAGCATAAAATCAAAAACACGGTTATTTTCTGCGGCTTTGCCGCATCTGCAAAATGTTGATTGGTTTTTCTCACTTTGTCTGAATCCGGGGCAAATCCTGTGAAAAAGGTTTTTAACCGCCTTCATGACTGTTCGGGTTTAATCAATGCAAATTCTGTAAATTTTCGATCTCTGCAAGAATGTCAAAGAATGTCGAGCATTTGCTTGCGCCTGCTGTCCCCCTGTCAGTATTCTGATACCGGGGACCAGACCAAGACATACCGGTAGAAGAACAAGAACACAGAGAGCACCGATAAACTATGCGCATTCTGATCGCTGACCGTAATCAGCTTGTTAACCGTCTTGTCCGTATGAAGCTGGAGAAATGGGGCCATGCGGTTGATATCGCGCCAACCGGTAGTGCCGCCCGCGAAGCGCTGAAACTGAACTCCTATCGCATGGTGATTATGGATTGGGGTCTGGAAGGTACAGATGCGCCTGATTTGTGTCGCTACATCCGTAGCCTCGACAAAATCAGTTATACCTATGTAATGTTTTTCAGCGAGCGCACCGACCATGATGGCATCATGGAAGCCTTCGAGGCGGGCGCGGATGATTTTATGCCAAAGCCCCTGAACCCACAGTTATTGATGCTGCGCATGAAAACCGGCGAACGTGTGTTAACGCTGGAAGACGAATTACGCATGACGTCCAGTTATGACACGAGCACGGGGCTTATTACCTACACTACATTTCGCAGCTTTTTTGCCACGGTTATGGCGGGTGCCCGGCGTCACGAAAGTGCCGGTACAGTTCTGTTTGCAACCTTGTCAAATTACGCTGCTTTGTCCGACGCTCATGGCAATATCGCCGCATCCAAAATGATGATCGAAATTGCCAAAGTCACGTCAGATACGATCCGCAGTAGCGACATGTTGGCCAAGGTTGCGGACGACCAGTTTTGTCTGTTGCTGCCACAAACAGCTTCGGCCAATCTGCCGATCGTTATTATTCATCTGAACAAGAGCCTTCAGGAAGCAAGCGTCAGGGTTGGTGAAGTTAATTTGCTACCTCAAATTGATGTGTCCTACGTGACTTATCCAATTGGGAAACGCACCTCGGAAGAAGTGTTGGCCGTCGAGAACAGAACACATATGGGTCGAATTGATGAAGTTGCTGAGGCATTTGCAGCAGAAGCGGATGAAGGCTGAGAAATGGCAGGCAGGCTGCACCCCTGTCATTACCATGTTCCATCTCCAACATATTGGCATGGCAGAGTGCTGTGTCATGGCTTCATTTGCCGCTGTTCAGGAAACCCTTCTATCGGCCGGTAATGTGACAATAGCAGTTGTGCCCTTTCCGGGATCGCTTTTCAGGTCAAGTTTTCCACCATGCAATTCAGCAAGCGACGTCACCAGTGGTAGCCCCAATCCTGTTCCCTCAAACCTTCGATCCAGCCCTCCCTCGACCTGGCCAAATGGTGCCAACACTTTGGGGATATCATCTTTGGCAATACCAATGCCGGTATCCTGAACTGTAATAGTCAAAATGTCGCTTTCGAGTACATTCACAGTGACATGGACACTGCCGCCTGCGGGCGTAAACTTGATGGAATTCGAAAGCAGATTTAGCATGATTTGTCGGATCAGACGTTCATCCACCCGATACAAACAAGGGTCTCGAGGTCTTTCGTACACCATCGTCAGATTATTTTGATTCGCACGATCCATTAGCAGGTGAACACATTCTTCAACAACCGATGAAATCTGCACGGCAGTTTCCTGCAAATCAACTTTCCCGGCCTCGATTTTGGACAGGTCAAGAATATCATTGATCAGGCCCAGTAAATGGGTCCCTGACGATTCAACATCTTTCAAATATTCTTGTTGACGCTCGTTTACCGGGCCATGATATTCGGCCGATAACATATCAGCAAATCCGATGATCGCGTTCAGGGGTGTTCTCAATTCGTGGCTCATATTGGCCAGAAATTCAGACTTTGCCCGATTTGCCTTCTGGGCTTCATCGATCGCAAGTCGTAGTTTTTCTTCGGCAGCTTTTCTTTCTGTAATATCCACAAAAGTTGCCATCGCTGCTGGCTGGCCGTCCCACTGCACCAGACTGTGACGACTATCCAGCCAGATTTCATCACCATTTTTCTTTTTGCCCTTGAATTCGTAGGCACTAAGCAAATCAGGTTCACCCGCCATACGACGCAGGCGACGCTCTGTCATTTCTTCCTTCATAAGGTCGGACATTAGATCGCTCGTGCTGCCAATCGACAGTATGTCCGCCACACTGTCGTAGCCAAAAATCTCCGCAGCAGCCTGATTGGCAATGTTTAGCTTGCTGAGGCCAGACACCAAAATTCCTTCGATAGACTCCTCAAACAGATCTCGATATCTGGCTTCACTTGCTATCACAGCCAGTTCACGTTCTTTGATTTCGGTGACAAGGGTTTGCACCCTGAGGGTCCCGCCTTCAGAGGTTTTTTTCACCGATGCAACATACCAGTCGCCCGTCTCAGTTTGGTATTCTTCGTGCAATTCAGCGTTTTTATGTCCTTCCAGATTTCGCGCAAGAAACCCTTCTGGATCGCCATCAACATCGCCAAAAAATCCAGCCGCAATAGATTTTCGTAACAGTACTTCCAGAGAGGCGCCCGGTGAGGCAAGTCCAGGGAAAGTAGAATTAATCTTGTCGCAAAACCGCCGGTTCCCGACCACAAAATTATCATCTTTGTCAAAGGCCGATATCGCGGCATCGATTCCGTCTATGGCATCGATAAATCGCTGTCGAAACCGTTGGTTCGTGAGCTCAGCTTCAACCTCGGCGGTAATGTTTGTAGCTACTCCCCGATAACCTAAAAATAATCCATCGTTATCAAATGTAGGAACGCCGCTGTTGCGAATATGTATAACTTCTCCATTCCGACCGGCAATTGAATAGACCAGGTCCCGGTAGCTCTCTTGCCTCGACATCCTGTCTTCAACGTCGCGCCAAATAGCCCATCTTTTTTCATCCATATCGATCAGGCGATGCAACAAAACTTCTTGCCGGGTTTTACCAATGGCATCACCATCGGGAGCCCCCATAATCTCCCCGCTAAGTCCACTAAAATTTGTAAATTTCAGGTCTGAATCCATTTCCCAGAACCAGTCGGCCCCTGACTCCGCATACTCCCGAAAACGCTTTTCGCCCAGTTCCAGTTGTTTTTCCCGATCCTTCAAATCGGTAACATCAGCAACACTCAGAACAGTACCGCCGTCCGCCGTCGCGCGTTCCAGGATTCTAACCCACCTATGTGAGGCTGTATAAAATACCATGCCGAAAGGCGGATTAGCATGTTGCTCCAGCCTCTTCTTGACAATAGCCTCTGTTGTCGCTGCTGTTTGATTAAGGTTTCCTGCATCAACGCTCCGACGAAGCATGTCTTCAAAAGTCAATTTTCCCAATTCATCTCGAGAGAAAATATTGCCAACCATTTTCAGGTAATCGTCACTCCAGGCAACGACGACATCATGCCTGTCAAACACCACCACACCTTCGCCTACGACAGCGAGTGCTTCCTGAAACATGCGACTTTGTTTTTTTAGTTCTTTCTCGGCATTTACTGTCGCAGTTACATCTTGCGTAGAGCCTCTGTATCCGGCAAATTCACCACTTTCATCACAATATGGTATCCCGGATATTTTTAGATACACCCCGGATTTTTCATGGCGTTTCCGTTCATAAGTAAAATCCCTGAAGGGTTGTTTGGCATCAATTTTTGCGAATAATGACTGCCATTTTTGAGACGCTAAATCTTCATTTTCGGAAGTAACTTCAGCAAGGAACTCTCTTGTCAAATATGGATGCCTTTCATCGGAGAGATCTCCTATGAAATCTTCAAACCGATGATGGAAACTGCTGATACGATAGTCGACATCTGACTCCCACAGCCATTCGGAAGTAGACCGGGCAAAATCCAATAATCGGGATTCATTTGCTTTTTGATCTGTCAGCGTTGCCGTTAAACGCTGGTACTGTTCGCGATTGTGTTTGTCCGAAATTTCACGGGATTCAAAAAGTAACAAGACCTCACCGGACTTCATTTCAATTGGTAAAATTTTGCAATCGACGACACATTTCTTGTCCCCGGCATTCAATATCCAAGGATCATAAGTGCAAGACTCACCATCATGAAATCTGGCGACATAAGCTTGCAGGCGAGTCATATCCTGAATGTCAGTGGCGAATGTAAAGTCTTCGAGGGTTTCAGTTTTTGAAAGATGGCAAAGCTGTCGGGCCGCATTGTTCGCCCACCAAACAACATTGTGAGCTGGATCCCATACCCATATTGGCTGATCCAACAAATCAAATGCCGCTAGATCCGCCCTGCTATGGATAATAATCGTCAACGCAACTCCACACCCTATTTGCTGGTCATAACCCAGACCCCATTCCAGTCTTTTGGGTTTGACTCTTTCAGATGTTGGCAACGCTCAATATAGGTATCGCTCAACTTATCAGCTGGATTGGCTTTTAGCACTTCTTTGAAAGCCGTGACCGCCTTGTCCCAATTACCTTCATGGTATTGTTTGCGCGCTTCAGTGAAATAATTCACGACGTCCATCAAATTGGGGCAGGTTTCCTCGGTGTGGTAATCCAATACTTCGTATACCCTGACCGGTTTTGTCTTTCCCTTGACGACAACATCATCAATGTCACGAATACGATAGGTGCCGCGAAGTTTCGCATAAGTGTTTTCGCTGATCAAAATGCGTGCCGAATATTGTTTACAGGCACTTTCCAGCCGGGCTGCCAGATTAACACCGTCACCAATCATGGTGTAATCCATGCGTTTGGGCGAACCAATATTACCGGACACAACATTCCCCGTGTTTAATCCGATACCCATATCCAGCGGTTTTTGGCCTTTTTCAGCACGGACAGCATTCCAGGCCCACATATCGTTAATCATGGAGATGGCCGCCCGCACTGCACGGTCTTCATCATCATCATGAGAGATCGGCAAGCCGAATGCCGCCATGATGGCATCGCCGATAAACTTGTCGAGCATGCCTTCTTCGCGCGAAATGCAGTCAACCATTATCGTGAAGTAGTCATTCAACAGACTGACTGTTCCCTGCGCGCCCAGTTCTTCGGTCAGGGTCGTGAAACCACGCACATCTGAAAACAAAATGGTCGCTTCCACATTGGTGCCACCAAGAATATCTTCGCTGCCCTCCATCAATTGATCGGCAATACCCGGATCCATATACCGTGACATTGTCAACTTCATGCGTTTTTCGCTGGAGATATCCTCAATCATGATCATAGTGCCGAGATTTTTATCCTCAGAACTGACCAGCGGCATGACAGAAACGTTGACAGAGAGTTTTTCGTCGCCGACCATTAACTCCGCATCCAGCGTACTGTCGGTTTCTCCGCTTTCCGCAACCCGGGTTACTTTTTCAAGAATCCAGTCATTGGTTTCACCGAAATACTCTTCAGCGCTCTGACCAATAATTTCCGATTGGGCGATCTTCAGGATTTCAGAACCCGCTGCATTACAGGTGACAATCTTGGCGTCTTCATCCAGCGTTACAACGCCGTTCGACATGCTTTCCAGCATGCTTTCATTATAGTTTTTGATGTTCTGAACATCGTCAAACAGCTTGGCATTTTCGAGGCCAATAGAAACTTGTGCCGTAAACGCCTTGAGGCGGGTTTCGTCTTCTTCGTCAAAGGGTCCCCCGCGTTTGTTCAAGACCTGAGTCACACCGATAACCTTGCTTTCCTTGTTCAGGACAGGCACGCACAGCATGGAGCGGGTGAAATAGCCGGTTTGTTTATCAAAGGCCGGATTGAAGCGCAGATCAGCATAACAGTAAGGAATGTTGACAGTTTTGCCTGAAGTAAAAACCGCTCCGGCAATGCCCAGATGGTTGGGCAGGCGAATTTCACCGATTGATTCACCCATGGCGACGCGTGAATAAAGCTCGTTTGTTTTTTCGTCATTAATAAAAAGCGTCCCACGATCAGCCTGCAGCATCCGCATGGGAGCGTTAGAAATTCCGTGTCATTTCTTTAAACTGAAGAAAAGGAATGACACATGCGAAATGATTTTGATTTTGATACAGCTCTTTCTGCCCTGCAAGATGGCCAGAAGCTGACAGGCAAGGACGGCATTTTGACG
>JABIFY010000006.1 GCA_018650465.1 Alphaproteobacteria bacterium
GAACCTGAAAGACATTCTTTGCAAGATCAACTCCGATGGTGATAACTTCATTCATGGTCGGCTCCTGTTTCCCTGTGGTTCAATGAACCACCATTTTGGCACCTAAATGCCGGCGGGTGGGAGCCGTCCACTGCATCAAAAGCGGTCATGGAATTTGTGCATCTGACCGGTAAATATGCGGACAAAGCGGGCATATTGAGATGCCCCGCAAAACGCCTCCGTTTTATTTGTCTCGATTATTTCGACACACCGGCAAGGCGCATTGCGATGGCCCTAATCGGATCGCCAGCAACATAGCCAAAGAAGGAACTTCATATGAGCTATTTCACACTGCTCACATGAATTCGCCGACAATATTTTTTCCGTTTCATATCGCCAGATATTGAACTCGGGATTATCGCGGGCATATTCACCATATTTTGCGTTCCTGCACCTGGAGGCTTACCTTGAAGCTTGCGGTACCCAGATTTTGCACTGTGTTGCGGATCGTCATGCCGGGTTGCAGATGATGTGCCGCAGTGGCGGCACCAGCCAGGATGATGTCCCCCGGCTTGATGGTCTCCCCCCACTTGGCGACCATACGGGATGCAGCGACAAGGGCCCGTACCGGATGGCCGAGGATGGCGGCGGATGAACCGGCCTCAACGACACGACCATCTGCTTCCAGCAGCTTGCCAAGGTCATGTTCCGGATTGCGCCAGTTGCCGATGATGAATCCCGATGAAGACGAGTTGTCTGCCACGACGTCTCCCAAGGAGAATTCGGTCATTAAGGCATTCGAAATCCTGAACGTGATTTCAAGCGATGACAGGGGATTTCTGCCGTCAGAAGTTGCGGATGGAATTGGCATGAACCTGTCTACAACCCATCGCTTCTTGCTGACTCTGGAAGAAATCGGTGCCGTTACAAGATCTGCCGGCAATCGCTATCACCTGGGGCTGATGGTTGCCGAACTTGGTCGCAATGTCACCCGAAAGGATGTGCTTGCGGACGCCGCTCGACCCGTCATCAACCAACTGGCCAACAAGTACCGGGAAACGGTCAGCATGGCGACATTTGATGGTCATCAACTGGATTTTGTTGCCTGGGCGGAACCAAGGCGTCCTCTCTCCATGAACCTGCGACGAGACCAACCCCTTCCGCTTCACTGTTCGTCAATCGGCAAGGTGATTATGGCAGGCTTGCCCGCGATCGAACGTGAGGAATTGCTCAGCAAGCTCAGTTTCGAGAAATTTACCGATAAAACAATCACGGACATAATAGCGCTGCGGAAAGAGGTTTAGAAGGCCCACAAAGATGATGTTGCCTATGACAACCAGGAAATGGAAGAAGGGCTTAGCTGTCTCGCCGTTCCTGTACGCGATGGCGACGGTGAAACCATGGCGGCAATCTCGATTTCTGCTCCGACATCCAGGATGTCAGCGACTGTCCGCAAGGACTATACTGATATCCTGCATGAAAACGCCGAAAAGATATCCAATTCCCTTTTTGTTGAGAGCAAGGTTATTCCGGGACGCGCCAAACCCCGTCGTAGCTATCATTTCTCGAAGCGTTGAGCGGAAACTTACCAGCGTTCCGACAATGTCTGTCCCTGGTTATTTCCAGAGTTGGCCCTTTTATTGTGACTTTATTTTTTCAGTCACGCCCAATTTGCGTTAGCTTTGCCGCAAACAGATAATTGAAAGGGTGCAACTGCCATTGCGCCGTTCTAAGGTTGTTGCAACTTATTCCAGACGGAGCAAATCCAACCAAAAAGGCAAGTTCATGAATTCAATAAGAAAAACGGCACTGATCACCGGTGCCGGCAGCGGAATTGGCCGCGCCATCGCGGTGGCGCTGGCCGCAGCGGGCCTGGATGTGGCTTCCGCCGATATTAATCAGGACACGGCTGAGGCAGTAACGAAGAGTGTCAAACAGCAGGGTGTGGCAGGACTGGCGCTGCAGGCCGATGTCGGTGATGTCGGCGAAATCAACCAAATGGTCGCCTCTGTGGTGGAAAAATTTGGCAAACTTGACGTCATTGTCAATAATGCCGGGGTGACCCGGGCTGCCGGTATCATGGACCTTGGTGAAGACGACTGGGACTGGATCCATCGGGTCAATGCCAAGGGTGTATTTTTCTGCCTCCAGGCCGCGGCGCGGCAGATGATCGCCCAGGCGGACGGCGGACATCCAGGCGGGCGGGTCATCAATATGGGCTCCATCGCCGGTCGTGGCTTTGTCGCCACATCCAATGCCGCCTATGCCGCCAGCAAAGGTGCGGTGATCAGCCTGACCAAAACCGCAGCGCAGCAATTGGGCTGCCATGACATTACCGTAAATGCCATCTGCCCCGGTATCACCCGCTCACCCATTGTCGATGAGATCATTGCTACCCGGGCCAAGGACCGCGGCCTGAGTGAAGCTGAGACCATGCTCGATTTCGCCAAGGATGTGCCCATCAAACGGATAAATGAGCCGGAGGATATCGCTGCCATGGCGGTTTTCCTGGCGTCGCCCGGTGCCCGCAATATTACTGGGCAAAGCTACAATGTGGATGGCGGCCTGATCACCAGCTGAGGTGAAATCAAGCACAAAAAGGAAGGGAAATATGTCCACTTTCCTTTTGGAAGCAGTCGACCCGATCAAGAGGGCTGGATGCGATGATGATAAAGTTCGTCGTAAAATGGACGGCATTTCGCAGCAAGTTCAGACTGATCACTGTCGAGCCCTGGATCAGACGGTTTGTATGGCGCGAAACCGGTTGAATTTTCAACCGCCCCGTACCAATGCACCCCCCAAATGCCATCACTGTCGCGTCGACCGGCAGGCCAGCTCAACATATCCTCATCAAACTCGACGCCAACAGCGGCACATAACTTTTGCAGCATGTTGTCTGGATGTTTCAAAACATCGCGCGCATCCAGGACGACCGGTATTTTGCCGGCGCATTTTTCAACATGGCGAAAAATTTCCAGTTGTGCCTCAAATCCAACATCCGCAGCCGTCACTTTGTCCCGCTTGGCGGCATAAGAAGCAATAACTTCAGCCGGATCACGAATCAAAAAACAATTCACAACATTCTCCATCCAGCGCCGATCAATATGATCCATCAAATGCAGGGTCATGTGCTTTTGAAAATAGATGGACTTGCCACCCGGAACCGGGCCAGCCAGTTGATCAACGATTTGTCGCCAGTCTGTTTCCGTGGCACCAATGACTTCTTCGCGCATCGGATGATCAATACCGGTATGCGCAAGATAGTGTCCATACAGAGGTTCATCCCAAACGGTGGTATCGGTCCGGTTTTCCCAGGCACGCATCATTGCCGTTGAAATGTTGCGCGGGCCTGACCACATGGCAATTCGGACCGGATTACTCAAGCCGTATCCTCCGCTATCAGGGACACATACAAATCTTGCAGGCGCTTCGTTATCTCGCCACGTTGCCCACTACCGATGGTGCGTCCATCCACTTCACTGACAGGCGCGACGCCGGCAAAGGTGCCGGTCACAAAAGCTTCTTCGGCGCTGTAAACTTGCGTCAAACTGAAGTTTTTTTCGAAAACCTCTAAACCATTGTCCTGAGCCAATTGAAGCACATTGTCCCGCGTAATTCCGTGCAGGCAATAATCGCCAGTTGATGTCCAGAGCTGACCTTTGCGCACAATAAAAAAGTGCGTTGAATTGCAGGTAGCAACAAAACCTTGCGGGTCCAGCATCAAGGCTTCGTCAGCCCCGGCTTTGGTCGCCTGAATACAGGCGGTGATACAGTTCAGTTTACTGTGAGAATTTATCTGCGGATCCAGCACATCGGGACGGCCACGCCGAACATGAACGGTATGAAGCCGAATACCCTGGTCAAGGGTTCCCGGAACAGGTGTCTTGAATTCCGGGATGATCACGACCGTCGGTCCGCTGGCCGAAGCCCTTGGGTCCTGAAACGGGGTGGTTTTGAGACCCCGTGTGACCATGAGCCGTATATGAATATCATCCGTCATATTATTCGCGGCTGTCGTCCGTAGAATTTCAGACTTTATCTCATCTGGTGACAGACCAATATCGAGATCAATTGCCTTGGCACCTTCGTAAAGCCGTTCAAGGTGGGCATCGACAAATGCCAAATTACCATTTTTTAGCCGGAGCCCCTCCCAAACGCCATCGCCCAGAATAAACCCGGCGTCCAGCACGGACACCTTTGCCTCGGCCCGCGGAACAATTTCACCGTTCACGTAGATCCGAACATTCTGGTTTCGATCGTCATCGTTGTAATTGTGTGTCCCCGTGGTCACTGGATTTGATACCTTTTTGTTTTGGGTCCAGTTCGGATGATCCGGACAGAGCGAATTCGGTTATGCTGGAATAGCTTCTGCTTATGTATCTGCTGCCGGGCATGGACAAAATGAAACGCGACGTTTCCATCGAAACTGGAAACCCTTCAAATCCTGCCACACCCTTTGGTCAAATTACAGAGCAAGGTGAAACGAATCAGATTTTGCTGAGTTTTTCTGGATAGCAGAGATTTATGGGGGGACGTTCGACCGGGCGGCGGAGGAGCGGTCTTTCCATTTGATGCAGTCGATTCTATGGTTTGGTTCAGCAACACTCAAACACCGGACGAGAAACACATGCCCCAAGTTAATCTGAACCTGCCGGACGTTCTCGCGACTGACTTCGGAGAAGACGAAGCAGAGATGACCCGCTACCGGGAAGAGGGAACAGCGCGTGCGCTGGCCATGGACAATCGTGGGCCAATTTGCTTCGACGATGACGGTAAGCTGGATCCGGCGATCCTCGATGCCTACTGGAAATACGGCTTCTACGTGTTCACCGGTGTTGTTGGTGAAGAGGAGCGCAAGGATCTTGAACTCGGTGTGGCAGATGCATTGGATCGCATGCCGCTCAGTCCGGATGGCAAGGTCGATAAACATGGCCGTCCGGCACTGGGAGCAGGACTTAAAGGACGAGGACCGCGCCTGGTCAAGCCCTTGTCGGACCCACTGGGCGGCACGGCCAAAAATCATGGCCGCCATCCCGTGAAAATGCTGGAGCCCGAGGTGCCTGCTGATGCACCAGAGTGGGTGATGCAGGTGACGCTGGGTTCCTTGCAACACTCGGAGGCCTTCCTTCGGTTATATAGCCACCCGGATTTACTGGCCGTAGCCGAAGCGGTCAATGGTCCGGATTTCACGCCCTTCAACGAAGGCCTCTGGGTCAAGCACCCCCGACTTGGCGGCTCAGTGGCCTGGCATCAGGATGGCTGGACCCACTGGGGCAGCGCCGACCTGGACTGCGGCACGCATGGTTTCAATTTTATGACGCAACTCTATGGCTGCGACGCAGCCAACGGACTTTGGGTGGTGCCAGGGTCGCACGACATGGGCAAGGTGGATATCGTGTCGTTGGTTGGCGCCTGCGGCTCTGATCGCCTGCCCGATGCCGTGCCACTGATTTGCGCACCTGGCGACACGGCTATCGTCAACCGCCAGGCCGTACATGGATCGTTCGCCAATACCAGCGAGAATATCCGGGTCACATTAAACGCCGGATTTCATCGCCGAAAATCCGTTCACAACGTCACCAGCGGCGGCATCCATAATCCGGTGTCCCTGTACGACGACGCTTACATCAGCCGCCGCGCGCGGATGATCATGTATGCCATCGACGCACGTCGCCAACATTTCCCCGATGAAACGCCTTTCACCTACGTGCCACTCGCCGACAACGCCGCAGACTACCTTTGGAACACCACCGCCAAAGCTGACATCAGGGACTATAATTTGATGGATATCGGGATTTAGCCTCAAACGTCCGCTTGGGGTGGTGACCCCCAAAAGCCTGCGCGATCAT
Source organism: Alphaproteobacteria bacterium (assembly GCA_018650465.1). Lineage (GTDB taxonomy): Bacteria > Pseudomonadota > Alphaproteobacteria > UBA2966 > UBA2966 > JABILA01. Next base: position 5,829 of record JABIFY010000006.1, read on the forward strand.
CACAACGCTCGTTACTGGATTTGCCTTTAGGCCTGTTTCGCATCACGTCTGGTTACCCGCGCACAACAAGCCATTTGTCAAAACTTGTGTGTTTAGCTGTTCAACGCGAAAGAAGACTGGAGGCGGTGAGGACGGGGCCTATTAGCCAACAGCGGACGAATAATCTGGCAACCAAAGCGACAGGAAAGGTGGCCAGTTTCCCATAAACCATAGTTCTATCCGGTCAAAACCAACACTTCGGTTGATTGTTATAGCCCGCGGAACTGTCAAATTCAGGTCGGCCCGAAACTGGATTGGCGGTTAGTACATGGACAGTAATTTACATAACAATTTGCCAAGGGGGCCCGTCGAAAAACCCGATCAATACCGCCTGGTTTGGGATTTGCCGCTCAGGCTGTTCCATTGGTTCATGGTTATCGCTGTCAGCGTTGCTGGCATCACTGGTTTCCTGGCGCCGTCCTGGTGGCTGGATACTCACGTTGTCGCCGGATACGCGATTGGAATCCTTTTGGTTTTTCGTATTGCCTGGGGTTTCGTCGGCAGCCACTACAGCAAGTTCAGGCAGTTCCCTATGGCGATCAGTGGTATGCTTCGGCATCTGCGCATGATCACCACTGGAAAATCAGATGATCATGCCGGTCACAATCCACTTGGGTCCTGGATGATCGCAATCCTGATATCTACTCTGACCGGATTGGTTTTGTCTGGTCTGGTTGCTTTGGCGGGGCAGGAAAAGCTTGGCCCTCTGGCCTTTTTGACAACATATCAAGTGGGGCACCTTGCAAAGGAAATCCACGAATTCATCGCATTCGTGCTGCTTGGTGCCATATTTCTTCATCTTACTGGCGTTTTCGCTGAAATATATATTTTCCGACATCCCGTTCTGAAGGCCATGTTCACGGGCAAGAAGCCGATGGCGAATCTCTCACCAGGCATGAAGACCTCTGCGTACATTGGTAGAGGAGCCCTTGTATTTGTCGTGTTCGGTGTGCTGCTGATCGGGGTGGGCGCATCACTTGCGGGGAAGCCTCCCATGGGCTGGAGGGCCGTTGATGTCCCCGCCGACTACAAAAGCGAATGCGGCGATTGCCATGTTGTTTATCATCCAGGTTTGCGGTCAAAGGAAGCTTGGCAATCAATCATGGCCGGTCTTGCCGATCACTACGGAGAAGATGCCTCTCTCGACGAGGCCTCCGTCGCCAGTATCAGCAGCTATCTCGAAAAGAATGACGCGGGGACATTTGATACCAAGGCCGCCAATCAAATGGGCAAGGTCAACACCCCCACATTTCGCATCACCGAGACACGGAGATGGAAAAGGAAGCACCGGAAAATTGAGCCCTCTGTCTTTCGGCTGAAGAGCGTCGGCTCAAAGATCAACTGTAATGCATGTCATGAAGATGCCTCTACAGGCCTGTTCAATGACAGCAACGTTAACCTGCCAAACGGAGCTCAGGAATGAAACCACATGCAAATTCATTTACTCTGTCAACGCTGGCTGTGATTATTTTCACAAGCTGGATATTGGCCGGTGCCAATGTGGCATTCGCCTCGCCTCGACAAAATATTCTTGCTGACTATGCCGCCAGGGTGAAAATACAAACACCAGGTTTTGAGGGTTTTTCTACGGATCGCGGTAAAAAGCTTTTTTTGTCCAAACCTGGCACGGGAAAGCCGGACATCCCTTCCTGCACCACATGTCATTCAAATAATCCGGCAAATCCGGGCCAGACCCGTGCCGGAAAGGCGATCGAACCGATGGCGGTGTCTCGCTCACCCGCCAGATATACAGATTTCAAAAAAGTTGAAAAGTGGTTTCGGCGCAATTGCAAGAGTGTCACTGGACGCATTTGTACTTCGCTGGAAAAGGGTGACTTTCTGACTTTCATGATTAACCAGTAAACTTGGCAACGGAGAATAGATATGCCCAAGACCCCGATAAAATACCTTGTTGCAATTTTTGCAATTTTTCTCACAGGTACGACTGTTCAAGCTGATGAGCGTTATGATCCAGTCCGGAACCAGGTCGTCATTGATGAATGCGGTGCCTGCCACATGGTGTTTCAACCCCAGATGCTACCCAAGAAATCGTGGGTGAAAATCATGAACGATTTATCGGATCATTTTGGAGAAGATGCGTCTTTGGATGCCTCCTCGGTCAAGCTGATAACAAAGTACTTGCAGGAGAACTCTGCTGATTCAGGATGGAGAGACGGTAAATTCATGCGGGGATTGTCGAAAAATTCCACTCCTCTGCGTATTACAAAAACACCGTATTGGGTTCGTGAGCATAACGAGGAAGTTCCCCAACGAGCCTGGAGCGACCCAAAAGTCAAATCCAGAGCGAATTGTCCCGCCTGTCACAGGCGCGCAAACAGCGGCGACTATGATGACGACTAGCGATGTGGCTCCCTTGTATGACGCTGATCCCAGGTTACAATCCTCATACAGGGGAGGAAGCATTTGAGAACAGGATCAGACAATCAGAAGGCATTCAAACTTCGGTCATTGGCAATTGCGTTCGCAGTAATTGCCATTTGTGAATTCTTCTTCCTGATAGACATAATGGCCGATGTTTTCCATCTGGATATTTCAACTTCATGGATCGATCACAGCAGTATTGAAATAATTTCCACGCTTTCGCTGGCCTTTGCCCTGGCTGTGATCGGTCTACAAATCAAACAACTTCTCCAGGAACATGATGATGCGAAAGCCTTGGTCAAAGTCGCTTCAGGGGAATTGTTGGCCGTGATCGATGCGAAGTTCAGCGTTTGGGAATTGACGCCATCTGAACAGCAGATTGCCATGTTGCTCATCAAGGGGTTTTCTGCTCAGGAAATAGCAGACCTCAGAGAGACGCGCCCCGGTACAGTGAAAAGTCAATGCAGTGCAGTTTATCTGAAGGCGGGTGTCAAAGGGCGAAACGAACTAGCCGCCTATTTTGTAGAGGACCTGTTGGCTGGCCAGAAAGTTCTGCAAACATAGAAATGTTGATATCGGTCGCAAAACAGAATGATCTGGAAATGCCGGGTATGAGGTAAAATTGTCCCTGGTGAGAAACCGCTATCGCGCCTGCATTCACGGTACAGACAGTCTGCGTTGCAAGGCAACAGGATTTGTGATGCACTGACATCCATGACTGAAAACAACTTGTTCACGCCAATCGCCATTGGCGAACTTTCATTGTCGCACCGTGTTTTGATGGCACCGCTGACGCGAATGCGTGCAACGGTTCCCGGTAATATAGCCAACGAGATGATGGCTCAGTACTATGCACAGCGCGCAAGTGATGGCGGATTAATCATCGCCGAGGCCTCTCAGATTTCAGAGGATGGTCGTGGTGCTCCCTCTACACCCGGCATCCATACCCCGGAACAAATCGACGGCTGGAAACTGATCACCGACGCCGTGCACGCCAAGGGCGGCAAGATCTATCTCCAACTCTGGCATATGGGCCGGTTATCTCATCAATCGTACCAGCCCGACGAAGGGCTTCCGATCGCGCCCTCGGCGATCGCCGCGAACACTGAAGTCATGACGCCCGATTTCCAGCGCGTACCTTGTCCGGCGCCGCGCGCTCTTGAAACTGAGGAGATTTCTGACCTGATCGAGCGTTATGTTCACGCTGCCCGCTCTGCCATGGAAGCTGGCTTTGACGGTGTCGAAATCCATGCGGCGAACGGCTATTTATTGGAACAATTTCTGCAGACGCGGAGTAACCAGCGGACCGACGACTACGGTGGCTCAATAGAAAACCGTTGCCGTTTGGTGCTGGAAATTACCGAGGCCATCGCAGCTGTATGGCGGGCGAATCGTGTAGGCATTAGGTTATCTCCATACGGTATTGCCAATGATAGTGGAGAGGACAATCCGATGCCGCTCTACACGCACCTGATCAAGGAGCTGGACAAGCTCGGTCTGGCCTATCTGCATCTGATTGAGCCACGAGCCAGCGGAGCAGGCCAGCGTGAGGTGGATCACAAAAATGTACCTTCGGCTGCAGAGCTCTTCCGACCGATGTGGCATGGAGTATTGATCGCCGCTGGAAATTTTCAGGGCGAAAATGCCAATGCAATGCTGGTGAATGGCAATGCTGACGCAATTGCCTTTGGTAGATTTTTCATTTCCAACCCCGACTTGCCCGAGCGGTTGCGGATGGGCGTAAAATTGACTCCTTACAACCGGGCCACGTTTTACGGTGGCGGCGCTGAAGGCTATCTCGACTACCCGACAATGGGTCAAACCGCCAAGGATTGAAGGGATGAGCACTTCGGATCCATTGCTGCAGCCATACAAACTGAAGCACTTGACGCTGCGAAACCGGATCATGAGCACCAGCCATGAGCCTGCCTATTCGGAAGACGGCATGCCGACGGACCGCTACTTGCACTACCACGTCGAGAAGGCGCGCGGCGGTATCGCGCTTAACATGACGGCGGGCTCGGCTATTATCGC
>JABIFY010000101.1 GCA_018650465.1 Alphaproteobacteria bacterium
ACCGGGCGCGATCATCTGGGCGCACATATGATTGATGGCGCTTGCACTGGGAGCGTTAGAAATTCCGTGTCATTCCTTTTCTTCAGTTTAAAGAAATGACACGGAATTTCTAACGCTCCCAGTGCAAGCGCCATCAATCATATGTGCGCCCAGATGATCGCGCCCGGTGCTTTTTAGGCATCACATCATCCCCGGCACTGAACGCATCAAGAAGCAGATGTTCAAAGCAGAAGACGGTCGGCTCGTCATACCAAGTGTCGGTCCCGTCTTAATGCGTGGATACATGACGCGCCTGATGATGAAGCCAATCAAGCCTCGGCGGCGGCAGACCGGGTTGGCTGGCACTGGACTGTTTGCCCAAAGCTGAATGGCTCGAAGATCACATTGACAGGATGTTTTCTTGCGCAGCTGTGGGGGCTTGCTCCAAAGCAAGTAACGTTAACTGCAACAAAATCAGAGCGCCTTTATGACTGTCAGGCGTTTTGGCGTCCATTTTCCACCAGCTTGATCGCGACTTGAAGAGCTTGATTTGTTGGCGTCGGAATATCGAACTCGTGCCCTTTGCGGACAACGAAACCGTTGAGAAAATCAATCTCACTTGGCCGGTTGTGCAAAAAATCCTGGGCAGTTGATGACCTCTGCTCTGGCATAGTGTCTGCCAACGCCAATACCCTTTCAATGATGTCTTCTTCTATTGATACTCCGCAGGCGCAAGCCACCGCGATGCATTCGTTTATGGCGCTGGCCATCACTTCTTTTGTCCCTTCTGTTTCCAGCATGAGACGATATGGAATGTTTCCAACGGCTGAGAGCGCGTTATAGGCGCAATTATAAATCAATTTGATCCATAGTGCCTTCGAGATATCACTGTCGACAGAAACCGGAATACCAGCTTCGGAAAATATTTTACTGATCGTGTCGCTTATCGCGGACCGTCCAATCACCAGTTCTCCCCGGCCAAGGTGTTTGACATGACCAGCCCCCGCCATCTCCGCACCAACATAAACAATGGTCGGAAATACCGGATGTCCACCAGTCAAGTCACTGAGGCGATTAGCATTGTCGACACCGTTCTGGAGGCTAAGAACCATGGTTGTTGCGGACAGTTTCTCTTTCAGAGAGATGGCAGCTGCTTCAGTATCTGCCGATTTGACAGCCACCAGGACAAGTTCCGAGGCACCCATGGCTGATGTGTCGACTGCAGCAGTCGATGATACGTACTCGCTGAGTTCCTGAGTATCGAGTAAAAGTCCTTTGGCATTTATTGCATTTACATGGCTGGCACGACCAATGAATTCGACTTGATGTCCAGCCCTGGCCAGCATGCCTCCATAGTAGCAACCTACGGCACCTGCTCCGAAAACCGTGACCTCCATTTTACCCCCTTGCTGCAACTATTTCGCTTGAGTCACCGACCTTTTGGAAGAAGACTGAGCCTACGGGGACCCGCACCGCCCATCAGCGCATGACAAATGGATTGCCCGGCGCGTCATCAGACGTATTGATCCAGACGGATTTTACCTCCAGATACTCCTTGATTGCGTCCAGGCCGTTTTCGCGCCCCAAACCTGAATGCTTCATGCCACCGAAGGGCATCAGATAGCTGACCGCCCGGTACGTATTCACCCAGACTGTACCGGCCTTCAGCGCCTTCGCCATACGGTGTGCGCGACCAATATTCTGGGTCCAGACGCCAGCGGCGAGACCATAGATCACGTCGTTGCCGATGCGAACGGCTTCGTCTTCATCATCAAAACCAATAATCGAGAGCACGGGGCCAAACACTTCTTCTTGCGCGATGCGCATCGCGTTGTCGACGTCGGTGAAGATCGTCGGCTGCACGAATTGCGGCCCTGCATCCGACGGGCCACCGCCAGCGAGCAGGCGCGCACCTTCGGATTTGGCGATGTCTATATAGTCGAGGATTTTCTGATATTGCGGGGCCGTGGTCACGGGGCCGATGTTGGTGTCTGGCGACATTGGATCGCCAATCTTTGCCGTCTTTGCCATCTCCACGAGGCGTTCCGTCATCTCTTCCTTGATTGAATTCTGCACCAGGAGACGTGAGCCCGCGATGCAAGTCTGGCCGGTTGCCGCAAAGATGCCTGAGACAGCACCAGCCGCCGCTGCATCAAGATTGGCGTCGGCGAAGATGATGTTAGGCGACTTGCCGCCGAGCTCCAGGCTCACCCGTTTCATCGTTTTAGCGGCCTGGCTGTAGACCATAGCGCCGGTTGTGTCCGAGCCGGTGAAGGTAATCTTGGCCACATCCGGGTGATCAACCAAGGCTGACCCGGCCTCTGCGCCGTGGCCCGCGACCACATTGAACATGCCGTCCGGGATACCGGCATCGCGCGTCAATGCTGCGAACTCGAGCGTGGAGGCTGATGTGAATTCGGATGGCTTTATGACGACGGCGCATCCTGCAGCAAACGCAGGAGCGCACTTGAACGCGATGAACAAGAGCGGAGAGTTCCAGGCCGTCAGCGCGCCGACCACGCCAACCGGCTCATGGTCGGTGAAGGCGAAATGATCAGGCTTGTCGACGGGGATGACGCTCCCTTCTATTTTGTCCGCAAGACCGGCGAAATAGTACCACCATTCCGGATGATAACGCAGCTGGCCCAGCATCTCGGACATCAGCTTGCCGTTGTCACGGACTTCGATTTTCGCCAACCGTTCCGCGTTCTCGGCCACAAGATCGCCCAACCGGCGCATCAGCTTGCCGCGGACGCTGGGTGTCATCGTTGCCCAGGGACCTTCGGTCATTGCGCATTTCGCCGCCGCAACAGCATTGTCGATATCCGCAGCGCTGCCTCGTGGTATGCGGGCCCAGACCTCATTCCGATAGGGATCGATCGAGTCGAACCATTCACCGTTGAGGGGGTCAACATAGGCACCGTTGATGAAATGGCGGTACGTCACGACCTCCTTGGCAGTGTTCACGGAAATCGGTTCTACGGTCATTTCGTCCTCTCCTTTACCATGCCTTCGCAAAAGCACGAAGAATGTTTGAAATCAGGCTATCCATCGATAAATGATAGTAGTTTCTTCGTTTTGTTCAATGAGTACAATCTGTTGATTGGCAGCAAAGACACAACTTGGATCACGGAGATAATGTCTGCTCCTGCTATTGGCAGCCTTCGTCCAAAGTGACGGATTATGTCCGCTTTCCCGAGCCAAATGGACCTTCCCAGTACAAAGGTTTGCTTTAAGGGGTAAAGCGGGCGAAGTCGGAGGTCAGCGATCAGGTTCCAAAGTGGCCCGTTGAGGACGATTGACATCCCTGGTTTGACAGACGTCGCATTTCAATGCGTCGTCCTGCAAATATGAAAAGCTATTTCTGTTTGCAGATGTCAAAATTCGGTTTTGATTTTCGATTAGTGGTTTTGGTCTTGACGTAATAAAACTGGATTGCAGGTCATTTTGTGGCAAATAATTTGATGCCACCACCAAGAGCAAACCGAAATTGAACTTTCCTGAATCCAACCGAAATCAAAAAATCTTTGATATTCGATTTATTAAAATAGAGTTTGTGGTCTGGAGCCAAAAGGTCGCGATTTATTTTGGCGCCTGATTGAAACTCATCAAGATTTGGTGTCGTCAAATAAAGGACCCCTCCGTCATTCAAAAGACTGAAAAGGCATTGGGCAAAATGCCGGACGTCAGGGACATGTTCAATGACCTCCGAACAGTAAATGCCATCAAAGTGTTCGTTGATGGCCAATTGCTCTAGTGAGCTATTAACAAATTGATATTCAGGGAAGCGCTTTTGGGCGTACTCGACGAGCGTTTGGTTGATCTCTACGCCCATGCAATCCAGACCAATTGTGTTTGCTGCATGCACAAATAGTCCAACATTCGATCCAATATCCACAATTCGTCTACCCGGAACATGCCGCTTTAATTGTTTAGCCCGTCCCTTGGAACGCTTGAATTTGCTTTTCCATTTGCGCTCATATTCGGCGATATAGGAATGTCCCATGGAGTTATTCTGAAGTTCCGCCGCTTCGCTTTCACTAGGCAACTCTTTCAGGCAAACAAACCCGCTCGCAGGAAAACGAACCCATACAAAGGGACCTTGTTCGCACAAAAACTCTGTTTCACTGTCGCCGGTAATTGGGCACTTCATTTAATTCGCTCCCGCGAAGTACTGAACTTCGATAATTTTCTTCACGACTGACGTAAGCACAAGCTTTTTCTCCTCGATCTCACAGCCCACAATACTTGCAAACACCTGAAGCTCAAGCCTCGTACTTAACACGTAAATGCAGGGATCAGAGGTGGAAATCAATCACGGATCGACGTTGTGCCGTCGCATCATCGAAAACGGCGGTAAACAGGATTCGCGCCGGACGGTCCTGAGTTCGCAGGTGCCTTCGATGGTGGGAAGTCGGCGGTTTAGGTAAAACTGAGCCGTCATTTCTAATTCAAGCTTGATTCAGTATTACAGAATATGTTTCATTTTGTTTGGTTCTCCGATTCCGGAAACCGGAATTCTGTTCAGGAGACCATTGATCAATGCTGCAGCAAGCCTACGACTTTCGTGACGAAAGCGACGCAATTCACAATCTTTTGTCATCGTTATCCGGACATGACCAAGTTCTGGGCTGCCAAAGCCCAAATCGCAAAGGCCATAAGCAAGGTCCTTGTCATTGGGATCAAGTGTAGTGAGTAGCCAGACGGCGCTTGCGTCAGGGGTGAAGAGTTTCACGACTGGCATGTGGTCAGCCACTGCGAAACCCTTGGATATCAGTTCTTGTTGTTCGCACCCATTTGTTTCCAATTTTGTGCGAATGTCTTGTGTAAGTAACATCATAATACATACTCTTTCTGTAGTTGTATTAATAATGTATATGTGGTTCAGCGAGGCGGTCGAGTACTTTCTTAAGACAGTAATTGTTTTTCTTATATTAAAAACTATTTAAGTAAAATTGTGTTTATACTGCGTTAATACGCCAGAATTAGGTGTTTCGCTGCCCATGTTGCGATGAAGCGTCAATCCTGCTGCAGCCCGAGTTACAAGCGTGGCAGCCCGGTAAAGCGCAACACTACCCATGAATGGAAAGCGTATTGAACCAGATGTCATTGGGCTTATTTGTTTTTCAGGAATTTCTGTTGGGATTTCGATATGTCGAATGGCTTGTTCCTGAACAGGTGGCTTTGCTGCGCTTCAGCCACCTCGCACTTCACATTTGCTTATTGGGCAAGCCCAATCGCAAATACCCGCGCGGTTCATTTTGGAATTGGTTTCCTTGGGACTTGTTCAAATCAGATTTGGCGGAAGCCAAGACTACCAATGCCCAAAAGACCCTCGCTGGCGTTTGCCGGAATGCCAAGGGCATAGAAGGCAAACACCAAGGCGAGATTGCACATGTCGCTTGCGACGTGTGGCAATGTAAATTCTGTCCAGAAGACATGCATCCGGCTAGCGGTAGTATTTTATCCTTTATAATAAGTGTTGTTTACTACCGGCTGTCTTTGTCTCTTTTCTTGGCTCTATAACGCGCTTGGTTGAGACGACGCGCTTCCTTGCGGTCTGCTCTGGTTTTGTGTATTTCCGGGCGTCCTGGTGCCTTGAATTCGATGATAGGCAGACTGGGTATTTTGCAAATTGTACTTCCGACAAATATTTGCTGTAGCCACACCGCAACCTGCTTGCTGAAAACATAGATAACCTTCGGGTGGTGGCAGTCCAACTTCCGGATACTTGTACGCATGCAGGCCTGATAGGTGCTTTGAAGAGCAAGCGCCCGCTGAAGTCCGTCATCATCAAAACCCATGCTTTTCAGAAATGCGCCGTGGAATGGTGTCTGGTTAAGAGCAGGCAGAAAAGCAATTTTGTGATACTTCATAAATCCGTTCTGGCCGTGAGGCGTGTTCGGAAGGCGTTTCCCCTCCATGCCCACAAAGGGATCGTCCGTCTTGTGCTTGTTTGCCAGCCACACGAAAGCCTCATCTGATGCCGTTTCCTTTTTGACTGCATTCACCATGAGACCAAACAAGTCATGTATGTCATCCTGGTGTTTCGAATAGAGAGCGTCATACATGTACCGGATTTCCACAGAGCCACCATTGGTATGGGCAAGATACTGCAGTCCTTGGGGAATAACCGGATGTTCTACAAAGTCCACGCCCATTTTCTTCCAGATGTGGTTGAGATTTGTATCAGTAAACAACGCGCTCATGACGGTGACTGATTTGAAACCCGCAACAATGTCCGGCTGAAGAATTGAAGAGGCGTTTAACTGGCCCTTACCGCTTGAGACCAGATTATTGTAGGTGTCATCTTCCACCCAGACTTTCCAATATGGGGATACTAGATGGGTTGCAAGTTCCTGGAATATTTTGTTGATGACGTCCTGGCTCTGATTATGCGCAACTTCCTCAATAACGGCGTGAGACGCTGGGCGTATGGTCAATTGTGAATAGCCGTCGCTGTTTTTGAAACCTGTACGCAGGTGTTTGGTGAATATGTCGTGGTTGTCGGGCACGTTTACACGGAAGTTTTTGTCGACGGGCGGTACCTCGTCAATTATCAGATGCCAGTTTTGCTTGTTTTGCCAGCCGTCATCGCAGACAAGTGCCCAAGCAGAATGAGTGATGAAAAGTATTTCACTAGTTTCGCAGGGCGTGGACAGGTGCTTTTTGACCGCTTCCTTGACGCTAGCTGTGTTGGACCGGTTTATCAGCGTTATTTTGACATGGTGAATGCCCAAGCGGCTCTGGCAATCAGCTTTGCTCTCTTTTGAGAGATCCACGGTGGGTTGGGCAATCACGACCCTTTCACCTGCCGCTGCCAGTGTAATTGCATGCTGAATTGCAGAGAAAGTTTTGCCAGCGCCACAAAGGGCGTTGACGGTGTATATCGTTTGTTTGTTGTCCATAAAAAATACCTCCAGATTATGGAGGCATGTCGAAAAATTGATTTACTCAAATATCTCCATGCCAATGATGTTCCGTGTCTAACTTAAAGTTTTAGGTAGGGACGCGGCTGGCACGGAGATAGCCTGACAACAAGTTGCGAAAATGCTGTTGTCCCTACATATGTATTTATTGTTTTACATATGTGTTGAGTATTCGGGACGCTGGGCTGATCTGTCGAATTACATTTTCAACGCTGGTCCTTTATCGGGTCTACAGGCGTCCTGAACTCTGTCCGTACTTGTCTTCCTAGAAACACATAAGGAGACAATCAGATGTCAGTACTCAAAAATTTGAAATTATCGGACCACAGCCAGAAGCGGGAAAAGGTTGATCCTGTAATTCGCAGCCGTACCAAATTTGCCGCTGCATTACAAACTCAGATCAGCATCGTTGAAGCATCTGCAAAAGGTGAAACGTTCACCGTTGAGCGCATGAACTGGAAAACGGCAGAAGACGGATCACGTCAGCGCGTTCCGACACAGGTGGCTCCGCGTGCATGGTTTTGGGAGGAGGACGGTGTTGTTTTCCTGATGCCAAAAATAGGCGTCCGGCCTTTGGAGATAGAAAAGGGCAAGCCCACGATCAAGGTGGGTGCGATG
>JABIFY010000102.1 GCA_018650465.1 Alphaproteobacteria bacterium
ATCCTTCAATTTAAGATGGACCGGCTGATCTTCAGCATGGTTGGTATTGGAGATAAAGACCGACGACAATTTGTCAAAAGTAAGAACCCCGTCCGGCTTGGGATAGTCGATTTTCTTACACTCGGATGCCTTTTTCAATTTGTCGTGATCTGAATGGCTCTTCAGGGTCCAGGGCACATTGCCACGGAAAACCTTGAGCTCGACCCCGCCCAGGATTGTTCCGGCCAGCAAGCCATGGCGGAAGTAATGGCGGAAGTTCCGGGCCTGGTACAATTCTTTTGCAATCCAGGAATTTTCATATTTTTCGACATATGAATTGAGAACCCCCTGCCCTTCGTCACCAGCTGTCAGGGCTTCGTGCACCGCTTCTGCGGCCAGCATGCCGGACTTCATGGCCGTATGGCTGCCTTTGATCTTGGGCACATTCAGGAAACCGGCTTCACAACCAATGAAACCGCCGCCCGGGAACACCAGTTCCGGCAGGGACTGCATACCGCCTTCGTTAATGGCGCGGGCACCATAGGCAATACGGCGACCACCCTCAAATGTTTCGCGAATTACCGGATGTGTCTTCAGACGTTGCAGTTCATCAAATGGCGACAGGTGCGGATTTTCATAATCCAGACCAATGACGAAGCCGACTGCAACCTGATTGTCTTCCAGGTGGTAGATAAAACTGCCGCCATAAGTTTTGCTGTCCATGGGCCAGCCGGCGGTGTGTTCGATCAGGCCGGGATGGTGGTTCTCTGATTTGACTTCCCACAGCTCCTTGATGCCAATGCCATAGCTTTGTGGATCGGAATTTTTGCGCAAGTCATATTTGACCATCAGGTCCTTGCCCAGCGATCCCCGACAGCCTTCACCAAACAAGGTGTATTTGGCATGAAGTTCAACGCCCGGCTCGTACTCACCCTTGTGGGATCCGTCTTCAGCGATGCCCATGTCACCTGTCGCGATGCCTTTCACGCGACCCCGGTCGTCATAAAGAACTTCCGACGCAGCAAAGCCTGGAAAGATTTCCACGCCCATGGCTTCGGCCTGTTCACCCAGCCAGCGACAGACATTACCGAGGCTGACGATATAGTTGCCGTGATTGTCGAATTCTTTTGGAAAGGCCAGATTGGGGACGCGGATGGCGTTGGGTTCCGTCAGGATCAGCATTTTTTCCTGAACTACGGGTGTATTTAGCGGCGCACCGCGTTCGCGCCAGTCCGGGAACAGCTCGTTCATGGCGCGGGGCTCCATGATGGCCCCTGACATGATGTGCGCGCCGACTTCCGAGCCCTTTTCAACCACACAGACGGACAGATCTGTGCCGGTTTCCTCACAAATCTGGCGCAAGCGGATCGCGGCAGCCAGGCCCGATGGGCCAGCGCCAACAATTACCACGTCAAATTCCATGCTTTCGCGTTCGACTTGCTCAGTCATTATATTCTCCACTCAGGATCAGCACGGCAGCGGCTCCGTTCCTTGATCTCTGTTCACAATTGTTTCCCGGGGGGCAGAAGACCCTGTACCTATTTTTTATGCCTTGCCACCTGGCATTGGTCAATGGATTCGGCAGGAATCATGGAGATTCGCAAAAAATTCACCGTGGAATAAACAATTCGAAGCGAATTTCGTTGATTCATTCGATGATTAATTACGGGCGCAATAGCCTGGAACCCGGTAGCCGTGATAATCTGCCTCAATGAATGCCCTCGCACAGGATATCGCCGCTCTGAAGTGGCAGGTTGAAGCAGGTGCCGACGAAGCCGTTGGCGAACAACCTGTCAACGCCTTCACGTTGGCCGCCAAGCCCGTGGCGAAAGAACCTGTGGCATCCCAGGCACCACAAGCCCGTCAGCAAGGCGGTACACCGGCTTCGACGTCCGCAACTGTCCCGCTGAGTCTCGAATCCATAGAAGCCGCGCAAGCCAGCGCCCGTGCCCTGGCCCAAGCTGCGACAACGCTGGACGATCTGAAAACAGCCATGGCCGGATTTGAAGGCTGCGCCCTGAAACATACCGCCAGCAATCTGGTTTTCAGCGACGGCAATCCGGAAGCCGACGTCATGTTTGTCGGCGAAGCCCCCGGTGCTGACGAGGATCGTCAGGGCAAGCCCTTTGTCGGTGTGTCCGGCCAGCTACTGGATCGCATGCTGGCGGCGATCGGGATGGATCGCGAAAGTATCTACATTTCAAACATTCTGCCCTGGCGCCCGCCGGGCAACCGCAAACCCTCCCCCGCCGAGGTCATGAGCTGCCTGCCCTTCATCGCCCGTCATATCGAGCTGATCAAACCCAAAGTCCTGATCCTGGTCGGCGGCACCAGCGCAAGTAGTTTGCTGGATACCAAGGAAGGCATCACCCGCCTGCGCGGCCGCTGGGTCAGCTACAAGGCAGGTGATCAGGATATCCCCACCATGCCCATCTTCCACCCGGCATATCTGCTACGCCAACCCGCGTTAAAACGCGAAGCCTGGAAAGATATCCGTGCGATCCGGGATCGGTTGGCGGAGGGGATTTGATCCTCGGCGTCAAATTGGTCGCAATGGTCTAATTGCCCTGGCTCCTTTCCCTTGCCGGGAATCCCGGAATCAGGTAAAAACACCAAAGATTCCGCGGTCGGGTGTTCGTGTACGCCTGCTGCAAGACTGAGTATTGAGGGGCCAGTTTGAAAGATAATCCATTGTTGACGCGCCGTTGTTCGAGGGGACTGCGGGTTGTCCTGACGGGTATGCTGGGTCTGGCTGCTGTGACGCTGGCTATGCCTGCACTGGCCAATTCAACGCCGGAACCTGTGAACGCCGAGCAACAATCCTATGTGCCGGGTGTGCTGAGCCCTGATGATGTGGTGCTGTATCGCAAGATTTTTGCCTTGCAGGAAAAGCGTCAGTGGAACAAGGCTGACCGGCTGATCAAAAAGCTGGACGACAAACGCCTGATGGGGCGGGTGCTGTATCAGCGCTATATGCACCCCACTGGTTGGCGATCAAATTACAAACAATTGCGCGACTGGATGATCAAATACCGGGCTGAGCCAGGTGCCACCACAATCTATAAACTGGCCAAGCGTCGTCGGCCCAAAAACCATAAATACCCGCCAGCGCCTGTAAATTCAGGCAAAAACATTTATGCCGCCCACAAGGTTGTAAAAAACTACCGCCCGGCAAAACGCATGAGCCGCAACCGGCGCAATTACCTGCGCCACTTTGACCGCGACATCCGGGTGCATTTGCGCAAGGGCCAGATCAAACGCGCGCTCCAGCACATGGGCGAAAAGCAGTTCAAACGCAACACAGACCAGACCCAGCGCGATATCATCATGGCCAAGATCACCTCGACAATGGTGCGCTACGGTCAACTGGAACAGGCCTTGAAACTGGCCGCCCCGGCAGCGGAGCGATCCCGCAAATATACCACGCAGGCCGACTGGTCTGCCGGTCTGGCCGCCTGGCAACTGGGTGAAACCGTCATTGCCCGTCATCATTTCGAAGCTGTCATGCGATCCCACCGGTCCAATGATGTTCAGGTCGCCTCAAGTGCTGTCTGGTCTGCGAGAGCTGCCCTTGCCAGTCGCCAACCCCAGGATGTGAACAGGTTGCTGGCCGTGGCAGCCACTTACCCGCGCAACTTTTATGGCCAGATTGCCCTGCGGCAACTCGGGGCCCAATCACCGTTCAGCTGGACCCATCCACCGCTGGATAACCATGCAATTGAGCGTCTGAAAAACGATCCGGCCATCAGTCGAACCGTCGCCCTGAAACAGGTCGGCCAGGTCGGCTGGGCCTCAAAGGAAATTCGCCGCCTGTTCCCGACAGTGCATGCCGAAGACCGGGTCGCTGTCTTAAGTCTTGCGGCCAATATCGGTATCCCTTCGGCAGAATTAAGCCTTGCCCGTGCTGTGCTGGGACGTGAAGGCCAGGCCTATGATACCGCCCTTTATCCACTGCCCCCCTGGAAGCCTGTCGCCGGATTTACGGTTGACCGGGCGTTGGTCTATGCCTTCATGCGTCAGGAATCAGCGTTCAAGCCCAATGCCAAAAGCGTCGATGGCGCCCGTGGCCTGATGCAATTGATGCCGCGCACGGCAAGCTTTATCGCCCGCGACCGCAGTTTACGCGGCCACAAGCGTAACCAGCTGTTTTCACCGGAATTCAATGTTGCCCTGGGGCAGAAATATCTGCGCCATTTGATGGAGACGGATGGCGTTGATGATAATCTGGTCAAGATCGCGGCGGCATATAATGGTGGTCCTGGAAATCTTCGAAAATGGATGAGGAAGATCAAGGACAAGAACGATCCCTTGCTTTTTATTGAGTCCCTGCCCTCCCTGGAAACCCGGACTTTTATTCGTCGCGTCCTCGGTAACTTCTGGATTTACAGGGATCGTCTGGGTCAGCCAACGCCTTCACTGGATGCCATCGCATCCGGGCAGTGGCCAGCCTATACCGGGCTGGATGCCAACATCAAAAAAGCAGAGATTATTATTCAAAATGTCAAAAATCGGTAACGCCCCCCGCGACTTTGTCCCCGTTAATATTGCTGTCATGACCGTCTCCGACAGCCGCACCCTGGAAGACGATAAATCAGGCCAGATCCTGGTTGATCGCCTGACGGCTTCTGGCCACGTGCTGGCCGACAGGGCGATTGTGACAGATGATGTGGAGCATATCGTCGAAAAACTGAACGGCTGGATTGCCGACCCCGCGATCAATGTTGTGATCTCAACCGGCGGCACAGGCGTCACCGGGCGTGACGTCACCCCGGAAGCTTTCGAGAGCATCTACGACAAGTTTATTCCGGGCTTTGGCGAAATGTTCCGCTTTTTGTCCTACGAAAAAATTGGTGTCTCAACGATCCAGTCCCGCGCCACGGCGGGCGTCACCAACGGCACCTATCTGTTTGCCGTACCGGGCTCACCCGGTGCTTGTAAGGATGCCTGGGATGGTATCCTGGAATCACAACTGGATTACCGCCACAAGCCCTGCAACTTTGTTGAATTGATGGATCGCTTGCTGGAAGGCCAGCCCGGCAGGAGCTGACTTTACTTCTTCTGCGACTGCTGCCAACGCCGTAAATCTTCCGCCGTATCGACATCTGACAAGGTGCTGATCCGGGCCACGCGATACCGCGGGTCCAGTCCGGCGATGGTATCTTCAAGTGCCTGGTCACTGGACCAGCGCACGCACCGGAAAAGACCAGGCCGTAATCGTCCCGGCATGAAGGGTCGGCGTTTGAGGCCAACCAGCCAGAAACCACCATCTTCTGCCGGGCCAAAAACAATGTCGTTGTATTCAAGGGCATCAAAAGCCGATGCTATATGCGTCGGCTGGATGCCCGGCACGTCGCTGCCGATGAGCACAACCGGTCCTGGCGGCAATGCCAGCATGGAACTTGCCATACGCTGGCCCAGATCCCCCGGACCCTGGCCGACCCATTGAACGCCCACCGGCCAGAACCTTGTGTTCGCAGCCAGTCGTTCAGGGGTCACGGCCAGCCAGATTTTCCACTTCGATGACAACCCGTGACGGCCCAGCCTGCGGATAACCTGGTCCGTTGTATTGCGATAAAACCGCCACGCCGCCAGTGGTCCTATGCCTGCGGCCAGCCGGGTCTTGGTGGCACCGATCTGAGGCACTTTCACCATAATCACGAGGTGTTTTTGCAGGCTCATAAACTATCCATAAATCCTGGCGATCCACCGCACGGGAAGCCCAAGAAAAAATAATCCAAGACAGCTGAGATTGCGCAGCGACCGGCGAAGATATCCGGCCTGTTTGAACTTGTTGGCACTGGTCAAGGCGGTGGCTTTGAAGACATGCAATCTATTGCCGCCGATCCGGCGCACCAGATCAACATCCTCCATCAACTCCAGCGGTCTGTAGCCGCCCAGGCTTTCGTATAACCTTGCCGAAATCAACAACCCCTGATCTCCATAGGGCAAAGCCAGTATCCTTGTTCGCCAGGCCACCAGACTTTCCAGTCGCCTTGCAGCCGCACCATCATCATCCACCTTGAAAGTAAAAACAGCAGCCTTGTTCGCCTGTGCCGGATCAGAAATAAAAGCCTCTACTTCCGATTGCCAGCCTTCTTCAAGCACCGTATCCGCGTGCAAAAAGAGCAGCCATTGCGCCCCATCGACCAGGGCGACTTTTGCCCCGGCACCAAGCTGTTGTCCACGGCCCTTTGCAGCTGTCTCAAACTTCTGACCGGCGTCCAGGACGACGGCTTTGGTTCTATCGACGGAACCACCATCCGCAACAACGACCGGAATTCCCCTCAGTGATGCCAGAGTTACCGGCAAAGTAGCTTCGGCGTTCAGCGCGGGAATGACGCAAGTGATCTGATTGTCGGTCGACATGAAAGGCATCATAGACAAGCAGACACAGCCGTCGAGCCTGGAAAATGTTCTTGCTTTGTTCCAGATCAACTAATACACTTCCCCGATGGCCGATACCAACAGAAACTCCTCACTTTCCAACCAGCTGCAGCCCAATCCGGATGCAGAAGAATTACGATTACGTCGGGGACGGGGCGCTGTAAGCAATCCCAGCGGCCGGTTTGAAAGCCAGCACAGGGTGCGCCGCGACGGGTTGTGGGATTACAGATCTGACAGTGACTGGCAGTCGACGCTGTCGACAGGTGACAATAATCATGACCTGCCACCACTGCCCCCGTTGCGAACATCCGTCATCGAAGAGGTCTGCCGTTCAGCCATCGTGCACAATTCATCGCCTGACATCCCGTTCGACCAGTCGATCAACCCCTATCGCGGTTGTGAGCATGGTTGCATCTATTGTTACGCCCGCCCGACCCATGCCTATTCGGGGCTGTCTGCCGGGCTGGATTTCGAGACCAGGCTATTCAGCAAACCAGATATCGTCGAGACCCTGAAACAGGAACTGGCAAAGCCAAAATACAAATGTCGCATGATCGCCCTCGGTACCAATACAGATTGTTATCAGCCGGTTGAACGTGAACATGGTTTGATGCGCGGAATTCTTGAGACCTTGCATGATGCCCGACACCCGGTTGGCATTGTCACCAAGTCCCACCTTGTGACACGCGACATTGATCTTCTTGCGGATATGGCGAAGGACAACCTGGTTCATGTCTTTATATCTGTCACCACACTGGATCGCAGCCTTGCGCGCGCCATGGAACCCCGTGCGGCGACACCACCGCGCAGGCTGGATGCCATTCGTCAATTATCTGCCGCTGGCATCCCTGTTGGTGTGATGGTAGCACCCGTTGTCCCGGCCCTGACCGATCATGAAATGGAAAATATTCTGGTCGCAGCGCAGGATGCCGGGGCCAAACGGGCTGGTTATCTGGTGCTGCGTCTGCCCTTTGAAATCAAGGAACTGTTTCGCGAATGGTTGCTGGAGAACTGCCCTGACCGGGCCACCAGGGTCTTGCGGCAAATTCATGAAATTCGCGGTGGTCGGGACAATGATCCCCGATTTCACACCCGCATGACCGGTGTCGGAGACAATGCCGACTTGTTGGCCAGCCGGTTTGATATTGCCTGCAGGAAGCTTGGCCTCAGCACCCGCGACTACGACGCGCTGGAGACTAATTTGTTCCGCGCGCCCGTCCTGCCCGGCAGGCAATTTTCGCTGTTTTGAAAAACTGAACTTCATGTTCTGATTAAAATTTTCTCGTTTTATTTGTAAATTTTGTCTACAATACTCTCTTATGCGCTTGCTGTTGCGGTGCGTTTTGGGACTAAATTTCTTTGTCTCCTGACTGGATAAGAGCCAGGGATGGCATTACCAATCTGCAGGGCAATGCCCGGCAATATCTAAATTCACAATTGACCCAGAGACTGAAAATGCGAAACCTTCACCTGTTATTTCCAATGATGTTCGGATTAATGGCACTGATCATGAGCACAGCGCCGTCGATGGCAGCCAGTGACGACTATGTCAAAGGCTACATCAGCGCCCTGATCAACCTCGACCCGCAGCTAAAAAACATCAAGGTTAGTGTCACGAATGGCCAAGCCGTGTTGAGGGGATTCAAGGAAGATCAAAATCAAGCAAATACAATAAAAAAATGGGAAAAAATTTCGGAATTAAAAGATGTCATATTCATTAGAGAACCACTGCCCACGAAGGATCAACAGGATACCAGTGACAGACAGGACGTGGCCTATATCGGAAAACCCGACTATGTAAAATTCACAAAACGCCTGTTGTTTTCACCTGCCATAGCGGACCCGCGTTCTCCGCGGTTTTCAGCGGGCTGGCAAAATTATATGGGCAACAACAAACTAAGCAGCGTTGGCAGCGTCAGCTTTGGTGAAACACTGTCACTGACCGACATCGTTCGTGATAATAAAATTGATCACTGGGAAATCGGCGGAAACATGTTTGATCTCAATTTCCAGGGTGCGGTGTTTTCAATATTTGATCTTGATGGTATTTCCAAGGACCTGGTGAATTCCGACTTCTGGGCCGCCCTGGCTGTGAGTTGGCGACGACAAACAGCTTTTGGTGACTTCTCGGCCATGTCGCGGGTTTTTCATCAAAGCTCGCATTTGGGGGATGAATATATCCTCTTCAACGGAATTGGCGAGGAAGATCGCGTGAACTTGAGTTATGAAGGTCTTGACCTGACAGGTGCCTGGGAACCAAAGGAAATGAACGGCCTGAAATTATACGCTGGCGGTGGATATTTGTTTGGCCGCGAACCTGCATCCCTGGACCCATGGTCGGTTAAAATTGGCGTCGAGAAACAGTGGCCCAACAAAATCAAGTGGCCAGGAAGCGAACGGGGGTTCTATCCTGTTGCTGCTGTCCACATCCAGACCTTTGAGGAAACCGGTTTTGAGCCTGATTTGTCCGTTGTGGGTGGTATGCAGTTCAATGACCCTGTGGCAGAAGACCGCCAAATCCGTTTGCTGTTGTCGTATTTCAATGGCTACTCCCCCAACGGCCAGTTTTACGACGAACAGCTGGAGTTTCTCGGCCTCGGGTTTCAGTACCAGTTTTAACCCACAAGAAAGCCCCCTCCGGTGACACCGGAGAGGGCTTTGAATAGGCTTAATCAGACTAAAGCGGAAACGCCTTAGTTGAAGTAGTTTCGACCTGATCTGACACCGCTCCTTGCAAAAGGAGAGGGTTACCGGTTTTGATAACGGTGCAAATAAAATTATCGAAACACAATCGAAAGGTAACCCTCATG
>JABIFY010000103.1 GCA_018650465.1 Alphaproteobacteria bacterium
GATGATCTTTTCGCTATTCTGTAACATGAGGGTTACCTTTCGATTGTGTTTCGATAATTTTATTTGCACCGTTATCAAAACCGGTAACCCTCTCCTTTTGCAAGGAGCGGTGTCAGATCAGGTCGAAACTACTTCAGTTCACATCTGCCTGGAAACTCAGGCCTCTTTGATGTTTTTCAGGAAAGACTCGACTTCGCTTTGCAGCGTATTGAACCGCTCTGCAAGCTCACGTGAAGAACTCAGTACATCGCCGGATGCTGTACCGGTTTGCTCTGATGCACCACGCACATTGACAATGCTCTCAGATACACTTTGTGTTCCCGAGGCTGCTTCCTGGACATTGCGACTTATTTCGCCGGTTGCGGCACCTTGTTCCTCAACCGCCGCCGCGATTGCCGTTGCAATTTCGTTCATTTGGGAAATTGTCGCCCCGATCCCTTCTATCGCGTTCACAGCTTTTTCCGTGGTGCCCTGGATTTCAGTGATCTGGCCACCGATATCCTCGGTTGCCTTTGCCGTCTGGGTCGCCAGGTTTTTCACTTCTGATGCCACAACCGCAAATCCCTTGCCGGCATCACCGGCGCGGGCGGCTTCAATGGTCGCGTTCAAGGCCAGCAGGTTAGTCTGTTCGGCGATATCATTAATCAGATCAACGACATCACCAACCTTTTGTGCAGCTGTTGCCAACTCCCGAATGGTTGCATTTGTATCGTTGGCGGCTGCGACTGCCTGTGACGATATTTCTGATGAATGCGTGACCTGACGGCTGATTTCACCGATGGACGAGCTTAGTTCTTCGGCGGCACTGGCAACGGTTTGAACACTGGCCGACGCCTGTTCGGCAGCCGAAGACACCGACACACTTTCATCCATGGTTTGTTTGGCGATTTCACTCATAGACTGCGCCGTGGCTTCCATTTCAGTGGATTGTGCCGATACAACACCCAGGATTTCTTCAACGGTATCGCCAAAGCCGGTAGTCAGACCGTCAATGCGTTCCTGACGCGCTGCGGCTTCGGTGTTGGCTGCAGCTTCGCGATCCCGTTCTTCCTGTTCCCGAGTAGCACGCTCTGTACGGGCAAGTTCCTCTTCGGCTTCAAGACGAACCTTTTCGATGGCATTGTCTTTGAAGACTTGAACCGCCTTGCCCATATCACCCAGTTCGTCGGTCCGATCCTGGGAGGGCACTTCAACTTCATTGTCGCCGCCTGCCAGTACATTCATGGCGTTTGTTAAATTAACCATGGGGGCGGCAATTGTCCTGGCGAGAAAGTAGCCAATGACACCAATAATCAATAGTACAACGACACCGACGATCATGGAAATTTTCTGGATTGCAGCGACACCGGCAAAGGCTTCGGATGAATCAATTTCCGTCATCACAGCCCATTCAACGCCGAGTATGTTCAAAGGAGCGTGGGCGGATAGAACCATGATGTCACGATAATCGGCAACTTCCGCCAGACCGGTTTTACCATCGAGACCGGCTCTGGTCGTACCTGTATCAACTTTTGTTTTCAGGATGGTTGATTCTTCCGAGAACCGGGAATCGCTGCGCATCAGAAAGTCTTTGCCGACGATATAGGATTCGCCTGATTCGCCCAGACCTGCCTGTTGCTGCATGATTTTGTTGATCTCGCCTATGGGCATCTGGAAAATCAGGGCACCGATGGTATCACCACTGCTTGATTTTACCTGGCTCGCCATAAAACTGGCTGGCGCATCAGCACTGGGGGCATAGGGGCGAAAGTCGGTGAAGGACAAAGCTCCGCTGCCACCCTTCGACATCACGTCCCGGAAAACAACGCCCAGGTCACTGTCGCGCCATTCGCCCTTGGCAAGATTTGTCGCGTAATCCAGTTCCTTGAATACGGAATAGATAACATCGCCCTTTGTATCGACCAGGAAGATATCGTAATAACCGCGTTCCTCCAGCAGGGTGCGGAACCTGGGGTGAATCTTGCCATGAAGATCGGAATAGGCCGAGTTGTCGCTGGCCCGATCAAGCTTGTGCTTTTCGCCATTGGCGTTTGGATTTGTTGTGATATAGAGGGATTGCAGTGTCTTCAGGGGTGAATTGCCCACTTCGTCGAATGCGGTGGAAAAACCCTCTAATGACTGCTGAGTCATGGTGTTCACAGACATTGCCCGCAGGTCTTGCTGGATCATGCCGAGGTAGCTATCAAGTGCCGCCTTGCGACTCTCCATGATGCCGATCAATTTGCTTTCAACTTCAACTGTCAAAAAATCCTCTGCTTCGTATTGGGAGATGCCGCCGATGGCAACGCCTGTGACCAAAGCTGCACCTATGATGTAGGCGGGTAATTTTTGGGCGATTTTCAAGCTTATATTCATAATTGATATTTCCTCGATATAGTGACTTCACGGGTGTCGAATTGCGAATATTGGTTAAGACGAATGAAATGAAGTACCGCAGACAAATGATTCAATTTCTACCATTCGCCCTTATTGTGGAAATTCTCTGTAACAGGAATATGTCTCTTCCTCACTTTATTGTTTCTGCGTTGTAACAATTCATGAGTAGATTAATAATTTTGGCTATTCTGCTTAAGGGGGAATTCATATTTGTCGCTCATGCTTAATGTGTTGATCTCAAAAATGTGGATAAAACCTATGTGGATAAAACCTATGTGGATAAAATCTATAGAATGCCGGGTAGATCGATTCCCGGGGCTTCTGCTGCCATCCGGAAGTAATATGAAAGCAGGTCTCAGGTCCGGGTATAGCTATAAGCAGAAGTGAACCTGAACGGACTTCATTCGCCGCCGACAACCCTCTCCTTGGGAAACCATATTGTCGCCTTGGTGCCAACACCGAACTCGCTTTCGATCTTGAGACCACCGCCATGGAGTTCGGACAACGATTTCACGAGGGGCAGACCCAGCCCTGAGCCTTCGAACCTGCGATCCAGCGAACTTTCAACCTGACCAAATGTCGACATCGCCTTTTGAATGTCGGGGGGCGCGATACCAATGCCGGTGTCGATCACCGATATTTCATATCTACCATTTTCCGCCAACTTGCACTCAATTGCGATCTCTCCGCCACTCTTGGTGAACTTATTGGCATTGGAAAGTAAATTGATAAGCATTTGTTTTACCAGTCGCTCGTCGGCTTTGAGCATCGGCGGGGCATTTCCCGGATTGTTGCGGACACTCTGTTTGGCTTCCTGAGTGCGCGCTTGAACGAGCGTCAGGCAATCTTGAATGAGTTTCGCGACATCCAGTTCGGACTCATTTAATTCTGTGCGGCCGGCTTCAATTTTGGAGATATCGAGAATGTCGTTGATCAATGAAAGCAAGTGCTCACCACTCGCAAAAATATTGTTCGAGTACTCTTCGTAATGAGGGTCTCCAATTGGTCCAAAAGTATGGCTTGTCATCATTTCCGAAAAACCGATTATCGCATTCAAGGGCGTGCGCAGTTCATGGCTCATATTGGCGAGGAACTCCGATTTCGCCCGGTCAGCGTATTCAGCCCGTTCTTTGGCCGCGACCAGTTCAATCTCGGCCTGCCTGCGCTCACTGACGTCATGAAGCATTACCGTCAATATTGTTTCGTCGCCAATTTCCAGCTTCGATATCGAAGCCTCTGCCGGAAACTCGGTACCATCCTTTTTCAATCCAAAGATTTCGCTGCGCTCGGACATCAAACGGCTGTCGTCTGTGGCGGCGAGGAAGTTTTCGATGTGTCTTGAGTGGTGTCCGCGATATCGCTCGGGAAGCAAAATGTCGAGCGGTTCACCCATGACCTCGCTACTTGAGTACCCGAACACTTTCTCAGCACCTTGATTGAACACTCGTATGCGCTGATCCTGATCCATTGCAACGATGGCGTCGGGCGCGACCGCCATCATTTTAGAGAGGTTGGCTTCGCTCTCACGTGCGTTCGCTTCGGCCCGCTTCTGATCGGTAATTTCGAAGACGACGGCACCCAGGCCCTCGGGCGATCCATTTTTTCCAACAATTGGAAAGTTGGAACTCAGCCAGTGACGCATGACCTCCGGTTCAGCAGGTGCCGGCGTGTCGACCTCAGTAACGTTTATTTCTCCGGTTTTCAGAATATTGCGGAACATCTCTTCGAACTCGGGCGACATCTCGGGCAACAAGTCAGTTAGCCTCTTGCCAAGATGCTCTTCCACGGATTTGCCGTTTATTTGCGCGAGGGTATCGTTGACTTTCTCGAACCGCAGTTGATTGTCCCATATGGCCAGACCAGCCGGTGCCGCATCAAAAAAGGCTTCAAGGCGGGCCTCGCTCACCCGCAATTTGTCCTCTGCCTGCACATAGGCAAAAATCGGCGCACTGACGCTGCGAAACAAATATATGGCCAGGATGATTATGATCAAAGCACCGGCACTACTGATTGCACCGGCTTGCAGAAATGGTCTCCGCACTTCCGCCAGATCAATTTTGGCGACGATTCCGGCGTCTAATTCGGCGACGGGCTCATGCGCCCCCAGTACAGTCACTCCGCGATAATCAAGCCCGATTACCGTGCCAGACAACCCCATGAGAGCTCTGCGCATCGGTAAGGCCAACGTGCCCTGCCAGGCTACAGGTTTTGGTCTGTCCAGGTCGTAGTGGCGGTGAGACAAGAGAAAGACAATTTGATTTCCTTCGCGGCGCGCCAGTGTAAACTCACCGGTTTCTCCAAAGCCCTGATAATTCTTGTGTGCCTCGACAATCTGACTGAGTGTGGCGGCAGCGGCACCGGGATGGGCACCCTGGCTATTTGCCGCGCCATGCCGGGCAACGGATTCAATCAGCCTTGCCTGGCTTTGTGCCGCTTCAACCAGGCGGGCTCGTTCTTCTTTGAAAGCGGCATCTTAAAGCAGCCAGATCGAAGTTCCGGTCACCGAAAATACGACACTGATCATGATCAATATCAAGTACAAAAGCCGGGCTCTAAGCCGCAGCGAACGTTGAGCCATGATTTCTTTCCCCTGGAAGGATCGTCATCCCCCAACTAACATAGTAACAGGTGTAATTTTGTCCAGGCAGACTGGAAGACGATCAAATTTTACGCAGTCCTGATCTTCTGACTAAAACGCCTTGTTGACAATCTTCCTGCGCGCGTCGGTTTCCATCGCCTTCATACATGCCGTGGAAATCTTCATGCAGCAATGCCTGAATTGCAACATCGCCCATGACCTGTTCCTACCGTTATTTCTGGCGTTCCGCTTTAGGGCCAAAGGCGCCACCCGTCGGGGTCTGGATAACAAAAATATCGTCGGCTTCCAGTTCGGCCGTGTCGCAAGGGCCAAGATCAAGATGGCTGCCGTCGGCCCGTTCCACCCAGGTTTTGCCGACCTGGCCTGGCTCACCGCCTGCCATGCCATAGGGCGGCACGATCCGATGCGATGCCAGGATGCCTGCCGTCATGCCTTCCAGGAAACGAAGCTTACGCAAGGTGCCATCACCGCCGTTCTGGCGACCCTTGCCGCCGGACCCCTTGCGAATGCTGAAACTTTCCAGACGCACAGGGAAGCGCCACTCAAGGATTTCCGGATCGGTCAGCCGTGCGTTGGTCATGTGGGTGTGGACCGCCGCCGTGCCATCAAAATCAGGACCGGCGCCTGAGCCACCGCAGATGGTTTCGTAATACTGGTATTGGTTATTGCCGAAGGTAAAGTTGTTCATGGTGCCCTGACTGGCCCCCATCACACCCAACGCCCCATACAGGGCATCCGTCATGCATTGTGAGGTTTCCACATTGCCCGCGACCACGGCTGCCGGATATTTCGGATTTAACATGCTGGCTTCCGGGATAATGATATCCATGGGTTTGAGGCAGCCACTGTTGAGCGGGATGTCGTCATCTACCAGGGTGCGGAAAACATAAAGAACCGCTGCCTTGGCGACAGCAGTCGGGGCATTGTAATTTGTTTCCAGTTGATCCGAAGTGCCGGTGAAATCGATAGTGGCGCGTCGGTTTTCATGATCGATTTTTACCGACACACAAATCTGGCTGCCGTCATCCATGGGATAGGTGAAGTCACCACCCTCCAGCACATCCAGTACCCGGCGCACGGATTCCTCAGCGTTATCCTGCACGTGGCTCATGTAGGCCTGAACCACATCCAGACCAAAATGGTCGACCATGTGGCGCAATTCCTGTACGCCCTTTTCACAGGCCGCGATCTGGGCTTTCAGGTCGGCAATATTCTGGTGCGTGTTACGGGCCGGGTATTTGCCGGACAGTAAAAGATCGGTGATCTCCTGTTCCAGAAAAACACCCTCGTCGACCAGTTTGAAGTTATCGATCAACACCCCTTCTTCATCAACGGTGGTTGAGTTTGGCGGCACGGAGCCTGGCGTTATGCCGCCAATATCCGCATGGTGCCCGCGCGAGCCCACGTAGAATAGAACATCCTTTTTGTTGTCGGAAAAGACCGGCGTGATGATGGTGACGTCGGGCAGGTGGGTGCCGCCATTGTAGGGTGCGTTCAGGCAAAAAACGTCACCGTATTTCATGCTGTCGCCGCGCAGTCGGATCACGGTCTGGATACTTTCCGACATGGAACCCAGATGCACCGGCATGTGAGGTGCGTTGGCTACCAGTTCGCCAATGGGGTTGAAAATAGCACAGGAGAAATCAAGACGTTCCTTGATGTTCACGCTATAGGCTGTGTTCTCCAGGGTCGCGCCCATTTGCTCGGCGATGGACATAAAGAGATTATTGAAAATCTCCAGCATGACCGGGTCCACATCGGTGCCAATAGCAACGCGTTCTTCGCGGGTCACAACCCGGGTGAGGACCAGATGATCTTTTACCGTCAGTTCGGCCTGCCAGCCCGGCTCCAGAATATTGGTGCCGTGGGGTTCGGTAATAATGGCGGGGCCTGTCACCGTATCACCGGGCCGCAATTCACTGCGATCCACGATGGGGGTTTGGGCACCCTTGCCACCCATATGCACAGGCAGCACGGTGTTCAGTTCCAGGGTGCTGCGATTTTGATCGATGGCCGTAACCGGTTCGTTTAATTCCGTGGCACCACCCAGCGCTTCCACAGACAAGGCCTCCACGATTAAGGTTTTTTCCGGCGTGATAAAGCCATAGCGTTGGCGATGTGATTTTTCGAACCGCGCCACCAGCTCGGCGACGCTGCCAAAGTCCACCACGAGGGAGGAATCTGTACCGTCATAGCGAAGGTGCACCTTGGGCACCAGACGGACCTTGTCGCCGGCTTCAATCTGGGTTTCCAGTTCAGCCCGGACGATGGCACCCAGTTCGGAAACCATGTCCTGCAGGCGCGGCATCAGGTCATCTGCCAGGGGCGCTTCGACGGCTTTTTCTTTCATGGCCGAAATATCAGCCAGGCCCATGCCGAAGGCGGACAACACACCGGCGTGGGGGTGCAGGAAAACCTTGTTCATGCCGAGGGCATCGGCGACCAGGCAGGCATGCTGGCCACCGGCACCGCCAAAACAACAGAGCGTATATTCAGTGACGTCATAGCCGCGCTGAACGGAAATCTTTTTGATGGCGTTGGCCATATTTTCCACAGCGATAAACAGAAAGCCTTCTGCCACTTCTTCCGGTGTGCGTTTGTCACCGGTGGCGGCTTCGATATCGGCGGCCATGGCCGTAAATTTTTCACGCACGATATCGGCATCCAGCGGCTGGTCCGCCTCAGGCCCAAAGACCTGCGGGAAAAACTCTGGCGATAGTTTGCCCAACATGACATTGCAGTCGGTGACCGTCAGCGGTCCGCCCTTGCGATAACAAGCCGGTCCTGGATTAGCCCCGGCGCTGTCCGGTCCCACACGATAGCGCGCCCCATCAAAATGCAGGATCGAACCACCACCGGCGGCCACGGTGTGGATATACATCATGGGCGCCCGCATGCGCACACCGGCAACTTCGGTCTCAAATGCGCGTTCGAACTCACCGTTATAATGCGAGACATCGGTGGAGGTGCCGCCCATGTCAAAGCCGATGATGTTATCGAATCCGGCGCTGGCGCTGGTGCGCACGGCCCCGACCACACCGCCTGCCGGGCCGGACAAGATGGCGTCCTTGCCCTGGAACAGGCGCGCATCAGTCAGACCACCAGAGGATTGCATGAACATCAGCTTGGCGGCATTTTGATCTTCATTTTTTCCCACAACTTCTGCCGCTACCCGATCAACATAACGCCGCAGGATGGGCGAGAGATAAGCATCCACCACGGTCGTATCGCCGCGGCTAACCAGTTTCATCAAGGGGCTGGTCTGGTGTGACGTCGAGACCTGGGTAAAGCCGATTTCGCGGGCGAGGTCTGCCACCTGTGCTTCGTGATCGGTAAAGCGATAGCCATGCATAAAGACAATGGCGGCTGATCGTATGCCGGAATCATAACCACCCTGCAGGGCTGTCCTGGCACCTTCCAGGTCCAGGGCTGTGACGGTTTCGCCACGGGCGCTCATGCGCTCGTCTATTTCGACGACCTGTTCATAAAGCATTTCCGGCAACACAATATGCCGGTCAAACAATTTTGGCCGGGCCTGATAGCCGATGCGCAAGCTGTCCGCAAAGCCACGTGTCACGACCAGCAAGGTGCGCTCTCCCTTGCGCTCCAGCAAGGCGTTGGTGGCAACGGTGGTGCCCATCTTGACCGCAGCAATATCGCTGCCGGGCAGGGGGGCGTCGGCTTCAAGTTTCAGAATATCGCGAATGCCCTGCAGGGCCGCGTCCTTATACCGTTCAGGATTTTCCGACAATAGTTTGTGTGTCAGAACTTCACCGGCAGGGTCCAGCGCTACAATGTCTGTAAACGTGCCCCCGCGATCAACCCAAAACTGCCACTGTCCCGACATACGCCCCACCCATAGTTTCTTTAATTAAGATTTGCGGTCAGTATAAGCAGACTTGGGCATTCCCCAAGGGCTCGAATGCGTTTTTCGTCAATAGAAACCTCAGGGATGGGGACGTACAACCTTGATTGATTCAATCGCTTATTTCCTTGCCCGCAATGGCACCCGCTTTATGGCTCTGGGATTATTTGTGGGACTGGCCGTACCACCGCTGTCCGCAAAACTTGGCCCGATGCTGCCTATGGTGGTCTGGGTCGTGTTGTACCTTTCCATGTTGCGCGTGAATTGGGGGGACATCATCGCCTGGCGCAAGCGCCCGTTGATTGTGGCCAGCGGCATGGCGTTCATTTTACTGGTGTCCCCCTTGTTAATGTGGCTGGTGTTGACGCTGACGGGTGCAGATAAGCCGTTGGCAACCGGCTTGGTGATGATGGCGGCCAGTGCGCCTTATACGGCGGTGGCTGCGGTCGCCGCCATCTTGCAACTTGACGCCGCACTGGCGCTCGTATTGTTGGTACTGACAACCCTTCTGATGCCCTTTGTATTGCCGGTGCTGGTTGTGGATGGCCTTGGTTTTGATGTCGCGCTGAACTCAATTTCACTGATGCAGCGCCTTGGGACCGTCGTTGGTATCGCCGTTACACTGGCCGTCGTCAGCCGTCACCTGATCGGCAAACAGCGTCTTGCCCGGAATGCCCATCGCCTGGACGGTCTGGTGGTGATTATGATCGTGGGTTTTGCCCTTGCCTTGATGGATGGTGTGACCGCTGCCTTTGTGGATCAACCCGCGCGTGTCGGGTTGATTGTTGGCGCGGCATTTACCGCAAACGCCGGGCTTCAATGCGCTGCCGCGCTGGCGTTCTGGCGATTTGGTCGAAAACTGGCGCTGACGATTGGCTATGCCGCGGGCAACGGAAATCTGGCCATCATCCTTGCCGTGCTGCCGGATAATGCCCATCCTGACATCGCGCTCTATTTTGCCCTCGGGCAGTTCCCGATGTTTCTGTTTCCCATGCTGTCCAGGCCTTTGTTTCTTTGGTTGTTACGGAAAGAATGAATGCGGGCTTGCAGAACAGACAATTCCATCCCATGTTGACCAGATCATGAGTATTTGGGGAAAAATAATCGGAGCGGCCGGTGGCTTTGCCATGGGTGGGCCTATTGGCGCCTTGATCGGCGGCTTTGCCGGGCATGCGCTCGACAAGATGCGTGGCGATGAGGGCGGCGAAGGCGGTGATGCCGGGACCCGCCAGATCGCTTTCACTATTGGTGTTATTGCCCTTGGGGCAAAAATGGCCAAGGCCGATGGTCAGGTTACGACAGACGAAGTGGCAGCCTTTCGCGAAGTTTTCCATGTGCCGCCAGAAGATCTGAAAAACGTTGCCCGTGTGTTTGATCAGGCCAAAAAAGGCGTGGCCGGGTTTGAAGCCTATGCCGAACAGCTGGCCGGATTGTTTCAGCAAAACCCTGCCGTGCTTGAAGATTTGCTGGATGGCCTGTTCCACATTGCCAAGGCAGACAACATCTATCATCCGGCGGAAGATGAATTCCTGCGCGAAGTGGCCCGCATCTTTGGATTTTCCGAGCATGAATTTGCCCGCATCAAGGAAGCTCATGTCGGGGCCGACAAATCTGACCCTTATGTTATCCTGGGTGTGTCACGCGACGTCTCGGATAGTGAACTGAAGTCCCATTACCGTAAATTGATCCGGGAACATCATCCCGACACCCTGATTGCCCAGGGCATGCCCCAGGAATTTATCGATGTGGCCAACGAAAAGCTGGCGGCCATTAATGATGCCCATGACCGTATCCAGCGCGAGCGTGACCCGAAATAGATGATCGTTTCGAATATTTTCCCGTGCCTCTTTTCCGACGGTGACACCTCTTGAAGCCCCAGCACGTGATGATTGTCATCCTGATCAACGCAGTTTGGGGCTTTAACTTTGTCGCTGCCAAATATGGCGTGACCCATTTTCCAGCGGTGTTCTTCTCCGGTATCAGATTTCTCATCGTCATTGCTGTGCTTTTCCCATATTTGCGCTGGGTGCCAGGGCAGATGCGGATGATAGCTGCTGTGGCATTTCTGATGGGCATCTTTCACTATGCCATCATGTTCACGGCGGTCGGATTAGCCGAAGATATCTCACCCATTGCCATTGCTGTGCAATTGCATGTGCCTTTTTCGACAATTCTGGCCATTTTGTTTTTGAAAGAACGGATCGGAATCTGGCGCTCGTCGGCGCTGGTTGTGGCTTTCGCCGGCGTTGTCGTTATCGCTTTCGATCCAAATGTCATTAATAGTCTCCTGGCCATGCTCATGGCCGCAATCGCCGCACTTTCCATGGCGGCGTCCACTGTTATTTTGCGGAACCTGAAGGACGTTGGAGTCTTCAACTTACAAGCCTGGATCGCTGTGATTGCGGCACCAGGGCTGTTCCTCATTTCAATGGTGCTTGAAAGCGGCCAAATTGAAGCGGTCCAGACGGCAGGCTGGGTTGAATGGAGTAGTGTTACTTTTTCCGCCATTGGTGCCACTATTGTTGGCCACGGCCTGATGTATTATCTGTTGCAGCGTTACCCGGTGAATGTGACATTGCCTTATACCTTGCTGGCACCAATATTTGGCGTGGCCTTTGGTGTGACGCTTTTGGGAGATACCCTGACTTTGCAAATTGTCATTGGCTCGGCTTGCACGTTGTCGGGGGTTGCAGTGATTGGCTTGCGTGGAAACAGGAAACGTGCGGAAAAAATGCGAAAAGAAGCTACTTGATGGTCGTCCAGAAACCTGCCCGCGAACTCGCCTCACCCAATCACGATTCGCGCCAGCCCGGCCAACGGGTTGATATGCTGTTAATCCATTATACCGGCATGGAAACGGCCGAGGCTGCGTTTCAGCGCCTGAAGGACCCGACGGCCAAGGTATCGGCCCATTATGTTATTGACGAAGATGGCCAGTTGACACGCATGGTCGATGAAACCCGCCGGGCCTGGCATGCCGGGGTGGCCAGTTGGGGTGGCCATACGGACATTAATGGCTGTTCCATTGGCATCGAACTGGTTAATCCCGGACATGAATTCGGGCTTCGGGCCTTTCCGGAAGCCCAGATGGTGGCGCTCGAGAACCTGTCCAGACGTCTGGTCACCAGATATTCAATCCCCAAAGACCGCGTGTTGGGCCATTCTGATGTGGCCCCCATTCGCAAGGCCGATCCGGGCGAGATGTTCGACTGGAAACGCCTGGCCGCCGCCGGTGTCGGATTGTGGCCCGAACACATGAATACCGGCGAATGGGCCAGTCTTCATCTGGGTGATTCCGGGGCCGGGGTCATGAAAATGCAACTGGACCTGAAGAATTTCGGCTATGAGATTGATGTCTCAGGATCATTCGGTGCGCCCACAACAGTTGTAGTCGCCGCCTTCCAGCGCCATTTCAGGCCGTCCAATGTGGATGGTATTGCCGACCGGGAAACCCGCAGCATGTTGGCTTCCGTTATGGCGGCGCGTCCGAAATAGCGTTCTCGCCCAATCGACATTCTTGACTGACGTGGCCTTCCGGCGTAAAGCAAGCCTGACGTCAGGTGGCTGGATGGCCGCGGTCCACGAAGGTGGGTCGAGGAAAGTCCGGGCTCCACGGAAACACGGTGCCGGGTAACGCCCGGCGGGGGCGACCCCAGGGAAAGTGCAACAGAAAGCAAACCGCCGTCGCGTCTTCGGACCCGTCGGTAAGGGTGAAAGGGTGCGGTAAGAGCGCACCGCGTTGCCGGTAACGGGAACGGCACGGTAAACCCCACCGGGAGCAAGACCAAATAGGGATGGTGGACTGGCTTGCCAGTCAGATCTGTTTTCGGGTCGCCGTCCGGGTGTGTCGCACGAGGTGTCTGGCAACAGGCATCCCAGATGAATGGTCATCGCCTGTATCGCCGCGAGGTGCACAGGTACAGAACCCGGCTTACAGGCCACCTGACGTCGTTTTCCTTTTGATGTTTTCAGTTCTCTAATAAATATGAAGTAAAACCAGGGCCAACCTGGTGCTTTGACTTGCACCTGGTCTGAGTTCATTTGCCGGACTGAATTTCAGGCTGTTGACGCCTGTTGGCCGGGATTCCGCAGAAAACCGCCAAAAGAACATAACAAGAACAAAATTGTGCCACATTTGACGCCCAAAGTCACAGCAATCAAAAAAAACTGATGCTCTGTTTGATCTTTGTTCTGTTGGAAACGACCGGCGGAAGGCTGGCTTTGTTCTTGAAATGACACTATTTTCACTTGTAATAACCATTGACGCCCATAAATTCCCATGGTATCCCATATTGTCCCATAAGAAGCCAACTAAGCGATGCAACTCGACGCATTGCCCGGTTCAGGCCGGGGGACATGGGAGCAACAATTTTATTGGGGGTTGGGTGTGGCACTATTTTTATCCACATTCGTCAATAAGGTAGACAAAAAGGGACGGGTTTCCGTGCCGGCGTCTTTTCGCGCCGCACTGACCGGACAATCCTTTGATGGTATCGTTGCGTTTCCGTCCTTTGTACAATCAGCCATTGAGGCTTCCGGCATTGACCGCATGGAAAGCCTGGCAGCTGGCATTGACCAGTTTGACCCCTTCAGCGACGAACACGACAACTTTGCCAATGCAATCCTGGCTGACTCTCATCAGCTGGCATTTGGTGATGATGGCCGTCTTGTCTTGCCTGAAGTTCTGCGCGATTACGCCTCGATCAGTGATCAGGCCGCCTTTGTGGGTCGTGGCCCGACGTTCCAGATTTGGGAGCCCGGTGCTTTCCGTATTGTTCAGGAAGAAGCCCGCGCCAAGGCCCGAGAGCAGCGCAATGCCCTGCGCCTCAAAAAACCCGAAGCAGAGGGCGATCAGTGATGGCGCAGAAAAAGCGCGGCAACTCACCAACAACCGGGTCGTCAGCCGATCCGGGCACCCCGCAATTACCGGATAACCGTGTCCACAGCCCCGTCTTGCTCTCTGAAGTCCTGAAATCCCTTGCACCCGCCGATGGCGAAGTGATTGTTGATGGCACCTTTGGGGCCGGTGGTTATACCCGCGCCATACTGGACGCCGCCAATTGCAAAGCCTTTGGTATTGATCGCGACCCGGAAGCCATGGCGCGCGGCGCTGTGTTGAGTACGGAGTATCCTGACCGCCTGACCCTGCTGCAGGGACCCTTTTCAGAGATGGAAAGTCTGCTGGACGGTGTTGGTGTCGCCAAGGTGGCTGGTGTTGTATTGGACCTGGGTGTTTCCTCGCCGCAACTGGATCAGGCAGAGCGTGGCTTTTCCTTTCGCTTTGATGGCCCGCTCGATATGCGCATGAGTTCTGCCGGGCAATCAGCCGAGGATGTCGTTAATGCCTTTGGTCTGGATGAACTAACTGAAATCATTCGCAATTTTGGAGAAGAGCGCCACGCCCGCCGAGTGGCCAAGGCCATTGTTGCGGCCCGTGATGAAAAACCCATTACCCGCACCCTGCAGCTGGCCGATCTGGTTTCCGAGGCCATGCCGCCAATTCGTTATAAAAAAGGCCAGCCGGTCTCGCGCATTCACCCGGCCACCCGGACTTTTCAGGCCCTGCGTATTTTTGTTAACGATGAGATCGGTGAATTGCGTCGCGGCCTGCTGGCTGCCGAGCGTTTGCTGGGCGAAGGCGGGCGACTGGTCGTTGTGTCTTTTCATTCGCTGGAAGATCGTGAAGTCAAAAACTTCATGAAAGCACGTTCCGGCTTTGCACCGCGTCCGCACCGGCACAGCCCGGCGGCCGAAATAACCGGCCCGGCGGCATCCTTTGAATTGCTAAAGCGTGGCGTGACCAAGCCAACCGATGAAGAAGCGCAAACCAATCCCCGTGCGCGTTCGGCGCGGTTGCGGGCAGCCCGTCGCACGTCGGCCCCTGTCTGGAATATGGAGGACGCCGCATGAGACGCACTCTCTCCGTTGCCGCCATCATTCTCACTGCCCTGATGTCCTATGGGCTTTATAATATGAAGTACGAGGTCCGCCGCCTGGAAAGTCGTCTTGCAGAACTACAGCAGACACTGACGTCCGGACGCCAGGCGGTCAAGGTTTTGCACGCCGAGTGGGCTTACCTTAACCGCCCGGCACGCTTGCAGGATCTCAGTGGCCGCCACCTTGATTTGCAGCCCGTCCAGGTTGGTCAATTGACCGGTCTGCATGAACTGCCGGTTCGCAGTGAAGAGCCTGGCCAAAAGTTAGCCCAAAAATCGGCGATGTTGTTGCCAACGGCGGGAGGCAAAACACAATGAGTGTTTTTCGCCGCAAGCCCCGCGCCATCGCACCGGTCGCTGAAACCAAATTGCAGTGGTCCGATGATGCCGAACAAATTCTTGAAAACGGTCGCAACCGTCTGGTTGTCGTTGGTGCCGTCTTCGCCCTCGCCTTTACCCTGGTCGGCGCGCGCCTGATTGATCTGGCGGTCCTGCAAGGTCATGACGCCAATCAGACAGCCCTGAACGACGAACAACGTCCCTCTGCCGAGCGGGCAGATATTCTGGATCGCAATGGCGTGGTGCTGGCCACGAACCTGATCACCGCATCCCTGTTCGCCGAGCCACGTCGGGTGCTGGATGCCGCTGACGCTGCCCGTAAAATTGTTCTGGCCTTGCCCGAACTGAATGAACAGGAAGTTGAGAAAAAACTTTCCGGTGGCCGGGCCTTTATCTGGCTCAAACGTCACCTGACACCCAAACAGCAACATGATGTGAACGCGCTTGGTGTGCCGGGCGTGGGCTTCCGCGATGATCGCAAGCGGGTTTATCCGCACGGTAATCTGGTTGCCCATGTGTTGGGCTATACCGGCATCGATAATGAAGGCCAGGCAGGTATCGAACTGCAATATGACGAGCAGCTTTCGACTGTGACACAAAAGGCCTCCGCGGCCACAAACGGTGATCCCTTGCGCCTCAGTGTTGATGTTCGGGTACAGTTTGCCCTGCAACAGGAATTGTCCCGTGCCGTTGAGGAATTTTCAGCGCTTGGTGCCGCTGGTATCGTGCTGGATGCGGTTACTGGCGAAGTCCTGGCCATGGTTTCCTTACCCGATTTCGATCCCAATCAGGCCCGCACCGCGTCGTCCAACGCCATGTTCAACCGGGCGTCTCTGGGCGTCTATGAAATGGGCTCGACCTTCAAGGCTTTCACCACGGCCATGGCGCTGGATGCTGGCACGGTAAAGATCGGCGGCGGTTATGACGCCACAAAGCCTTTACGTGTTGCCCGCTTTACTATTCGCGACGATCACCCCAAAAAGCGTTGGTTGAGTGTACCGGAAATCTTCATCTATTCCTCCAACATCGGGGCCGCCAAAATGGCTGTCGATGTGGGTGCTGAACGTCAAAAGGAATTTTTGGGGCGTCTTGGTTTGCTGCAACGCGCCGCCCTGGAACTGCCCGAGGTTGGCAGGCCCATTTCGCCGTCCCGCTGGGGTGAGATCAGCACGATGACCGTGGCTTTCGGTCACGGCATTGCCGTCAGCCCCGTACAACTGACCAGTGCCATGGCAGCCATGGTGAACGGTGGCATTCGCATTGATCCAACCCTGATGGCCAAACAACCCATGGACACGCCGCAAGGCACCCGCGTCATTAAAACCCGGACATCGTCCATCATGAAGCGCTTGATGCGCCTGAATGTAGAAGAAGGTACCGGCAGCAAGGCAAAGGCAGCCGGGTATCTGGTCGGTGGCAAGACAGGTACGGCGGAAAAGGCCGTGGCCGGTAGTTATCAGCGCAAGGCGTTGTTGTCTTCCTTCATTGGTGCCTTTCCCATGAATGATCCGCGCTACGTCGTGCTGGCGGTCATTGATGAGCCCAAGGGCACAAAAAAGTCATTTGGTTATGCAGGGGGTGGCTGGACGGCTGCCCCGGTATTTGGTCGCGTGGTTTCGAGAATAGGCCCACTGATGGGTGTGGCACCTGTGGACGAAGAAAGTAAATCCGTTCGCAACGCCATGTTTATTCGCGTCAAGGCGGGGGGATAAGACCTTGAAGCTATCTGACCTTACAAACATTGAAACCAATGGCGCTATGTCAGCTGTCGATATCTGCGGCCTCACCGCCGACAGCCGGGCCGTGCGGCCTGGATTTCTGTTTGCTGCCATCGAAGGCACGCAAATCGACGGGCGAAAATACATCCCCGATGCGGTCGGGCACGGCGCGGTCGCAGTGCTCGCACCACCGGGGACAACCACCGATGACCCGCATGTATCGTTGATTGCCGACGTTAACCCCCGCCGCCGTCTTGCCTTGATGGCGGCGCGGTTCTTTGAAAAACAGCCGGAAACTATGGTGGCTGTCACGGGCACCAATGGCAAAACCTCGGTCGCAAAATTTGTTGAACAAATCTGGCACCACCTTGGTCTCAAGGCTGGTAGCCTCGGCACCCTGGGCGTTCACGGCGATGGATATTGCGCAAAACTGGAACATACAACACCTGATCCGGTGACTTTGCACCGCCACTTGCGGGCCTTTGCGGACCATGAGATCAATCACGTGGCGCTGGAGGCTTCAAGCCATGGCCTCGACCAGTTTCGTCTTGATGGCGTGCGTCTGAAAGCGGCTGCTTTTACCAACCTGTCGCACGATCATTTTGATTATCATGCCAGCGAGGAAGACTATCTAGCAGCCAAATCGCGCCTGTTCAGTGAACTGTTGCCGGACGATGGCATTGCCGTACTGAATGCCGATTGTGAACATCAGGGCAAGCTGGTTGAGATTGCCAAAGCCCGCGGCTTGAAGATTATTTCCTACGGCTTCCGGGGTTGGGATATCTGTATCAAACGTCGCCGCCCCAGTGGTGATGGCCAGACCCTTGATCTGGATGTGCGGGGTAAAAGTTATCGTGTGCAGATGCCGGTAATCGGTGATTTTCAGGCCGAAAACGCGGCCTGTGCCTTGGGACTGGTTCTGGCCAGCGGCGCCGATCAGGATGCAGCCGTTGAGGCCCTGAACCACTTGCAAGGGGTCACTGGACGTATCGAAAAAGTTATTGACCATCCCAATGGCGCGCCGGTTTTTGTCGATTTTGCCCACACACCAGACGCTCTTGAAACGGTGCTCAAGGCCTTGAAGCCCCATGCCCGTGATCGCCTGATTGTGGTCTTTGGCTGTGGCGGCGACCGTGACGCACAAAAGCGCCGTGTGATGGGTGTGGTGGCCTGCCAGTTCGCTGACCTGGTCATTGTCACCGACGATAATCCACGTTTTGAAGATGCCGCCGCCATTCGTCACGAGGTCATGAATGGTTGCGACCGTGCCATCGAAGTTCGCGACCGGGCCGAAGCCATTCGCGCCGGTGTGGCCGGGCTGAACGAAGGTGATGTGTTGGTGATCGCTGGCAAGGGCCACGAAAGCGGCCAGATTATTCGCGACGAAGTGTTGCCCTTTAACGACGCAGAACAAGCGCGCATGGCCGTTACTGAAGTTGGAGGCAGTCACTGATGCCAGCTGATTCCATCTGGACAAAGAACGAAGCCTGTGTCGCCACCGGTGGTCAATGCGAAATGAACTGGGTTGCCCAGGGTGTTTCCATCGACAGCCGTACGGTTGCCTGGGGCGATTTGTTCATTGCCCTGGTGGGTCCCAATATGGATGGTCACAAGTTTTTGGCCCAGGCCTTTAAACGCGGTGCCGTGGCCGCTGTTGTTTCGCAGATTCCGGAAGATGCCGATTCTTCCTGGCCTTTGCTGATGGTCGATGATACTCAAACCGCCCTTGAAGGGCTTGGTGTCTTTGCCCGCGACCGGGTCGGCGCCCATATCTGTGCCGTCACTGGCAGTGTCGGCAAGACCGGCACCAAGGAAGCCCTGCGTCAGACCCTGGAACGCTCTGGCTCCACCCACGCCAGTGTTGCCAGTTACAACAATCTTTGGGGTGTGCCGTTGTCGCTGGCACGGATGCCGCGTGATGCGGCCTATGCCATCTTTGAGATCGGCATGAACCATGCCGGAGAGATTTCTCCCCTCAGCCGTATGGTGCGCCCGCATGTGGTTATCGTCACAACGGTTGAAGCCACACATCTTGAGTATTTTGACGGTGTCGAAGGCATCGCCGACGCCAAGGCCGAAGTCTTTGACGGCCTGGAGCCAGGTGGTGTCGCGATCCTGAACAAGGACAACGACCAGTTTGATCGTCTGCAAAAGGCCGCTTTGAGTCACGGCGCCCGCGTGGTTTCCTTTGGCGAAAACACGATTGCAGATGTGCATCTGGATCGCCTCGCCCTGCATCCAAACTGTTCTTGTGTATCGGCCCATATTGGCGAGACACAGGCGACTTACAAAATCGGCATGCCGGGTCATCACTGGGCCACAAACAGCCTGGCTGTTTTGGCTGCCGTCGATGCCTTGGGCGCAGACATCGGCTTGGCCACCATGGCCCTGGCCGCGATGACCGCACCCGACGGACGCGGACGGCGTCACCGTATCACGATGCCAAACGGGGCCTTTGACCTGATTGACGACAGCTATAATGCCTCGCCGGTTTCCATGCGCGCTGCCTTGCACGTTCTGGCCGGTGCCACGGTGCTGACCGGCGGGCGGCGTATCGCGGTGCTGGGCGAGATGAAAGAACTGGGGCCAACAGCTGCCCATATGCACACCGAACTGGCTGCTGATGTCGAGGCCGCAGAAATTGATCTGGTGATTACCTCGGGCGAGATGATGCAGGGCTTGCATGATGCTCTGCCAGGAAACATGCGCAGCGGCCATTGCGACAATTCGGTTGACGCTGCGGATAAGGCGGTTGATGCGATCCGGCCAGGTGACGTCATCCTGGTGAAGGGGTCGCTGGCCAGTGGTATGGCACGTGTTGTCGAAGGGTTGTTGGCGCTGGAAGCCGCACCCCGTGTTGTGAACGGGTAGGGCCGGTATGTTTCTTTATCTATTTCAATATGCTGATCAGTTCCCGGTCCTGAACTTGTTCCGTTATCTGACTTTTCGGGCGGGTGGTGCAGTAATGACAGCCCTGTTGGTGGCTTTCGTCTTTGGCCCCATGGTGATCCGCTGGTTGAAATCAAAACAAACCAACGGCCAGCCGATCCGGGATTGTGGACCCCAAAGCCACATCGTTAAAAAGCAGGGGACGCCAACCATGGGCGGCTTTCTGATCTTGCTGGCCCTGACGCTTGCAACCTTGTTGTGGGCTGATCTGAATAACCCTTACGTCTGGGCTGTGATGATGGTCACCCTGGGTTTCGGCGTTATTGGCTTTGCCGACGACTATCAAAAAGTCACCCAGTCCAATCACCGCGGTGTGTCCGGCAAACTTAAACTGATGCTGGAAATTGCCGTCGCCGGTCTGGCCGCCTGGTGGATTTATACTGTAACACCGCAGCCGCTGTCCGGTGGCCTGGCTATTCCATTCCTCAAAGACCTGCTGGTGCCCCTGGGTTGGCTGGCAATACCGTTTGCCATTTTCGTCATGTTGGGCGCCTCCAATTCTGTCAACCTGACGGACGGCCTGGATGGTTTGGCCATTGTGCCGGTGATCATTGCCGCAGGCACGTTCGGCTTCATCGCTTACCTGGTTGGCAACTCGGTCTTCGCCAATTACCTGCAACTGCATGCCGTGCCCGGTGCTGGCGAGCTGGTGGTTATTTGCGGTGCCCTGGTGGGTGCCGGCCTCGGTTTTCTCTGGTTCAACGCGCCCCCGGCCATGATTTTCATGGGCGACACAGGCAGCCTGGCCCTGGGCGGAACCCTGGGTGCCATCAGTGTTGTTATCAAACATGAACTGGTGCTGGCCATTGTCGGTGGTTTGTTCGTTCTGGAAACAGTTTCGGTCATCGTTCAGGTCGCGTCTTTCAAACTGACCGGCAAGCGCGTCTTCCGCATGGCGCCGCTACACCACCATTTCGAGGAAAAGGGTTGGGCCGAAAGCACCGTCGTGATTCGCTTCTGGATTATCGCCGTCATCCTGGCCCTGGTCGGCCTGGCAACGTTGAAGTTGAGGTAGGGGAATGATCGAAGTCACCACCTTCGCCAATGCCCATGTGGCTGTTTTTGGACTGGGACGTTCCGGTCTGGCGACAGTGCATGCGCTGAAGGCAGGCGGGGCCGAGGTTTGCGCCTGGGACGACAGCCCGGAACGCCGTGACGAAGCTGCCGACGCAGGGATTGATCTGGCTGATCTTTACAGTGCGGACTGGAAAAAAATGGCGGCCCTGATCCTCAGCCCTGGTGTGCCGCTAACTCACCCTGAGCCGCATTGGGTCGTGCGCATGGCGCGTGCCGAGGCTTGCGAAGTCATCGGCGATGTTGAACTTTTTGCCCGCGAAAAATTACCGAACCAGATTGCGGCCATTACCGGCACCAACGGCAAGTCTACCACCACGGCCTTGACCGGTCATGTGCTGGAAAGTTGCGGACGCCCAGTGGCGACCGGTGGTAATCTCGGCACCCCGGTTCTGGAATTGCCGCGCCTGCCCGATGGTGGCGTCTATGTCATCGAAATGTCGTCTTACCAAATTGATCTAACACCTTCACTTGACCCTGACGTGGCCGTCTTGCTGAACCTTAGCCCCGATCACATTGACCGGCATGGTGACATGGCGGGTTATATCGGTGTGAAAAGCGGCATGCTGGAGCGCCAGTCTGCAGATAAAACAGCTATCGTCGGCATGGACGACAAGGATAGTGTCGGTATTTTTGACAAACTGAACAGCACTGGCCGCAAAAATATTGTGCCGGTTTCAGTGACGACACCGCCCAATGAACGCGCCCGACAGCAAGGTTATGTTGTTGAGGATGGAGTGATCTCCAGCCAATTAGACGGCAAGTCTGAAGCGCTGGTGGATCTCTTCGGTGCGGCTAATCTGATCGGCGTTCACAATTGGCAAAATGCGGCAATGGCCCTGGCATCGGCGACGGCACTTGGCTGTCCGGTCTACGACGCCGCAGCGTCATTGCTCAGCTTTCCGGGTCTTGCCCATCGCATGGAATATGTGGGCCGCATTGGCAACATTCGCTTTATCAATGACAGCAAGGCGACCAACGCCGAAGCCACATCCCGCGCCCTTGCCTGTTTTGACCGCATCATCTGGATTGCAGGTGGGCGCCCCAAAGAAGGCGGTATCGAAGCCTTGCGCCCTGAATTCCATCGCATTGCCTATGCTTATCTTATTGGTGAAGCGGCTGGCGATTTTGCCCAAACCCTGGAAGGTGAAGTGCCTTTCACGATTGCCGAAACCCTTGATGAAGCAGTCGCGCTGGCCGCAGAACGGGCGACGGAAGAAGCGGCCTGCCTGGGCGGGGACGCCATGCCGGATACGGCGGTGTTGTTGTCACCGGCAGCAGCCTCCTTTGATCAATTCGCAAATTTTGAACTTCGCGGCAACCGTTTTCGGGATTTGGTGGCGGGTCTGTCTTTGTTGCATCGTGACGAGATTGCAGTTGGGGGCCGGGTATGATTGGTCCCGCGCGCACAGATACTTCACTTGTCGGCCGCTGGTGGTGGACGGTTGATCGCTGGTCACTTGTCGCCCTCGGCGCTTTGCTGGCAGCAGGTGCCTTGTTGGTTATGGCCGCTAGTCCGGCTGTGGCCGAACGCATTGGTCTGGATAGTTTTCACTTTGTCCGTCGCCAGGTTGTCTATCTTGTCCCGGCGATCGGTGTGATGATTTTGGTCTCGCTATCGTCACCCT
Organism: Alphaproteobacteria bacterium; assembly: GCA_018650465.1. GTDB lineage: Bacteria > Pseudomonadota > Alphaproteobacteria > UBA2966 > UBA2966 > JABILA01. The sequence continues at coordinate 22,485 of JABIFY010000103.1, forward strand.
TGACTGTGCGTCGCCTGGCGACCATTGGCTTTGCCGTGACAATTGCGCTGATGATCCTGACCTTGCTGGTGGGCAATGAAGTCAAAGGGGCGCAGCGCTGGTTATCTCTTGCCGGATTTGTCATCCAGCCCTCGGAATTTATCAAACCGTTCTTTGCAGTCGTGGCCGCCTGGATGTTTGCCGAGCAACAGCGTGGTGAAGGTTTTCCCGGCTATCTGGTTTCCACCTTGATGATGGCGGTTGTCTGCACCTTGCTGGTCATGCAGCCGGACTTTGGCATGACAGTTGTTGTTGCCGCCGTCTGGTTCACGCAATTCTTCATGGCTGGCATGCCCATGACCTGGATCATTGTTATGGGTTTTGCCGGGATCGCCGGTTTGGCCGCGGCCTATGCCTTATTGCCCCACGTGGCCAGCCGCATTGATCGTTTTCTTGATCCTTCCAGCGGCGACAGCTTCCAGGTTGATACAGCTCTGTCTGCTTTCCGCACCGGTGGTTTGACCGGACGGGGGCCCGGAGAAGGGACCGTCAAAGGTATTTTGCCCGACGCTCACACAGATTTTATTTTTGCCGTCGCCGGAGAAGAATTTGGCCTGATCGCTTGCCTGGTTCTGGTGGCCTTGTTTGCTTTTGTCGTCTTGCGTGGCTTCAGCCGCATGCTGATGGAACGTAACGCCTTTGTCATGCTGGCTGCCGCTGGCTTGCTGGTGCAGTTCGGCATTCAGGCCTTTGTAAACATGGGCGTAAATCTTCGTTTGCTGCCTGCCAAAGGCATGACGCTACCCTTTGTCTCATACGGTGGCTCATCCTTGCTGGCGCTGGCCATCGGCATGGGCATGGTTCTGGCTCTGACCCGCAAACGTCCAGGTTCGGGGTTAGTTGGATGACCTCAATCAATCAAACAGGTCCTGTGATTCTTGCCGCGGGTGGCACCGGTGGACACCTCTTTCCGGCAGAAGCCCTGGCGGGTGAACTGATGGCGCGGGGTCGCGACGTCATGTTGGTGACGGATACGCGCGGTGATACTCACACGGCATCTGTCGATAGCCCCCTGGCCCGCATTGAACGCTTTGTTGTGCGGGCAGGCACCGTTTCAGGGCAGTCCGCTTTTGGTAAAATCAAGGGTTTGATCGAACTGGTTGCGGGGTTCTGGCAAGCCAGGGCTTTGCTGGCCCGATTGCAGCCTTCAGTTGTTGTTGGCTTTGGTGGTTATCCATCCTTGCCCACCATGTTGGCCGCCACCCGACGCGGCACACCAGCCATCTTGCACGAACAAAATGCCGTTCTGGGGCGGGTCAATCGCGTGCTGGCACCGCGTGTGAATGCTATTGCCGTGGCCTTTACCGATACGGCCAAACTGGAACCAGGTGATTTCGCCAAGGTCAAGGTCGTAGGTAATCCGGTGCGGGCCGCTGTGCGGGCAGTTCGCGGAAAACCCTATCCAGTACCTGAAGTCGGCGGCGCTTTTAATATTCTGGTATTGGGTGGCAGTCAGGGGGCAACCGTGTTGTCCGATGTTGTGCCCGTCGCCTTAAGCCAGTTGCCGGACGAGTTGAAACACCGCTTGCATATTACCCAGCAATGTCGGCCGGAAGATCTCGACCGGGTTCGCCAAATCTACGCCGAAGCCGGATTGCAAACCGACCTTGCAACATTTTTTGATGATGTGCCGGCCCGCCTGGCTGAAACCCATTTGATTGTGTCCCGCGCAGGCGCATCGACAGTAAGTGAAGCTGCCGTGGCCGGGCGTCCGGCCCTGTTGGTGCCTTATCCGCACGCAACCGATGATCATCAAACCGGCAACGCAAAAGCCTTTGTGGAGCCAGGCGCTGGCTGGATGGCCCCACAGCAGTCTTTCACCAAACAATTTGTTGCCGACACCATAACCGATCTGATGGCTCATCCTGAAAAATTGACAGATGCCGCCGCCAGTGCACTGAACGTTGGTCGGGCAGATTCTGCTCCACGTCTGGCTGATCTGGTTGAAAGCCTGATCCGTGAAGGCAATGGCGCAAACGGTGGCAGTTCTTCACCTCAGGAGGAAGCCGCATGAGACAGCTACCTCTTGATATTGGTGTGATCCACTTCGTTGGTATCGGTGGCATCGGCATGAGCGGCATCGCCGAGGTTATGCATAACCTTGGTTATAAGGTTCAAGGCTCGGACCAGTCGGAAAGTGCCAATGTTTTGCGCCTGCGCGACAAGGGCATCAATGTGCTCATTGGCCATGAGGCAGAACACGTCGTGGACGCCCGTGTTGTGGTGATTTCCACGGCTGTGAAGTCGGACAATCCAGAAGTGCGGGCGGCACGCGAACGTTTAATTCCTGTTGTTCGCCGGGCAGAAATGCTGGCCGAACTGATGCGCCTGAAGTGGTGCATTGCCGTGGGCGGCACCCATGGCAAAACAACGACCACTTCCATGTTGGCAACTTTGCTGGATACAGCCGACTTTGACCCGACAGTGATCAATGGCGGCATCATCAACGCCTACGGCACCAATGCCCGTTTGGGCGATGGTGACTGGATGGTGGTAGAAGCTGACGAAAGCGACGGTACCTTTGTGCGCTTGCCAGCCGTCATTGCTGTGGTCACCAATATGGACCCCGAGCATCTTGATTTTTACGGTGATTTTGACACCGAGCGTAAAGCTTTTGAGGCCTTTGTCGAAAATGTGCCGTTCTATGGTGCCGCTGTCATGTGCATCGATCATCCGGAAGTCCAGTCCATGGTCGGGCGCATTTCTGACCGCCGCATTGTTACCTACGGCGAAAGCCCGCAGGCAGATATCCGGGCAATCAATGTAACTTATTCGACGGGCGGATCGAATTTTGATGTGGTCGAAACGGATCGCGCTACGGGCGATGTCGAAACCATTAGCGGATTGCGTTTGCCCATGCCGGGCATTCACAACGTCCTGAATTCTCTCGTGACCTTTTGCGTGGCCCGCGAAATGGGCATCGACAGTGAAGTTGTTCGCAAGGCCCTGGCCGGATTCGAAGGCGTCAAGCGCCGCTTTACCCGCACAGGCGAAGCCGGTGGTATTACGGTCATTGATGATTACGCCCACCACCCGGTTGAAATTTCTGCGGTGCTGGCTGCCGCCCGACATGCCTATGAAGGCAAGGTCATCGCTGTGGTGCAACCCCACCGCTATTCGCGTTTGCAGGATTTGTTCAGTGAATTCTGCAACTGCTTCAATGATGCCGACACTGTCATTGTTGCCAATGTATTTGCCGCAGGAGAAGAGCCTCGGACAGGCTTTGACCGGGATGGCTTGGCAGAAGGCCTGCGCAGCCATGGTCACCGCCGCGTCCTGGTCATGGATGATGCGCTGGAACTTGCTGCCCTCGCGGCATCAGAGGCGGAAGCCGGTGATCTGGTGGTTTGTCTGGGGGCTGGCAACATTACCGCCTGGGCCAATGCTTTGCCGCAGGAACTGGAAGATTATCTCGGCCATCACCCACAAGCGAAACAACCGTCAGGGGAGGGGGCCGCATGATGGCAGCACATTCCTTCCCGACCGGTCTTATGGAACGCCTGCCACAGGTTCGCGGGCGCTATAATGAAAACGTCTCGTTGGCCGATGTGACCTGGTTCCGTGTGGGCGGTGCCGCCGAAGTGGTCTTCCGCCCTGCCGACAAGGACGACCTGGTTCACTTTTTGCAAAACAAACCGGCTGATGTGCCTGTCATGATAATGGGTGTGGGCTCCAACCTTTTGATCCGCGACGGTGGTCTGCCCGGCGTCGTTATTCGTCTGGGACGTGGCTTCGCCGGGGTCACAACTGATGGCGATACGGTGATCGCAGGTGCCGGTGCCCTGGATGTGAATGTCTCCCTGACGGCGGCAGACGCGTCCATCGGCGGGCTGGAATTCCTCAGTGGTATTCCGGGCACAATCGGTGGGGCCTTGCGCATGAATGCCGGGGCCTATGGTGCCGAGATGTCGGATGTCCTGATCAAAGCAGAAGCCGTAACGCCCGAAGGTGAGCTCAAAATACTTGATCTCGCCCAGATGAAATTCGCCTATCGTCATTGCGGAATTGATGCAAGCTGGTTGTTCCTGTCGGCGACCTTACAGGGCAAGGGCGGGCAAAAGTCAGAGATACTGACCCGCATCGACGACATCAAATCTGCTCGTGAAGACACACAGCCTGTGCGCACCCGCACCGGCGGTTCTACCTTCGCCAATCCGTCTGATACAGACCTGAAGGCCTGGCAATTGATTGATCGGGCAGGCTGTCGTGGTTTGATCCGTGGCGGGGCCATGGTGTCAGAAAAGCACTGCAACTTCCTGATCAATACAGGTGCTGCCAGTGCAACTGACCTGGAAGGCCTGGGGGAAGAAGTTCGACGTCGGGTCCTGGAAGAATTTGGTGTCACCCTGCATTGGGAAATTCGCCGGGTTGGTCTTCATGTCGATGGTCTTTCGGAAGTCAATGACGGGAGGATCTCATGAAAAAACACGTCGCCGTCTTGATGGGTGGTTGGTCCGCCGAGCGTGAGGTTTCACTTGTCAGCGGGGCCGCTGTTGTCGAGGCCTTGCAGGAAAAAGATTATCGCGTATCTGCAATTGATGTGGGCCACACGGTGGCAACAACCCTGGCCGACATGAAGCCGGACGTCTGTTTCAATGCCTTGCATGGTCGCTTCGGTGAAGATGGCTGCATTCAGGGTGTGCTGGAAACACTGGGCATTCCCTACACACATTCTGGCGTGCTGGCTTCGGCCATGGCCATGGACAAGCCCTTGGCCAAAAAACTTTATGACACGGTCGGTCTGCCCTGCGTCGAAGGCGGTGTCTTTCACCGCGACCAAATCCTGGCCGGTGATGTGATGACAGCCCCCTATGTCATCAAGCCGTTGAATGAAGGCTCGTCCGTTGGTGTCAAGATTGTCACCGGCGACGAAAACGAGTTGCCTTTTCAGTCTGAAGCCTGGCACTACGGATCAGAAGTTCTCGTGGAACGTTATGTTCCAGGTCGCGAAGTCCAGGTTGCCGTGCTGGATAACAAGGCCCTGGGGGCCATTGAAATTCGCCCGACAAAACAATTCTACGATTATGAAGCCAAATATTCCGATGGCTTCGCCGAACATCTGATGCCGGCTCCTATCGACAAGGCGGTCTATGACGACGTCATGCAAATGGCCGAGACCGCCCATAAGGTTCTGGGCTGTCGCGGTGTCACACGCACAGACTTCCGCTATGACGATACAGCTGGTGAGCCTGGTAAATTGTTTATCCTGGAAACCAATACCCAACCCGGCATGACGCCCCTGTCACTGACACCTGAAATTGCCGCCCATCGCGGCATGGATTTTGGTCAATTGGTTGACTGGCTTGTGAAGGATGCATCATGCCAGCGATAAAAAAACCTTTGACCGCACCAAAGCGGGCCAGAAAATCACCAGTGAAAAAGTCAGCTGCGAAATCAACAGCCCGCCGCGCACCACGTCCGTTTCGCCAGTGGCTCTATCGCCGCCGCCGGACCCTGTCACAGGGTGTTGCGGTTTTGGGTATTTTGGCGGGCCTTGGCTGGACTGGCTATTGGTCAATGGAAAATGACGTGCCTGCGCGGACAATGACCATGCTGGGCCAAGCCGTCGATGACGCCTCACATGCCGCCGGTTTGACGGTGAACGAAGTTGTCGTTGTCGGTCGCCATCGCACCTCGCGCAAAGATATTTCCCGGGCCCTGGGTGTCAAACGGGACGACCCCATTTTGGCACTGGATATGACCGGCGCACTTGAACGTCTGGAGGCTTTGGGCTGGGTGGATAGTGCCGACATTACCCGCCGCTTGCCAGGGGACGTGCATGTGCATCTGGTGGAGCGCAAACCCTTCGCCCTGTGGCAGCGCAACAAACATCTGGTTCTGATTGATCGTGACGGTGTAGCCATCACCGACAAAAAGCTGGGTCGTTTTGCCAGTCTGCCAACGGTCGTCGGACGGGACGCTCCGACCCATGTCGCTGATCTGTTTGATGTTCTGGCAACCGAGCCTGAATTGTTCTCTCGCGTATCGGCGGCCGTACGGATTGCCGGGCGGCGCTGGGATATTCGCCTCGCCAACGACATCGTTATTCGCCTGCCGGAAGACGGTGCCGCGCAAGGTTGGCGTCGTCTTGCGGTTCTGCAACGTGAACACGCCATTCTGGGCCGTGACCTCGCCGCCATTGATTTACGGCTTGAGGATCGGCTGATCGTTCGACTGGGGGCCAAGGCAGCAAAGCTGCGCCGGGCACCTGGCAACAATACCTGAGGGGGCAAGTAGATGCGCAATATGCAAAAAGATAATCGGGGCAACTTTCATGGCTAATGCGGCACGCAACAGCACCCAGGGTGCGCCATTGAAAAACGGTTTGGTCGCGGCTCTCGATGTGGGCACAACCAAAACGGTTTGTTTCATTGGGCGTGTGGTCGGGGAAAACAAGGCCCGTGTGGTCGGTATTGGCCACCAGGTTTCGCGCGGTCTCAGGGCCGGGTCCGTGGCGGATATGGAAGCCGTTGAAAGCTCAGTGCGGGCCGCCGTCGATGCCGCAGAGCGTATGGCAGGCGAGCCCATCCACACTGCCTTTGTTAATGTCTCCTGCGGTGACCCGGCGTCACATACGGTGGGCGTCGATATCCCTGTCACGGGCAACGAAATAGATGACGCTGACGTGCGCCGGGTGCTGGATCAAGGCACGGCCCGCAGCGACAATGGCGAACGCGAAGTTATCCACGCCATACCTGTCACCTACACGGTTGACGGAACCTCGGGCATTCGCGACCCGCGCGGCATGTACGGCACCCAGCTGGGTGTGAATATGCATATTGTGACGGCCTCCGCCGGTCCGGTGCGCAATTTACACAGCTGCATCAAGCGCGGCCATCTGGATGTGGCAGGCACAGTGGTTTCAAGCTATGCCGCCGGTTTGGCGACGCTTGTGGAAGATGAAAAAGACCTCGGTGTGACCCTGATTGATATGGGCGGTGGCACCACGTCAGTGGCAGTTTTTTATGACGGCAGCCTGGTCTTTGCCGACGTTGTGCCGCTGGGCGGACAACATGTCACCAATGATATTGCCCGCGGTTTAGCCACGCCAACCGGACATGCGGAACGTATGAAAACCCTTTATGGCAGCGCCATTGCCGGGCCTGCCGATGATCAGGAATTGATTGACGTGCCGCAGGTTGGCGAATCCGATCAGGCCGAACCTAATCATGTGCCACGGTCTGCTCTGATTGGCATTATCAAGCCCCGCGTTGAGGAAACTCTCGAGCTGGTGCGCGACCGTCTTGCCCTCTCGGGCTATGACCGGGTCGCTGGTCGCCGGGTTGTGCTGACGGGCGGTGCCAGTCAGTTGCAGGGCGTACTGGAGTTATCGCGCCGGGTCCTCGACAAACAGGTTCGCATCGGCAAACCGATCCGCATTCAGGGTCTGGCCGAAGCCACCGGGGGACCGGCATTCGCAACTTGTGCCGGACTATTAAGTTATGGCGTGCAAGGGCTGGGCAACCAGCTTGAGCACGGCCAGTCACCAACATCAGCAGGTGGCCTGAGCAAGTTTGGCCGCTGGCTGAAGGAAAATTTTTAGTAAGTGTAAACAAGACAATACGTCACCGGAACAACCGGTGCTTCGATAGACAAGGAAGAAAATGACTATGAACAAATCAAGATCCGAAAACATATTTGGAATTGATTCAACCAGATCAAATGGAGGCCAATGATGTCCTTAAATCTGACTATGCCTGAAAGAACTGAACTCAAGCCACGGATCACCGTTATCGGTGTTGGTGGTGCCGGCGGCAACGCTGTGAACAACATGATCGGCGCGCATCTCGAAGGCGTCGAATATGTCGTTGCCAATACTGATTCCCAAGCCCTGGGCTTGTCCATGACGGACCGGACCATTCAGCTGGGTGCGAACCTGACACAAGGCCTTGGTGCTGGTGCCCGTCCGGAAGTCGGTGGTGCCGCTGCCGTGGAAGCCATGGACGAAATCATGGACCACATCCAGGGCAGCCACATGGTCTTTATCACAGCCGGTATGGGCGGTGGTACAGGCACGGGTGCAGCACCTGTGATGGCTGAGGCCGCACGCAGCGCCGGTATGCTGACCGTTGGCGTGGTTACCAAGCCGTTCCATTTTGAAGGCTCCAACCGCATGAAGATCGCGGAAGCCGGAATTAAGGAACTGCAAAATCATGTCGATACCCTGATTATCATTCCCAACCAGAACCTGTTCCGCGTTGCCAATGAAAAGACCACTTTTGCTGATGCCTTCGAAATGGCTGATGATGTGCTCTATTCCGGTGTTCGCGGGGTCACGGACCTGATGGTCATGCCTGGCCTGATCAACCTGGATTTTGCTGACGTTCGCGCCATTATGGGCGAAATGGGCAAAGCCATGATGGGCACCGGTGAAGCCGAAGGAGAAAAGCGTGCTCTGGAAGCCGCAGAAGCCGCCATCGCCAATCCTTTGTTGGATGATGTATCCATGAAAGGGGCCCGCGCTGTCCTGATCAATATCACCAGTGGCATGGACACAACCCTGTATGAAATCGACGAAGCTACCAATCGCATTCGGGACGAAGTCGACGTTGATGCCAACATCATCTTTGGCCAGACTTTCGACGAAGCTCTTGCTGGTCGCATGCGGGTATCCATTGTCGCCACCGGCATAGATGCCGATGGCCTTTCAATGCCATCGCCGAAATTGCAGGTTGTCGGCGGGGCCGATGCAACAGCCCGTGCCGGTTTTCCGGATACAACACGAACGACGACGGATATGCCCGCCATGCCCGCATCAATGGCAACAAGTCCATCAGCAACATCTGCCCCCCCCATGGCCAATATGACATCCATGGCGGGATCTTATGGCGCAACCGCCGGGGCGCTTGCCCTGGATGTGAGCCAGCCTGAATTGGACATGCCGGAAATGACCCGGCCTGCTGTAGCGGAACCAGAAGTGGTTCAACCGGAATTGAAGATAAGCCCTGTTGTTGAAGACAGTGTACCGGTGCAGCCGGAAGCATCTGTTGAAACACAGAACGTGGTGGAAACGCCGACCGCGGTGGAACGGGTAAACAACGCTGAACAATTGGACGATCGTGCCGAAGCAGACACGCCGTTCATTGCTCGTCCGGCTTTGACACCAAAGGCATCGATGGAAACAGCGATGCAACCAGCCCCAAAACCGGATGCTTTTGCTGAAGCTGCCCTGACCAATGGCGCAACAGTTGAAAACAAGCCAAAGCCCCCAAGCCTGCTGGAACGCATGACCGGCACAGGTCGTGCGCGTCAAAAAGCCCGTGAAGCTGAAGCCCAGGCGCAAGCCCAGACCCAGGTTCAGGAGCCAAGCTTTGGCCGTAGAGACCAGCCTGAGCCGGTCACAAATCCGGTTCAGCACGTCGCTGAGACAGAGGAATGGTCGGAAACGCCTGCCAAACCAGAACTTGCCGCGCCAAAAGCGACTTCGGCCATGCCGGCGATTGACCCGGCTGACCGTTTGGCCCCGGCCGCAGGAGACGATTTGCTGGACATTCCGGCATTTCTGCGACGCCAGGCTAATTAGAGCTATTCCGGTTTAGACGGAATAGCTTCTGCTCTTGTTATCGTTGCCCACAGTGAGTTTGCGGCAGCGCAGCGTTTCCTCCTTCGTCGGAAACGCGCCAGGATCTGTTCGAAGGCATAGTCATACTTGGGGCAGCAGGAAGCTGCTGCCCCATTTTTTTTTAGAGCGTTTCCGGGTTTCAGGGAAACACTACGTTGCCATAAACCCAGGGTTTGAGAATTATTGACGAGGCTGGAGAGACCTTTTTTGAGACAAAATATTTTTAGTTAATCAATTGTTTTTAATAAATTTTTCAAGACCGCACTGAATGTTGCAAAACGGTAACAAATCGACATAAAGCGTGATTTGTTGCAGAGCACAATAATTGCTAGAACCACTGCAACGACGCAGCCCGGAATCTATCATATCGGGCAAAGTGAATATTCAGTACCGGCAGGAGCGAGACCCATTAACTTCCAACACAAAATTGCAAATTCGGATGATCGTCCTGCCCTTGGCTCTGCTCGACCAGGTGCGAGTGAGTCCGCTCGACCAGATGCCAGTTTTCAGCAAACACTTCGTAACCGGATCAGCTGCACTGGTGTTGGATTGCACAGTGGCGTTGATGTCGCCATGACGCTGATGCCCGCCGACCCGGACACGGGGATTGTTTTTCGGCGAACTGATGTCGATACCAGCCATCTCGACCGCGACATCGCCGAGATCCCGGCTTTGTGGAACCATGTATCCGGCACCATGCTGGGCACGACTTTGGTCAACGATCACGGTACGTCGGTTGCCACAGTAGAGCACCTGATGGCAGCTTTGGCTGGCTGTGGTGTCGACAATGCGATTGTTGAATTGAACGGTGGTGAAGTGCCGATCATGGATGGCTCAAGCGCGCCATTTGTTTTCCTGATTGAATGCGCCGGTATCTTTGAGCAAAACCAGGTGCGCCGCGCTATTCGTGTTCTGAAGCCGGTAACTGTTTCTGACAAGGGCCGCACCGTAACCTTGCGCCCGGCAGAACGTTTCACCTTAAGTGTTGATATTGATTTTGACAGCCCGGTCGTGGCCCATCAAACATGTGAATTTGATGAGGCCAGCATGACCTTCAAGGATGAGCTTTGCCGCGCCCGGACCTTTGGTTTTTTGCATGAAGTCAGTGCCTTGCAGGACAAGGGCCTGGCCCGTGGCGGATCGCTCGATAATGCCGTTGTTGTTGACGGGGACCGGGTCATGAACGAAGACGGCCTGCGTTTTGCCGATGAATTTGCCCGCCATAAGGCGCTGGATGCAGTTGGTGATCTCTACCTCGCGGGCGGTCGTTTGCTGGCCCGTTATGAAGGCGAAAAGGCTGGTCATGAGATGAATAACCGGGTCTTGCGCGCCTTGTTTGCCGATGCCAGTGCCTGGGAATGGTGCGATGATATCCAGGCTGATGTTCGGGCCGGTGTGGAGGCATCCGGGCAAGAAGAATGGGTTGAGGAACGCGCCGTCGCCATGGCCTGAGGCCATTTGGACTATTCTTTGACAAAATCGACCTGAAATACCCCAAAATAGTCGGCAATTTTGATGCCTGTTGTGGTGGCCTTTGAACTGGCCGTGTTATAGTCCCGCATATTGGCCTGATGACACGGGACAAATTTAGGGATTTAGCCTTCAGGGAGTGCGGATTCGCACATGCGATCTAATCGGATATCCAGGTTTTTAACCGTTTCCATGACAACAGCTGTTTTGGCACTGTCGGCCTGTTCAAGTGACGACGGCCCTGACTATGTCGAACTGCCGGTTGACGTCTTGTACAATAATGCCGCGAACAATCTGACGGCGGGCGATTACAAACTGGCTGCGGCGGGTTTTGATGATGTGGAACGCCAGCATCCTTATTCTCCGTGGGCCACTCGTGCCCAGTTGATGGCGGCTTATGCCTATTACCAGGACAACGAATATGATCAGGCGGTGATTGCTGCGGAACGTTTCGTGCAGCTTCATCCCGGCCACAAGGACACGCCCTACGCCTTTTATTTGGCGGCCATCAGCTATTATGAACAAATCATCGATGTGGGCCGGGACCAGCGGATCACCGAACTGGCACTCAGGGCCCTGAACGAAGTTGTGCGGCGCTACCCCAAAAGCGAATATGCCCGTGCGGCCCGTTTGAAAGTTGACCTGGCCCATAACCACCTTGCGGGACGGGAAATGGAAGTCGGGCGGTTCTATCAGGGTCGTAAACAATATTCCGGCGCCATCAATCGCTTCCGCGTTGTGATTGAAAAGTACCAAACCACGTCCCATGTGCCCGAAGCCTTGCACAGGCTGGTGGAAACATATCTGGCCCTGGGTGTTGCGGAAGAAGCGCAGGCAACGGCTGCTGTCCTGGGGCATAACTTCCCGGGGAGTGAATGGTACCAATATTCTTATTTGCTGCTGGAAGGTCGCAACCTCAAACCCGAGGCCATCGACGATTCCTGGATCAGCCGCACCTGGACCAGCCTGTTCGAATAGCGCCATGCTAGTTGGTCTCAGCATTCGTGACATTGTTCTGATTGAACGCCTCGACCTGGACCTGCACAAGGGGCTGGGTGTACTCACCGGTGAGACGGGTGCTGGTAAATCCATATTGTTGGACAGTCTGGGTCTATGTCTGGGGGCACGGGCAGATAGTGGCCTGGTGCGTCATGGTGCGGACAAGGGCCAGGTCAGCGCCCAGTTTTTCATCGATGCTGATCACCCGGCGCGGCTATTGCTGACGACACACGAACTGGACGAAGGCGACGATCTTGTCCTGCGTCGTGTGATTGGCAAGGACGGGCGCAGTCGGGCTTTCGTTAATGACCAGCCCATCAGTGCCGGACTGATGCGGGAATTAGGCGAGTTGTTGGTGGAAATTCAGGGCCAACACGACCGCCACGGCCTGATGGACGCCTCAACCCATCGCCAATTGCTGGATGCCCTGGGTGGCAATGCCACCCGCCTGCAAATCGTCCAGGGATCCTGGGATGCCATGCGCAAGGCTGCCGGATCCCTGGCGGAAGCAGAAGAGGCTTTGGCCAATGCCCGCGGCGATGAAGAATATCTGCGCCATGTGCTGACTGAGCTGGATGAAGTTGAACCGGTCGAAAATGAAGAGGCAGGCCTGGCTGAAGACCGGGCTTTGTTGATGAATGCGGATCGTTTGGCCGGGGCAGTATCTGATGCAGAAAAAGCCCTGGGTGGAACTGATGGCGCGTCGGCCCGGTTGCGGGAAGCCGAACGTGCCCTGGAGAAAGTCTCTGAACAGGCGGGCGGTCGCCTGGATGGTGCCTTGAAGGCCCTTGAACGTGCCGCTATTGAGGCCGCCGAAGCGGTTGAGTCCGTGGAAGACGCCGGGCGGGCCTTTATCGCCTCACCTGGCAAGCTGAACGATATTGAAGACCGGCTATATAAACTGCGGGAACTGGCGCGCAAGCACCGCGTGACCGTGGATCAGTTGGCCGACCTCAGGACCAGCTTTGCGGAGCGCCTGGCAGCCATTGATGGGGGCGATGCCCATCTGGCCGGACTGCGCAGTGCCGCGACCAAGACCCGCGACATATACTTCAAGGCGGCGACGGACCTGTCTGCCTCACGCCAAAAATCTGCCAAAAAGATGGACAAAGCGGTGGCTTTGGAATTGCCGCCGTTAAAACTGGAGAAGGCGACTTTTCACACCGTGGTGGAAAGCCTGGACGAAAGTGCATGGACGCGCAACGGCGCCGATCATGTGGCTTTTGAAGTGGCCACGAACCCCGGCCAGCCTGCCGGGCCTCTGACCCGTGTTGCCTCCGGTGGTGAACTCAGCCGGTTTTTACTGTCGCTGAAGGTGGTGCTGGCCTCGACCCGGATCGCCCCGACGCTTGTGTTTGATGAAGTTGATTCAGGCATTGGCGGGGCCACGGCAGATGCCGTGGGTGAACGTCTGGCACGCCTGGCGGATGACACACAGGTTTTGGTTATTACCCATTCGCCCCAGGTGGCGGCCCGTGGTGCCCATCACTGGCGTGTGGCCAAAGGTGCCAAGGGCAAGCAGACGATTACCGAGGTCACGGAGCTGACGCCAGAGGAACGCCGGGAGGAACTGGCGCGCATGTTGGCCGGTGCCACCGTGACCGACGAAGCAAGAGCGGCCGCGGACAGTTTGATTATGGCCCAAACGAATGGTTGAAGACGACCTAAGGCGTTTGTCCGTTGACCAGATGACGCCGCTGGATGCGAGTGCCGAACTGGCGCGTCTGGCCGTTGAAATCGCTGAACATGATCAGCGTTATTATCGTGATGATGCGCCCCGGATCAGCGACGGTGAATATGATGCCCTGCGCCAGCGCAATGCGGCCATCGAAAATAACTTCCCCAATCTGAAGCGCAAAGACAGCCCCAGCGACCGCGTCGGGGCCACACCCGCCACGGGCTTTGGCAAGGTCAAACACCGCCGTCCCATGTTGTCGCTTGATAATGCCTTCAATGACGATGACGTATATGAATTTGTCGTGCGCGTGCGCAAGTTTCTGGGCCTGGCTGATGGGGATGACGTCAACCTGGTGGCGGAACCCAAAATCGATGGCCTGTCCGCCTCTGTGCTCTATAAAAAGGGCAAGTTTGTTTTGGGGGCCACGCGCGGCGACGGGGAGACCGGCGAGGATATCACGGCTAATCTGGCAACAGTTGTCGACCTGCCACAGACCCTGACGGCTGATGACGTGCCGGAGGTGATCGAAATTCGCGGTGAAGTCTATATGGCCAAGGCTGATTTTCAGGCCTTGAACGAAGCCCAGGAAAAGGCCGGGGCCAAGGTTTTTGCCAATCCGCGCAATGCGGCGGCGGGGTCTTTGCGGCAACTGGATGTCAGTGTCACCGCTGGTCGCAAGTTACGTTTTTTTGCCTACGCCTGGGGGGAGGCAGACACGCTGCCGGCCGACACCCAATGGGGTATTTTGCAACGCTTCGAGGCCTGGGGTTTTTCGCTCAATCCTTTGACGGAAGATTGCAAGGATGCCGATGCAGCACTTGGCCTTTATCGCCGGATCGAGGCTGACCGGGCGGATTTGCCCTATGATATTGACGGTGTTGTTTACAAGGTGGATCGCCTGGACTGGCAGGAACGCCTCGGCATGGTCAGCCGGGCTCCGCGCTGGGCCATCGCACACAAGTTTCCGGCGGAAAAAGCCCAGACGGTGGTTAACGATATCGACATTCAGGTCGGTCGTACCGGCACCCTGACCCCGGTCGCCCGACTGGAGCCTGTAACGGTAGGGGGTGTCGTGGTGACCAACGCCACATTGCACAACGAAGAGAATATCGAAAAGCTGGGTGTGCGTATTGGCGATACTGTCATCGTGCAGCGGGCGGGTGATGTCATCCCTCAGGTGTTGGCCGTGGTTGCTGACAAGCGGCCCGACAAAACGGAAGATTATGTCTTTCCCGACCACTGCCCCATTTGCGGCAGTGCCGCGGTGCGTGAAATCAAGGATGTCAAAACCGGAGAACTGGAAGCCCGGCGACGCTGCACGGGCGGCTTGATATGTGAAGCCCAGGCTGTGGAGCGTCTGCGCCATTTTGTCAGCCGGGATGCCTTTGATATTGAAGGGCTGGGTGAAAAGCAGATCGCGGCTTTTTGGCAGGATGGCATCGTGCGCCAGCCTGCGGATATTTTTGGCCTGAAAGACCTGGTGCTTGATCCGCCTCTAAAAGACCGTGAAGGCTGGGGTGATCTTAGTGTTTCGAACCTTTTCAAGGCCATCGAGGCCCGCCGCAATATTGATCTTGATCGTTTTGTTTACGCCTTGGGTATTCCGCATGTGGGCCAGACAACGGCACGGCTGCTCGCTAAAACCTACGAGACATCAGATCGTTTGTTTGAGGCACTTGCTGTCGCCCATGATTCGCAAAGCGACGCTTGGTTTGAACTGGTTGATGTGGATGGTATTGGGCCAAAGGTGGCGCAAACACTGGTCGATTTTCTGGCCGAAGCCCATAACAACGTTGTTGTTCAGGCCCTGGCTGGCCAACTTGAAATCCAGCCCTTTGATGCCCCGGAAGACGACAGTCCGGTGTCCGGCAAAACTGTTGTGTTTACCGGCACCCTGGAGCGGATGACACGGGCTGAAGCCAAGGCCAGGGCCGAAAGTCTGGGGGCCAAGGTGTCTGGCTCTGTCTCAAAGAAGACCGACTTTCTGGTCGCGGGCCCTGCGGCCGGGTCCAAGCTGAAAAAGGCGCAAGACCTTGGTGTCACGACCCTGTCCGAAGATGACTGGCTGGATTTGATCGGCCGCTAAAGCTTTTCCGGCATCGCCCTACCGAACCTTGAACTCATAATCAAACCAGGTTCGATCTTGGTCGACCAGGTCATGCAAGGTTGTGCGAACAGAATATTTGCCTGGCTCAAGACCTGTAAAGGTGTAAGTCAAATTCATGTAGAAATCGAAAGTTGGTGCTCTGCTGTCGATCACCCAACTCTGGAATTTCTTCTGGCCGCCAAGTATCTTGCCACTGGAGTCCATCAGTTCGAAATCAGCCTCAAAGCCGAACTGCAAAATGTCACCCTCGTGATAGAAAGCGTATCCCATGGGTTCGGCATAAAGCAGTATCGGCTCGTCTACATTGTAAACGTTGTTTTTGCGAACTGTGAAATTTGCGAAGTTCGGGGCATCTTCAGTCACTGGGTCGAAATAGTGGACAGACAAAGGTGCTTCATTGCTGATCGCCATCATGGCACCGCGCAAGGCCCTTTGCACATTGATGAAGTCGCCTGCGCCATACTCTTGCTGAGCTTCTTTTACATACTGCCGGAAGTCCTCTGCCTGAGAAGTCGCCGGAGATGCCAACAGGAAAAAACCAACCGCCGCTACCAATAAAGTCTTGTACATAAATTTCCCCTCACGCGTCGCGCTGATTGAATATTGAAGTTGGATTTATTGTAATAACAGGGTATCCGCTTTGACAACCGCAAGTGTGCAATTTGTGAATTTGGCTTTGTTCGAGGCCTTCCGTGGTCTGGCCCTGATCAGCACTTAAAGTCATTTCTGTGCAGGCTTCGAATACTGCCTAAATCATTGAATGCATAGCCAAATCCAGTAGGTATGCATTATTTGCAATGCTGCGGTGCAATATAACCATCCCTTAAATCATTGATATTGTTAGGGTGCAGTGCAATATTCTGCCCAACGAACATCACAACACGATTAACAGGCTCTGGAAGTAACAGGGTCGGGTTATGACCCAGGAGAGTAAAAATGAACACGCAACTTTTTCAAATCGCAGACGACGGCAAGCTCTATTATGAGCTCGGTGACGTCACCAAAATGGCTCAGCGCGAGCGCGCCTTGGCCTTTGCTGAGCTGTTGAAGTTAATCGGCAACAAAATTTCTGGTCTGAGCCAAAAATATGTCGCATGGAACAGCCGTCGCGAGGCAACTGCCCAGCTGATGAGCCTTGATGACCGTATGCTGGCCGACATCGGCATTGGCCGCGGTGATATCCAGTCTTCAATGGCTGGCCGTATGGTTCAAGATGTTGCCAACAGCAACGACCAGGACCGCGACGCAGCCTGAATTACGATACTCAAACATCAGTGATCTTTGGTCACTGGTGTTTGCTGGTGGGTTTCCGGAAGGGTTTTGCCCTTTTGATCTTTCGTCCTCCCCGATAAAAAGATCCCTGAGCAGGTTTATCCGTCAGGTGTGAAACCGCCAGCACACTTTCTCTCTCAGAGAAAAGTCAGGGCATCCTGGTTCTTTTGCTGGTTTCGAGAGCTTTTTCACGAAGTGAAATGGCTCTATCCGGCCAGAACCAGGATCGTCCATTCTTTCAGACATATCCGCTTTTCCAGACGAATGCCCTGGGCGGCATAGGCAGCCAGAACATAGCTTTCCTGGCGATCCAGTAGACCGGCCAGGACAACGCGCCCACCGGGCGCCAGGGATTTGCGGATATCCGGGGCCAGGCGTTTCAAGGGCCTGGCAAGGATATTGGCAAGGATCAGGTCATAGGGACCGCTGCCACGCAGCAGGGGGTGATCAAAGCCATCTCCGGCAACAAACTTTGTCAGGTCGGCCACGCGGTTCAGTTTGGCATAGTTATTGGCAAAATCTGCGGCAACCGGATCGATATCAATGCCCACCACCGGCACCCGCCAGCGCTTGGCCGCGGCAAAAGACAAAATGCCTGAGCCTGCCCCCAGATCTGCAATTTTTTTAAAATTATGCCGCCGGGCCAGATCATCCAGGGCCATCAGGCAGCCTTGTGTACTTTGATGATTGCCCGTGCCAAAGGCGCGTCCGGCGTCGATAATAATATCTATGGCCTGATGGCGCGGTACCACTGGCTCATGCTGGCCATGTACATGGAAACGTCCAGCCCTCACTGGCGGATGACTGATCAAGGCGGCCTGCACCCAGTCAATACTCTCGACGGGTTCCACAGTGATTTCAGGCAGATCAAATTCAAAGGCTGATGCCACCGGTGACAAGACGTCATTCAGGGCCGGGATACTCGGCTCGTCTGCACACAGGGCTTCAATGCGCCACAAACGATCCGGTTTTTCTTCCGCATTGGGGTCCAGAGGCACGGTGGAGTAGGCTTCAATACCCGTGATCCAGTCGTCGGCTTCGTGACCGGGGGCACCCAGGGCTGGTCCCAGGATTTCTTCACAGGCATTCAAGGCGCGGGCTTGAACGGTCAGGCTGACGCGCCACAAACCCAGATCGTCGTCGCTGTCCTTGCTGAAATTCAGCAGCGATGTGTTACTCATGCAGACTCCACAAACTGATCAATTACTTTTTTGGTACCGGCCTTGTCGAAGGAGATTTCCAGGCGATTGCCGGAAACGCTCAGGATAAGACCATAACCAAATTTCTGGTGAAAGACCCGCCCGCCCGGAGCAAAAGTTGACTCCGCACTATCTGTTTCCACGTGTTGCGCCTTGCCATCAATGACCATGCCATCATTATTTACACCGCGCCGGAACCGGCCTTTGCGCGCACCAAAGTCACCCGGAATATTGAAAGGGATAGCGGTGTCTTTGACTTCACTTTCATAGGCGTTTTCGCCACTGCCATAGACCCCCGCATCGGACAATACATCTATATGGTCTGGCGGCAGTTCATCAACAAAGCGGCTGGGCAGGTTTGCATTCCACTGGTTGAAGACCCGGCGATTGGCGGCGAAGGTTATGGTTGCCAGTTTGCGGGCGCGGGTTATGCCCACATGGGCAAGCCTGCGCTCTTCTTCCAGGGCCGTGGTGCCACCTTCATCCAGGGCACGTTGGTGGGGAAACAATCCTTCTTCCCAGCCAGGCAGGAACACAGCATCGAATTCCAGACCTTTGGCCCCGTGCAGGGTCATCAGGGAAACCATTTCATCTGCCGAAGAATTTTCATTGTCCATCACAAGACTGACATGTTCCAGGTATTCGTCCAGATTCTCAAATTCTTCCAGGGCGTGGATCAGTTCCTTCAGGTTCTCCAGACGGGTTGGCGCCTTGGGGTCTTTGTCGGCTTGCCACATGTCGGTATAGCCGCTTTCCTCCAGAATGGTTTCTACCAGATCGGGATGGGGCAGGTCAGCGCGGGTTTTGCGCCAGCGATCAAAGTTCTCCATCAGGGTCGCCAGACTGCGACGGGCCTGGGGGCGCAATTCATCTGTGGTGACGATTTCGGAAGCGGCCTGGGTTAGTGACATGCCGGCGTGGCGGGCATATTGCTGCACGGTTTGAAAAGCTTTGGTGCCCAGACTGCGCTTGGGCACGTTGAAAATACGTTCAAAAGCCAGATCATCGTCGGGCTGCACCAGAACCCTCAGGTAGGCATTGGCGTCGCGGATTTCCTTGTTCTCGTAGAAGCGCTGGCCCCCGACGACCCGATAGGGCATGCCCAGCGACAAAAAACGCTCTTCAAATTCGCGGGTCTGGAAACTGGCGCGCACCAGAATGGCGATCTCATCCAGCGAGACCTTGCGGCTTTGCAGCAGCTCAATTTCTTCGGCCACGACGCGGGCTTCTTCGGCCCCGTCCCAGACGCCGCGCACGCGGACCTTTTCGCCCTCGTTGACTTGTGTCCACAAGGTCTTGCCCATGCGGCTTTCGTTTTTCGAAATAATGCCGGAGGCGGCGGCCAGAATATGCGGGGTGGAGCGATAATTTTGCTCCAGGCGGATGACCTTTGCCCCTTCAAAATCCTTTTCAAAGCGCAATATATTGCCCACCTCAGCCCCGCGCCAGCCATAGATGGACTGGTCGTCATCGCCGACGCAACAAATGTTGTGATGCTTCTGGGCCAACAGGCGCAGCCAGAGATATTGCGCCACGTTGGCGTCCTGATACTCGTCGACCAGAATATATCGAAAGCGCTGCTGGTATTCGGCGAGGATATCACTGTGCTTGCGGAAGATAGTCAGACAATGCAGCAACAAATCGCCAAAATCAGCGGCATTCAGCGCCACCAGGCGCTCCTGATAGGCCGCATACAATGCCTGCCCCTTGCCAAAGGCAAAATCCCCGGCGTCACTGGCTGTGACCCGGTCCGGTGTGTGGCCCTGGTCTTTCCAGCGGTCGATGATGGCGGCCAGATTACGGGCAGGGGCCTTTTTGTCATCAAGCCCCGCGGCCTCGATCACCTGTTTCATCAGGCGGATCTGATCGTCCCGGTCCAGAATTGTGAAGTTGGGTTTCAGGCCCACCAGCTCGGCATGGCGTCGCAAAATGCGCACGCCCATGGCATGAAAAGTGCCCAGCCACAGGGATTCCACGGGTTGTTGCAGGGCGCTTTCCACCCGTTCCTTCATTTGCTTTGAGGCCTTGTTGGTAAAGGTCACGGCTAGCACTTCATAGGGCCGCGCCCGGCCCGTGTGCAGGATGTGGGCCAGGCGCGTTGTCAGCACACGTGTCTTGCCCGTGCCCGCACCCGCCAACACCAGCACCGGCCCATCCACAGCCTCCACCGCCTCGCGCTGCACATCATTCAACCCGGCAAGATAAGGCGGCGGCCCGGCATCAGCGCCCCTCAAGGGTGTGGCAGGCTCAAAATCGGAAAGGTCAAAGGGATCGGACATGTGTTGATTGGGGTATTTCTGGAATTGAGATTATTGGAGCTTGAAACCAGACGCAACGGTGCCTGTTTGACCGGAAACTACCCTATCCAATCGGCAATTCAAACTCTCTATTGCTTGAACAAACCCTTCAATAAGCCCTTCACAGCATCTTTTGCCTTCAAAGGCTGTTGCGGCTGTTGCTGGACAGGCTGCGCAGGCGGCTCGTTCGATGAGGGCTGTGGTTGTGTGGTGGGCTGTTGGTTGCCACCACTGGTTGGCAGCAACTGATCCAGACCCTTGACCTTGTTACCGAGGAACTTGCGCACCAGGGTTTTGCCAACGCGGCTGGCCACATAGTTTTCCAGGTCACGGCTTTTGATATTGCGCCGGGGGTTATCCAGCGGGCCGCGCAGTTCCAGACCAATGGGCGGGGCTTTGGGGTGTTCGGTCAGGCGGAAGGTGGCGGCCATATCCAGGACCCAGCGCGGCAGGTCAATGACGGCGGTACCCGCACCGGCACCTGCTTCCAGGTCGGCCTTCAAATCATTGCTGCGAGCGACACCATTTTTGATGATGAAGTTGCCGCCGAGACTGGTGTAATTTGTCTGGCCACCGCTCATGGAGGACTGGATCAGATTTAGAAAATCGCGGGTCCGGTCCAGTTCAGTCATATTGGCACTCAGGCGTTTCAGGTCGACACCCTTGACGATACCGCTTTCCGAGGAAAATGACGTCGTGCCCGAGAGCCTGGAGACCATGTCGCGCTGGCTGTGGCCACGGGTGGCAAACTTGCCATCAATGCGCACAGTGCCGGTGGCGGCATCGATCTGGGCCGCTTCCATCAAGGCTTTTTTCAGGTTACCGCCGGTGACAGCCAGGGCCAGATCAACGGCAGGGACCTGATCATCCGCAACACGGGCCGACAGGGTTACCTCGCCATCGAATAATTTGCCGCGCAAAGGATCGATGCGCAGGACACCGTCTTTCAAAATGGCGGTCACACTGGGCTGCACAAACTGATAAGTGCCATAAATAATGCCAGGGGCCGTCAGGCTGATATTCATGTCGGCACTGCGCAAGGCACTGAGGTCAATGGGGTCGGATGACCAGCGTTCAACGCCTTTGCCTGAAGAATTGCTGGCGGCACCCGAACCAGCGCCCCCGCCGTTCGAGCTTCGCGGCAAGAAAAGATCAACAAAGATTTCACTGGTCTGCAATTCGGCCGCAATGGACGGACGCTGTCCCGCAAAGGATGCGGCTGCCGTGCCCTTCAACGCGAGGGGGCCAAAATTACCCTTCAAATTTTTAATGCCGATGGTTTGAGCATCACCGGAAAGGTCGGCCTGCAAGGTGAGGGCGCCAAAGTTTCGCCCCGCCGGGGTGTAATCAACGCCCAGGCCCCGCAAAAACCCGGTTGCACTGGGGTGCCCTGCGGACAGGGCGAGGGTAAAGCCGGGTCCGGCCAGCGGCTTCAGTTTGCCGGCCGCCGTAATTCGGGATTTCCCTAAACCAACCTTCAGGTCCACGTTAACCACACTCAGATCACCAGCGATCTTGCCGGTCAGGCCAAGCGGGCCGTCTTCGCCGCCGGGGGCCAGGTGAAATGATGGATCAAATGTTTGCCACAAGGTGACGTAGCTTTTGTTACTGGCCTTGATACCAAGATCAAGGCGGGGGCCGGCACCATCCATGGCCACATTGCCCTTTAGCGCCGTTGAGGTGCGCGCTGCCAAAATTGTCAGGTCAACCGCAATGGCCTCGCCACTGCCTTTGATGTGACCTGCCGCATGAAATTTGCCAAGTTTTGAGGCCGGAACTGGCAGCGTAATACCAACCAGGCGCGTCAGGCCCTGAACATTGTCTGCCTGTAGGTCAAGCCTGCCATCGACAACCGGTTTGCTATCCAGGCCGCTGGCCTTGCCCTGAAAGGCGAATTTGGCGCCGCCCAGATCGTCAGTGCGAATATTGCGCACGGTAAGTTCGCCGGCCATCAGCCCCACATCAATCAAGGCACCTTTGATGGAAACGCCATTGGCGGTGAACTTCTTGACGGCCAATTTCAAATTCGCATCAAAGCTGTTCAGCATTTCAGCCGCATCAGGCGGTAATCTGCCAAACTGCGGTGCCATCAAGGCACCGGTTGCTGCCTTGGGCTTTTCCGCTGTTGCCTGCTTTTTTTGGTAAACATCCAGGTTCAGCTGGTCGACTTCAAAATCCACACTGAAGGCAGGGCGCTTGCGAAAGGCATAGGCCGCACCGCCGGTCAGGTTTGTGGAATCCAGACGCAGATCGATGCCATAGACTTCAGCCAGTTTTGGTGTGGCCCGCACCGTGGCTGACAAGGAAGAAGAGCGCAGGCGATCCGACGGCACACTGGAGATATCGGCACCAACCCAGTCGAGAAAGCCACGTAGATTATCAGCTGAGGCCCGCACAGCCCCTTCAAATTGCGGCAGATTGTTTTTGGCCTGAATATTACCAACCAGATCAACATTTGCCCCGCCCGGCAAATGGGCGGCGATCTTTTCAATATTCACGATGCTCTTGGAAATGGATGCGACGGCTTCGACCTGGCGAATGGCGCTGCCTTTCCAGGTAATACCACTGACGGTCAGGGCTGCGGTGCCTGAAACGTCAGACGGAATGGCAAAGGCGGCGGCATCTTTTGTTGTCGCCGTCGCTGCAGTATTGGCTGAAGATGGTTTTTCCGGTGCAGATTGCAGCCAGGTATCCATGTTCACCCGGTTGACGTCCAGGGCCAGATCAATGTTCAGGGCATTAGCAAAATCAACCGAGATCGCACCCGCCGCCGTTGTTTCGCCAATTTTGGTGACGATATTGTTGAAAGCGGCAGATTTGGCGCTGGCCTCCAGATCGCCGTTGAGGGACAGCTTTTGCTTGAGCGCTGGCAATTCCGGTATTTCAGAGCCGATAACCGGCTTCAGGGCCTGGATCAGGGTCAGGGCATCAGGGGCGGCGACTGCCAGCTTGCCCTTCAGGGTACCATCCGCACTGGCCTGGCTCAGGCTGCCTTTGAAGGACAGGGTGCCGGCCCCATTGGCCAGACCCAGGGCCAGATTGAGCGGTAGGGGCCCACCGGTATTCAGGGCACCTGTTGTGAGATCAAATGTTGTTGTCAGTTTGCGGGCCGTCAGGCGACCGGTTGCCTTGAAGGGGCCTTGCAAGGATCCAGCAGACAGTTTGGCGCTTAAACCTTCGACGGTTTGATTTGTCCCGGATTTGGCATCGATATAGCTGAGTTTGGCATCTTCGATGACCAGGCTATCGAGGCTGAGGTCAGTACTGCCTTCGCTGTCGCTGCTACTGCTGCTGCCGCCGGTACTAAAATCGTAATTAGCCTTGCCGTCGGCACTGACTTCAATGGAAATTACCGGCTTCGAGACCCGGACGCGCTTGATCTGGATTTCACCGCTTAACAAGGGGATCAGGGCAACGTCGACTTCCAGCTTGCCGATTGTGACCATCTCGGGTGCCGATGCACCCTTCATGTTGGCCAGGCGTAATCGACTGACTTGCAAGGCTGGTGTGGGCAGGATCGTAAAGCCGATGTCACCGTCAATGGCCAACCGCCGACCTGTGGCTTCCTGCGCCCTGGCTGTGATTTCAGATTTGTAGTCGTTCCAGTTAATAAAGCCAGGGACCACCAGGGCCGCCCCAAGTGCCAGGATAACCAGACCAACGACGATAAATAACGCCTTTTTCACAGCAGCCTCTTTAAGTATTCTAATCAGGTGTGCAGCATAGCCTGAATCAGGCCGCTATAAAAACGCCCGATGGTAATTCATCTGGCGAACAGGATAAGTTGATCAATGCCATGACCGAAATCACCAACCTGAACAAATTCCGCAAAGGCAAAAAGCGCGCCGACAAACAACGCCAAGCCGCAGAAAACCGCGTCTCACATGGCCGCACGAAAGTTGAAAAAGCACTGGATCAGACAGAAAAACAGGGTGAGGCCAGCAAGCTGGATGGCCACAAACTGGATCAACCAGGTCCTAATTCATCGAAATGATTTTGCCGGGGTTCATGATGTTGTCGGGGTCCAGGGTCTTTTTGATGGCGCGCATGACGGCGATGCCTTCGCCGTGTTCGCGTTCCATATAGGCAATTTTTCCGAGACCCACGCCGTGTTCACCGGTGCAGGTGCCGTCCATGGCCAGGGCACGGTCGATCAGGCGACCGTTTAGTTTTTGGGCTTCGGCCATTTCTTCCGGCTTGTCGGGGTCAATGATGAAGCACAGGTGGAAATTTCCGTCACCCACATGACCGACCAAAGGCGCTGGCATCGAGGCGGTTTCAAGATCTTTTTTGGTCTCGTGGATGCACTCAGCGAGACGGGAGATCGGCACGCAAACATCTGTGGCCCACAGTACACAGCCCGGTCGCAAGGCCCCGCAGGAATGGGCGGCATCATGACGGGCCTGCCACAGTTTGCTGCGGTCTTCTGTGCTGGTGGCAAACTGGAAGTCGCCGCCGCCATTTTCCGAGGCCATGTCCTGGACCATCTCGGCCTGTTCCTTGACGGCATGGTCCGAGCCATGGAATTCGAGGAAGAGGGTTGATTTGACGGGGTAATCAAGACCGGAATATTTGTTGATGGCATCCATCTGCACATCATCCAGCAATTCGATGCGGGCCATGGGAATACCGATCTGGATGGTTTGAATAACAGTATCGACAGCCCCTTCCAGAGTATCAAAGGTGCAAACTGCTGCCGATATGGCTTCCGGAATACCATACAGGCGCAAGGTCACTTCGGTAATAATACCCAAGGTACCTTCCGAGCCAACCATCAAGCGGGTCAGGTCATAACCGGCGGAAGATTTGCGTGCACGCCTGGCCGTGCGCACGATACGACCATCCGCCATCACCACGGTCAGGGACAATACATTTTCCCGCATGGTGCCATAACGCACGGCATTGGTGCCCGACGCCCGGGTGGCCGTCATGCCGCCCAACGATGCATCAGCACCTGGGTCGACAGGGAAAAACAGGCCCATGTCCCGCAGGTGTTCGTTCAGTTGTTTGCGGGTCACACCGGGTTGCAGGGTGACGTCCATATCTTCCTGGCCTACCCGCAAGATTTCATTCATGTTGCTGACGTCAACGCAAATCCCGCCGTGCACGGCTGCGATGTGACCTTCCAGCGACGTGCCGGTGCCAAAGGCGATGATCGGTGTTTTATTGCGGGCACAAATGCGCACGATGGCCGCGACTTCTTCTGTACTTTCAGCGAAGGCAACAGCGTCCGGGGCTTGCATTGGGTGATGCGACAAATCCTTGCCGTGATGTTCGCGTACGGCCATAGCCGTCGACAAGCGATCGCCGATCAAGCCCTGGATTTCTTCGATGGTGGCAGCAACGCCAGAGGATACGCTTTGCACAGACATTATATGTTCAGCCATTTTGTGTGGAATTCCAGACAGGAAGGTAGACCTCAGGGGGCGGGTCGGCAAGTGCAATCGGCTTTTGCGCGGTCCGGGCGATGTGCGTTTGAGGCTCGAAACCTCAGGCTAAAAGTGATATTGAAATTGCCAGCAAGTTCCTGAATTCAGAAAGGCCTTCGATATGATCTGTGAAATCGTCCGCTTTGCGGTCAAACCCGGTACAACCCGCGAAGATGTCCTGGCGGATGCCCGAACTGTGGCCGAACGCTGGCAGGGCGAGACGGAACTCGTGCGAAAGCACTTTCTGTTTGATGGCGATCAAGACGTCCGCGGCGTTTATTTCTGGCACAGCCGGGAAGCAGCGGATGCGGCGCACAACGACGTGTGGCGGCAACGGTGTAAGGATGTACACGGCAGCACCCCCATCATCGAATATTTCGATACGGTCATGATTGTCGACAACACAGATGGCAGTGTAACCGAGTACTGAAGCGGCGCTTGCAGATATCGACCTGCCGTCCCTGAGACTATGTCAGGCGCTCACGCCCGTGCGGTTCGGAAAAATCTATCTCCGGGCCAGCGGGGATGATGCCCAGGGGATTTCGTAATTCACTTTTGGAATAATAGCCTTGTTTGTAGATGTCGTGGCGCACGGTTTCAGCAATACCAGGAGTTTGATAAAGATCGCGGGCATAGGGCCAGAGGTTGGCATAATCCGCAATGCGCCGGATATTACATTTAAAGGCCCCTACATAGGCCACATCAAATCGCGCCAGAGTCGGGAATAATCGCCAGTCAGCTTCTGTCTGTTGGTCGCCCATTAGATAACGTCGAACCGCCAGGCGGTCATCCAACATATCCAGGGTGTCGAACAAGGCCGTTACGGCTTCGTCATAGGCGGCCTGGCTGCGGGCAAAACCGGTCCGATAAACGCCGTTATTGATGGTGTTGTATATGCGTTCATTCAAAGCGTCGATCTCGTCGCGTTGTGCCGCCGGATAATAATCGGTCTTGTCGTCTGTGAATGCATCGAAAGCAGAATTCAGCATGCGAATGATTTCGGCGCTCTCGTTACTGACCATGGTCTGGCGCTGTATGTCCCACAAAACCGGTACGGTGACGCGCCCGGTATAGTCGGGCTGGGCCTGGGTATAGATTTCATGCAAGGCTGACTTGCCGAACAAATCATCTTTAAAGAAGGCATCGTCAGCGTCAAACACCCAGCCCTGGTCCGAGCGCCGTGGGCGGACATATGAAATTGAAATGACATCCTGCAACTGCTTCAGAATACGAAAAATCAGGGCCCGGTGCGCCCAGGGGCAATTCAACGCGACGTACAGATGATACCGGCCCGCCTCGGCCTTGAAACCACCCTCACCAGACGGGCCTGGCTCCCCATCAGGCGTGACCCAGTGTCGAATGACAGATTCCGCCCGGACAAAAGCCCCGGACTTGTCCGTATTAGTGGCTTCTGCCGCAGCCATTTGCGCATCATCCAGCCACACACCGTCGATCAGTTTCCCCATTGTTACGAACCCTTATTTTGAAGCACAAAACTGGCCACGCTAAAATACCTGGTCGGGTAGGTCAGTTTTACCAGCACGCCGTCTTTGTCATACCAGAAATGGCCCGTGCGTTTCTTGCGCACAAAGCGATAATGCGTGGTCGGGATCAGTTGGCCATTGTGCTGAATTAGTTCTTCGCCGATACGGTCAATGGGGATGTCATTGGTGTTGCCGGTCAGGGTACTGATGATGGTGCCGCTAATTGCGGCGTCTTCGCACCACAGCAGTTCGGTCAGGCGCGTGCCCTTGTGGTTATTGAGGCCGTCACCAGACTGAACCTCGTGATGGTCGCCGACCTGTTTCATGGTAATGGCAAAATCATCACCATTGTCGCTGGTTTGGGCCGTCAGGGATTTCAGGCGATCCCCGGACCAGACTTCAACGGAAGAATGTTTGAAACGATAGGCCGGGATCAACAGCACCCGGACGAGGATTTTCATGGAGACCTGAACGGTGGCCTGATCCTTGTTTTGATTGAAAGCCAGTTCCAGGCCGCCGACATTATCGTCGTCATTAAAGATCGTGTAATTGAGTGTCTCGGAGGGCAGGGGGCAAATTTCGGCGACGGCGGCAGTTCCGGCTGACATGATCAGCAGGCACGTCGCGGTGGCAATCATCTGTCTGACCATGCCCTTGCTCATTCTCATGCAGAACCGGCTCCTATGGCATGAAATCAAAGGCAAAGGCGTCACCCTTTGCCCGCACCCGTGTGGCATAGGGAATGCCAAAATGTTGTGGCAGTAATAAGGCATTGTGCTCACAGCAGTGCTCAAGCAAGCCTCTACGGGTGGCGCGGGCCTGGTCCGGGTCCTGGCAAAAAGCGCTGTTCCAGTCGGGAAAAGCCCCCTGAATGGCGGAATGCATGGCGTCGCCAATGAACAATCCGTTTTCACCGGCATTGCTGAGTCTCATGGCAACATGGCCCGGTGTATGGCCGGGGGCCGGGGTGATGGTCAGGTGATCACCAATGCCATGATCACCGCTGACCAACTCGCTCAAACCTGCATCCACGACCGGCATGATGCGATTGAGGAACGCACCATTGTTGTCCTCCGCATTTTCTGACGCCGCCGCGTTATCGAATTCGGTCTTCGAAATCACATAGCGCGCATTGGGAAAGGTTGGCACGTGACGTCCGTCCACCAGCCTGGTGTGCCAGCCCACATGATCGGAATGCAGATGAGTACACAAGACATAATCAATTTCTTCCGGCTGTACCCCGGCTGCGGCCAGATTTTCCAGATAGGGAAACTGCTGCATATGATAGGCGGGCAGACCCGGCATGTGAGTGTGGTCACCAACGCAAGTATCGATCAGAATGGTATGCTGCGCCGTGCGCACCAGCCAGCTGTGCATGCTGACCACCAGTCGCCCCGATTGTGGATCGAAATGATTGGGCGCAAACCAGTCCATATGTGGCGCTACCAAATCAGGATCATAGTCCGGTAAAAACTTGAAGGGATCAAAAACCGGGTGCAGGCTTTCCTCGATCCTGGTTACGCTGATGTCACCAAAGTGGAATGTTGTCACGTCTTATGCTCCCCGTTTGCGCTTCTCGTTTTTGTGGCGCAATTTCATATCAAATCAGGACGATGATCAATATATGCCGGGCTTTTCATTTGGGCTCTTTTTATCATGTCTGACTATCATCTCTGGCGGACGTTGCTTTCCGTTGCTTTTTTTAATCAATGGAATTCTAATGAAGCACCTTTGTGATTTTCGAACTGTATCTGGAAACGCCTCATGGATGTTGGACACCCCTTACTTGACCCGAAGCGGCTGGCCGCTTTGGCGACCTATGAGGTCATGGACACGTTGCCTGATTTTGAACAGGACTGTTTGACTGAAATCGCAGCACAAATCAGTGGCTATCCGGTCGCTCTGATCAGCCTGATGGACGAGCACCGACAGTGGTTCAAATCAAATTATGGCCTGACGGGCATGACAGAATGTCCGGCGGAAGTGTCTGTCTGTTCAGCGACGGTGTGTGCCAATGATATTATGTATGTGCCGGATTTAACATTGGATGACCGGTTCAAAGACCTGCCAATTGTTATCGGGGAACCTAATCTTCAATCTTATTGCGGCATGCCCCTGATTAACAATGATGGATATGTGCTGGGCACTTTATGTATCGTGGACTTTCAGCCCCATGAACTTGACGTGTCACAACGCGAAGCCATTCGGCGATTGGCGCAGCAATCAATGGCCATGCTGGAAATGCGGCGCAATGTGATTTCCTTGCAGGGGAAGGTCAAGGAACTGCAAGAGGCGAAAACCATCTCTGATGAAGAGCGGGACAAATCGGAGGCCTATCTGGATAATATTTTTCCAAAGCTTATTGCCCATGAACTGAAAACAAAGGGCCGGGTTGAACCCAAATACCTGGATATGGCCACAGTCGTCTTTGCCGACTTTGTTGATTTCAGCCAGTTGACGGACGGCATGGAACCGGCGCGGTTAATTGAACAATTGAATCTGAATTTTGCCCGCTTTGATCAAATCGCTACTGAAAACCGGGTGGTCACTCTGAGGACGGTCGGGGATGGTTATTTGTGCGCTGCAGGATTGCCTGAAAATAACGCCACCCACGCCGTTGATGCCTGCCTGGCCGCACTGCAAATGCAACAATTTGTTGCCGCAAGCAATAAACAACGCACGATACTCAGGTTGAAGCCATGGCAGCAGAGGATCGGTATCAATACCGGGCCTTTGGTTGCGGGAATCGTCGGCACCACCCGGTTGACCTATGATGTCTGGGGAACCTCAGTTAATACAGCTGCCCGGCTTGAGCAATCCTGCGAGCCGGATCGGATAAATATTTCAGGCAGTACGGTTTATCAAATTCGGGACTTGTTTGAGGTTGAGCCCCGGGGTCACATCGAGATCAAAAACCTGGGCGCAATTGACATGTTTTATTTAAACAGAATTTTGCCTGAATTTTCTGCAGACGAAAATGGTTGTCTGCCCAATGACATTTTTTGGCAGAAGTTCAACGAAGGGCGTACTGCTATGACGAATTCGCCAGCTGCCAAATAATCAAAGGCTAAACAGGCAGTATCACCCATCCGTTCAAGGAATATTCATTGTCAAATTCTGGCTTGATAACAGCTGAGTCGCTTCCCGACATTCATCAGGCAACCGTTCTGCCAGAATGGATCGACTATAACGGCCATATGAATGTGGCCTATTATGTGCTGGCCTTTGACCATGCGACGGACGGCATGCTGGATAATATGGGGCTGGGCCAGCAACATGTAGAGAAAAATAGCAGCTCGTTTTTTGTTGTCGAAGCGCATGTGAATTATCTGGCCGAAGTGGTGGAAGGCGCACCTTTGCGCTTTACCGTCCAGATGCTGGATCACGACGACAAGCGCCTGCATTTTTTCACCCGCATGTATCACCGCGACGAAGGTTTCCTTGCCGCCACCAGCGAATGGCTGGGTGTGCATATTGATCTGGAAAAACGCCGGTCATCGACCATGCCAGTGGAGGCTATGGCTCGCCTCGCAGAAATGAAAGCCGATCACAGCGCTATCCCCTGGCCGGAACAGGCCGGACGCAAGATGGAAATCAGGCGCAAATAATGAACATGATTTCCGGTTTCGCCTTTGTTGCCGGTGAATCGGAAGAAGAACGGCGCGCCAAAAACACAATTTTTCTGGTTGCCGGATCTTGCTGTTTTTTTGGCGTGATCTGGTCCGCTATGTATTATTGGATTTTTGGCTGGGGTCTGACGGCGGCTTTGCCGCTTGGTTATGCCATCCTGGTTGGGGCGTCCATCTCTGCCTCCCACGCGTCCCGCAACATTTCCTGGGCCATCTACGCCCAGATCATCTGCATCATCTATATTACAGCCTTCATCCAGTGGAGCATCGGCGGACTGTTTGACTCAGGGTTTGTCATGGCCTGGGCCCTGCTGGGTCCCATCGGCGCATTGGTATTTTTTCCTCGGGCCAAGTCGATAATCTGGTTTGTTCTCTATTTGATAAACGTCGTGATTACTCTCGTTTTTGATGACTAATTTGTGGCGCATGGTTACGACGTCAGTGAGGCCGTTCAAACGTTGTTCTTCTTCATGAACATGAGTATTTCATCCTTTGTGATTTTCCTGTTTGCCGGATATTTTGTTGCCAATGCCGCCAGCGAACGACAGCGGGCGGATGCCCTGCTGTTGAATACACTGCCAAAAGAAGTCGTGCCGGTTCTGAAGTCGGGGCAGGAGACGATTGCGGATTATTTTGAGACATCAACGATTATGTTTTGCGACATGGTTGGCTCAACGCCAATGTTTGAGGACATGAAACCGGCGGAAGTTGTCGACTGGCTGAACGAAGTTTTTACCATGTTCGACAAACTGACTGAAAAGTACGGGCTAGAGAAAATTCGCACCATCGGGGACAATTATATGGTTGCTGCCGGTGTGCCAACGCCGAGACCTGATCATGCGACGGCGATGGCTTCATTGGCGCTGGAGATGTTGCAGGGGCTGAACGATATTCCCGCCAGAGCCGGCAAAAGTATGGCGTTTCGTTTTGGTATTAACTCTGGTCCCGTTGTTGCGGGCATCATTGGCAAAACAAAATTTCAATATGACATTTGGGGCGATACCGTGAATGTTGCCAGCCGCATGGAATCTCATGGTGAAGCCGGCAATGTTCATATTTCGGCCGCGACACACGATTTGATCAAAGATGAATTCGATTGCCTTTATCGCGGCAAGACACCTATCAAGGGCAAGGATGACATGGATACCTGGTATATTGTCGGGCCAAAATAAGCCCCGATTTACGAAATCATAAAGACATCGTAACGCGTTGATTTGCCGGTGATCTGATGAGATGGCGCCGCAATGTCTGCCATGGGGTCGGCTCGCAGGGGCCATTTCAGAACCACGCGTTTTGTTGCAGCTATCAAGGCTACGCGCATCAAGTCAACAGAATCTTCATCCGTGCCGACGATCTCGCGGATCAGGCGCATCTCACTTTTAACGAGGGCGGATTTTTTGCGCGGTGGGTGCATAGGGTCCACCAGCACAACGTCCGGTGACAAATCCGGCAACAGGTCTTTAGCATCGCCCAGCAACAAGGTCATGCGGCCGATGGCGTCGGCGATCTCGCCACCCGTAGCCTGGGCCCGAGCCATGCCGTCACCCAGCAATTCATGCATTTTGGCAGAGCGTTCAATCAGCGTGACTTCGGCCCCCAGTGACGCCAGCAAAAATGCATCCCGCCCCAGACCTGCCGTGGCATCGACAATGGAGGGCGACACACCACCTTTCATGCCCACGGCCTTGGGTAAAGCCTGGCCGCGTCCACCGCCATATCTGAAGCGATGGCCAACCGCACCGCCGACAAAGTCAACGACAAGGTTTTGAGGGTCGGATGTCGTCGCTTTACCTGCCATATAGTGAGTTTACCCGGTGGTATGCCCGCTGTCTTTGTCATAGTCCGGAATATGTCGGGTACGATGGTGGTAATCATCCTCGCCCTGGACCAGACGATGGTAGGACGTGTTGAAGACGCTGTAGGCACCGCAGCGACTGCAATCCACATCATTGCCATAACAGCAGAAAGTTCGTTCAAAATTGCCGCCATCCCCCATATATAACGGCAGGGTCGCCAACATCAGACAGTGTTCGCCCTTTTCGCCTGTGTAATCCAGACAGCGGTCCGAATACATCAGTTCCAGGGCACCGACATTAGCCTTGATCAGTGTCGGGTGCCTTTCCTTGAGGGCAATCACCCGTTTGATCACCGGGTCGCGGTCCTTCAGGTCATCCCAGGCAAGACCAGTATCGTCATTTGTGCAGGGCACATAGAAAGTGAAAGCAATGCCGTCGATGGGCCAGTCCTTGACCTCTTCAACAAAATCTTCCAGGCCTTGATCATTTTGTGCCGTCAGCACCATCTGCAACATAACCGTGGTACCGTCTGTACGGTCGCGCGCCTGCACGGCAGCCTTTACTTTTTTAAATACCCCCTTGCCGCGAATCGGGTCGTTCAGGTCTTCCGGGCCGTCCAGCGAGACTGTGACCAGGCCGCCCGGTAAAACCGGAATGCCGTAGGTCGCATTGGTCACGATGGCGGGCATTTCAAACAGTTTGGTGGCTTCCATCACCAGGTCTTTGCGGATCATCGGCTCGCCACCCATAAACAGCATGGATTTGATGTTGTGCTTGTCCCGCAAGGCCTCAAGGTGGCGCAACATGGTTTCATCATTCATCTTGTCGTGGGCGTCATTGGGGTTGTCTGACCGGAAGACAAAGCAATGAGAGCACTGCAGATTACAGACATTTGTCACATTTACCAAAGCGGTTGGGTAGTCCCCGTCGCCAAAATCAGTGGGGTCTCTCAGGACATTTTCCATTATGGATTTTGCAGTCATGGTCGGGGGTCCTTTTGGCGGGCGGGTGGGAATAAAAGTTGCCGGTAGATAATTTTGACCCGTTCGTGGCTGCAATACAAATGAAATCAGACAAGCACTTGGACCTGACCACCTTTTGGCGTTAACGTTCAGGCATGAAAACATTTTTGCAGATGCCTCTGTTTATATTGATTGTAATGATCGTTGGATTTTCTGGACAATCAGCGCAAGCTGCCTGCACCGATCCGGCGCGCCCAGAGGTCGAGTGGCGACGATGTTATTTTGACGAACGTAATTTCAAGGGCGTCAATTTAACCGGGGCCAAGCTGCGTGATGCACGGTTTATTCGGGCGGACCTGTCTGGTTCGAACCTTACAAAAGTGGATGCCCGCCGGGCCAAGTTCATTTCAGCCCAGATCAACGGTGTTACCTTTGACGGTGGACGCCTGACCGAGGCGGATTTCACCAAAGCTAATTTGCAAAAGTCGTCCTTCATTAAAGCTGATCTGCGTCGTGCGCGTCTCAATCGTGCCAACTTGCGCGGGGCCAATCTTACAGGGGCCAAGCTCAAAGGCGCGGATTTGCTGAACGCGGACCTTTCTGGTGCCACCTGGAGTGACGGCAAAACGATCTGCGCCGAGGGTTCCCTCGGCATTTGCAACTAATCCAACGACGATGAAGCACCCATGAAGCTCACAGGTCGCCCGGCACGTTTGTTGGTGCGATTGCGCAAACTGACGCGCAATGACCAGATCATCCTCAGCCTTTTGGCCGTTGTCGCCGGTGCCGCTGTGGCCTATGGCAGTCTTGGTTTTCGCTGGCTGATCGGCGTTGTGCAGCATCTGTTTTTCAGTGACCCGCAAGAAGAACTTTTATCCATCGCCATTCTCTTGCCCTGGTGGCAAATATTATTGGCCCCGGCTGTTGGTGGCTTGGTAATCGGCTTGTTCCTGAAATATATAATGCCGGGCGGTCGACCCCTGGGCGTGGCCCATGTTATCGAAGTTGGTGCCTTGCGCGGCGGGCGCATGTCCCTGAACCAGGCCCTTGGCGCGGCGTTTGTCTCAGCCGCATCTATCGGCGTTGGCGGCAGTGCCGGGCGCGAAGGGCCCATGGTACATTTTGGCGCGGCCTTGTCATCCTATATTGCCCGGCGCTTTCACCTGACGCCCTCCATCACGCTGACCCTGTTGGGCTGTGGTGTGGCCAGCGGCGTGGCGGCGTCCTTTAATGCCCCCATCGCTGGCGTGTTTTTCGCGTTAGAGGTCGTCATCGGCCACTATGCCCTGCATGCCTTTTCCCCGATTGTCATTGCTTCGGTGGTCGGCACCATTGTCTCGCGGGCGCATCTTGGCGACACACCGGCCTTTGTTGTCTTGCAACATGCGCCGGTCAATATTGCCGAATACCCCGCCTTTATTTTGCTGGGATTCAGCTGTGCCATAATCGCCATTTTGTTTCTGCGGGCCATCGTGCTGGCAGACGAAGGCTTTTCACGCTCGCCCCTGCCCGTGTGGTTAAGACCGGCGGTAGGTGGCTTGATGGTCGGGGCCATTGCTCTTTACTTTCCCCATGTCCTGGGTGTTGGTTATCAGGCCACGGACATGGCCCTGAACGGCACCTTCGGCTTATGGATGCTGCTGGGCCTGGTTGTTGCAAAAACCGTGGCGACCTCGCTGACCATCGGGGCCGGATTTGGTGGCGGTGTTTTCAGCCCGGCGCTTTTTGTTGGCGCCATGACCGGTGGGGCCTTTGGCATTATTGCAGGATCGGTATTCCCGGACCTGTCATCGGGTGTTGGCCTTTATGCCATGGTCGGCATGGGGGCGGTGGCCGCACCGGTATTGGGCGCACCTATTTCCACGATCCTCATTGTGTTTGAATTAACCGGCGACTATTCCATGACCATCGCCGCCATGATTGCCGTGTCCGTGGCCAGCGTCACCACCCAGCAAGTCTTCGGCGGCAAGTCATTTTTCAACTGGCAACTGGATAAACGCGGCCTTGACCTCGGCGGTGGCCGCGCCCGCCAGGTGCTGGCCGCGCGCCATGCGGAAGATGTCATGGCCGACGACTTCCACATCGTCGGCGAACACATCACCATGGACCTCATTCGCCAGACTTTGCGCGATTCAACGGATGACCATATCTTTGTGGTTGACGGGAACAACCGCCTCACTGGCTCCCTCAGTTTTACAGACATCAAGGATATCGCTTTTGAATCCGGCCTTGATCACCTGATCAACGCTCGCGACGCCGCCCGCCCACACCCCGTCTATGTCGACCGCCAGGAAAGCCTGGAAAAGGTCTTGAACATCATGGATGCCTCCGGCCTGTTGTACGTGCCTGTCGTTGATACGATCGAAAATATGCGCGTCGTCGGCTTGGTACATCACCGCCGCGTGCTGACGGAGTACAACAAAGCCCTGCTCGACATGCATGCGGAGGAACACGGCGAGAAGTGAGTGCGGCAATCTTAACTATTCTTGAGAAGCGTGTAGTGGCTTTGAACCAACCCTGATCCAAAAGTCCGCGAACTTTGCAATTGAAGGTCAATATCCTGGTCGATCTCGCCGAACAGCCTTATGCCACTTCCGATGAGTATGGGAATGTGCGAGATCGTTATATCTTCGACAAGACCCTCTCGGATAAAGGATTGCACGATTTTCCCGCCATCAACATAAGCGCGCTTCCAACCTTCACGGTTCAATGACGACATGATGTCTTTGGGACCAAGGCGCGTCAGTTTAACGCTGTCCATCAAATCTGCCGGGATGTCTTTTTCAGACATGGACCCGCTCATCACGATAACGGGTTTTTTGTACGGCCAGTCATCGAATCCAATGACCGTTTTGAAGGATCCACTGCCCATGACCAGGCCGTCAATATTCTCCATGAAAGTGTCGTAACCGTGGTCTTCTCCCCCGGTTTTCTGCTTCATGAGCCAATCCAGGGCATGGTCAAGTCGCGCGACAAAACCATCCAGGCTGGCTGCCATAAAGACGTGTCCAGTTGTCATCTCAAACTCCAATCATCGCAGACTTCAAGATGTATCATTTATTAGGTAATGTGTCTCCAAATCTACAAACAGGCGTGAGGCGAAACGTTCATGGCGGTTAGCAAAAAAGACCAGATCAGAGCCTTGCTGAAAAGTATTGAAACAGGTGATCCTGAACCGATCGCGGTCGTTAATGAAGCGAAGTACATTCAGCACAATCCACAAACCCAGGAGGGAAGCGAAGGCTTGGCGGCCCTCTTTAAGCGGTTGTCAAAGACATCACCACGGGTGAATGTTGTACGGGCCTTCGAGGATGGAGACTTCTTTTTTGGCCATACCGAATACGATTTTGCCAGCCGGAAAATTGGCTTTGAAGTTTTCCGGTTTGAAGATGGCCAGGCTGTGGAGCATTGGGACAATATTCAGGAACGCCAGGATCCGAACCCATCCGGCCGAAGCATGGTAGACGGGCCAACCGAGGCGGTTGATCATGAACTGACGACAAGCAATCGCGCTGTGGTTCGTTCGTTCGTTGAAACAGTGCTTGTTGAAGGCCAAATTGAGCGAATCACGGAATTTGTGAATGAAGGTGATTACGCCGAGCACAATCCAGGGCTAGGCGATGGTGTCACGGCGCTTAAAACCGCTTTGCAAGGCGACGGCCAGATCGATTACAACCAGGTCCACCGTGTTCTGGCCGAAGGAAATTTCGTTCTTTCCCTTAGTGAAGGCCGGTCCAAAGGCATGCATTCGGCTTTCTATGATCTGTTTCGCATCGAAGGCGGCAAGATTGTGGAGCACTGGGATACCACCGAAAAGATCGCGCCCCCTGAGATGTGGAAAAACAATAACGGCAAGTTTTGATCTATTCGCTCAAACAGACCAATGGCCTGTCGATCGACTTTTCAGGCTGAACCAAAAACGGTAACTTTCATTTTCTCGTCGCTAATTTATTTGACACGCTGTCAAACACGCGTTACTTTACATGATGTCAAGTAAAAATACACCAACCCGAACAAAAATCCTTCAGGCCTCGCTGGAACTTCTGGAAGCCGGTCAGGGGGCTGAAGTCCGGATGTCCGATATCGCCAAACGGGCGGGCATTTCCCGCCAGGCGCTGTATCTTCATTTTGCCACGCGCACAGAATTGCTGGTGGAAACCACCTTGTTTGTGGATGACCTGAAGGGGGCTGACAAACGCCTCGCACCAAGCCGCGCGGCAAAGACCGGCATTGAACGGCTTGAGGCGTTCGTGGAAGCATGGGGGGGCTACATGCCGGAAATCTACGGGGTCGGCAGGCCAATGATGGCCATGATGGATACGGATGAAGAGGCCGCCAAAGCCTGGAACCAGCGCATGTGGGATGTTCGGGAAGGCTGCGAAGCGGCCATCAAAGCCCTGAAAGCCGATCAAACCCTGTCGCCGGTTTATTCGGTCAATCAGGCCACTGATCTGTTGTGGACTCTGCTTTCCGTTCGCAGCTGGGAACAGCTCACCCAACAGTGTGGTTGGTCGCAAAAAAAATATATCAAGAGCATGAAAACCCTGGCGCACAATACCTTTGTGGTCGCCGGGACGAACTTGTCACAAGGAAAATCAAAATGATTTGGCTGGGAATTATCCTGTTTTTCGGGCTTCACATCATGCCGTCTGTGCTCAATGTGCGCGCCAATTTGATCGCTCGAATGGGCGAAAAACCCTACAAAGGGGTCTATGCCTTGTTGTCCCTGGCCGGGATCGTTCTGATGGCCATGGGCTATGGCAACGTGGACTATGTTGAACTGTGGCCAACCCCAACCGGGGCCAACCATCTGGCGATGGCGGTCATGCCCTTTGTTTGCATTCTATGGGTGTCCGCCGAAATGAAAGGCCACATTCGCAAAAAGACCAGACACCCCATGTTGCTGGGCATGGTGCTGTGGGGCGTGGTGCACTTGATCAACAACGGCGATCTGGCTTCAGTTTCATTGTTCGGCGCGTTCTTGCTCTATTCCCTGTTCGCCATTGTTTCGGCCAACCGGCGCGGCAAAATTCCGTCTTACGAGGTCACCGGCGGCAGCCACGATGCCAAGGCCGTGGTAATCGGTATTGTGATGTTCGCCGCCATACTTTGGGGCCACGAATTCCTGTTCGGCGTCGCTCCCGGTTTTTGAACCCTGAAGTTGTCGTTGGGAGGCTTGATTAAGGTCAATAGGCTTCTCTGCAATTCAAGTATTCTATCCGTTTGAATTGTGGTCTCACGAAAGTAAGCTTTTCAGTGGTTTTGCGGAAACATATCCAGGGCTTTTTTCAGGTTCAAACATCGACCGTTAGTCTTGTTGAACGTTTGATATCTGTTGTCGGCGGTTTTGTCGGCATTTTTTGCGTCATGATGATCAGTTCCATTTTCATGGACGGAGTTTCCGCTGTGTTCGTCGTGGCCTCTATGGGCGCGTCGGCTGTGTTACTTTTCGCCGTGCCACACAGTACATTTTCCCAGCCCTGGCCTTTGTTGGCAGGCCATCTAGTGTCCGCAGTGATCGGCGTGGCTTGCGCAAAATTCGTGCCCGAACCAATGATTGCGGCGCCAATGGCGGTTGCCATGGCAATCGGTCTCATGCATTTCCTTGGATGCATTCATCCGCCGGGCGGTGCAACGGCGCTGGTGGCCGTTATCGGCGGTGACGCGATCAGGTCGATGGGTTTTGAGTTTGTGCTGTATCCCGTTTTGATCAATGCCGTGATCATCCTGGCCGTTGCGGTGGTGTTCAATTTCCCGCTAGCCTGGCGGCGATACCCGGCCAGCCGCACAACCAAGCCAGCCGCGTCGATAAGTCCGGCAGATACCTATTCCGATATCACCCATGCCGATTTTGTTGCCGCCCTTGCCAAAATAGATTCGGTCATCGACGTCTCGGAACACGACCTCGTGGAAATCTATGATCTTGTCACCAAAAGCAAACTTGAACGCAAATCTCACGAATGATGCTCTCGCTATTCCGGGCCTATTTTTCCGGTAGGGGTCCAAAGAAGCCGATGACGCGGATGACAAGACCTGCCTGGTCGGTTTCCGTGACGTCAAAACCCGGCACGATCAGCGCGCCATTTTGATGGATCGCCCAGTGATAGCGATGGAAACCATGTTGTGAATCAACGCCGCTTGTCCGGATGTACTGTGCTCCCGGCAGCCTGGCTTGTACCTCAAGCACATTCTTCTCAAAACCATCAATGCCGGTGACATCAATTGACGGATCAACAAACCGGACGCTGTTTGTCAGGGCCAGTTCGAGATGTCCGCGCACCAACGACGCATCGCCCTCGTTCCAGGCGGCGAGCATATGATCCAAACTAACCGGGTAATCCGACATCGGCTCCTCCAACAGTAATTATTCAGGCGCGTCTTTTCCTGTGATGAATTCGTAAGACCCCCGCACGAGCTGAAAAACCGTCTCCATTTCAGCCATCGTCCTCGGCGTATAAATCATCACGAAGCCCTCCCACCCCGGCCGTGTCTTGGCCCAGGGGTGCGCAATGGCCCAACCCGCCTCCACGGCACGGGCGGCAAGGCCAGGCGACAGGGAGATATGAAGGCTGCCGTCCGGATGTATATGCCCAAACTCCCGCCCCTTGACGATGACCTCCGGGTGGGCCGTGGGGATGCTTTCATCCAGCCAGAACCCTAAGGCACCGGCCATCGAGACAATAGTATCACGGATCGACACCCCCGGCATGTCCTCAACCCGGCGCAACAACGCCGCCGAAACCTCCGGCACCGCCTCAACCCCCACCTGGATATGCGGCACATGTTTCGAAGTATAAGGCGCGGGGCCGGATCGGACGGGCAGGGTGTCGGATGCCGCAAAAGCTGGGAATGATGCCAGAATGGTCGCGCCGAGCATGATCAACATGCCGGCCAGCAAAAACCTGCCTGTGGTCCTAAAATTCATTTTCATGACTTCACTCACTGAATTGTCCGTTTTGACCATGATGATGGTTTTCAAATTCCTCTGCCCTGGCAAACATGGGAACAGCTTCATTTCATTTGTACCGAAATCAAAAAAATTTGAACCTGGCGATTATCTTGTGTTTGTTTCGAATTGATGGAAAACCCTCCTCTATTAATCTCTTCCAATTCGCGTTATTCTATTGATACAACGGGTCTTTTTACTATCGACCGGAAAGGACAGAAAATTGCAATCACCTCTTGATGCATCAGCAAATACTGTCGCTGAACTATTTTCAAAATCAACATTCGTAATTCCTCAATATCAACGTGAGTATTCATGGCGGGCTGATGAGGTCGAAGATTTTTGGACGGATCTCCAGAACACCTTGGATTTAGATAATTATTTTCTAGGATTGATAATTCTTACTGATGACAACGGCGAGAAGCATGTTGTTGATGGACAGCAGCGTATCGTAACGCTCACATTGTTAGCCAATGCAATCTATCATGAAGCAATCGCTCGTAATCGAAAAGCGTTGGCAGATAGAATTTGGGCGGATTTTTTAAGATCAATCGATTATGAGACGGACGACATAAACCCTCGAGTTGTATTAGCAGATCAGACAGATAATGATACTTTT
This sequence comes from Alphaproteobacteria bacterium, assembly GCA_018650465.1. Classification (GTDB taxonomy): domain Bacteria; phylum Pseudomonadota; class Alphaproteobacteria; order UBA2966; family UBA2966; genus JABILA01. The sequence continues at coordinate 63,973 of JABIFY010000103.1, forward strand.
CAGCAGATAATAGAGACGGGGGAAGTACCTGAAAACATAAAAGACACAGAATCGGTCTCTTATCTAATTGCCAATTCATATAAGGTGCTGAAAGAATTCTTGGCCTCGGACCTCAAGTCCGACCCTTTCAAAAGACTAGGCAAGTGGACGGAGTTTTTAACAAATCGAGTCTATTTTGCCGTTTTTGTGCACCCTGACGCAGCTACTGCATATAAGGTCTTCGAAATTATCAATACTCGAGGGCGTGGACTAACAACGGCAGATCTTCTCAAGAACTACGTTCTTGGCCAAACCCCCAAAATGCAGCGGGACGAAATCTACAAACGTTGGCGTGATATGGCAAAATCCTTCACTGTTGAAGGCTCAAGCAACGTATTTGTTCAGTTTATTAGACACGCAGTGACCGTCGGAAGTGGACACATTCTCCCACAAGAATTATTTGGATTCCTTGCTCAGCGGCAGCGGTATTCAAGGAAATCACCGCCAGTCCCACTGGCCTTGGTCGACACATTAGAGGGTTTTCACTCTCTTTATTTGCAAATGATTGACCCAACAATATCGGGCCCAGCAGAAGGTTATGCTCTAAGGGTCTTCGAAGCCTTAAATGAAATTGGCGTTATCGCGGTTCGGCCTATTTTGTTGGCGCTTAATGGACAACAAGAAAATGAAAAAGGTTGTGATTATATCCTTCGTTTGGTTGTCAGAAGAATTGTTGTTGGAAGCCTGGGTACAGGTAATATCGAACGGCGGTTTTCTGAGGCGGCTCGCGATGTCCACGAAACCGGCAATTGGACGGTGCTACAAGATAGTTTGGATGACTTGAATCCGTCTCGCGATGATTTCGTCAATCGCTTGTCAAGCAGGACGATCAACAAAGCCACATTAACGTTTCTCCGCCGGTCAATTCTTCAAGGTTCGGTAACTCCAGAACCGCAGGGCACTTTACATCTGATATGGCCCAGAAATACAGATAGTTGGGACGGAATGGACGTTGAGACCGACTTGAAATGGGTATCCACAGTTGGTAATACGATTTTATCTGATTTGCATAAGCGGCCGAAAGAAGCCTCAATCGATTTCCAAAATTTCAAATACAGTCTTCTAGAAAATGGGGTCGATAATGAGTGGGCTGAGCAGATCAATCAAAGAGATGACTGGACAGCTGTCGAAATTCAAAAATTGGGCGAAGAGCTTGCTGAATCTGCAGGAGACCTTTGGTATGGCGGGTAGTCCTGACGCCGACTTAGACGACGGATCCGATTTCACACGACTAATAAAAGTGCTTAACCGTGAGGAAAACATAGATGCGCTTTCGCCGTTGATCGCTGCGATTGGCGACGAGGCTGAAGAAATTGAATTTTCCAATACAGCTATTGGTATCGATACGAATATCTTACTGAAGTTATCGAAAAGAAAAGAAGCTGAGGATGTTTTCGACTATTTGGGATCAAACCATCAGCCTCCATTGATACTACCAGGCCAAGCTGTTCAAGAATTTTGGAATAACCAGCTTAACGCGATCCAAACTCGAGCCGATAAGCTTGCTAGAAAATTTGAAGATTTCTCAGATGAACTGGATAAATTTGGCGAAGATTTTGGAGACTTTGCGCCAGTGATTAAAGAGAAATTGAATGTTTTCTCAGCGGAACATGGTCACATTTTTGATAAAGCGACAATTCACAAAACACTTAAGCTATTGGAAGTCTTAAAAGAAAAATCGTCAGTGCCATTTGTGCCTAGAAGCGCATTCAAGGAAATCGTAGAAATAAGGTTTAGCACCAAAACGCCACCGGGATTTAAAGATGACGGAGACGGGGATTTTTTTATTTGGGCTGATTTCCTCTATGGCTTGAAGGCAGCACAATCAGAAGGAACGAATTTCACTCGGGCCGTTCTCGTAACTGATGACAAGAAACCTGATTGGAGCCGAAAGGGAAGGGCACATCCAATTCTTGTTTCGGAGGCACAGGCCTATTTAGGTGTGCCATTTGAGTTATGGTCGCAAGACAAACTAATAGCTGAAGTGGAAAAGTCCACGTCGAGTGAATAACCCTTGACTAGTCTTATATTTATTCTTGGACAGGGCGAAACCGAATGCAATTTCCTTTCCCCATTGTTTTCAAAATGTGTCCATGAACAAAACAAGGACCTAGCAGAATACACAGAATCTTTGAATTAGTTGGTTGTAGGGACACGATTCTTTTTCGAAGTGGAAAAAGTCATGTCCCCGTAATTCTGTGTAAAGGAACAGCAAAGACGTGGGTACTCGGGTCAAGCCCGAGCATGACGGGGTTATTGCTGTTCCAAAACCGTCTTCAAGACATAAACCCGGATAGCACTCGACAGATTTCCGTCGCGGGCCTCGTCGATTTGGGCGACGAGGTCGTTGAGGGCGCGGCCTTGTGATTTGGCGATCTGGCGCAGGGCGTTCCAGAATTCGTCTTCCAGGGTGACGCTGGTTTGGTGGCCGGCGATGTCGAGGGAATGTTTTTTCAGGGCCATTGGAGATCAGGCGTCCCTAAATCAAAGATCAATAAAGAAATCATTGCCTTTGTCATCGACGATGATGAAGGCCGGGAAATCTTTGACTTCGATTTTCCAGATGGCTTCCATGCCCAGTTCCGGGTATTCCAGCACTTCGACTTTGGTGATGCAGTTTTGTGCCAGGATCGCGGCCTCGCCGCCGATGGAGCCGAGGTAAAATCCGCCGTATTTTTTGCAGGCTTCGCGCACTTGTGGGCTGCGGTTGCCCTTGGCCAGCATGACCATGGAGCCGCCCGCGGCCTGGAACTGGTCGACGTAACTGTCCATGCGGCCCGCGGTGGTGGGGCCAAACGATCCGGACGCCATGCCGTCGGGGGTTTTGGCGGGACCGGCGTAATAGATCGGGTGGTCCTTCATATATTGCGGCAGGCCTTCGCCGGCATCCAGGCGTTCTTTCAGCTTGGCGTGGGCGATGTCGCGGCCCACGATCAGGGTGCCGGTTAACGACAGGCGCGTCTTGATGGGGTGTTTTGTCAGCTCGGCCCGGATGGCGTCCATGGGTTGGCCGAGGTCGATTTCGACGACGTCGCCGCCCAGGCTTTTGTCTTCGACTTCCGGCAGATATTTGGCCGGGTTGGTTTCCAGCTGTTCAATGAAGACGCCCTCGGCTGTGATCTTGCCCTTGATCTGGCGATCAGCCGAGCACGACACACCGATACCGATGGGACAGGACGCACCGTGCCGGGGCAGGCGCACCACGCGCACATCGTGGCAGAAATATTTGCCGCCGAACTGTGCACCGATGCCGTTGGACTGGCTTAGTTTCAGAACGGTTTCTTCCATCTCCAGATCGCGAAAGGCACGGCCCAGTTTGTTGCCACTGGTGGGCAGGGCATCAAGGTATTTTGTGCTGGCGAGCTTGACGGTCTTCAGGTTCATCTCGGCCGATGTGCCACCGATGACAATGCTGAGGTGATAGGGCGGGCAAGCCGAGGTGCCGAGGGTCTTGATTTTTTCGTCGATGAAACTTTTCAGACTTTCCGGGTTCAGCACGGCTTTGGTTTGCTGGAACAAAAAAGTTTTATTGGCCGAGCCACCACCCTTGGCGATGAACAGGAATTTGTATTCATCCCCTGGTGTGGCGTAAAGATCGACCTGGGCTGGCAGGTTGTTGCCGGTATTGACCTCTTCATACATATCCAGCGGCGCCACCTGGCTGTAGCGCAGGTTGGTGTTCAAATAGGTATTGGCGATGCCCTGGCTCAGGTCTTCTTCGTCCGACCCGTCGGTCCAGACATACTGGCCCTTTTTACCCATGACGATGGCGGTGCCGGTATCCTGGCAACTGGGCAAGGCCATGCCTGCCGAGACGTTGGCGTTTTTCAATAATTCCAGGGCGACATATTTGTCATTGTCCGAGGCTTCGTCGTCTTCCAGGATCAGCGCCAGTTGCGCAAGATGGCCTGGGCGAAACAGATGCTGGATATCCCGCATGGCTGTTTCCGCCAGCAGCGACATGGCCCGGGGCGCGATCTTCAGAACCTTTTGGCCGTCGACGTCGATGGTGCTGACGTGATCATCTGTCAGTTTGCGCCACGGTGTATCTTCCGCGCCGAGCGGGAAGATTTCCTGAAAGTCGATTTTGGAATTTTCATTTGAATCGGACACGGTTCTGTTCCTGTTGTGTGAGGCTAATTAATATATTTACGTCACCCCGCAGTTGATGCGGGGTCTACGCCTAAGGATAGAGGTATCCCTCACATTGTAAGCATGGATCCCGCATCAAGTGCGGGATGACGGAGCGCGAAGGGGATGGTTCAGTCATGAACGTCTCGTTTGAAATCAACGGGCGAATTCAACGGGCGAAATCTTCAGGTGTTAACCCGGAATTTTATTTCTTGCGAAAATGGTCGAGTTCGACAACGTCGGCAGAAACGAGGGCGGAGTCTTCATCAGGCTCGCTCATGTGCGACGCGTTATCGTCCTGGCCTGAGGACCCGTCAAATTCCACGGACATGCCCGGGGTCGTCATGTTGGCATCTTCCATCTCGCCGTCTTCGACCGTTTTGAACTGCAAACCAAACTGCACACTGGGATCAGCAAAGCCGGTGATCGCCATCCATGGCACGTTGAGGAATTCGCGATTGTTGTTGAAACTGAGCATCACCGAAAAGCCGATATCGGTAATTTCCAGGTCCCAGAATTCATGCTGCAAAACGATGGTGATTTCTTCCGGATACCGGGCCCGCAAACTGTCGGGCATGATGACGCCGGGAAAACCCGAGAGGAAAGAAATATAAAAATGATGCTCACCAGGCAGGCCATTTTCAGCCACACGTTCCAACGATTCGCGCACGACACCTTTCAGCGCCTGTTCGACGATCTCGTTATAGTTCATGTAGTCCGTGGATGTTGTGTCGTCAGTCATGGAAACCCGATTGCGCGCCAGAGTGAATTAAAGCGATTTAAAGAAGCGTTGTCGAAGAAATGCCATATTAAAGAGCGGGGCGCTTGAGTCGACTCCGAATCTGTCAAAAAGGCGCAAAAAGAGGCGTCAAATGGACGTAGAACAGGCGCGGTTTGGGGGCTGAATGTCTTCCGAATGCTTGGCAAATGCTACTTGATTGTTCGGCAAATGCCACATAATAACGAGGAAAGTGAGGGGCTTCTGTTGCCAGGTGCCCCTCGAACCCCGTGGACTCAGCTGTTAAGCTGCGACCGCAAATGCTTGACGATTGTCATTTGCATTTGTAGTGATTGACCCGGTAACGGCGGAATCATGCCGAACGAAAAATATACTTTTACTGTGCACGTCGATCCTGTTTCGCCCCCATCAAATATAGATTCCAGAATTTAAATTACTGTTTGAATCCAACAGTTTGAATCTATATGTGGTGGAGGCGCCGGGTACCGCCCCCGGGTCCGCAACACCTATTCTGTAGACCGTTTATCGCCATAGTCGGTTGCCCGACGCCTTCTATATAGGGATTTTTGGCGGAAAATGGAAGGGAATTAGCGGGGTTCAGATTTCGCATTATTCCAATGAAAAACGAAACCGCGTTAATTTCAATAAATCCCGATTTAGACACAACATGTAGTGGCCATGCCGGTACCGGCCCGCTATATTGTCCCTCCTTTCTGGATGATTTTTGTGCTGATACGAGGGTTCCCATGGGTCTCAATTCCGAACAACTGGCTGAAATTGAAGAACAAAGGGCGCAATCTGTGCCCACCAGGCGGGCCGTCTCGCCGGGTATGGAAGAAATCCTTTATGAAGCCATTCCCATACTGGATCACGGCTTTGTTCGGGTCGTCGATTACATGGGTGATGACGCCGCCATCGTACAGGCAGCGCGGGTTTCCTATGGTCGCGGCACAAAAACCCTGAACAGCGACGCAGGCCTGGTAAACTATTTGTTGCGTCATCGCCACACCACGCCGTTCGAAATGTGTGAAGTTAAATACCACATCAAATTGCCGATCTTTGTGGCCCGACAGTGGATCCGCCATCGCACCGCAAACGTCAACGAATACTCGGCTCGCTATTCAATTTTGGATAACGAATTTTACATGCCGGCCAAGGAACACCTCGCAGCACAGTCCACGGTAAACCACCAAGGCCGAGGCGATGTGCTGAGCGGTAAGGATTCCGACCGGGTCATGGATTTACTGCGCGAAGACTCTGAGCGGGCCTATGCTGGATACGCCGATATGCTGAATGAAGATGCGGATGGTAATCCGGTCGATGACAGCCGCCAGGGCCTCGCGCGTGAGCTCGCCCGCATGAACTTGTCGCTGAATTTTTATACCCAGTGGTACTGGAAAACCGACCTGCATAATCTGCTGCATTTCCTGAGTTTACGGGCCGACAGTCACGCGCAATATGAAATCCGGGTCTATGCTGAAGCCATGCTGGAGACCGTCAAAAAATGGGTGCCTGCGACTTATGGCGCGTTCATGGACTATCGCGTCGGCGGCACCAATATTTCCAAAAAAGGCATGGGTGTCGTCAAACGCCTGCTGGCGGGGGAACAGGTCGACCAGAAAGAAAGCGGTATGTCAGCCCGCGAATGGCGTGAACTGATGGAAACTCTGGAACGCCCGGAACACCAGAAAAACGAGAGCTGAAGCCAAAAATGAGCACACATATCGGCGCCAAACCCGGCGAAATCGCTGAGACCGTTCTGCTGCCGGGTGATCCCTTGCGGGCAAAATGGATCGCCGAAACTTTCCTCGAGGATGCCGTGCAATATTCAGATGTGCGCAATATGTTTGGTTATACCGGCAGCTATAATGGCAGCCGTGTGTCTGTGCAGGGAACTGGTATGGGCATGCCCTCTTGCGCCATTTATGTGCACGAATTGTTGGAAGAATACGGGGCCAAAACCCTTGTGCGCATTGGCTCTTGCGGGGCTCTGACCAAGGAAGTCGATATTCACGAACTGATCATTGCTGTCTCGTCGTCAACAGATTCCGCCATCAATAAATCTATCTTTGGGGATACGTCCTACGCCCCCACAGCGGACTTCGCGCTGACCCGCCACATCGCCGACACTGCCGACAAGATGGATCTAAAATATCACGCAGGTCCCATCGTAAGCGGTGATGCCTTTTATCGGCCCATGGAGGGCCACCTTGATATCCTGGCCGACCACGGCGCCTTGGGTGTGGAAATGGAAAGCGCTGTTCTGTTTCGTATCGCCGCCAAATTCAAGGCCCGCGCCGCCTGCATCCTCAGCGTCTCCGACCATTTGATTACAGGCGAAGACCTGTCCTCGGAAGAACGACAGACCGGCTTCACTAACATGGCGAAACTGGCCCTGGAGAGTGTGACAGGATAAGCGGGAGCTACTAACGCACTTCATCATGCCGGACTTGATCCGGCATCTACGCCTTTGCCCAAGGGAGTGCTTTTATTCTGAAGCGTGGACCCCGCATCAAGTGCGGGGTGACAACGAAATGAAAAACAGAACTCCCAATTTCCTTACGAAATAACGATCTTCGGTGCGGCGGCTGCCGTGGCGGCGTTGGCTTCTTCAATTTTGACCGCGACCTTTTTGGCAATTTCGATGAAGGCCTTGCTGACGGCGTGATCGGGCTCCTTGGCTGTTAAAGGCGTGCCGGTATCTGACGTTTCACGCAAGTAAGGATCGATGGGGATTTCACCAAGGAAGTCGATGTTCTGGCGCTCAGCTTCGGCCTTGGCTCCGCCGTGACCGAAGATGTCCGTGCGGTCGCCACAATGTGGACAGACAAAATAGCTCATGTTTTCGATGATGCCGAGGGTGGGCACATTGACCTTGTCAAACATGGCGATGCCTTTGCGGGCGTCGGCCAGGGCCACATCCTGTGGGGTCGAGACAACAACGGCACCGGTTAACGGCACGCGCTGGGCCATGGTCAGTTGGGCATCACCGGTACCTGGCGGCAGATCGCAAACCAACACATCAAGATCGCCCCATTTGACGTCACGCATCAATTGCTCCAGCGCGCTCATGACCATAGGGCCACGCCAGATCATCGGCGTATCCTCAGGTACCAGAAAACCCATGGAGATCACTTCAATGCCATAATTGGACAAGGGCATCATGTATTTGCCGTCCGGGCTGTGTGGTGTACCACCAATACCCATCATGCGAGGCAGGGACGGACCGTAAACGTCCGCATCCATCAGGCCAACCTTCAGACCGGTTGCCGCCAGGCCGAGAGCCAGGTTGACCGAGACAGTAGATTTGCCGACGCCACCCTTGCCGGATGCGACGGCGATGACTGATTTGACGCCTGGGATTTCCATATCCGAAGCACCGCCGCCGCCCTGAGGCGCTGATTGCTGCGCCTGGGGGGCCGAAGCCTCATGGGAATGAGCGGTCAATACTGCGGTGACCGACAAAACGCCCGGCAGGTCATAAACCATATCCTCACAGGATTTGCGCACGGGTTCCATGGCTTCGCCTTGCGATGGATCGACCTCAAGTGAAAAGCCTACATGGCCTTCCTTGACCTGCAAACCCTGGATCAGGCCCAGTTCAAGGACGCTTTTTCCCGTGTCGAGAACCTTGATTTCACTGAGTGCTTCGACGACCTGTTGTTCAGTAACCGTGGACATGCTTGAAATTCTCCGCTTTTATAACGATATGTCTGATGTTGGACGGCCAGATACAAGACAAATGTCCGGTAGATATTCTGGCTGCCGACCTTATTGTGTTTCACGAGCTGCGTTGCACGTTGCGACCAGCTGTCATATAACCCGCGAGACGATGAATTCAAAGCTTTCTTAGATGTTTCTAATATAAGAATGTTTAGAGGGGCGAACGGGGAAGCAGGTTAATCAATCGGGCCTTCAATCATGGAGCCGGTTTGAACCGTATAAAAGGGACTTTATTAAGATGCCATGGAGTAACAAGGGCGGCGGCTGGCAAGGCGGCGGCGGTGGAGACGGCGATGGTGGGGGCCCCTGGGGCCAGGGCGGCGGTGGACAACAGCCACCTGACCTGGAAGAAATATTGCGTCGTGGCCAGGATAACCTGAAAAAATTCATGCCAGGCGGTGGCGGCAGCGGCAAGATCGTTGTGTTGATCGGACTGGTGCTGGTTGCCTTGTGGGCCTCAAGCGGTATTTACAAGGTTGGCGCCGACGAACAGGGCGTTGTCATGCGCTTTGGTGAATATGACGGTCTGCCCAAGCCACCAGGCTTGCACTATCACTTGCCGTCACCAATTGAAACGGCTTTGACACCAAAGGTCACGCGGATCAATCGCATTGACGTCGGCTATCGCACGTCGGGTGATACCGGGCGCACGACGGCTCGGCGCGATGTATCAGAAGAAAGCCTGATGTTGACCGGTGATGAAAACATCGTTGACATCGACTTTGCGGTTTTTTGGCGCATCAAGGACGCCGGACAGTATTTGTTTAATATCGACAATCCGGAAGCCACGGTGAAAGCCACGGCGGAAAGTGCCATGCGTGAAATCATCGGCAAGACAAACATTGCCGCCGCTTTTGCCGAAGGTCGTCAGAAAATTGAACAGTCGACTCTGGAATTGTTGCAAAAGGTTCTGGACGGCTATTCCTCTGGCATCCAGGTAACGGAAGTTAAACTTCAGAAGGTTGATCCGCCGGCAGCTGTTATCGATTCATTCCGGGATGTGCAGCGCGCCAAGGCTGATGCCGAGCGTCTGCGCAACGAAGCCGAAGGTTATTCCAACGATATCCTTCCGCGTGCCCGTGGTGAAGCCGAGCAGATGATCCAGGAAGCCAGTGCCTATAAAGCTGAAGTCGTGGCCCGCGCAGAAGGTGACGCCAACCGTTTTCTGGCTGTGTACAATGAATTTGTTCAGGCAAAAGACATAACAACAAAGCGTCTGTATCTGGAAACAATGGAAGAGGTTCTGCGTGGTATGACCAAGATTGTCATTGACGGGAAAGGCGGACAGGGCGTTGTGCCTTATTTACCGCTGCCGGAACTGAAGAAGAGGAGCCAATAGCATGAACACTCGTTTTCTCGGTATAGTTGGCTTCCTGATTCTAATTTTGGGATTCCTTGCTTTCAGTTCTGTTTACACCGTTCATCAAACTCAACAGGCTTTGGTTCTGCAGTTTGGTAAGCCGGTGACTGTGGAAGCTACACCCGGACTAAAATTCAAGATTCCGTTTGTTCAAAATGTTGAACTTCTTGAGAACCGGATTTTGTCTTTCGATGCGCCCGCGGAAGAAATTATTGCCTCGGATCAAAAGCGTCTCGTTGTGGACAGTTTTATTCGCTACAAGATTTCCGATGCGCTGGAATTCTATAAATCTGTGTCTTCCGTTAACATTGCCCGGTCGCGTCTTTCCACCATCTTGACGTCAAGTCTGCGTCGGGTATTGGGTGGCGTTCCCCTGGCGAATGTTCTGACGGGCGAGCGCGCTGAATTGATGGAGCAAATCCGCGATTCAGTGAACAGCGAATCCCGGAGCCTTGGTATTGATGTGGTTGACGTTCGGATCAAACGTGCTGATTTGCCGGAGGCCAACAGTGCACCGGTTTATGCGCGTATGAATACCGAACGTGAGCGTGAAGCGCGGGAATACCGTGCCCAGGGTGCGGAAGTCTCACAGCGGATTAAAGCCATCGCTGATCGTGAACGCACCATCATTATTGCTGAAGCACAAAAGCAGTCACAGATTCTGCGCGGTGATGGCGATGCCTTGTCCGTAAAGGTTTCGGCTGAAGCCTTTGGCAAGGACGTTGAATTCTATACTTTCTATCGCTCTATGCAGGCCTACCGGAATGTATTGGGCAACGGTGATACGACCATGGTGCTGTCACCTGATTCGGAATTCTTCCGTTTCTTTGGCAACATTATGGGTAAGCGTCCGGGGCAATAGATACGCCTTGACGAACTTGTCTTTACGTTTGATTCGAGGGCGGCAATGAATGATTTCATCGCCGCCCTCGGTCTCGTTCTGGTGATCGAGGGCATTGTTTTTGCCCTGTTCCCGGAAGGACTGAAGCGCAAATTAATCGCAGCTCTTGAGATGCCGTCGACAACTTTGCGGGTCTTTGGCCTTGTCGCTGCTGTTGCAGGTCTGGCAGTGGTTTGGATGGTCCGCGGATAGGGAAGTCGTTGGTGTTCAAGTAATTGTGTTACAAACCAGGCAAAACTTCCTTATTTGCTTCGCGAAAAGCCTTATTATTACCATATTCAGCGCTATGATGAGGATTAGAAATTATCCTTTTCGATACAGGAGATCACACCCGTGAAGGAATTCGTTATCCCCGCTCGCACCAACAAAGCACGCGCCGCCGTTGCTGAAAAGCACTCAGGCCAAACGACAAAATTCTGGTTTTTAACTGCCTTGGCTGTTCTTGTTGTCTTCAGCTTCATGTCTGTAGCAAATGCAAGGGGGGCACCGGACAGTTTTGCGGACTTGGCGGAACGTCTGTTGCCGGCGGTCGTTAATATTTCGACCACCCAGGTTGTGCAGCAGCGTCAGCAACAAAAACGCGACGTGCCCATGCCACAGTTTCCGCCGGGATCACCCTTTGAAGATTTTTTCAAAGATTTCTTTGATCGTCAGGAACGGGGCGACGGAAAGGGTGAAGAAGGCAAGCCGCGCTCACGCAAGGCAACATCATTGGGGTCGGGCTTTATTATTGATCCGTCCGGTATCGTCATCACCAACAATCACGTGATCGCGGAAGCGGACGAGATCCATGTCATTCTGACGGACGGAACGCGCCTCGAAGCCAAGCTGGTTGGCACAGACCCGAAAACGGATATCGCTGTCCTGCAGGTCAAAACGGACAAGGAATTGCCATATGTAAAATTTGGCGTTTCAAAAAAGGCCCGTGTCGGTGACTGGGTGATGGCCATTGGCAACCCCTTTGGCTTGGGTGGCAGTGTGACGGCAGGCATTATTTCGGCCCGGTCGCGCAACATCAGCGCTGGCCCTTATGATGATTTCATCCAAACCGATGCCTCCATTAACCGGGGCAATTCAGGCGGACCGCTGTTCGACATGGCGGGCGATGTTATTGGCATCAACACCGCAATATTTTCACCCACCGGTGGCAGTGTTGGCATTGGTTTTTCCGTGCCGTCTGACATGGCCAAAGCCGTCGTCAGCCAATTGCGCGAATTTGGCCGCACCCGACGCGGCTGGCTGGGTGTACGGATCCAGCCCGTGTCAGACGAAATCGCTGAAAGCCTCGGTTTGAAAACAGCCAAGGGGGCGTTGGTTGCCGGTGTCTTTGATGATGGCCCGGCTCGTGAAGCAGGGATCGAGCCTGGCGATGTCATTCTCACGTTCGATGGCAAGAAAGTACCTCACGTCCGACAGTTGCCAAGAATTGTTGCAGAAACAGTTATCGGTAAAGATATTGAAGTTGAAGTTTGGCGCAAAGGTAAAACCGTCCACCTTCAGGTCCAGGTTGGAGAATTAAAAGAAGACAAGGTGGCGTCCGTAAAGCCCGTCCAAAACCAGGAAAAAACGATCACCAGTACGGTTGATGCCCTTGGTATGACCTTGTCGGCGATCACTGATGATCTGCGCAAGCGTTATGAAGTTCAGGCCGACGTTGCAGGTGTTGTTGTCGTCAAGGTTGAGACCAATTCTGCAGCCGCTGAAAAAGGCATTCGTCCCGGAGATGTAATTGTTGAAGTCAGTCAGGAAGAGGTTTCCAGTCCCGACGAAGTGGTCAACAAGGTTACAGCTGTACAGGAATCGAAACGAAAATCAGTTTTGCTTTTGTTGCAGCGGGCCGAGGATTTACGCTTTGTCGCACTAATATTGAAGGAAAGCTGATACTTGTTCCATTAGCTGGAATTGCTTTAAACGGCGGGGGTTTTTCCCCGCCGTTTTTTTTGTGTTCACGGGGAATGATTTTGCTGGTCAAAAGGCGCTGACTCCCTAAAATAGGCACTCAAGTACCGGTTTAAGTCCAATGGCTCGGCCCACAATTGTGGGATTGGGCCTGACAAAAGAGATGCCGGTTGCCTCTCTATCATGTGAGGTAAATTTAATAGTTCAGGGAGATTTCTTAATGAGCGACACCATCAAGTATCAGCTACCCGAAGATCAAATTCCCAAGACATGGTATAATATCGCGGCTGACCTCAAGGTCCCACAAAGTCCGGTTCTGCATCCCGGTACCGGGCAGCCAATTGGCCCCGAAGACCTGGCCCCCTTGTTTCCTATGGCCCTCATTGGCCAGGAAGTCAGCCAGGAACGCGAAATCGAAATTCCCGATCCCGTACGCGACGTCTACAAACAATGGCGCTGCACACCCTTGTTTCGCGCCCGCCGTCTTGAACAGGCCCTGGATACGCCTGCGAAGATTTATTACAAGTATGAAGGTGTCAGTCCGGCCGGTAGCCATAAACCCAATACAGCCGTGGCCCAGGCCTTTTACAACAAGGAAGAAGGCATCAAGAAGATCAGTACCGAAACCGGTGCCGGTCAGTGGGGGTCCTCCATGGCCTTTGCCGGTGCCTTGTTCGGCATTGATGTCCAGGTCTATATGGTCAGAATTTCCTATGATCAAAAGCCCTATCGCCGGGCCTTGATGGAAACCTATGGGGCGGAATGTTATGCCAGCCCTTCAAACCGTACCGAAGCTGGCCGTGCCATCCTTGCCGCTGATCCGGATAGTACCGGCAGTCTGGGTATGGCTATTTCCGAAGCGGTCGAAGTTGCCGGCTCCAATGACGATACCAAATATTCATTGGGCAGTGTGTTGAACCACGTGCTGACACACCAGACGGTGATTGGTCAGGAAGCCATGCTGCAAATGGAAATGGCTGGTGATTATCCGGACGTTGTCATCGGTGCCGCCGGCGGTGGATCGAACTTTGCCGGCATTGCCTTTCCATTCATCGGTGCGCACCTGCGCGGTGGACCATCGGTTCGGGCCGTTGCGGTTGAACCCGCTGCCTGTCCATCGTTGACACGTGGCGTCTACGCCTACGACTTTGGTGATACAGGTCATCTGACGCCGCTGATGCGCATGCACACGCTGGGTTCGGCCTTTGTGCCACCAGGGTTCCATGCTGGTGGTCTGCGCTATCATGGTATGGCGGGGATGGTCAGTCATCTGGCTGAACAAGGCCTGGTAGAGGCTGTGGCCTATCACCAGAATCCA
>JABIFY010000104.1 GCA_018650465.1 Alphaproteobacteria bacterium
AAAAGGCGTCAAGGTTGTCTGCGACATCTATCAGGACACAGACTATGGTCGTGAAATCCATGAAGCCACCCAGGATCAGCTCAAGGTACAGGGTCTGACACTGGCAGCTTCCAGTGCCCACAAGCCATCAGCAACAGATTTTGCTGCGGCAGTTGCCAAACTCAAGAAGGCAAACTGTGAAGCCATCATGATGGGTACCATTATTCGCGACACGATTTTGCCTGTATCAACTGGTAAAAAATCTGGCTGGATGCCCATCTGGGTTGGTCCGGTCGGTATCATGGATACACTTGTCGCAAGTGCCAAGGGTGGCGTCACCGAAGGTCTTTATTCCATGACATCTTTTGAATTCGCCTATCCTGATGACAAGCGGGCAGTGGTTCAAAAGTTTGTTGCAGACTATAAGGCACGCGTTGGCAAGAACCCTAACCAGGCTGCACAGCTGGGTTATGTTGCTGCTGATTTGACTTTCCAGGCAATCAAAGGCGCCGGTCGCAATCTGACCACTGACAGTTTTGTTGCGGCGATGGAAGGTATTTCTGGTTACCAGGATATCTTTGGCGGATCCAAGCTGTCATTTGGAGCCAAAAAGCGCCAGGGCTCTAACGACGCCTTCCTGGTTCAAGTAGAAAATGGACGCTGGGCACGCAAGTCCGGTATCCGCGGTTACTGAAGAAGTTAGCCCCTGAGATCAACTGGCCCGGGCGAATATTCGAGTATTCGTCCGGGCCTTTTTGAATCTGCAGGGTCTGGTCGTTTTATTTTTCGAGAGTTGCCGCTACCTTTTCCAGCCGGGCCACAACAGCTTCCATGTCGCCCGAGCCTGAAGCAACACCCTTGGGTGGTCCTGACCTGAAAATTCCGGAAGAGAAAACCAGCATGAAATCGTCGACGGCCTTGTCGAGGTCCGTCTTTGTACTGCGCAAGCGCATGGTTCTGGCCGCATATTCGAGGCCACCGTAAAAAATGTCCCGGATTATATTCAGGGGCAGTTCTTCGCGAATCTCGCCCCGATTGACGCTTTCACGAATAACCTGATCGAAAACCTCGACATATTTTCGGTTTAATTGATAACCTTCAGTATTGCGATATTCGTTGGATGCCTGATAGGGGCTCATAGCCAGGGCAATCATTGGCCATTCATCAGCAACCCGTTCGAAATGATGCCGGGCCAAGAACCTCAACCGGTCTGAAGTACCCGCGAGTTCTTTGATGCCTTTGGCTGCATCCCTGGTCAAGTCTTCATAAAAATCAGTGGCCACGGCCAGCAGCAGGGCATTCTTATTCTTGAAGTATATGTAGACCGTGCCCTCAGCCAGTCCGGCCAACTTGGCAATCTCCGAAATCTTGACGTTTTCAGACCCGTGCTCGCGGAAAACGGTCCGTGTCGCAGCAATTATTGATTGCTCTTTTTCAACGACTTTCTGGCGGCGTGTCTGTGAACTCGCTTCACTCATCTGGTCTCTCTCCATCGGGTGCAACTAAGGCTATTCCGGTTAAAACGGAATGGCTTCAGCTTCGATTATTGGCGTACACCTTGGTTTTGAGGCAACGCTGCGTTTCCGGTAAGTCCGGAAACGCTCTAGCTTGTGATGTCGATCCCCGGTGTCATTTCAGGTCGGGGTTTCGGTAGCAAGGTGCTTTTTGTATAGCGGATGCATTGCTTCCGGATCAAGGGTTTGCCAAGTCTGAATACCACTTGCAGGGCAATTGGCGAACGGAAAAACAGTGCTTTCTTTTAGCAATAACCGAAAATGAACTTGATTCATAGCATGTGAATGTGCTTCATTTTACTATGAAATGTTGAAAGTCGAAAGAGCAATACATTGGACGACGAAATGATCAGAATCGGCGGTGCCAGTGGCTACTGGGGGGACAGCGCTATGGCGACACCCCAACTCCTGAATAGTGGTGACCTGAACTATCTTGTCTACGACTATTTGGCTGAAGTTACTATGTCGATCATGGCCCGAGCGCGAGCGAAAGATGCCGACGCTGGCTATGCACGTGACTTTATTTCCACCGTCCTGAAACAGAACCTGATCCAAATCTCTCGACAAAAAGTCAAGATCATATCTAACGCCGGTGGTGTTAATCCTGTTGCCTGTGGCGAAGCCGCCCGCTCCCTGATCACTGAACTCGGGCTGGACCTCAAGGTCGCCGTTGTTCTGGGCGACGATCTTATCGATCAAAAGGAAAATCTTGCTGCCAGCGAAATGTTCACTGGTGACGCCTTTCCCGATGCCACAAGCCTGGTCAGCATCAACGCCTATCTCGGTGCCTTCCCGATTGCCCGTGCCCTGGATGAAGGGGCAGATATCGTCATCACCGGACGCTCGGTTGATAGTGCGGTGACGCTGGGTGCTTGCATACACGAATTTGGCTGGAACAGAGACGATCTGGACAAGCTGGCTGGCGGCACGCTGGCGGGGCATATTCTGGAATGTGGCACGCAGGTTACAGGAGGAAACTTCACGGACTGGGAACTGGCCGTCGATACCATTGATACGATGGGTTACCCAATATGTGAAATTAGCCCGGATGGCAGCTTTGACGTGACCAAGTCTGCCGGCACAGGTGGTGTCGTCAACACCGGTACCGTGTCAGAGCAAATGATTTACGAAATTGGTGATCCACAGGGCTATATCGTGCCGGACGTGGTTTGTGATTTTTCTGGCGTTTCAATTTCCGCTGTCGCAGGTGATCGTGTTCACGTAACAGGGGCAACAGGATATCCGGCCACTGACAGCTACAAAGTCAGCGCTACCTACAGTGACGGCTGGCGAGCTGGTTCCCATATGACGTTCTATGGCGTAGATGCGGGAAGAAAAGCCGAGGGCTTTGCCGCGGCGGCCTTCAAGCGCGCCCGCACGGCCCTGCGGGCATCCAACCTTGGGGATTACACCGAAACAAGCACAGAGGTCCTCGGCGTCGAAAGCCAGTTTGGTGATTTTGGCCGGGCACAGGATGCACGAGAGGTCGTGGTGAAGTTTGCAGCCCGGCATTCCGATGTTGCCGGGATCAATATTTTGTTGAAAGAAGCAGCAGGACTCGGTCTCGCATCGCCGCCAGGTCTTTCCGGGTTTTTTGGCACCCGGGCAAAACCATCGCCTGTCGTGCGCCTGTTCTCGTTTCTGATTCCCAAAAGTGATCTGGCCATTGAAATAGACTTCGGAGATCGCCGGATTGCGTATGACGCAAGTGCGGATCAATCTGCATCGTCGATCAAGCCACGGCGTCCCGAGCTACCGTCCAAACCGACCGCAGATGATGAAATGGTCAGCGTGCCCTTGATCAGTTTGGCCTGGGGTCGCAGTGGCGATAAGGGCAACAAAGCAAACATTGGTATTATCGCCCGCCAGGCAGAATACCTGCCCTGGATCTGGGCCGTTCTGAACGAAGATGCCGTCGCTGCAAGGTTTTCTCATTTTCTGGAAGGCACGGTTGAGCGCTTCTATATGCCAGGTCCGCATGCCATCAATTTTTTCCTGCATGATGTGTTGGGTGGTGGCGGTGCCGCCAGTCTTCGCAATGATGCTCTGGGCAAAGGCTTTGCCCAGATCTTGCTGGACCATCCAATTCCTGTTCCAAAACGAATTGCCGAGGGGCTTTCATGAGTAATTACGCGTCAAAAATCAACACAGGATCGGAAGCATTTGCTGCCAACAGGCAGGAGATGCTAACGCTTGTTGATCGTTATCATGAGATCAAGAGCCGGGCCGAAGCCCTGTCAGAAAAACGTCGCCCCCGCTTTGACGAACGCGGCCAATTGACCCCACGCGAGCGCTTGTTGCGTCTGTTGGATCCTGGCATGCCGTTCTTGGAACTCTATGGTCTGGCTAATTTCCTGGTTGATACTGACGATCGAGAAAAATCGATTCCAGGCGCCAGTTGCCTGTCAGGAATCGGTTTTGTCAGCGGCGTGCGCTGCATGATCTATGTTGATGACAGTGGCATTAATGCGGGGGCTTCTACCCAGACAACAAGTGACAAGATCCAGGCCTGTCTGGATATTTCCCTGCGTTACAAACTGCCGTTCGTTCATCTGGTCGAAAGTGCCGGTGCTGATCTTATGCAATACCAGGTCGAAGGCTGGGCCCATGCGGGCAGTATCTTCTATCGGCTTGCCCGTCTGAGTGCAGCCGGGATTCCAACGATCACCTTGCTGCATGGTCCGGCCACAGCAGGCGGCGCCTATATGCCGGGCATGAGCGACTATGTAATCAGCGTTAAAGGCAGAGGCAGGGCATCTCTGGGTGGTTCGGCTTTGGTCCGGGCGGCGACAGGAGAAATATCAGAAGAAGAAGAACTTGCAGGCACCGAGATGCACGCTACTGTGTCCGGCCTGGTGGAGTACGTTGCTGAAGACGATGCCCATTGTTTGTTACTGGCACGCGGCCTGGTCAAACGGTTGCACTGGAACAAGGCGTGCACACAACAGAAGCCGACAAACTTTGTCGAGCCTCGGTATAAACCAGATGAAATCGCCGGACTGATCCCGGTGGATTATCGCAAACCATACGATGTGCGAGAGCTGATGGCCCGGTTTGTGGATGGATCTGAATTCGAGGAATTCAAGCCCCGTTACGGTGCCGCCACAGTCTGTGTGCAGTCCAGCATCTATGGCAATGCCTGTGGTATCATTGGTAACAACGGTCCCATTGATCCAGATGGCGCAACAAAGGCCGCGCAGTTCTTCCAGCTTTGTGACCAAGCCGACATTCCGATCATTTTCCTCAGCAATACCACAGGCTACATGGTGGGCAGGGAATATGAACGCGCCGGCATGATCAAACATGGCTCGAAAATGATCCAGGCCGTCAGTAATATTCGTGTGCCCAAAATCACCCTCTATATCGGTGCCAGTTTTGGGGCTGGAAACTACGGCATGTGCGGTGTTGGTTATAAACCGGATTTCCTGTTTACATGGCCAAACGCCACAACCGGTGTCATGGGCGGGCAACAAGCCGCCCTGACCATGGATCAGGTCGCCCGCAGTGGTGCAGCAAGGCGGGGACAGGATGTCGACGAAGAAGCTTTGCAGCGTCAGAAAGACATGCTGACCACGCATTTCGATTCGCAATCCGATGCCTTTTATACCTCGGGCAGGATGCTGGATCAGGGCATGATTGATCCGCGCGATACCCGCAAGGTCCTGGGATTTGCTCTTGATACCTGTTTCGAATCGCGTAATCGCACAGTTAATCCCAACACCTTTGGCGTCGCGCGCCTGTAGTCAGGGAAATTCGGAAAATGACAAACTTGCCTGAGACGAAAAATCTTGTTCTGGACGCAGACGCCGGTTGGTTGACCATCTGGTTCAATCGTCCGGAATCACGGAATGCTCTGGCCCAGGAAATGGTCGATGAACTGGTCGCAGTCTTGCGCAGCGTTCGCGATGATCGATCGGTCCGCGGCGTTACCTTGCGCGGCAAGGGCGGTTGGTTCTGCGCAGGCGGCGACCTTAAAAGTTTCAAGTCAGACTTCCAGGGGGGCGCAAAAGGCAAGGCAGATGTTGTCGCAGCCAGTCGCGCTGCCGGTGAGATGTTTGACCTCATCAATGAAATGCCACAAGTCGTCGTCATCCTGGTTGAAGGCGCCGCTATGGCCGGTGGCCTGGGTATGGTTTGCTGCGCCGATGTTGTCGCCGTAACAAAAGATGCACGTTTCGCCCTCACAGAAACCACGCTGGGTATTCCGCCCGCCCAGATCGCGCCATTTGTGGTGCAGCGTCTTGGCCTGCGGACAGCACGTCGTTTGATGTTGACGGCCTCACGCTTCAAAGGTGTCGAAGCCGGTGAACTTGGGTTGGCGGATTATGTGGTTGACGATGCGGACGGTCTTGAGGCCATCGAAAAAGAAGTAAAAAACCAAGTCATGCGTTGCGCACCAGGCGCTAACGCCATCACCAAGAAAATCGTTCTGGCCACCCGTAAACTGGACAGAAATCAAATGCTTGAAATGGCCGCAAACGGCTTTGCAGATTGCATGCTATCTGACGAAGGTCGGGAAGGCGTCGCCTCGTTTCTGGAAAAGCGTAAACCGCAATGGGCCAGTTGATCTGGTTCGGGATTGTGAAGAAAGTAGTCAGACTATGAGATCATTCAAAAGTATCCTGGTCGCCAACCGTGGCGAAATCGCCGTCCGGGTCATGCGGACGGCCAAGGCGCTGGGATATCGTACAATCGCGGTCTATTCCGAAGCCGACGCAGGTGCACCACATGTACTGATGGCAGATGATGTCGCCTGTATAGGCCCGGCCCCGGTTGGTCAAAGCTATTTAGTCATTGATAAAATTCTGGAAGCCGCCAGGCAGACCGGCGCTGAAGCCATTCATCCAGGCTATGGCTTTTTGTCGGAGAACGCAGACTTCGCCCGGGCCTGCGAAGCCGCCGGGTTGGTCTTCATCGGACCGGATGCTGAGTCCATCGATTTGATGGGTAACAAGGCGCAGGCCAAACGCCGAATGATCAATGCCAGTGTTCCCTGTGTGCCTGGATATGAAGAGGAAGACCAGTCTGCGGACGTGATGATTGCCGCTGCCGGTGAAATCGGCTTTCCTTTGATGGTCAAGGCTGCTGCCGGTGGTGGAGGCCGGGGCATGCGTCTGGTGCACAAGGTTGAAGATATGGCCGAGGCTTTGCGCTCGGCCGGATCCGAGGCGTTGAATGCCTTTGGGTCAGACGAATTGATCCTTGAGAAAGCCATCATTCAGCCGCGCCATGTTGAAATTCAGGTTTTTGCCGATACCCATGGCAATGTCATTCACTTGGGCGAGCGAGATTGTTCCGTCCAGCGACGCCATCAGAAAGTTGTGGAAGAAGCGCCTTGCCCGGTGATGACGCCAGAGTTACGCACAGCGATGGGTGAAGCTGCGGTGGAAGCCGCCCGAACCATCAATTATCGCGGCGCGGGGACGGTTGAATTTTTGCTGGACGGGGATGGGAAATTCTATTTTCTGGAAATGAATACCCGGCTCCAGGTCGAACACCCTGTTACTGAAATGGTTACCGGGCTGGACCTTGTTGCCCTGCAAATAAAGGTGGCAGAAGGTAATCCACTGGGATTATCGCAGGATGACGTGCGCATGGATGGTCATGCTATGGAAGTTCGCCTCTATGCTGAAGACCCGGCAAACAACTTCATGCCGCGCACGGGTCAAATCGCCTTGTGGCAACCTGCAGTCGCCGAAGGCGTGCGATTTGATGCGGGTGTTCAGAGCGGACAGGAAATATCACCTTTCTATGATCCCATGATCGCCAAGGTCATCGCCTGGGGCGAAGACCGTGAAACGGCACGCCACAGACTGGTTGAGGCCCTGAAGGATTGTCTTCTGTTTGGCTCGACAACAAACCGGCGTTTCTTGATCGATGTCCTGCAAAGAGAAACCTTTGCACTGGGCAAGGCAACGACAGCTTTTATTGACGAAGAATTTTCCGAAGACGACCTGGCAGAAGATTTCGGTGGTTTCCGGGAAGCTGCGATCTCGGCTGTCATCATGTATAACCTGGAACGTCATGTGGCTTTTGACGCAAGTGAAGGTGTCACCCCTGAGCTTCTGAACTGGTCCAGCGGAGGTGCGTTACTTTCGCGTTATATCCTGGAAGTTGGGGAAGAAAATATCGACCTGCTGGTTTCTCCCCGGGGAGACAACAAATATAACGTGCGTTCGGGTGATCAGTTCGTTGACCTGGAGGTCCTTTCTCTCGCTGATAACAAGGCTCGGGTATGGCTTGAAGACCGTCGCCAGCAGGTTGGGTATCTGATGCAGGAGCCGGGCGTGCTTCATGCGTCATTTGAGGGCAGAAACCTGATTTTCAGAAACCAAATCGCCTTTGCCGCAAGTGCTGCTGAACAGGCCGGAGGCGGGCGGGTTACGGCACCAATGCATGGTGCTGTTCTTGAAGTATTTGTTGCAACTGGTGATACAGTCAAACGCGGCGACAGGCTTGCAGTCGTCGAGGCCATGAAAATGCAGCATGATATTCTGGCGGAAATTGATGGCATTGTGCAGGATGTGGCGACAAGTGTCGGTAGCCAGGTTGCAGCCGATGATCTGTTGGTCGAAATAGAAGCTGCCTGAAACAGGTTGCCCGGACGATAAGAGCAGAGATGTAAATGAGGTATTTCAATGGTTTATGATCCACGCATACCCGAACGACAAGACTGTGTTCAGGCATATCAAATCGAACGCTGGGCGGTTGAAAAAGCGGACGATGTCGCGATCATTTTTCATGGTGGCGAGACCTGGACCTGGAAGCAGACCCTGGAAATGACCCGGCGTGCGGCCAAGGGATTTGTGCAAAAGGGCGTAAAGAAGGGCGACCATGTCCTCTCCTGGCAGGCCAACAACAAAGAAGCCATCCTTACCTGGTTTGGACTGAATTACCTCGGCGCCGTCTATGTCCCGATCAACACGGCCTACAAGGGCAATTTGCTGCAACATGTCGTTCAGGTTTCGGATGCAAGTCTGATGGTGTGCCATGCCGATCTGGCACCAAGGTTGAACGATATTGATACCGGTATCCTGTCGGACGTCATTGTGACCCACGGGGAAGCTGAGTTTAAAAATTTGACAGCCCATCCGGCATCGGACCTGGTGCCGGAAACCGGACTTGAGGGCATGCTGGATGTGGTCGAGCCCTGGGATACCCAGTACATCATTTTTACGTCCGGTACGACCGGTCCATCCAAGGCCGTATTGTCATCCTATCTCCAGGGTTACGCAATGGGACCAGAGGCTTGGCCCTATATCAATGCCGATGACCGGGCCTTGATCAACTTGCCTATGTTTCATGCCGGTGGCACGGTTTATTTCAACATAACGCTGGGCTGTGGGGCGTCCAACTATCTGGATACCCATTTCAAGACAGACGAGTTCTGGACGACGGTGCGGGACTTCAAGATTACGGCCTGCTGTTTATTGGCGGCCATGAATCCGTTTTTGCTAAAGCTGCCACCCAGTGACCAGGACAAAAAACACACATTGCGCAAGGTGATTTGCGTGCCCTGGAATGAGGATGCCATGGAAGTCGGCACCAGATACGGCTTCGATACCCGAACCTGCTTCAACATGACCGAAATCTCCAACCCCATGGTTTCAGACTACCATCCCTCCAAAGTCGGCACGTGTGGCAAGGTGCGTGAGGGCGTTGAGGCGCGCGTGGTCGACGAGAACGATTGTGAGGTTGGTCCCGACGAAATTGGTGAACTGATTCTGCGCACCGACCGCCCGTGGGCCATGAACCATGGATATTACAAAAATCCGGAAGCAACCGCCGAAGCATGGCGCAACGGCTGGTTTCATACAGGGGACGGCTTCAAATACGACGAAGACGGATATTTCTATTTTGTCGACCGGATCAAGGATGCCATTCGTCGCCGGGGTGAAAATATCTCCTCGTTCGAAGTTGAAAACGAAGTCACATCTTTTGAGGCTGTCCGCGAGGCTGCAGCTGTTCCTGTTCCCAGTGACCTGGGCGAAGACGATGTAATGGTCGTTGTGGCCGCGGTTGAAGGGATGGAAATCGTGCCCGAGGACCTGTACCGTTTTCTGGAACCCCGCATGGCCCATTTCATGTTGCCAAGATACATCCGGATCGTCGATGAATTGCCCAAGACGCCGACCCAGAAAGTGCAAAAACATCTTCTCAAGGACGATGGTGTAACAGCTGATTCCTGGGATGTCGAAGTCGCCGGAATCAAAACAAAGCGGCAGAAAATCGGCGTCTGAGACACCAGGCACCCGATACTCTTCCAGGAGCAAACCAGAAATGTCTGACCAGACATCCCGCGACAAGTTACAGGAAATTGAAGCTGCCAGAACCAGCGTGATGGATGAAGGCCGACCCGATGCCGTTGCCAAACGTCGGGCTCAAGGTATGGCAACAGCGCGCGAGCGCATTGAACAGTTTGTCGACAGGGACAGCTTTCGCGAAGTCGGCGCCCTGGTGGAACCCGACCGAAGCAACGAATTGAACCGCGATCTTGTGGCCCCTGCTGACGGTGTGATTACCGGCACGGGCAAAGTAGCAGGTCGGGAAGTCAGCATCATTGCCCAGGACTTTACGGTTTATGGCGGCAGCATAGGCACAGCCGCCGACCTCAAGGCCGGGCGTCTGGTCCAGCGCGGCCTGGAGCGTGGCTTGCCTATGGTCATGATGCTGGAAGGCGGTGGTCATCGTATTCAGGATGGTATGAACGCAGCCCATTTTGCTGCCGCCTCGCCGATCTTTCACACTATAAGCAAGATGTCTGGCTGGGTGCCCAATGTGGTGGCCATCATGGGCCAGGGATTTGCCGGTCCAACGGCTTATGCGTCGCTTGGTGACTTTGTCGTCATGATCCGGGGTAAATCTACAATGGGTATCGCCGGTCCGGCGTTGGTCAAGGCCGGGACCGGGCTGGACATCACCAAAGAAGAACTGGGCGGAGCCAAACGTCAGGCAGACGAGCAGGGGATTGCTGATCTGGCTGTCGATACCGAAGAAGAATGCCTCGAGGCCATCCAGAAATTCCTGTCCTATTTGCCGCAAAATGCAGGGCAGCCTTTACCCATCATTCCTTGTGATGATCCGGTGGATCGGCAGGATGACAAGCTGCTTGATCTGGTTACGGCCAACAGCCGCAAGGTCTATGACGTGCGCAAGGTGATCAAGTCTATTGCCGACGTTGACAGTATGTTCGAGCTTAAACCTGGTTTCGCACGCAACATTGTAACCTGCTTTGCCCGCCTGAACGGTCGCCCCGTTGGATTTTTTGCCAACCAGCCCTTGCGCAAGGGCGGCATTCTGGATGTCCCGGCTTGTGAAAAGGCAGCACATTTCATCGCCCTGTGTGATGCATTTGGTCTGCCCCTGGTTTCCTTGATTGATATTCCCGGCATTTCCATTGGCCCAGCCGCAGAAGACACCGGTATTGGCAGGCGCAGTGGGCGGTTGTTTTTCGAAATGGGTATTGCCACGGTGCCCCGTGTTTCGGTGGTTCTGCGTAAAGGTTATGGCGGCGGTTATTATGCCATGGGGGGCGGTCGAGCATTTGACGCTGACGCGGCCTTCGCTTGGCCGACAGCCGAGATTTGTGCCATGTCGATCGAAGGTGCGGTAGATGTCGCCTACAAAAAGAAGTATCTCGCGGCGGACGATCCCGATGCGGTGCGCACAGAAATGATCGACAATATCAAAAGTCAGACGGGCGCCCTGGATGCGGCCCGTGACTTTGGCATTGATGATGTCATTGATCCACGCGATACACGTCGGCGTCTGATTGAAACTTTCGCCTCCTGTCCGGCCAGACGACCTGACAACAGCCCGCCCCGGGTTCGTCCAATTTCTCCAATCTAAAGGGCTTTAATACCGATGAAGGCAATTCATTTTTCAGTTTTTGGTCCGGCAAGTGATGCCGCGGAATGTGTCGACATTCCTGCGCCGGCAAAGGCCACTGGCAACAAAGTCACCGTCGAGATGCTTGTTATGCCGATCAACCCGGCAGATATCCTGACAATCGAAGGTGAATATGGCTACAAGCCAAAACTACCGGCTTGTCCAGGTGCCGAAGGTATTGGCCGGGTCATCGACATTGGCGAGGATGTTCAGCGTGTTGACGTAGGTGATTTGGTGATCCCGATTGGCGGCAGCACCTGGCAGGAGCAAATACAATGTTCGGAAAAACTGCTGATCCCTGTGCCCGGCGATGTGGATATTGAACAGGCGTCCATGATCAAGGCCAATCCAGCGACCGCAGAAGCCATGTTGGCACTGGTCGACCTGAAGCCGGGTGACTGGGTTATACAGAATGCTGCCAATTCCGCCGTTGGTCGCTTTGTGATTTTGGCAGCGAAACAAAAGGGCTACAAAGTTGCAGCCATCGTGCGCCGACCGGACGTTGTCAAACAGCTTCAGGATGATGGCGCGGACGTTGTCCTGGTGGCAGACGATGCAACGTCGCTCGATGATCTGCTCAAGGAACTTGCGACTGTTGCCGGTGACGATCGACCGAGGCTGGCATTTGATGCCATCGGTGGGTATGCAACCAATCAGCTTGCGGCCTGCATGGCGCAAGGTGGCCTTATCGCAAATTACGGATTGCTGAGCGGAAAGCCTTGTGAAGTCGACGCCAATCACCTGGTATTCCGGCGCCTGACTCTGAGGGGATTTTGGCTGGCAGACTGGTTTGCCGATACATCACCAGATCAGGTTCAGCAGACTTATCGCGCGCTCACTTCCCTGATCCGGGAGGGGCGTATTTCAGCAAATATAGAGGCGAAGTATCCCCTCAGTGAAATCAAGGCGGCTCTTGCCCACGCTGCGAAACCGGGGCGAAATGGCAAGGTTCTCCTGGTCCCGGACGTTAAATATTCAGAAGTAGAGGACGTTTGATGCCAAGAATTATTATTGAACAGGATGGAAGCACCTGGATCGCGAAGTTCAGCAATCCTCCTGAAGGTTATATGGACAACCAGACAGTTGAGGAATTCAGTGCTCTGCTGGATGACGTCGATAAAAGCGAAACGGTTCGGGCTGTCATTCTGACAGGCAATGATCCAGACGTTTTTATTCGTCATTTTGACGTCAGTTCACTGCTGGCAACCAGCCAGAAGATGGCCGCACGCGATCTGAAGTTCTCCATAGACCGGCCCGTGCCGGAAAACAATGTTCATGTTTGCTATCGGCGCATGGAAGAAATGTCCGTCATTTTTATTGCCGCGATTAACGGCAGTGCCATGGGCGGCGGGTTCGAGATGGTTCTTGCCTGCGATTTTCGTCTGGTCAAACAAGGACCTTATGATCTCGGATTGCCGGAAATCAACATCGGTATTCTTGCCGGGGCAGGTGGAACCCAAAGACTGACCCGTTTAATCGGCCAGGCCAAAGCCATGGAAATGGAACTTCTGGGTCGAACCATCTCTCCCGATGAAGCTGTCTCCTACGGCGTGGCCATGGAATGTGTTGATGGTAATGTGGTGGCTCGTGCCCTGCAAATCGCTTTGAAGCTGGCTGAAAAATCTCCGCGTGCCTCAGGTCACATCAAGAAGTTGATCAAGGGGGTTGGCGACTGGGGGTTTGAAGAGGGGCTGGCCAATGAAAGAACGCTTTTCTGTGATCTTATGATTGATCCCCGCGGCTTGGCTGATATGGAAAAAATGCTGGAAGGGACCAATGACATTCGGGATCCGGAAGAATCAGCCGCTTCAAGGCGGCCTGGCGGCAGCAAATGAAACTTCAGAATTTTAGAATAACAATCCGTATTGCTATGGAGAATAAATGTGGCTGCAATTGAAGTCCGATCCGAAGTGGCTGGCAATGTCTGGCTGGTCGAAGCGAGCCCGGACACAAATCTTGAAGAAGACGATGTGATTGTCGTTCTCGAATCCATGAAGATGGAAATTCCCGTGACAGCCCCATCGAAGGGCAAACTTACACAGATACTCGTCAGCAAGGACGATATGATCGCGGAAGATCAGGTCATTGCATTGATGGAAATTTAATTGTGTGTGCCGGCCCGGTCGGCATCACCAGGATACTGAACAAACAACAGAAGGAAGAAAAAAATGGCTGAAGCATATATCGTCGCAGCATCGCGGACCGCAGGCGGAAAACGCGGCGGACAGCTGTCTGGCTGGCATCCGGTCGACATGGCCGCGTCCATCCTTGATGATCTTGTCACCAAAACAGGTGCAGATCCAGCGGTTGTTGAAGATGTGATCATGGGCTGTGTCTCCCAGGTGGGTGAACAGTCAACGAACGTGGCCCGCAATTCAGTTTTGGCTTCCTGCTTGCCTGAATCTGTGCCCGGCACTTCTCTTGATCGCCAGTGTGGATCATCCCAGCAAGCCGTGCATTTTGCATCTCAGGCTGTCATGTCCGGGACGATGGATATCGTTATTGCCTCGGGCGTTGAAAGTATGACGCGGGTTCCCATGTTCACGCCGTCAATCTTGCCGCAGAAAAATAACCTTGGTTTTTATGTCAGTCCGGGTGTTGAAGAAAACTATCCGGATGTCGAGTTCAGCCAGTTCATCGGCGCTGAAATGATGGCGGAAAAATATGATCTGTCGAAAGAAGAGCTGGATGCCTTCTCTCTGGCAAGTCATCAAAAAGCCATGCAGGCAACAAACGAAGGCCAGTTTGCCAACGAGATTGTGGCCCTGGAAAAGCGTGACCTTGATGGTTTGCCGACCGGTGAACAATGCACAATTGATGAAGGCATCCGGTTTGATGCGTCTCTCGAGGGCATCGCCGGAGTTAAATTATTGCAACAGGATGGCCGTATTTCAGCCGCTTCCGCCAGCCAGATCTGTGATGGCGCAACAGGTGTCATGATCGTCAACGAAAATGGCCTGAAAAAACTGGGTGTTGAACCCATCGCCCGCATCCATCACATGACCATGATCGGTCATGATCCGGTTATCATGCTGGAAGCGCCGATCCCGGCTACTGAAGCCGCCCTGAAAAAGGCTGGCATGAGCATTGATGACATT
This sequence comes from Alphaproteobacteria bacterium, assembly GCA_018650465.1. Taxonomy (GTDB): domain Bacteria; phylum Pseudomonadota; class Alphaproteobacteria; order UBA2966; family UBA2966; genus JABILA01. The sequence goes on from JABIFY010000104.1 coordinate 14,480, forward strand.
GACCTGTTCGAAGTGAATGAAGCGTTTGCTTCGGTTCCACTGGCCTGGTTGAAAGAAACCGGTGCTGATCCAGAGCGACTGAACGTCAATGGCGGCGCCATCGCACTTGGTCACCCGCTGGGCGTATCAGGAACCAAGTTGATGACCACACTGGTTCACGCCCTGAAGAACCGGAACAAGCGTTATGGCCTTCAGACCATGTGCGAAGGCGGCGGCATGGCCAATGTCACAATTGTTGAACGTCTCTAATGGGCTGAGTACCAATAGGCAAATTTGAGTATTCAAATAATATGTCTGTGGTGGGTGGTGCAGTTCGTGGTGAAAACCGATGACACTGCACCACAAACCATGACAGTCGAATTAAGTTAAACTATTGATTTCATTGTAATTATTTGCACCTATGTGTCGTGGCCAAAGGCCATGAATATCGCAAAGCAATGTGATGCCAGGGGTGCAGGTATGGGGCATTTCTGATTATGTCATATAATACGTTGTTTCATACCGGGATCAGGCAGACCGTTTCTTCGCCAGTTTCCCGAAGAAACGGCCCTCAATCTTCCGGCACTGGCGCAACCCCGACGGAACGCTAAAATAGCCCCAGGGCTTAATTCCAGGAGGAAAAGCATGCGGCCACTGTCGAAAAGTTATTTGCGGCTTTCGGTTCTCTATTCGATTATTGGTTTGGGCGTCGGCTTGATGATGGTCTCGGTGGATGATCACAGTCAGATGCCTGCGCACGCGCATATCATGCTTATTGGTTTTGTGCTGATGTTTATGTTTGGTGTGTTCTACCGTTTGTGGCCGGAGGCCGAGGCCGGTTGGCTGCCGGTTCTGCATTTCGCTTTGACTCAAGCTTCCTTTATCGGATTTATGATCGGCTTCTGGCTCTATTACGGCGGCAATCCGGATATGGGAGAAACGCTCAGGGCGCCGTCAACGACTGTGTTTTTCTTTAACCAGTTCTTGTTTGGCTGGATTGTCTTCAAGGCAACGCGTTAATTTGTATGCCGGCTTCGCGACCGGCGATGCGGCCCAGGGTGACGGCTGACAGCAAACCATTGCACGACAAATAACCGCTGCCATCAGTCCCCGAAATACCGCGTGCCGCGCCGCCACCAGCGAACAGGTTTGGCAAGGTGCTGCCGTCCGGTCGCTGAACGCGGGCATTTGTGTCGACGGCCAAACCACCCTGTGTTTGCAGCAAGGCACCGGTGACCTTGATGGCATGATAAGGCGCTGTCAGGGCAGGGGACTTTTCAAGTTTCGCCAGGGTTTCTTCCAGTGCCGGTACGGGCAACTTGCAGGCTTGTGCAAGTGCTGCAGCCGTCGCGCCGGATTTAATGGCCCTTAAGGTTTGCAGGTTTTTGAAATCTGGAAAACGCATGGCCCCGTCATACAGGCCTTGATCTATCACTGACCAGACGCTGCCGTCCTGTTGGCAAACGGTTGCCGCCAGTTCCGAGGCCCCCAGGCTTTCATCGCAAAAACGGATCCCCGTTTGGTTGACCAGGATGCCACCGTTATTCAGCAACGCCCAGGAAACCGTGATGGAGTGCGGCGTGGCAACAGATCCATGACCCTGGAACGCCCCCATGTCTTCACAGGCCGCACCCAAAGCCTGGCCCCATAATATCGCTTCTCCCTGGTTGCCTTCATGACCAAAATATATCGATCCCGCCATGTCCGGCAGCCAGCTTTCCACCATGTCCGCGTTGCCACCAAAGCCGCTTGAGGCCAGCACCAGGGTCTCGCAGCCCAGGCGTTCTATGCTGCCATCGGGACGTGTGATCTGCACGCCCCGCACCCTGTCACCGTCGACAACCAGTTCTCTGACCGTCGCATTGCAGATGACATCAATGTGGGCGGCATCAACGGCGCGCAAAAGATCGGCCATCAAGTCCGCACCACTGTTCGTCGGTGGGGCATGGGTGCGCTGGCGACTGTGGCCGGGATAGGGTGGGCCGTCGACCAGCACAAGGTCCATGTTGTGGTGTTTGATCAACCAGTCGATCGTTGGCCCGGACTCTGTACAAATCGCCGCCAGCAAATCTGGATCAACCCGCCCCCCGGCTTTGGCCTGGATATCGCGGGCGAACAGTTCCGGTGTGTCATCGTGAATGTCTGCGGCTTTTTGCGGGGAACTGCCACAGGCCGTGATCATGCCTGATGACAAGGCCGTTGAGCCCCTGGGCACCGGGTCGCGTTCCAGCACGATAACTTCAGCGCCCATGGTATGGGCACTTAGGGCGGCGACCAGACCGCAGGCCCCGCCACCGATGACGACCACGGGAACGGTCAGATCGAATGTGCAGTCAGGATCGTCGATAACGGACATCGGATGTTTGACCGCCAGGCGCTTAACCGACAGCGGCATCTTTCAAGGGCGCATCTGCTTCATCAATACGCGGGTTCTGGCCACGCAGGACGGAGTTATCATCGAACAATGTGCGTTGATCGATGGGCGCCGGGTTGAGCCAGTCTTCTTCGTTGAACTGACCACTTTGGCCATAGGCGTTGATGGCATTTTGATAGCAGGTCATGTGGATGTGGTGCTGATCAATGCCTTTGCTGGCCATCAGGTTCGCAACCTTGGGCACAGCTAGGGGGTCAGAGACACCCCAGTCGGCACTGGAATCACAGATGATCCGTTCCGAACCATATTGGCGCACGACTTCGACCATGCGCTCGTTGCCCATCTTGGTTTGTGGGTACAAGGTGAAAGCGGCCCAGAATCCCCGGTCCAGTGTTTCCTTGACGGTCTCTTCAACGTTGTGATCAACGATGACCTTGTTGGGGGCCAGTCCGTGTTCCAGACAGACATCCATGGAACGGCTGGTGCCTTTTTTCTTGTCCCGGTGGGGCGTGTGGATCATGACCAGCATGTCGAGTTCTTTTGCCAGTTCCAACTGGGCCCGGAAATATTTGTCTTCCGCCGCGGACTGTTCGTCATAGCCGATCTCACCAATGGCGACGACGCCTTCCTTGGTGGCAAAGCGCGGCAAGATATCCATAACTTCTTCCGCCAGGGCTTCGTTGTTGGCTTCCTTGCTGTTGAGGCCAATGGTGCAATAATGGCTGATGCCAAACTGCGCCGCCCGGAAGCGTTCCCAACCAATCAGCGATGAATAATAATCGATAAAGCTGCCGACATTTGTGCGGGTCTGACCCAGCCAGAAGGCGGGCTCGATTACGGCGACAACACCAGCAGCGGCCATGGCCTCATAATCGTCGGTGGTGCGGGCGCTCATGTGAATGTGCGGATCGATGGTTTTCATTTTTGTATTCCCCTTAAACCCTTATGTTACTAGGGTTTTGGTGCGTCATTACAAACAGTTTCCCAAGAAACGCGTCCGGCTTCAATGTCTGATTTGATCTCTGGTACAGAATTAAGCATGGCTGTGGCTTTTTCGTGCGGGCTTTCCGATAAGGCCAAAGCCGCTGCCTGGCGCTCGACAATGAGTTCGCGACCCAATGGCCAGCCCAGATCATCAATCAGCTCATCGTTGGCAAAGGGGCCGATCATGCGCCAAAGTTCAGGCGTTATGGTGCGACTGGCGGCCTGACGTTCATGGGCATAATCAATCAATGTTGTTGCCAGGTCCCGATTGCGACGTCCATCCAGGCCCTGAATGGGATCAAGCTTGCTGCCGATAAAAATGGCTTTCAGCACCATCTGGTTCCAGGCATTTTCGCCAAAGTTTTCGACCGGGTAGGGATTGTTGTGGGCTACAGCTTCAAACACAGCCTTCATATTGGTGCGCAGACCCTCGCCCGCCCTGGCAACATAACGTTCCCCGTCGGGATAAAGTGGCAAGCCCTGATAAAAGGCAATGGATTCGCGAACATCTGCGGTAATGCAGAGTTGCTCCAGGCGGCGGGCAAATTCCGGTCCCTCCGGTGTTGCCGCAAGCATGATCACAAGTCTGGCTGCCTGATCCACACTCCAGTTCAAAGGGCACCAGCCAGATCGAGCTTCATCTGCGGCTTTCATGTCAGCCGCTGTTAAAATCAGATCAGCTTTGCCAAGCTTGCGCGGTACCAGACTAACGGCAAGATAGAGATCACGATCAGCCGCGCCATCCAAAGCAGCGGCGCTATCAGTCAGCCAATGGAAGGCCTCGTCGGGCAATTGCTTTTGCAGCCATTCTTGCATGAGTTCCAGGGGGCGTGTGGGATTGCTCATATTTGTTTACCCCTCAGCCTCTGGTGTCAGTTGCTGTCGAACCCAGTTCAACTCACGCACGATAGCGTCGACCACATCTACGTTGCGATATTCCGGCGGCAGGACATTCCAGGTGTAAGTTTCAACTTCAAGATGGCTGGAGATTGGTTTTTTACGATGGATGGCCAGTATTTCCCGGATGAAGTTTTGGGTCGTGGCAAATTCACCAAGGTCATCAAGAAATATCGGCACATGAAAATGCACCCGCCACTCCTCTGCGCTGGCGCCAGCGGCGTGGGACTCAAAGGCCTGTTGCAGATCAATGTGGCGGGTCAGATTGCCGCTGGAATTGGCCACGGTCTGGTGCAGATAAATCGCATCATCAAAAGGTTTCAACAGCTCCAGCGTGCGATCTGTCACTGGCGCAAAACGCAATCCAGCGCTGATTTGCATTTTGCCGATATTGATGTTGGCGGCTTCCAGTTTGCGAACGACCTCGTCGGCCTCTTCAAATTCAACTGCCGCATGGCAAAGATCAAGGCAAAGGCCCAGATGACGGCGCAAGGCCGCTTCAGCGTCTGCCGCATCCAGCGACGTCAATCCCATCAACTGATCACGGGCTGCCGCCGAGAAGAGCCAGGTTTCAAAAAATTCGACGGATTCGTCTATGGTTTCGATGAAACAACAGGGCTCAGGCTCCAGCGTCAGCGAGATCAGCTTGCCCGTGCGCTGATGGATGTCGACCAGATGGGCCGCGTGCCGGACCATGTTTTCCATAATTTCAGTGATATCACGGTCGGACATGATCAGGGTTTTGAACGCGCCAGGCACGGTACTGATACTGCCGTCCATACCATCCGGCAATATATCTGCCAGAATATCAGCCAGCTGGTTGGTGTATGTCAGACGGGCGTTGTCCCGCCAGTCCGGCAGATAAACATTTTCTTTGACCGGCGTGCCGTGAAAGTCGCCGTAGGGAAAACCGTTCAGGGTAAAGACATATAGATTCTGCTGTGCAAGAAAATCTTTGAATTCAGCCAGGGCTTCTGGCCGGGCCATGTCGTTGGCTGCAATGGCCGATAACCGTAAACCCATACCAAAGGCTTCATCCGGGACCAGTGCCGCCTTGGCCCGCGGTAAATAATTTTCCAGGCTGGCACGTACATCAGGCCAGGTTTCCCCAGGGTGAATGTTGGTGCAATAGGTTAGATGACAATCACCGTCGGGATCGAGTTTCATACGTGATCGTCCGTTTCAGGTTCCAGGTGAAAATTCATAGGTAAAACTTCATAGGTAAAATTTCATAGGCAAGATTTCATAATGTCAAAAAGTCTGACGCCGCGGCCTAATTTATGGCCCTGCGGCTATTCATGACCTGCTTGTCCCGAAATCCACAAATTCGCCAGCCTGATCAAACTTCAATCCGGTTTAGTAAAGTTTATTAACGTACTCGCATTTTTGGTCCCTGTAACCTGACGTCTGGAAAATCTCTTGGCGTTTGCGCCAAGTGCGCCATTGAAGGCAGCGTCCAGCAGGAACTCAAGCGCCCAGCAGGAACTCAAGCGACGCACCCACAAGGTTTGCATCTTTCCAACTATCGGATCTCTTGAACGCTTCGTCAGCGCAGTTCTCGTAGAAATTGACGGCAAAAGGGAAAACAGGACGGCTGATTACGGCAAAGTGAAATTTCAAAACATCTGGTTGCTTAATCCCTTTTTGTCAGTAAACTTGTTTGGCGGAGGGGTGTTGAAATAATCAATATTATTTAATCTCATATCTATTTCACATCTTAAGACCCCTTTTTGGGCGTTTTTGAAACCCCTTTTGGGGAATTATGTGGTCTAACTTTAGCTTGTAAAATCAATGTGTTGCTAAAGTTTCACTCTACCGATAACAACTAATAACAGTTAATACAGGAAGAGGTATATTGTGCACAAATTACAAAAATTAGCTGTATCTGCAGCTGTATCCTTGGCGTTTATTGGCAGTCCTGCCATGGCCTTGGATGTTAAAGTTGAGGCCTTTGCAACAGGACTTGAATCTCCTATTGACCTCAAGGAAGCACCCGATGGTACCGGGCGAATTTTCATCATGGAGCAGACAGGCGCGATTGTCGTGGTCAATGCCGACGGTACGATGAGGGCAAAACCATTTCTTGACCTGAGTGCCAAGATCGTCAAGCAATATGTCCGCTTTGATGAGCGGGGCACGCTGGGGTTTGCATTCCATCCAGACTATAAGAATAATGGCAAATTTTATGTCTATTCCAGTCGGGAAATTGTGCGTGAAGCAGAAGGTTTGACCCACGAGATTTTCGGCAACCACACCGCCTATCTTTCCGAGTACAAAGTATCCGATAACCCCAATGTTGCTGATGCTGGTTCGGAACGTGTGCTGATGAAGATCGAACAGCCACAATTCAATCACAACGGCGGTACGATGGGATTTGGACCTGACGGCAAACTTTATCTCGGCCTTGGCGATGGTGGATTTGCCGATGACTGGGGTTGGGGCCATAATAAAGCGACAGGCAACGCGCAGGACTTAAGTAACCTTTTAGGCAAGATTTTGCGGATCGATGTAGATTCAAAGTCTGAAGGTCTTGAGTACGGGATTCCAGCGGACAATCCCTTTGTTAATCAAAAGGGTGCCCGGGGCGAGATCTTCGCATATGGTTTCCGCAACCCTTGGCGGATGACCTTCGACACTGGCGGCACGAACGAACTCTTCGTGGCCGACGTTCAACAGAACAGTTACGAGGAAGTGGACATCGTTACCAGTGGCGGCAACTACGGCTGGCGCGTAATGGAAGGAACTCACTGCTTCGATTACCACAACCCGAATGACCACCTGAAGTCCTGTGATTCCAAAAACATGATTGCTCCAATCATCGAGTACAATCACTGTGTCAAGTTCAAGGGCAAAAATTGCGATGGTGTGAACGTGATTGGTGGTTCTGTCTATCGCGGCAGCCACAAGGCGTGGCAGGGTAAATACATCTTTGGCGACTGGAGCATGACCTTCGGTGGCAGCAGTGGCAGGCTTTATGCTGCGACCAAAAGTGGTGGCAAATGGAGCTTCGAGCGTGCCAATGTGACCAATGATAAATTCAAAACTCATATCCTGGCCGTTTTACAAGACCTTAAAGGCAATGTTTACGCCTTAACGTCGGGTTCTATGGGGCCATTCGGCTCTCGCGATACAGTCTATAAGATCGTACCGTAAGTCTGAATAAACCGGAAAGAAGCCTGGTCGTCCAAGGGCGGCCAGGCTTCTGCCGTTTACAGAACAATTTCCGCTGTTTGTATTGTTTGATTTCATTTCGAAAAGACGAATTTCTCAGATAGAAAAGACGAATAATGACGAAGCTACTCCAGTTCACTTGTTTTGCTCTGACTTCAGGTCCCCGTCTCCAGCCAACCACTTTCTTTCCAGGATTGCGCAAGTCTCCCGCTTCCTTGGCTGGCATCGCGCTGGTGCTTTTTGTCTTTTGCATTGCTGGAGGTGCCCCAAGCGCAAACGCCTCGCCTGAGGCCAAAGCGCTCCTACTGGAAAAAGGGTGTGGTGGCTGCCACTATATTCCCGGAGTTGAAGACGCCTACGGCGATGCCGGGCCGTCCCTGAAGGGTATGAAAACGCGAAAACGCCTGCTTGGGGGGAAGCTGAAAAACACCCCGGAAAACATGAAGGCTTGGCTGATGAATCCTGGATCGGTAAAATCGGGCACTGTGATGCCCAATTTAGGTCTTACCAACGAAGACGCTGATATCATGATCGAATATTTCAAAAAAATCTAAGACCTCCAGGCAAACGTCCAAATGCTACACGCCCTCTTTCGTCTTCAAGCGTATTACCAATTGATTCCGGAAAATGCCGGCATGGGAAGAGGCTTATGACCGCGACGAACGTATTGCTGATGTCGCCTGGATCCTGCATTGCAAGTTCGCTCTGTAGATGTGAGTCGAACGCCGGGGCATCTCTTCCGCTCCCGGCATTATCGAACTCGTTTGTGTCAATGCGCCACAAAACCCGTTTGACCCGTTCGGCGACAATCCGGGCCAACAGCAAAGGACGAGGTCGGGAATGAGTGATCCTTCCATTCGTCAACGCAAACTGGATCATGTCGCGCTCGCCATGAGCGATGCGGCGGTCTCTGCCTGTGATCCAGGCTGGTCCGACGTAACCCTTGTGCCGGTCACCTTGCCAGAGACAAGCCCGGACGATGTTGATCTCGCGTTGAGCTTTCTGGGCTTTGATTTGCGGGCGCCCATTTTAATTGCGGGCATGACAGGTGGCCATCCGGACGTCGAAAAAATTAATGCCGCCCTCGCCACTGCCGCGCAGGCCCATGGCGTGGCCATGGGTGTGGGCAGCCAGCGTGCCGCTTTGCTCGACCCTGATCTGGTGCCGTCCTATGCCATTGTCCGCCAACATGCGCCCGATGCCTTTATTTGCGGCAATATCGGCATTTCGCAGGTTCTGGAAGGTGAGACCGGCACAGACATATTGGCCCGGCTGGTCGACATGGTCGAAGCCAACGCCCTGGCCGTCCATATCAATGTCCTGCAGGAACTGGTGCAGCCGGAAGGTGATATTAAACCCGGTGGTGCGTTTGAGGCCCTCGGCAACATGGTGGCCAAATCGCCGGTGCCGGTGATTGTCAAGGAAACCGGCTGTGGCTTTGATCAGGTTACCGCAAACCGGCTAAAGGATACCGGGATTGCGGCCATTGATGTCGGCGGCATGGGCGGGACCAGCTTTACCCTGATCGAAGGTATGCGTGCAGAAACAGCCAGGGACCGACGCGGTGCACGCCTGGCCCAAACCTTTTCCACTTGGGGTATTCCGACGGCCTGCAGTGTGTTGGAAGTTCGCGACACCGGTTTGCCGATTATTGCCACAGGCGGCATTTCAGATGGACTTCAGGCCGCAAAGGCCTTGTCGCTGGGCGCACATCTGGTTGGCATTGGCCGCAAGATGTTGACCGCAGCCGTTGCGGGACCAGAGGCCGCTGTCGAAGAACTGGGGCTGATTATTGAAGAAATCAGAATCAGTCTGGCTTTAAGTGACTGCCGTAATCTGAAACAATTTGCGACACGTCAATCGGTGTTGTCCGGCAAGGTCGCTTTGTGGCAGGCCCACAAGCAACTCACGAAGAGCGCTGACGGCAGCGACGAAAAAAATATCGGGGGAACAGACTGAATGCGCAAGACGGTTGTCATCAATGTGGTGGGGTTGTCGCCTTCGATGGTAGGGGCGAACACACCGAACCTAAAAAAACTCAGCGATAAAGGCGGCATACGACCCCTGCACACGGTCACCCCGGCAGTGACCTGTGCCTCACAAGTCACCTATCTGACGGGCACCTTGCCAAGTGAGCATGGCATTGTGGGCAACGGCTGGTTCTTCAAGGATTTGTCGGAAATCTGGTTTTGGCGCCAATCCAATAAACTGATCAAGGGCGAATGGGTCTGGGAGACGGCCAAGGCGCGCGACAAGACATTCACCTGTGCCAATATGTTCTGGTGGTACAACATGTACCTCACGGCGGATATTGGCGTGACGCCGCGGCCCATGTATCCAGCCGACGGGCGCAAGTTGCCAGACTGTTATGCCAAGCCAGAAAGCTTGCGGGTTGAGTTGACCAAGAAACTTGGACGTTTTCCCCTGTTCCGGTTTTGGGGACCAGCTACGGACATCTCATCCAGTCAGTGGATTGGTGATGCGACCGTTCATGTGCGCGAAACCAGTGACCCGACCTTGACCCTGGTCTACTTGCCGCACCTTGATTACAACCTGCAACGCCTTGGCCCCGACCATCCTGATATTGCCGTCGACCTGCGCGAAGTGGATGGGGTTTGTGGCCAGATTATCGACCAGGCCGAAGCCGATGATGCCCGGATCATTGTATTGTCGGAATATGGCATCACGCCCGTCAATCGTCCCGTCCATCTAAATCGTGTGTTGCGCCAGGCTGGCCTCATTCAGGTGCGCGAGGAAGAGCACGACAAAGAGATACTTGATCCCGGTGCCAGCGGGGCTTTCGCCGTGGCAGATCATCAGATCGCCCATATATATGTCAACGACAAAAGCCGTCTGGCGGAAATCAAAAGCCTGATCGAAGCCCAGCCCGGCGTCGAGGAAGTGCTGGATGCCGCTGGCAAAGTGGAACGTGGCCTCGATCATGACCGGGCAGGGGATCTGGTGGCAATTTCAGATGCGGACAGCTGGTTTACTTATTATTATTGGCTTGACGATGCCAAATGCCCGGACTTTGCCCCCACCGTCGAAATCCATCGCAAGCCGGGTTACGATCCGGTGGAACTGTTCATGGACCCGGCGATTACCTTCCCCAAGGTTGCGATCATTTGGCGGCTGGTCAAAAAAATACTGGGCTTTCGTACCCTGATGGATGTCATTCCGCTGGATGCCAGCCTGGTCAAGGGATCGCATGGGCGACCCACAGACGACGATCAAGAAGGGGCTGTCTTCATGACCTCTGACGCCGCCTTCGCCGAAGAGGGGCCATTAGCCCCCACAGCCGTTAAGGACATGATCCTGCGTCACGTGTTTGAATAAATTATGTAATATGTCTAACGATGGACAAATAATCACATTTATGGCTAGGCTGACACTTGAGATTGATCATCGGGGGATGATTGGAGCCGATCATTTGGGGATGGCAAATTAATGGCTGAGGCACGAGATATGGGTGATCTGGATACGGAACTGCAATCGGGCACGGATGTGTATATGCAGCAGTTTTCTGTGCCCTTCGCTTATCCCGTTTATTTTACCAAAAACATGTTCGCTGCGGACAACGAGGTTTTTATCAAGGCCTTGACCCGTCTGGAAAGCCACCGACAGCATCGCTTTGTCACGTTCATTGACGCCGGTGTGGCTGATGCTCTGCCGAATTTGGCCGATGACATTACAAACTATGCTCAGGCCAATGCGGAAACCATTGATCTGGTCGCAGCACCGGAAATTATTTCCGGCGGCGAAGGTGTCAAAAACGATCCGGACCTTATTGCCCGATTGCAAAAACAAATGCTGGATTTGCGTATTGATCGACATTCCTTTGTCATGGCCATCGGTGGCGGGGCCTTTCTGGATATGATCGGCTATGTGGCGGCCACGACACACAGGGGCCTGCGTCTGATCCGGGTGCCGACAACTGTCCTGGCACAAAACGATTCCGGTGTTGGGGTCAAAACCGGGGTGAACGCCTGGGGCTCAAAAAATCTACTGGGCTCCTTCGCGCCGCCGTTTGCTGTGATCAATGATTCGACCTATTTGGCGAGCCTGAATGAACGGGACCGGCGGGCCGGTATGGCGGAAGCCGTCAAGGTGGCCCTGATCAGGGATGGCAGTTTTTTTGCCGCCCTAGAAGCCAATGCCGAAGCCCTGGCCCGGTTTGATCCCCCCGCAGTTAATCACCTGATCCGGCGCTGTGCTGAATTGCACATGCATCAAATTGCCTTTGGTGGTGACCCGTTTGAAGCTGGCAGCGCCAGGCCACTGGATTATGGCCACTGGGCGGCGCACAAACTTGAGTCCATCACCGACCATGCTGTGCGCCACGGTGAAGCCGTGGCCATCGGTCTGGCCCTGGATACCCGCTACAGTGTTGCCAAAGGCTTGTTGGCACCGGGCAATGAAGACCGTGTGTGTGCCTTGCTGGACAAGCTGGGCTTTGATCTCTGGCATCCGGCGCTGGAGATGCGCAATGAGGATGGCATTCTGACAATTCTGGCGGGCTTGCGAGAGTTTCGCGAACATCTGGGTGGCGAATTGACCATTACCTTGTTGACCGGAATTGGCACCGGGCATGAAGTAAACGAAATGGACGAGGCTATTATTCTCGACAGTCTGGCCTGGCTCAAAAATCGTGCCTCAAACAAATAGATTCCGGAACAATATTTGATGAATATTCAGATTGCCCTGCGTCTTGGAAGGGTCTCGAATTTACCCACTGTCTGGACCAATGTTCTGGCCGGACTGACGCTCGCCAGTGTAAGTGCTGGTACGAGCGCGAGCTCGGCACAAATCTGGGCCTTGATGATTTCCATGACGTTTTTCTATCTCGGCGGTATGTATCTGAATGACGCCTTTGATGCGGAAATTGATGCGGCGGAGCGCCCGGAACGGCCCATTCCATCCGGTCAGGTGTCGGCCCGACTAATCTTCCACCTGGGCTTTGGCATGCTTTTACTGGGCATTGCCGGCTTGGCCTGGGCCGGAACGCAATTACCAAATGGCACGGGCTGGGGCCCGGCGATTGCCGGTCTGGCCTTGGCGGCCTGTATCACATTTTATAACTGGAACCATAAAAATAACCCGTTGAGTCCCCTGGTCATGGGCGCTTGTCGCATGCTGATTTATGTGGCCGCAGGACTGGTGCTGACGACGTCATTGCCGAACGGACTGTATTTCGGGGCAGGTGTATTGCTGTGTTATTTGATCGGTTTGACCTTTGCTGCCAAGCAGGAAAACCTCAATCAAATCACTAATCTTTGGCCCCTGATCTTTCTGGGCATTCCCTTTGCTTATGCAGCGGGCATGCTGGAAATCGATCAGACAAGTCTGGTTATTCTGGCGGTCTTTTTGCTCTGGGTTTTGTACGCCCTGTCCTTTTTGGTCTTCCCGTCCCGGATCAATGTGCCGCGGGCTGTGGTTTCCCTACTGGCGGGGATATGCCTTCTGGATGCCTTGCTGATCGCCGCCAGTGGCGAGACAAACCTCGCTCTGTTTGCCCTGGTTGGATTTCCACTGACCCTGGCCTTCCAGCGCTGGATACCAGGAACCTGACTATTTAAAAAGATTTTGATGCGACAGATTTGAAAATTGGGGACACCATGAAAAAAACCTGTCTGGCAATCGCGATAACCTTTTCTCTTGGCGGTGCTGCGATGGCGGCTGAAGCCCTGCCGAAGGTTACGCTTGAACTTGTGGCGGAAGGTTTGTCCGCCCCGCTCTTGCTTGTGGCGCCGCCGGATACCAGCGGTCGGAAATTTATTGGCGATCAGCTCGGTGTGATTTATGTGCTGGAGGCAAACGGCAATAAACTTGCCGCACCGTTTCTCGACTTGCGGGATAAACTGACGCCACTGAAACAAGCCTTTGATGAACGCGGTTTGCTGGCCCTGGCCTTCCATCCGCAATTTGCCAAAAACGGCAGGTTCTACGTCAACTACAGTGCCAAAAGACGGCCAAATTCCCCCTTTACCGGCAAGACAGCCTACACCTGGCGAACCTCGGAGTTTAAAGTTTCGGCCAGTAATCCAAACCGTGCTGACCCGGCCTCCGAACGGGTTTTGCTGGAATTTGACTGGGTCAATCGCAAACATAATGGCGGTGGCCTGGCCTTTGGCCCCGATGGCTATTTATATGTCGGTGTTGGTGATGGCGGCGGGGCCCATGGTGTGCCTGATGTCTACGTACCGCCGAAACGGGACGAGGGCGACGCCTATCGTCATGCAGACGAAATCGACGAAGACCCGTTCAAAATACCGAAACGTTTTCATAAATATGATCGCTATGCCCAGGATACCCAGCGCCTGAAGGGCAAAATCTTGCGTCTTGATATAAATCCCGAAAATACTGACAAGGGCCACCCAGGTTACGCCATTCCCCTGACCAATATTTTTCGTGGTAAATCAGAAGGTCGTGACGAGATTTACGCTTGGGGTTTCCGCAACCCTTTCCGTTTGTCCTTTGACCGCAGTGGCAACGGTGACATGTTTGTCAGTGGGGTCGCTGAATCGTTTTGGGAAACGGTTTACCTGGTCGATAAACAGGGGAACTATGGCTGGTCAGTGCGGGAGGGGCGGCATTGTTATGAGCGCGCCCGTGCCTTCAATCCACCAAAAGACTGCCCGAAAACCGGCCTGCTGGGTGAGCCTATCCGCGATCCCGTGATCGAATATGCAAATTGGTCCGTCAAACGGAAATGGTCGAAGGTTGATGCTGACCCCATGGGCACTGCTAATATTGGCGGCTTCCTCTATCGCGGAAAAGCCCTGCCATCGCTCTATGGCAAGTTTGTTTTTGGCGATTTCAGTTCGGTCATTCAACGGCCTTCGGGGCAGATATTTGTGGCCACCCCGCAAGCCGTCTGGAAGTCTCTGTGGAGAATCGAAAAACTGCATCAAATGAATGTGCGGCTGCACAGCCTGGGCGAAGACAATGAAGGCGAGCTATATTTGATGACAACGGCCCAGGGCATCCCGGTGGGGAATTCCGGCAAGGTATGGAAACTGGTGCCTGCGTCGCAATGATGCAGGCCATCAGCAACCGGATTTAATCCGCATGACGTTGCCAACGCCGCTTACAAAAGGACAGGAAAAAAAGGTCCTGATGACAACAGCGATTGTCAGCGGCATGGGCTTTGCTGACATGATGGCTGTTAATACAGCTCTGCCGGTTATGCAGGCTCAGCTGGGCATGGATGCGGCCAGCGCTTTGTGGGTGGCTGAAATTTATCTTCTGTTTGTGGCTTCGTTGATGATGATGGGCGGGGCTCTTGGTGACCGGTTTGGTTATCGCCGGGTTTTGCGCTATGGCATTATTGCCTTTGCAGCATCGTCCCTGTTCTGTGCGGCGTCGACGTCAGGTGACATGTTGATTTTTGCCCGCGCGACCCAGGGTCTGGCAGCGGCCATTGTTCTGCCCTCCAGCCTGGCCCTGCTAAATGCCTGTTTTCCAGCGGCTCAACGCGGCATGGCGATTGGCAGCTGGACGGCCATTAGCTCCATGATGATACCGCTCGGACCACTTGCCGGTGGGGCGGCGGTTGATCTTCTGTCCTGGCACTGGATCTTTATTATCAATCTGCCGCTATGTGCCGCTGCATATTTCTTTCTGCGTGGTGTGCCAAGACCACCTTTTGGGCAGACGGCAACGGCTCGCCTGGACATTATTGGCATCATCGGAATTACCAGCGGCTTGGGCGCTCTGGTCTTTGGTTTACTGGAAGGCGCGCGGCGTGGTTTTGCTGATGATCTGGTGATTGTTTCTCTCATCGCTGCCGCAATTTTGCTGCCGCTTTTGATTGTTTATGAAGCAATTTGCAAGTCTCCCATGCTGCCCTTGTGGATGTTTCGGCGGCGTGTTTTTGTCTTGGTGAACATGCAAACTTTTCTGTTTTTTTCCGGCTTCCAGGGTGCGTTGTTCTTGCTGCCCTTCTTTCATATTCAGGTCTATGGCCTCACAGCCCTTCAGGCCGGTGCCGCCGGTTTGCCCATATCTATCGCCATGGTGTTATTGTCTCGTGCCGTGGGAAAGTTAATGGACAAACACGGTGCCGGGCCTTTGTTGGCCAGTGCCCCGTTTCTGATTGCAGGTGGATTATTCTGGCTGGCCCAGGTGCCAGCCGACGGGACCTATTTTCGCCACGTCTTGCCACCTCTTGTCATATTGTCCACAGGGATGGGATTTTTTATTGCGCCACTGACAACGGTGGCCCTGAACGCCGCGGGAGAAGGGCGCAGTGGCTTGGCCTCGGCTGTAAATAACACCATGTCCAGGGTCGCGGGTTTGGTTTCCGTCGCCATGATGGGCGTCTTGCTGACCAACGGCTTTACAAAAAGCCTTGCCGCAAATCTGGCTGCTTTGGGCCTTGATGCAGAACAGTTGTCGTTAATTAATGGCCAGGTTCAACGCTTGGCTGCCCTGGTGCCACCTGCCTCCCTCAGTCAGGACCAGGTGGATGCCCTGGACATGACCGTTCGCACAGCCTTTACTGTCGGTTTCAGCGATGCTGTATTGGTTGCCTCGGCTTCAATGGCGCTGGCGGGCGTTGTCGGCGTGATTGGTTTGAAGAAGTTTTAACGTGCGCGCAATCGAGTGAAAGAGGGCTGTCATGAACAAAGATCTTTTATTTGGTATTCAGACCAATGGCATTCGACATACAGAGGCCGATGGCATGCCTGATATCGACACCCGCTTCGCCATGGTGCGCGACGCCGGTGTGTTTGACTATGTGGACAAAACACCAGATCCCCACGAAATAGAAGATTTCCGGGCGGCCTCAAAAAAATATGGCTTGCCGGTGCGCGGCAGTGGCTGGTTTTATGCCGTTGGTCGCGACGAAGACTTGTTGGCCAACAATCTGGCCATTGCCGGTGACCTGGGATCAACCGTGCACAATGTTCAGGTCCTGGCCAAGCGCGCCGATGGTGAACTTGCCAGCAACGAAGACGTCGTCAATTTCTATGAAACATCGCTGGAACTGGGTGACAAACAGGGTGTCATGCCCTGCCTGGAAGTTCATGTGAATATGTGGTCCGAGGATTTCCGCCGGGTCACCCCTGTAGCACATCTCGCAGAATCGCGCGGGTTGCCCTTTCGCATGACCCTGGATCACAGCCACGTCATTTTCAAAATGGATAATCCACGGGAACAACAGGTCTTTGATATCAGTAGCGATGTGGCGTCAGGCAAACTGGTGCTGGACCCCTTTGTGGATGGTGATGTGTGCAGTGAATGGATCGACAACAATTGGATCGGCCATTGTCATGCCCGCGCTGCGGTACCGAATAATCCCTTGAATACTCAAGCCAGCGATGAAAACGGCAATCCGGGTCGTGGCATTCAGTATCCCTTTGCCGAACCTGCCCCTGGCACCTGGCATGCAGACTGGGATTTGGCGGCCCTGGAGCCCTGGAAAGAAGTTGTGCGGAAATTATTGCGTCATCACGCCCAAACTGACGACAGCCCGCTGGGTCAGATATCAACCGAATTTATTCCCAACCTGGATTACGGCGAGGGCTGTCGTTATTCCCTGTTTGATCAGGCCATTGCCTGCGTTGAATGGATGCGGGTGGAATGGGATACAGCGCAGTCGTTGGCATCCTCCTAAAGAACCATGGAAAAACGCATATCCATCCTGCCAAGCGGGCACAGCTTTTGGGCGGAAGAAAATGAGTCGATCCTTCAGGCCGGGCTGAAGGCAGGCTTTGCCATGCCCTATGGTTGTTCCAACGGCACCTGTGGTTTGTGCCGGGCGCGGCTCATCGAGGGCGAGATCGAGACCATCAAACATACGGACTACCCTTTTAATGAGCGGGAAAGGTCCCAGGGATTTATACTGACCTGTGCCTGTTCTGCTGTGTCAGATGGCGTGGTTCTTGATGTTGCCGAAGCCGGAAGCGTCGATGATATTGCCCATCAGGAAATCATGGTCAGGGTTCGGTCGATTGTGCCCGCGGCAGAAGACTTGTTGATCGTGCGCGTGCAAACCCCGCGCAGCCAGCGCTTTCGTTTTCTGGCCGGACAAAATGCGGCCCTTGTCGTGATGCGCGATGACGATGTCATTGCCACCCGGACCTTGCCGGTTGCCAGCTGCCCCTGCGATGACCGGAACCTGGAATTTCATGTTGTACGCCAGGATGATGATCGTTTGTTCGAGGAACTGTCAGGTCAAAATGGCAAGGTCAGGGAATTAACATTAACCGGTCCGACCGGGAATTTTGTCTTGAACCACTCGGCCGGCCGTCAATATGTTTTTGTGGCGCAGGATACGGGTTTTGCACCTGTGCGCAGCCTCATCGAACATGCCATGTCCCTGGACGAAGATGCACACATGCAATTGTTCTGGCTGGCCAGCGCAACAAGCGGACATTACCTGGAAAACCTTTGCCGGTCATGGGCCGATGCCCTCGACAATTTCAATTTTGAGTTACTGGACGGTATGCAGGAAATTGACCTGGTGCAAAAGGTGCTTGCAGAAGATGGCGCGAACCCGGACAGGGAAATCTTCATCGCCGGAACGGACGAATTTGTTTCCACCCTTGAGCGCGATCTTTCAGCCGTTGGTATTACCGGACAGCTGCCTCACCTCAATCGGCTGCAAGATCAGTCCGGGTCAGCCCAGACCAGCGATGGCGAAGGTGCGGGACGTGGAAGCCAGAACGTGAAAGTCACGACATCCTGCGTCTCAAACTGAACCAAGCCGCTTCAGTTTTCCACAGGGGTTCCACCTGCTGCCAGGGTCAGCGCCTTTTCAATCGTCGCCGGGCATTCCAGGATGCTCATGAAGCTGTTTGATCCCATCATGGATAGATCCGGAAAACTGATGGCAATACGAAAGCGGGCATACAGCGCATAAACCTTGTTGCCGCTGACCAGAATTTCGTAAGGAAGATGGGCCGCAGACTTGATGTCCGAAAAATCAATCTGGCTCATTATATATTCATCATCCTGCATGGTGCCGCCTGGACCTGATCCAACCATGCCGACGCCAAAAACACTTTCTTTCTTGCCTGTTACGTCAACACGGTAAACCTTGCTGACGCCGCTTGTTTTGGCTGCAAGACCTTTTTCCAGAGCTGCAATGGCTTCTTCGTGGCTGTCATATTCCGCCAATTCACTGGGCTCATCAAAATATTCCATGCCAAACATGTAATGGTATCCCCGGAGATCGTCTTCTGTCATGCCGACGGCCATACCATAAGCCTCGCCGGTGCCCAAAGCCTTGCCGAGAGCCGCGCGAATGTCAGACAGGTCAACCGCCATGCGATAAGCTGCGGCCAGATATTCCGGGTTGGTATAAGAAATCTGAACCTTGTCGCCAACGAGACTAAGAGAGACACGTTGTGCCGCAGCATAGCCGCCGAAATCTGACTTCGCAGCAGCAGCTTTCAAAACGTCGTTTGTGACGATCAGCAATAATGTGTTTTCGTAAGGGCTATGTTCCCCGACCACTTCAAAACCACCCAAAGTGAGTTTGTTTTTGGTTTCCGTTGCCGTGGCACTCAGGCTTTTGCTGCTTTCGCCTGCCAGAAAGAAAGGTTTCAGCAATTCATCAGCGCCAACACCCTGTCCGGCCTGAATTCCAAAGAATACCGCAATTGCGGCCACGGCTATCACTATACGACTTCTCATGACGTTCCTCCCCAGGCGAGTCATTTACATTAGAGCTGTCTTATATAATGGCCTGAGTGTTGCCCGGTTGTACACAGAAAAATTAAGCTGCCGCCCGTGATTGCGATTACAGAAGATTGCTAGCTCGCAATGTCTTTCATGGCGGCGAGGAAGTCAGCGACTTCTTCTTCCGTATTGTAGTGGCACATGCTTACCCGCACGCAATCTTCACGGCCCAGAGGCCCCAGGATATTGCCAGAGAAATGATCATTTTTGCGAGCGTGGGTACGAATGCCTTTTTCACGCAAGGCGCTGACAACGTCGACGGCTGACTTGCCTTCAACGGCCAGGGACACCAAGCCTTCGCGCAGGGGATTGTCGATGCCGCCAATGATGAAGACATTGGACATGGACGCCAGTCCTTCCTGGCCACCGGCCCCATACAACATGGCATCGGTCAGGGCTTTTTCATGGGCATGGATGGCTTTGCCCGCTGCGTTAATACGGGTGCGGCGATCTTCAGAGTCTGTAAAATGCGCCCCCAGCCAATCAAAATAATTTACCACATCGGAAAACGTCGCATAGGATGCTGTATCGCGTGTGCCAAGGTCCCATTGATCTGCGGGTGCACCAATCAAGCTGTTGTGTGGCAGGTTGCCCAAGCGTTCAGACACCCAGGCAATGCCATAGCCATGTCGGGAAAATACCTTGTAGGGGGAGATGGCATAACCGTCGATGTCGTAGCTATCGATATCCAGGCCACCATGGGCGGCGTGCTGGATACCATCGATGATGATGTAACAGTCTGGCGATACCTCGCGGATCAGTTTGGCGATGCTGGCCACATCCACGGCCATGCCGGTGACGGGTGAGGTGTGCAAAATGGTGGCCACGCGGGTGTCGGCATTTACATAAGCGCGATAGTCTTCCGCCGAAACCGATCCGGTTTCATCATTGTGCGGCACGCGGATAAATTCGCGGTTGGCAATTTTGGACCAGCGGGCACAGGCACTGACTGAGGCCGGATGTTCCAGCGTACTGCCGACAACATTACCGCCTTCGGGGGCTTCGATGATGGCCGTACTGATCAGGCGGAACAGCAATTCGGTGCCGCTTTCGCCGACAAAGACCGGACCTTTGGCTGCACCCAAAAAGCTGCGGATATCTTCTTTGGCCTGATTGATCAAGCGCACCAGTTCGTACGATGCCGGATTGTCGCGGCCCTGGTTGTCCGGGATTTTCGCAAGTTCCGTGGATCGTTCCACCACTGACTTCAAGGTCAGGGCACCACCGGCATTTTCAAAAAAGATGCGTTTGCCCTGGACGGGGCAGGTGTCCACATGCTCGAAGCGATCCCGGATTTCTTCCATTAACCCGTCTTTGTTTGCAAACATGCTGCCTGGTCCCTTATTTGATCTTGGCTGAATATCAGGTGCGGTGGTGGTTCCGCCATCCTGTTCGGTCCCGGTTATAGCGTTGTTGCGCCGGGCTGAAAACGATATCGTCACATTTTTTGGAGGAATATTGCCATGAGCCTGCTGGGTCAGAAGTTGTTTGAGGGTGAAATTGCGCTGGTAACTGGCGCTGCGTCCAATATTGGCCGTGCCGTCGCTGTTCGGTTGGCGGGCGAGGGGGCTCAGCTTGTACTGACGGATGTGGATGATGGGCGCCTGAAAGCTGTTGCTGCGGAAATCGCGGAAACCGGCGGCACTGCCCGTTCGATTGTGGCTGACTTGTCCGTTAAAGATGGCTGGCATACAGTTCGGGACAGCGTTGCCGATACCCCACCAGCCATTTTTGTGCATTCCGCTTGCCCCAAACGTCACGAAGTTGATACCGCCCTGAACGTGTCAGAGGAAACCTTTGACGCCATGCTGACCACCAATTTACGCTCCGGCTTCATGCTGGGTCGGGATGTTGCACGGAACATGGTGCGGGACAAACTGGCCGGGCGGCTGTTGTTCATGACCTCCCTGCATGCTTTTACACCGCGCAACCTGCCGCATTATTCAGCCTCGAAGGCTGGCATGACCATGATGATGAAGGAGCTGGCCCGCGATCTGGGACCTGCAGGTATTCGCGTGAACGGCATCGCACCAGGGGCGATTCCCGGCGGTGGTTTTGCCACCAGTGATGATGAATTCCAGCCCAAACGCAAAATCCCCATGGGCCGGTTTGGCGAGGCTGATGATATAGCACGGGCGGCTGTGGGCCTGTTGTGTAATGAGTTAAATGGTTACGTCACCGGCACAACGCTGGATGTGGACGGTGGCCTGCAATTGTTCAACTGGATTGATTTTCCGCAAAATTGATTACTTTTCCTCAGAAACATCCTGGAAACCTTCTGCCTGAGAGATCGGTGCATAGTCCTGTCAACAGAGAATCATTCAACAAAGGACAGGACGATGACAAACAACACAGAAATGACAACCGGCAACCCTCTTCTCGATCTGGCGATCCGCCTGGCGTCCGTCGTCAGCTTGTTGGGCATTGCTGCCATATTCTATCAAGAAGTCGCAACTACCAGCGCAACTTCACCCTGGCCCCTGTTTTTTGCCCTTGCCTCAGTCGCTTTGTTGGCAATCAGTGCCCTGGTTCAGAAATTTCGCATTCAACGGGCAGAGGCAGTGTGATGTTGTTGATCAGCATTCTGATAATAGCTAAAGGTCGGGGCCAAACAGCGACTGGTCTTATTTCAAAAATTCGATGCTACTGCCGGACATCTGCAACATCTTCATGATGCGCTCTCTCGGCCAGGTGCGCGGGGCCGAGGGCGGCGTATTGGCCCCGGTGACGTCCGTGCCCCAACCAGGCTTGTCGATCACCACAGATTTCCCGTTTGCCGTCACCGTGATGGAACTGGGCTGGCCTTGTGCTCCCGGTGTCGGCAGCAAGACAATACAGCCCGCATAGTTTTTATCGACAATCGCCAGCACATGGGTGCCGCGAATACCGATGGTCGCCAACGGTGTTTTCAGGGTCACCATGGGCCCGTTCAGTTTGGCGATCTTGCCCGACAAATAGCGAAAAGCCCCACTGACCACACTGACCTGGAACTGATTTGCCATAGACATATGCGGTGAATAGACCAGATCATCCAGCGTGATATTGGCTTCCGGCCCGATGGAGATTTCACTGTCATCAATGAACGTGATTTTCATGCGGCCAAATGGGCCGGTAATCAATTGTTCTCCCTTACGGACGGGAACGTTCTTCATGACATCCAGCGCCACACCCGCCCCTGGCGATGCCGCCGCTTGTCGGGCTGTCGTAATTGTCCCGATTTCAGGATTGGGCTGCTCGGCTGCAAAGGCGAAATTGGCCAGGAAGCCGGTGAGGCACAGACTTGCGCCAAAGACTAAATCTGTGAACTTCACTCTATCTGCTCCCTCAACACGCGTTTTAAAACCTTGCCGGTGGCATTCCTTGGCAATTCATCAATGAATTCGACGCGGGCCGGAATTTTGAATTTGGCGAGTTTGTCGCGGCAGTAATCGATCACATCATCCGGTTCCAGTGATGCATCCGGGGCTTTGACGACGACAGCGCAGCCGATTTCGCCCCAGCGCTCGTCGGGTAAGCCGATGACAGCTACGTCGGCGAGGCCCTCCAGCTTAAACAAGGTGCTTTCGACTTCTGCCGGATACACATTTTCGCCGCCGGAAATGTACATGTCCTTCCAGCGGTCGACGATGAAGTAATGCCCCTGGTCATCGACCCGGCAGGCATCGCCGGTGCGCAGCCAACCGTCCGTAATGGCCTCGGCGGTGGCTTCCGGGCGGTTCCAGTAACCTGGCGTGATATTCGGTCCCTTGACCCACAATTCGCCAGTCACACCGACAGCTGCATCCTGGCCATCCTCGCCCACGACCCGGACCTGAGTATGCAGGCCCGGTTTGCCGGTGGAACCTGGATTGGCAAGCGCCATTTCTGCATTCTGAACCAGGACCAGAGGGCTGGTTTCCGTCATGCCATAACCCTGTTGCAAAGCAATGCCGATCTCGCCGTAGGTTTCCAGCAAGGGCACGGGCGTTGGTGCGCCGCCGATCCCGGCGCAAACAAGGCGGGAGAAATCCGTCGTGGCAAATTCCGGGTGCTGGCTCATAAACAGATAATTCGCCGGCACGCCAAAAAAATGTGTGACGCCAAGGTCTGCATCGCCGATCAGGCGCAGGACTTCGCCAGGCTCAAAAGCCCGCATGATCAGGGATGTCCCGCCTGTGTGCAGGCAGACCGAGGTATAACAATTCAGGCCGCCCGTATGGAACAGGGGCAGGATCGTCAGGGTCACACTGTCGGGTGTGATTCGCGCCGGAGCGCCCAAATTGACCGCATTATAAAAGCCCATGCCATAGGTGTTCATGGCCCCCTTGGGCAGGCCCGTCGTGCCTGAGGTATACATAACGGTCCAGACATCGTCCTGAGTGAGGTCGGCGAGATCGGGGGTTGTTTCTGCACCGGCAATGGCTGCTTCAAAGTCGGTATCCCCGCCACCGCCGGTGGTCTCAATGAAATGCTCAATGGTGGTGCTTTTCTTCAGGGCGGCGGCCTCATCGGCGAAGGCGAGGTCGTGGATCAGTACTTTTGGTTCGGCATCCTTGATGATGAAGTCCAGCTCATGCACCGTCAATCGCCAGTTCAAGGGCAGGAAAATGGCCCCGATTTTGGCGCAGGCGCTTTGAATTTCCATCATGTCGGTGGAGTTCATGGCCAGCACACCGACCCGGTCCCCTTTGGCGATGTCACAGTTCTTTTGCAAATGCCAGGCAAGGCGGCAGCAACGCTCTTCTGCCTGAAGGTAAGTGAAGCTGCGCCCCGAATGCAGATCGACCCAGACGGTTTTGTCGGGCGTAAAGTTGGCGTGGTGGGCCAGCCAGTCATAATGGCGAACGGTCATAATTTTCTCCCCGAACCTTTATCGTTTCTCTTGTGCTGTCATGCAGGCTGGTCAGATCCCCATCTGACGGGCGACAAGATCACGCATGATTTCTTCCGATCCACCGCCGATGGCCATGACCCGGACTTCACGATAAATCCGCTCCACCCGGCAGCCGCGCATATAACCGGCCCCGCCAAGAATTTGCATGGCTTCGCGGGCGCAGAACTCCATGGTCAGGGTCGACTGAACTTTCAACATGGACAAGTCCGCCACCGGTCGCTCACCTTCAGCCACCCGCTGGGCGCATTGTTCCAGATAAGCTTGCGTTGCGTTGATCTTGCGGGCCATCTCGGCAAATTTGTGGCGGATAACCTGATGGTCGGCCAGGCGCTGGCCAAAGGTCTGGCGGTCACGGGCCCAGGCCAGGGCATCCTCCAGGCAGACCCGCGCCAGGGCATTGGCACTGGCCGACATCCACAGGCGTTCGTTATTGAAATTCTTCATGATTCCGGCGAAGCCCTTGTTTTCTTCACCGATCAGATTTTCCACAGGCACGCGCACATCATCGAAATAAAGCGCCGCGGTGTCCGATGCCCACCAGCCCTGCTTTTTCAGTTCCGTCCGGGTAAAGCCCTCACGGTCTCGTTCGATCAGCAGCAGAGATATACCAGCATTACCGTCACCGCCCGTGCGTACAGCGACGGAATAATAATCAGCCCGCATACCGCCCGTGATGAACATTTTCGATCCGTTGACCACATAATGATCACCGTCCAGCACAGCGCGTGTCTTCAGATTGGCAACGTCTGATCCACCTGAAGGTTCGGTGATAGCCAGGGCATGGATTTTATCCCCGGAGAGAACCTGGGGGGCGATCCGTTGTTTTAATTCATCCGAGCCCACGGCCATAACCGGCGGCAGGCCGATATTATGGACCAGCAAACTGGCATTGATACCGCCCGCACTACAGCGCGCCATTTCTTCTGCGGTGACCAACAGGAAAAAAGGGTCATCGACCGGCGTGCCGCCATATTCTTCCGGATAGCCAACACCCAGCAAACCAACGTCAGCCGCCTTTTTGTACAGCCCACGCGGAAAGCCACCGGCTTCGTCCCATTCATCCACATGGGGCATGATTTCCTGATCAACAAAGGCCCGCAAAGTGGCCCGCCAGGCGTGGTGGTCATCAGTATAGGCGGGGCCCTGGTAGCGATGATCAAAATCAAAAGGGCTTTCGCCGCCGTGATAATCTGCTGGCATGTTTTGTTTCCCGGAAGTTGTCGCAATGCTTGCCGGGAAGTGTGCCACGCCTGAAACTGAAATCAAGTCGTGACAGTGCCTGCGGAAATATAACTTACTATTAAGTGTTTGATATGGCACTATTTCCAGATTGTGCAGGGGCACATGAATTGGGGATCAAATGACAAGGTCAGGTGCTGAGCGCCCATCCGATGTTCGCCGCGAGGAATTCCAAAAGGGAAAAGTCATCTTCGAAGATGGTGACCTGGGCGGTCGTGTCTTTGTCGTGGAAAAAGGTTGTGTCGAGCTTTCCAAGAGGGTGGGTGCTGAAAAACGTGTTCTGGGCACGCTGGGCGAAAATGAAATATTTGGCGAATTGTCCGTACTGACAAATGAGCCCCGTTCGGCGACGGCGACAGCCCTTGAATATACGGTTTGTCTGACGGTTTCAGACTCTGAAATCAAGGAACGCATGAAGTCAGCCGACCTGTTCGTTCAGGCCCTGATCCGCATCTTGATCAATAACCTGAGAGAAACGACCAACCGATTTGTGATTGGTGACTCTGAGAAAGATGGTGACGTTGAGAAAGATGGGGACGCGGCTGAAAACTGACTGCCGCATCCCCTTCGCAAAGTTAAGCCAGCAACCAACCACCATCCACATCGACAGTTGTGCCGGTGACAAAATCATTTTCGATCAGGAACATAATACCTTTGGCTGCTTCTTCCGCTGTACCGGCACGTTTGACGGCATGACTTGCGGTAATGTTGCTGTAAAGGTCTTCGCGATCCTTGCCTTTCAGATCGACGATGGGTGTGTCGATAAATCCGGGCGACATGACATTGATACGGCGTGGCGCGATTTCGTTGGCAAGACCACGGACCAGGGCTTCGACGGCAGAGCCAACGGCGGACAGGGAAATCTGACCGGGTTTGGGGTTGCGGGCGGGCGTGCCGCTGACCACAACGATGGCACCGTTTTCGGTCAGATGTTCGGCGCCGAAACGAATGATGTTGGCATAGCCCCACAGTTTGTCGAACGATGACTGGAAGGCGTCCATATCCATATCAAGGAACGGTCCGGCTGAGCGAGAGCCGCCTGTGGCGGAACTGACCAGAATATCAAAAGGCGCACATTCTGCGAACAATTTTTCCAGGGCGGCTTTATCCCGCACGTCGCATGCTTTCAGAGTGATACCAGCCGGCACGTCGCCAGCCTTGTCAGGGTTGCGGCTGATGGCGATAACCTCGGCCCCCTGGGCGGCCAGTTGTTTGGCTGTGGCCAGACCAATGCCTGAGGTGCCGCCAAAGACGATGGCTTTTTTGCCTGCGATATCCATGTGTGAAGTCTTTCGTTTGGGTTGTTGATTCGGCGGCAGTATATCGAAATGCAAGCGCAATCCAATGAAGTGCTTCAACAATGTCTTGATTTTTGCCAGGATAATCATTGAAATCAGGTGACAGGGCCGCAGTGGAAGGGACGTTGGTGATGAGTATTCAGGAAAAGTCAGAAGATAAGGCCGATGTATATGGCGCTGAAATGCAGGCTTATTTACGCGCAGGCGAAGAAAAGGCAATGGCTCTCGGCAATCGCGGGCCGATCCGGTTCGATGCGGAAGGCAAGTTGGCGGCGGATATTCTGGATGCTTATTGGCGTTGTGGATTTTATGTCTTTGAAGGTGTTTATGACGCAACCGAACTGGCCGAACTGGAAGCCGACCTGAAAGCAGAAGTGCTGGACCGCCTGCCAGTTGAGGAAGGCGCTTTTCTTGACGCCAAAAGCCGCCCGGCGATCGGAGTGGACTGCGAAGCCCCAACCTTGTTCTGGGCCAAACCGCTGGGCGATCCCTTTGGCGGCTCCGATCTTGCCAACGGGCGGCACCCTGTAAAAATGGCCGAACCCGTGCCCGACCAGTCTGCGCCAAAGGATATTGTCTATCTGATATTGGGATCCTTGCAATTTTCCGAAGCCTGTTTGCGGGCCTATGGCCATCCGGATTTACTGGCCGTTGCTGCCGCAATCAATGGCGAGGATTTTGTGCCTTTCACGGATGCCTTGTTCATCAAGGAGCCGGGACTTGGGGCGTCCGTCGCCTGGCACCAGGATGGCACCACCTTGTGGGATGATGATGACTGGGACGAAGGCAGCCACGGATTCAATTTCATGGGCCAGCTTTATGGCTGCACCGCGGCCAACGGTGTCTGGGTGTTGCCCGGATCGCATAAGCTGGGCCGGGTTGATATCAAGGCACTTGTGGCGCAAGCCGGGTCCGAGCGCCTGCCCGATGCCGTACCGATCATCTGCGCGCCGGGCGATGTGGCCATCACCAATCGTCAGGCCCTGCATGGCTCCTTCGCCAACACCAGCAAGGACTGGCGCATCACCATCAATATGGGCTTTCATCGCCGCGCGTCGGTGCTGGGTGTCCTCGGCGGTGGTGTGCATGCAGCTCCGGCTGTTTATGACGAAAAACATATCAAGGAACGCGCTCGAATGATCGACCTTGCCATCGATGCCCGCCGCCAGCATTTCCCGTCTGAAATACCTTTCGACTATGCACCGTCACGTGAAAGCAACGAGGTCATTTCATGGCAGCCCGGATCGAAGGAAACCCTGAAGGATTACAATTTGCGGGATATGAGCATCTAGATTTTGATTGTGGTGAAATCTAACGCCGGGTCTGAAAAACCAGTAGATAGGGTATCGCCGGATTGTTCGATGTATCGCGGAAGGCGATATGCTTGCCATTGGGTGAGTTGAACCAGATGGCATAGGCCTTGCCCGGTTCCAGTCGCACAGGTGCCGCATTGGTGCGGGCATTGATATAACGAACTTCCCCCGCGATTTCCGGGAAGGTCTCGCTTGTATGGATCACCCAGGACCACATTTTTTCCGTCATCATGTCTTTGCTGAAGGTCACCTGGATTTCCGTCAACAAGGGATCGACGTTGGTGTCTCCCGCCCGGGGAATGGTTTCGACGACAACGGGCGGTGAATTGGCGACGGACACAGTTTGTTGAGCGACAGCGTCAGAAGTTGGCGTGGCGATTAACATCAAAATGACAACAGATAGTCGCAGCATTGGTATCATGGCGAAATGCTCCTTTCGCCCGATGAAAGGCTGAGGATGTATGTGGTCACTTCAGTAAAGCTCGGCTTGATCAGGTCTTCAAGTTTTGCAATCTCTTGCCAATCATTGGCCCTGGCGGCAAATTCCAGATTTTTCATCAAGTCAGAGAGATCAATGGCGGCAGCATAAAGGGCGGCACCCTTGGTTTCGTGGGCGGCTTCACATAAGGCCTTGGCGTCTTTGTTCCGGATTAGTTGGGCCAGGCGATCTGGTGTATCGGCAATCATCTCGCGGAAAAATTCCAGAGTTTCGATCAGGAATTCCGTATCATCTTCACCGGAAATTTCGCGCAAGCGGGCAAAGTTAATGGGGGTTGAATTTGCGGCCTCAAGGGCACCAGAATATGTGTCACCCTCAACGGGCAGGGACACAGTCGGTACCGCATCTGGCAGCCACTTTTGCACCACGGCCTGCAATTGTTTTAGCTCAACCGGTTTGGCAACAAAGTCATCCATGCCCGCAGCCAAACAGCGTTCGGCTTCGCCTTGCAGGGCGTTGGCGGTAATGGCAACAATCGGCAGGCGCACATCCTGGCCTTTCTCTGTCGCCCGGATGGCGGCGCATAACTCGAAGCCATCCATCTCCGGCATATGGCAATCGGTCAGCAACAAACCATATTTGTGCAGGGAAAATTTCTCCATGGCTTCGCGACCGTCTTCAGCCATGATCGCTGTATACCCCAAACGATTAAGCTGACGCAGGATGACGCGCTGGTTTACCAGATTATCTTCCGCAACCAATACCAGGCTGCCGGTCTGTTCGGCGTCTTCGATGGACAAAGGCTCAATTTCATCGTGGTATTCCAGCTCTTCAATGTGGCGAACTTCAGGGCTGATCCGGCCCGCAGCAACAGCTACGGCGGTCAGAAAATCAGCCCGGTGAAGGGGGGCCACGCTCACCACAACGGTGTCATCCATACCGGTGTCGCCGGACCACATGCGATCAAAAGTGAACAGCACAAAACGGGTGCCAGCCAGTTCAGGCATCGCCCTGATCTGGTCGCAGATTTCATATTGATAGGTCATCGACCAATGGGCGCCCAACACAACAATGTCGTATTTCCGGCCCGACTTCGCCTTCGCCAGCGCTGTTTCCGTTGCCTTTCCGATGTCGCAGATTGTGTCGACGTCGGCCTTCCAGTGCTGCAAATAATGACTGAGGTTAACATTGTTGGTTTCCAGCCACATCACCAACAAGACGTTCAGGTCGGCAAGATCGTTGTCCGCAATATCACGCAGGGGTTTTTCATCCGCTGCCAGGTCATAGGCCAGGTTAAAGATAAAGTTGGAGCCCTTGCCCGGTTGGCTGATCACATCAATCTTGCCGCCTTGCAATTCGATCAGATGGGCACAGATTGAAAGCCCGAGTCCGGTGCCGCCAAAGCGTCTGTTGGTCGAGCTTTCTGCCTGGACAAAGGCGTCGAACAGACCCTCCTGGGCATGTTGCGGAATGCCGATGCCAGAATCTTCAACCGAAAAATTGATGTTCTGGCGACGGCTGGTACTTGAGCCTTCCGGCTGTTTTTGTAATTCCGCCCGCACTGTGACGAAGCCGGACTTTGTGAATTTGATGGCATTTCCGATCAGATTGAACAGAACCTGGCGCAAACGCACGGGGTCACCCAGCAGGGGTTCGGGGATGGCCGGATCAATAAACAGGGAGATGGCCAGGCCTTTTTCGCGGGCACCTGGTACCAGGGTTTCGCCAACGGCCTCGACCGCCTGACAAAGTGAAAAAGGATATCGTTCAAACTTGAGTTGCCCGGCTTCAATCTTGGAAAAATCAAGAATGTCATCGATGATCCGCAGCAGGGAAAAGGCTGACGTGCGAACGGTTTCTGCCATTTCTCTTTGCGAGCGATCAAGTTTTGATCGGGTTAACAGGTCCAACATACCGATGACACCGTTCATGGGTGTGCGAATTTCGTGGCTCATGGTTGCCAGAAAAGATGATTTGGCAATGGCGGCGGCCTGGGCCTGATCGCGGGCTTCCAGGGCTTCGCGTTCCGCAGTTTTTTGCGGCGTAACATCAACATAGGCGTTGACGTAACCGCCAGTGGGCAGCGGTGCCGCATAATGTTGCAAATCGTAATAGGGTTCGGTGAAAATCTGATCTGTCATTCGGCGCTGATCAGGTAGGGCATTTTTGACCCAGTTTTCACAAAATACGTCGAATGTGTCTTCCTGATAACCGACAAAATTGTCGTAAATGTAATGGGCCAATTCCAGGTAGTCTGAATTGTCATTCAGGACTTCAATGCTGAGGCCTGTAATATCCAGAAAGGCCTGATTCCAAAAACGGATTTGCTTGTCTGAATCAAATTCAAGAACCCCGATGGGCAGGGCTTCCAGAATATCACGCAACCGGGCTTCAGCTGTCGCTGCCGCCAAACGCGCATTTTCCGCGTCTGTTTCCGCTTGTTTTCGCTCGGTAATATCCTGAATGGTGCCGATCGACTGGATCAGGTGGCCGTTGTCATCGACGACAGGATTACCGATTTCGCGCACATATCTTGTTTCGCCGTTGCGACTAATGATGCGATAAGTGTGATCCCAAGCCGTTCCATTGTGGTTTGCCTCAAGGACAATTTCCAGATGCAGGTCTTTGTCGTCCGGATGGGCATTGAGATAATCAAGATCTCCGGAAGACAGTCTGTTGAGATATTCCTCAGTCGAATAACCGTAAATTCTGGCATATTCTTCGGAACAGTATGTGCATTTGTCGAGAAGCAGATCCCAGGTCCAGTGTCCCAGATTGGCGATCTTTACGGCTTCGTTGATGATCTCCTGTCTTGACCGCAATTCCTCCTCGACCAGTTTTCGTTCGCTGATATCCACATGCCAGATAATCCCGGCATCCTGCCCTTCAAAGATAACGGGTTGGGTATTCATTAAAACCCACCAACGACTGCCGTCGATGCGGGTGCGCTCGGCTTCAAAATTGTTCAAAACTTCTTTGTTGCGAAAAACAGCCATGGCTTTTTCAAGCTCATGCTTATCGACCCAGCTATTGCCAATGTCATGACCAATCAGGTCGTCCAGACTGGCCGCACCAAACATGCGGGCCAGGGCGGAATTCACAAACAGACGTTCACCCGTTTCCGGATCCAGCACCGCAACGCCGATGGGACTGGCTTCAAGCAAGTCACGTAATATGGCGTCAGCGGAAATTTCAGATGTGCTCATGATCTTTCGGCGTTGTTCCTGAAGGCTGGTGCCGAGTATGCGGTTGCCCCGACAGAACAGCAACCATTACCCGTCTGTCATGATGCTTCAGGTAGCTGAATTTCGTCCCGGTCAGACCGCAAGGCAGGCTATCTTATGAAATATCCCGCAACGCGCCATTTTCCATCCTTGTCCAGCACAGGCGTAACAGTCTCCGTGCTGTTTTGTTTGTTCTCAAAACTGGTGGCGAATTTGATGATTACATAATGTCCATCAGGTGCACCGGGGACTTCCGTTTTGTAGTCGGCGGACATGAGAACGCGGGATTTGATCTGACCCAATGGGGTGCGCACCCTTTGCAAGGCATTGACCCATTTGTCTTTACTCACCAATGTTTTGAAAAAGTCGGCGCTTTGTTGCCAGCTTTGACTGTAGTTTCCCTGGTCGACCGGGTTCAACCAGGTTTGTGCGGCGTTAACGGCTTTGTCCTCCCTGTCATCTGCATGGACGGCGCCCGGCAAGATCACGGTCATCAAGGCAAAGGCAAGTCCGGCAAACAGTTTAGTCATTTTATTGTTCATTTAGTTCTCCTTCTTTCCAGGTTATGCAGGGACCAGGGCGCTTTTTGCGGCGTGTCGTTTTCGGCGTGCCGATTTCTTGTGGCGGCTTTCCTGATCCTGGTAACCTGATTAAGATGCAGTCAAACTGTACCTCGACTGACACAAACAGGATATTGAAATGACCGGACAAAATAAAATCGCCATCGTCACTGGTGCAGGCTCAGGCGTCGGGCGGGCTTGTGCCGTCGCTTTGTTGCAGGCCGGATACTCAGTTGTTTTGGCCGGGCGCCGGGAAGAGCCTTTGGCAGAAACTGCCCGGATGGCAGGCGATGCCGCCAGTCGTGCGCTGGTGGTGCCAACGGATGTCAGCAAGCCAGGCGATGTGGCAGCCCTTTTTGCCAAAACAAAAGAGGCCTTTGGCCGACTGGACGTGCTGTTTAACAATGCGGGTATAAATGCACCCGGTATTCCCATGGATGAATTAAGCTATGAGCAGTGGCAATCGGTTGTTGATATCAATCTGACCGGGCCGTTTTTGTGCACCCAGGAAGCCTTCCGGCTGATGAAATCACAGACCCCCAAAGGTGGGCGTATCATCAATAATGGTTCGATTTCAGCCCATTCTCCGCGGCCTTTTTCAGCCCCCTACACAGCCACAAAACACGCCATTTCCGGTCTCACCAAAACCACTATTCTGGACGGCCGTGTCCACGACATCGTTTGTTGTCAAATTGATATTGGCAATGCCGAAACTGAAATGGCCAAGCGCATGGCCGATGGCGTGCCGCAGGCTGATGGCTCGATCAAGGCGGAACCCCTGATGCATCTGGATCACGTGGCCAATGCGGTGGTTCACATGGCGAACTTGCCGCTGGAAGCAAACGTGCAAAATCTGACGGTGATGGCGACCAAAATGCCATTTGTTGGCAGGGGCTGAATTCAGTTCGGAATTTCCCCTGTCGTCTTATGTCTTTCATGACTTGTCAGTCAGGATTTGGGCCGGGGTAAATCCTGCATTTGATATCGTGCCAGAAAGTCCTTGTAGGTGCCGTCCTTCGTCATGTCGCGCATCTTCTTTTGCAACGTCTTTATTTTGTATGACGGCACGTCAGTGGACATAGCCAACCAGACATCAACGGATAAAATTGACTTGCTCTTTTGCAAGTTTTTTATCGGCAACTTCAATGCCTGAAATTCATGCAGTGTTGTGTGCCAACCGCCAAAAATGGCATCTACTTTTTTGCCTTCAAGCAAGCGGGCGCAGGACGAATTATCGGGTGCC
Organism: Alphaproteobacteria bacterium; assembly: GCA_018650465.1. GTDB lineage: Bacteria > Pseudomonadota > Alphaproteobacteria > UBA2966 > UBA2966 > JABILA01. Next base: position 47,762 of record JABIFY010000104.1, read on the forward strand.
TTGATCAGGCGTCGATAACCCTTGCGTTTTAAATGCCCCAGCATGGCCGATCGGGCGAGCACGCAAATACGGGTCGTATCCTTTTTGAATTTGGGTTTTTTGTTCCTGTTCTTGATACTGATGAAATAGGTGTTCGCGCGAAGCAGGGGATAGACCCACTGGAACAGTTTTTCGCTGCGGTCGGTTCTGGCGGTACCCATTAACGCGACCTGGCCTCCTTTCAAGGCACGTTGATAGGCCTGCGCCCAGGGCTGTACCTTGACAACATGTTTGACCTTCGCGCGCCGCATGGCCTCTTGCAAAAGATCTGGAATGAAGCCAGTGATCTTGCCGCCCTTTTTGACGACAAAGGGGGGCATAACACTGCCAATCAGGGTGATTTTTTCATCGCTTGCGGCCTGCACCAATGATGCGGGCGTCAACAGGCAATACAGGGCAAGGGCAGCAAGGAGAGTTCTCAAGGTAAATTCCTCGTTCGACAAGTTGATTTTGCAAAACTTTTACTGACAAACAATGCTTTACTGACGAACGGTAACTAATGATATGCAACGTCGTTCAGGTTTGTCCAGGATTGCCGGACTGAACCAGCGTATAAGGTGCAATCTGTTCGATCTGACCGATCTTTTGCAGCCACAGGTCTATGAAAGCATTTACCTTGCGGCTGCCGTGACGGTGTTTGGGGTACAGGGCAAACACCGCCACCGGATCTGATTTCCACTCTGGCAATACGGGTGCCAGGGTCTTCATGCGACTTCCGTGTTCACAAAAAAATCCGATCGATGCCAATAGCCAGAACATCCGCGCGGCTTGAAGGAAGCAATCAAATGATCAAATTGTATGACTATCCAGCTTCCGGTAATTGTTGCAAAATTCGCATGTTCCTGAATATTCTGGGTCTGGACTACGAAACGGTGCCGGTTGATTTCTACCCTGGCGTTGAACACAGAGGTCCTGTCATCAGGGCAGTCAATCCCCAGGTTGACCAAAAGGCTGCCGAATAGCGTTGTCGAACAAGCAACCGAATAAGGCCGCTACTCAACAATATGCAGGATGCCGAAGTCTTCGCCCATGTCGTTGATGTGGTGCAGTTTGTCGAGGATACGTTCGTTCAACCGGGTGCCGGCAGCCAGCACAAGGTTGCCTTCCTTGGTACGCACGTCAGTTGCCAGTTTTGAGCCTTCCGGTACCGTATCAAGCGTGACGGCAACAGCGGTAACCTTCGCCTTTTCATAGGCCGCCGGGGATTGCGCTTCAGGCCCGTCTTCATTTTCTTGCATTGCCGCCTGGCTGGCCGGTTCAGGCGCTTCGGCGGGGCCTGTCGGTTTTGTGGTCCAGACCGCTGCCCGTGCCGCCTTGTCCGGGTCTGGCTGCAGTTGGTCCACCTTGACATATTCCCGGATAATTTTTTCCAGCATGGCGACGCGGTTTTCCAGGTCATTAACCGTTTCCGACAGCCCCAGTTTGGCATAATTTTTAGCCGGCAAAAGTTCCTGGCGATCACCCGTCAACAAAGGCGCGATCCTGGATAACAGCATTGTTTTTGATACCGGCTTGGCGATAAAGGCGTCGACATCCAGGGCCATGGCCAAGCCAAGGACAAACTTGTCTGAATAGCCGGTCAACATGGCAAAGGGCAGGTCACGATCAACATGGGCTGTTCCGGCGCGCACAGCCTGCAACAGCTCCACCCCGGTCATGTTGGGCATTTTGAAGTCGGAAATGATGCAGTCGATGCCCTCGCCCCTTTGCGTAAGGACATCAATGGCCTTCTGGCCGTCCTCGGCAATCAGGACCTCTTTGGCACCCATTTCAATCAGCAACTGCTTCACGAGTGAGCGGATGAATTCCTCGTCGTCAACGACAAGAAAAATACCGTCCTTGATATCTTTGCCGTTCATTTGATTACCCCATCCCTTCTTAATGTTGATACGTACAAGACTATACGTTGAAACTCTGCCTGCATATCACCCACCAGCGATTTCGTAACTGCCGGATCAACATAAGACGCGCCGGCTTCAAGTTTCGCCGCCAATTTGGCCAAACCCAAAGCACCTGCATTGGCTGCGACGCCCTTGGCGGCATGAGCAGCATCTTCAATTTCTGTCAAATCATTCTCATCAACCTGTTCCACTGCCGATACCAGACGGTTCAGGTTAGCGGGAAAAATGGCTTCGAAGCGTGCCAGCAACTGATCTCGCGCGACATCACTTTTATCGCCCAAAATATCTGCAATTTTTTCCAGATTGACCGGGGACGATATGCCGGACGGCAGTTTGTTCTGGTCGCCGCCATTGGTGGTCAATTGTTTGAAAGTAATATCGCGACCGTCCAGTTTCTCATCCAGCATGCGGGCCAGACCAGCCAGAACCAATGGTTTGAACAACACGCCATCCATACCGGCGTCCATGCAGGTTTCCAGGATGGTCGATGTTTCACGAGCCGTCCAGCCGATGACCGGCAATCGTGTCAGGCTCTGACTTTCTTGTTCGCGAAGCTGCCGGGTAAAGTCGAAACCGTCCATGCCCGGCATCAGACAATCCACAAGGGCCAGATCCCAGTCCGAGTTTGCCTTGTTGACCTGGTTCAGGGCGTCTTGTCCGTCTGTTGCTATGCCACAATAAACTCCCAGTTTGGCCAACTGCCTGGCAGCCAGTTCCCGGTTCATGAGGTTGTCATCAACGACCAGGACGCGGACCTGAGAGGATGACGCGTCCGGATTTTGGCCGGTTTCAAGTCGTTGAGCCAGAAGGTCAATGACATCTTTGAAATCTTCCCGTGTGTCGGTTCGCATTTCGCAAATCACAACCATTTCAGCACCAGAGTCTTTCAGGCCCTGGATCACTTCATCTTCAATACGCTCGTTACCGGCGGGCATATGGATGATGACCTTCAGTGCCGTGGATAGACCGTATTCTTGCTCAACAAGCGCCCCGGCGGAAGACAAATTAAGCGCCGCCGCTGTGTGGGCGCCGCTGGCAGCAAGACTGTCGATCAGAGCTTGGCGGGCAAATTTGTTTCGGCTGGAGACAATCGCCAGGACTTCTGCCGATAACATGACCTCCTCCAATAACACCTTTGGCCCGGAAAGATCCGGGATCGCTTTTGCGCCGTTCCGATAATGGCAAGAGACAGACAAAGAGGTTAAATCGAAGACAACAATCTTCGCGCGCAGTTCAGCCTCACCATATACAGGTGTCTCGCCGTGCCGATTTTGATTGTTCAAATTATGCGTTGTCTTTTTCATCGTGAGTTCTTTTGGAGTAAGTTCTTTTGGGCTGAGCATTTTTGGGAACTTGCAGACACAACATGCCGCCGGACCATCGGTTTCGTCAACATTCAGAATGTTTCCGAAATGTGTCTGACCCAATCCAGGGTTAGGCAATGGCGCTGGAATGACGCAGTATGGCACTCAGCAAATGTGCGCACCGGATTGAACGGCGCGTTGTGAAAAATTTCCCGAACGGGTTTTAATATATTGAGGACGCTCTGGTGCGATATCTGAATAACATAAAGCGCGGTATTTTCCTGGGGCTTATGATTATCGTTATGTCAGCTGTGACAGTTTCTGCCTCAGCTGCTGACAGCACGATCTCACTCACAGATGCCGAACGCGCCTGGATCAAAGCCAATCCGCGCATTCGTGTCCACAACGAGATGGATTGGCCGCCCTTTAATTTCGCCAGAGAGGACCAGGCCCAGGGTTATTCTATTGATTTCATGAATCTTGTGGCCAGCAGCACCGGACTACAGGTCGATTATGTAACCGGCCCCACATGGGGTGAGTTTCTGGAATTGATGAAAAGCGGCAAGCTGGATGTCATGCTGAACATCGTCAAAACGCCAGCACGCCAGAAGTACCTTTTATATACCCGTCCCTATGCCGATAATCCCAACACCATTCTCAGTCGTCGCGATGCGCCCTATGACAGTCTTGAACAATTGTTTGGTAAAACCATTTCCGTGCCCAAGGGGTTTTTCTATGAAGAAATCCTCAAACGCGAATATCCCAAAATAAAACTTCATCTGGTCAAGGACACGCTGGAGACCATGAAGGCTGTGACTTTCGGTAAGGCGGATGCGGCTTTGGGAGAACTGGCTGTATTCAATCACTTGCTGGGTGCCCATTTAATGACCGGTCTTGGCGTTTCCGGCGAAGTGAAAATGGGCAACCCCGAATATGCCTTGCTGAATATGGCCACCCGGACAGACACGCCATTGTTGGCGTCCATTCTGGACAAGGGTATCAAATCCATCACGATCGAACAGATCAGGGCCATCCAGCGCAAATGGCTGGGTGAGACACGTGTCAGTCAAGACCCTGCGCGGTCCATGGCGTTGACCAGTGCGCAAAAGGACTGGCTGGTGCAGCATCCGGTTATTCGTCTTGGCATTGATCCCGATTACCCACCCTTCGAGTTTGAATCCGAAGATGGCAAATTGTCGGGTATTTCCGCCGACTATCTCAGGCTGATCAACAAACGTTTGGGTACAGATATCAAGGTCGTACCTGGTCTGAAATGGCCGGAAGTTATCGCCGGTGTTGAGGCAGGGTCAGTGGATATATTGTCGGCGGCTCTGCGGTCCCCTGTGCGCGAAAAGTTTCTGTTGTTCAGCAAGCCACATCTTGAATTTCCTGTCGTCATCCTGACCCGCGATGATTATCCCTTTGTGGCGAACCTGGATGATCTCACGGGTAAAAAAATTGCCCTGGTGCGCGATTTTTCCGTCACCGATCTGATCCGCAAGAACTTCCCGCAAGTGGTTCCACACATGGTCGATACCCCCTTGGCTGCGCTTCAGGCTGTGTCCGTTGGGGATGCCGAGGCCGCTGTGATCAATCTGGCAGTAGCGACAAACTTTATCCGCACAAACAATCTGATCAACATCAAGGTTGCAGCCCCTGCCGGGTTGGATATCAAGGGTCTGGCCTTTGCTGTGCGCAAGGACTGGCCAGAATTGGTGGGAATTCTCAACAAGGCCCTGGCATCGATTACGCCGGAAGAGGAAGCCCAAATTCGCAACCGGTGGATTTCGGTTCGCTATGAACATGTCGCGGACACAGAAGCGTTGGTCAAGGTTGCCTTGCAGGTCGGTGCCGTTGCCGTTGTTATCTTGCTGCTGATCGTGTTCTGGAACCGGCGATTACGACAGGAAATTGGCCGTCGCGAAGCCACGGAAACTGAGTTGACCGAAAAGGAAGCTTTGCTGCGACTGGCATTGGCGCAGATGTCGGACGGCATTTATCAACTGGATAACCAGTTGCGCTATACCTTGTTTAATGATCGATACGTGGAGTTGGTTGATGTGCCACAAAACCTTGTGCAGGTTGGCATGCCGGTCGAGCGTGTCGTGCGTCACCTGGCCCAGCGTGGAGATTATGGTGAGGGTGAAATCGAAACTCTGGTGCAAAAACGCCTGAGAGAATTCATCTTGCCTGATCCGATCAGCGTCGAAGTCACGACACCTGACAAAATACTGGAATTTCGCCAGACCCCGGCGGCTGATGGTGGCATGGTTGCTGTTGCCTCGGATATTACCGAGCGCAAGCAATATGAAGAAATCCTGCGCAAGGCCAAAGACGATGCCGAAGCCTCTGCCCAGGCCAAATCTGATTTTATCGCGGTTGTCAGTCACGAAGTTCGCACCCCCATGAACGGGGTGCTGGGTATGGCCCGCCTGATGCTGGAAACGCCGCTTATCGGTGAACAGGTTGAATATGCCCAGACGATAGTGGATTCCGGAGAGGCCTTGCTGACGATTCTCAATGATCTGTTGGATATCTCGAAACTGGAAGCCGGGAAACTTGAGATCGAAGCCTTTGCTTTTGCGCCACGTCGCTTGATTGCAGATACAGGTAATGTCATGCGACCGAGGGCCGTTGAAAAGGGATTGAAAACACAGTTCCGCGTTGGAGATAATGTTCCCCTTGCCGTCATCGGTGATGCCAACCGGTTGCGCCAGATCGTGTTTAATTTGCTCAGCAATGCCATCAAGTTTACGGACCGGGGCGAAGTTGAAATCGCCGTGGAGGCACAGGAAACCGGCGAGGATACCGTTGAATTGATTGTCAGTGTAACAGACACTGGCGCCGGTATTGATCCTGAGTCGGCGGACAAATTGTTTGCACCTTATGTTCAGGCCAATGTTGATATTGCCCGCAGGTATGGTGGTACAGGCCTTGGTCTGTCGATCAGCCGTCGCCTTGCCGGCTTGATGGGTGGTTATCTCACGCTGCAAAGCGAAGTTGGCAAGGGGAGCACCTTTACCTTGACCGTTCCCTTTGAAACCACTGAATCCATACCCACAGAGGCACGAGACAACACGCACTGGACGGACAAAAGTTTTGGTCGGGGTTTGCGGATCTTGCTGGTGGAAGACAACCGCATTAACCGCAAAGTCGCCGAAGGCATGATCGGCAAACTGGGCCACAAACTTGTTGCGGCGGAAAACGGCCAGGAGGCGTTGGAAAAAATTGCCACGGAAGATCCCTTTGATGTGGTCCTTATGGACCGACACATGCCGGTTATGGATGGCATTGAGGCCACACGGCGGATCCGTGCCATGGAGGGCATTGAAGGGACTATACCTATTATTGCCGTGACGGCAGCGGCAACCCAGCGCGAGGTCGAAACCTGTCTTGAAGCCGGTATGAATGATGTTGTGACCAAGCCCATTGATCCCAGACTGCTGGATATCGCCCTGAAGCGGATATCCTTGTCAGATGAACATGTGCCGGACCAGGATGTGTTGACGGACGACACCCACAGCGCGGATGCAGCGGTACTGGACCTTGGCGTCATCGATGCCCTGAACAAGGATTATGGTGAAGATTCAGCCGCGGAGTTTTTTGATATGTTCCGGGAAATTGCCCCCGAAGCCATAAGTGGTTTTCAGGCAGCGGTTGTGGCCGGGGACGTCGGTCAGATGACACATTTTTCTCACGACCTGAAAAGTAGCGCTGCCAATGTTGGCCTGATGCGTTTGTCTGGCTTGTGTCGTGATATTGAAATGGCATCAGATGATGGCCGGATGGAAGAGGCCTGCAAAATGGGCGAGGCCTTGCCCGTGGCGCTGGCGCAAGCTTTGCGCGCACTGGTAACGCTTGAGCGTGACGATGTTATGGGCACCGAACCGGCTGATGCACAAGCCTTGTTCCTGGCGAAAATGGGTCATGATTTGCGAAATGTCATGAACAATGTGACGGGCTATGTTGCCTTGCTGCAAGAGGACAGGGACGCCAACCATTCACCGGAAACGGTGGCGGGGTATGCCGCGGAAATTCGCCGCGGTGGTGACCGCATGCAGGGCATGAGCGAATGTATGTTTGACCTGATCCAGCTGCAGGCGGGAACGTGGCCCTACAAGGCGCAATCATTTGATTTGAACCATGCCGTGCAGGATTGTATTGCGGTATCGGACAGCCAGGGCAACGAAGATGCCCAAGCGGCAGATCAAATCCGGATTGATTTTCAGCCGCTGGCAGACTCTGTACAGGCTTATGGCGATCCGGCGGCCTTTCGAAAGATGCTGACTCTTTTGCTTCTCAATGCGACGTCCACCAGTGCCGCAGCAAGCGAAGTCAGGGTCCATCTGGATACTGCTGGCCCGGAAACCGTTCTGGTCGTCAGCGATCAAGGATCCGGAATTGGACTGGAAGTCGCGGCCCAGATTAACGATCCCTATGGCAGCGTGTGGCAAGGGTCGGATGGGACATCTGTGCAAAACCTGCGCTTTGCCGTGGCCGCCGGTCTGGCTGCTTTGGCTGGCAGCAGCCTGGGCCTTGCCGACAGTCCTGAAGGAGGGACACGGGCCTCGGTTTCCCTGAAGGGAAACTGAAAGCTTTAAGCCGACCCCGCTGGCGAATAAAAGGCGCCTTAAATCGCGCGACCGTTGACCTGCTTCTTCTGATGGCTGACTATGGCATGGTTGAACAGGGGAGATCGTAGGCGTGAGTCAAATGGCCGAACAAAGTGGGGTCCTGGGGCCGGAAAGCATTCTCGTTATTGAGGATGATCTTGCCTTTGCCAGGCTATTGGTCACTTTTCTGAAGAAACAGGGGTACGATGCCGAAACAGTACCTACCGCGGCAGAAATGTTTCAGAAACTGGAAGACAAAACCTACGATTGTCTGATCGTTGACTTAACCTTGCCGGATGAAGACGGCATTGTTCTGGTGCGCAAACTTCGGGCCCGCGCCATTGGCCCCTTGATCGTCCTGACCGGGCGCGACGGGATTGATGACAAGCTGGCCAGTTTTGAAGTTGGTGCGGATGATTATGTCACCAAGCCCGTTGACCCCCGCGAAATTGTGATGCGCATCAAAGCTGTGCGCAGCCGATCAACAACTTACGGCGCGGACGCGGCCGACAAGATCAAGCTGGGCTCATATTTACTGGACCATGAAAAACGGGAAGTCAGCCGCGAAGATCAAACACTGGTGGACGTGACCCCCGCCGAATTCAATCTCATGTGGGTTTTGGCCCAGGCTGAGGGTAAAGTCCTTAGCCGCGATATCCTGGTGGACGCGGTTTCAACAGGTGATGGCCCGGCATCCTTTCGTGCCGTTGATATTCTGGTCAGCCGGGTGCGCAAGAAACTCGACAAGGAAGCCATTCTGACTGTACCCAACAGCGGCTACAAATGTGGCTGACCTGTCAGTCAAGCTTGATGTTTTGGGTTAATATACAACAATATCAATAGCTTAGATTTTTTTCAATCAGACACATTTCAGAAACCTTTTTCCTGAAGCTTTGGCCTAAAAGTAGTTCATCCAATGACGGAACATACACTTAACCAAACTTCAGTAAGCAAGGAAAAAGACAATGGCGAATATCGGAAATCATACTTTTGTTGACGGCGTCGGTGACATTCGGTTGCGCGATGGCGTGGTACGCATGGACCTGCTGGCCCTGTCACCAACCCGCCGTGACCAGGAAGGCAGCCCAGTTCCGCAGTTTGTTGATCAGCTGGTGATGTCACCTCGTGCATTTCTGCGCATGGTTTCTGCCCTTGGCGATACCGTTCGCCAGATGCAGGAAAAAGGCATGCTTGGCAGCGCCGCTGAAGCTGGCGAAGAAGCTGCAGCAGAAGCCTGAATGAAAATGGTGGGGACAGGCGATCAGGCCGCCCCACCTTCTTTTCTCTAATCAATAATCAATAATTCAGCCCAACAGGGAATAACAAAATGCCCAGTATTTCAGAACAATCATTTATCGATGGCGTTGGCGATATCCGTTTGCGTGACGGCATCATCCGCATGGATTTGTTGGCCTTGTCACCAACACGCCGTGACCAGGAAGGTAATCCTGTCCCACAGTTTGTTGATCAACTGGTCATGTCACCAGCCGCCTTTTTGCGCATGGTTTCGGCCCTGGGTGACACTGTCAAACAGATGCATGACAAGGGCTTGCTGACTAGTCCCGCATCTGACCAGCCTGAAGCAGCCGCTGAACAGCCATCGGTCACAAGCTCTGGCAAGAAGAAAAAGGAAAAAAAGGTATCGCCGAATTTTTGATGTTATTGCATGATCAATCGTTGCGTTATCACACGGAACGATATTCAGCAAAACAGCAAATGCAGGTTATTTGAAAATGACAGACCAAACCACAGATACGAACGGCGCATTCCGCGCTCTGGTTGTTGATGACAACGCCATGTCCCGCAAGATGCTGGAACATCGCCTGGTCAAGGATGGCCATCAGGTAACCTGCGTTACCAGTGGTGAAGAAGCCCTCGACTATGTAGTTAATCATCCTGTTGACGTCATGTTCCTGGATTTGCATCTGACAGGTATCGATGGGATTGAAGTCCTCAAAGCGCTGAAGGCCGACGAGAAGACAAGCGATATTAACGTTGTCATGGTTTCAGGCAGTGACCGGGAAGAAGCTGTGATTGAAAGCCTGCGGGCCGGTGCCAAAGTCTTTTTGCATAAACCTGTCGCCGCCCAGGACTTGCGTGATGCCATGCACAAACTGTCGGGTTCATCCATCCGCGAGAATCATAATGGCACCCCGCCTTCGATTTCGCCGAACACATCTGCCGAACCAGTTATATCGATCGAAGATTCCCCTGTTCTCAATCCAGCGCAGCTCCAGCAATTGTTACGGGATTATGGTGCGACGGAGACAACAGGGTTCATCAATCGCTTCGCTGAACTGGCGCCAGGTCAGTGTGAATATGTTCAGGACCGTGCCGCGACAGGTGATGTGAATGAATGGCGTTTCGCGGTTCATGACCTGAAGGGCAGTGCCCGGTCGGTAGGCCTGGTACGTCTGGGCACCATTTGCCGCGACATTGAACGGGCCTTTGACGAAGACCGCATTGAAGACGCGGCCTCATTGACGGCCTTGTTGCCGGATCAACTTGAACACGCGCTGGCAACACTTCGCCAACAAGGCGCCCAGATTACCGGGGAGACGTGACGTGGCGCGCCTAGTTTTCGACTTTAGTGTTTTGCGGGTCTTGTTGGTAGAAGACGACACCTTCGCCCGCGAAATGGAATTGACAGCCTTGCAGCATCTTGGCATTTCACGCATCACCATTGCCAGCGATGGCACGGATGCGCTGGATATTCTGGAGCGCAACAAAACCTTTGATCTGATCATTTCTGACTGGAATATGCGGCCCCTGGATGGCATTGGCCTGGTCACATCGGTGCGCCGTCACTGGCCCTCAATTGCCTTTGTTATGATCACCAACAATGAAACCGTTGAGCGGGTTCACCAGGCAACAGATGCGGGGGTCGATGGTTATCTGATTAAACCTTTTTCCCTGAACAAACTGCGTGAAGTTATTCAACTTGCCTTGATGTCCCGGGTGGAAAGTGCAGAAGGGCTGTTCTTCGATCAATCGAAACAGCGCCCCGCCAATCCCGAACTGGACGAGGTTTCGAACTGGCTGCACGGTGTTCTTGCCCAGCCGGTGGACCAGGCGGGTGGTGTTGAACAAAAAAATGATGAGGCCATCACGGTTCTGGAAAACCGGAACCTGGCCGCGAAAGTCTCTAATCAATTGACCGGTTTCATAAGCCTGCTGGATGCCTCTGACCCCGCCCAGCTTTCAGTCATTCGCCTGCATGTCGATTGCATCCGGGCCATTTTATCCGGCCGCAATGATTTACTGGAGCACGAAACACGCAACGCAATACTCGACGGCCTGACACTCGCAGCCGACCTTGTGACAGATTAGGAAAAGACCATGCATACCGCCATCACCTGTTTTGTCCTGACGGCCCGCCGACACGGTGTGCATACGACTGTCGAACGTGTTGTTCATGATTATGCCATCCAGGATGAACCCACTGCAGCCCGCGTTGTTCGCATTGCCCAGGATCTGGGCCTGAAGGGTCGTTCGCGCAAAATCAAATGGGAAACATTAGCCCGCGTCGGCAAAGCCTTCCCATTGTTGTGCCCCCTGAAAAATGGCAACTGGGTGGTTCTGGCGTCGTTGGATGCGGGGACCGCAGACCAGGCTCCGGCAGCCCTGATCCTGGATCCCATGAGCGAGGGTGGCGGCCTGATCCGGGTTGACCAGGAGATGCTTGAAAAAGCCTGGACAGGTGAAGTGGTTTTCCTCAAGCGGGCCAGTCAGATCACGGACGAAGATCAACCTTTTGGTTTTCGCTGGTTTGTGCCGGAAATCTTGCGCCACAAATCCCTCTTTGTCGAAATCGGCATTGCAGCCCTGTTCATGCATGTCCTGGCCCTGGCCTCACCTGTGTTCTTTCAGATCACGCTGGATAAAGTCATTGGCAATCAGGCCATCGATACCTTGTATGTGTTGGCAGGTGGCGTTTTTGTCGCTTTCACTTTCAATGCCATCCTGGAATACCTCAGAAGTCTTTTGCTGCTGCACGCCACCGGCAAAATGGATGTACGGGTGGCGACGCGCACTTTTGGCAAGCTCATGAGTTTGCCCATCGATTTTTTCCGCGGCACCTCGGCCGGTACCCTGACCAAACATATGCAGCAGACCGGCAGTGTGCGCGAATTTCTCACCGGGCGCTTGTTCCTGACATTCCTCGATATGACAGCCGTTTTTGTCTATCTGCCGATCCTGTTCTTTTATTCATCTGCGTTGACCTGGGTTGTCCTGGGCTTTACCGGTGCGATCTCCGCCATCAGCTTTGTCATCAAGGGACCTTATCGCCGTCGTCTGTTGGCCCTCTATCGGGCAGAAGGTGCGCGCCAATCCATGCTGGTAGAAACCATCGGCGGCATGGAAACGGTCAAGGCCCTGGCGATTGAACCCATCAAGGAAAAAGTCTGGGCCGATACATCTGCTCAGGCCGTTGCCATGCAATTGTCGGTCGGCAAAATCTCTCATCTGGTCAAGGGCCTGACAAAGTATCTCGGCCAGTTGATGACCATGATGATCATCTTTGTTGGTGCCCAGATGGTATTCTCTGGCGACGTCAGCGTTGGCGCCTTGATTGCCTTTAATATGCTGGCCGGTCGGGTCAGCGGCCCTTTGATCCAGGCCGTTGGTTTGATCAACGAATTCGAACAGTCTTCGCTCTCGGTCAAGATGCTGGGCGAAGTCATGAACCAAAAACCCGAGCGTGCCTCTACCGGTGGTCTGACACCAAAAATTCGCGGCGATATTGAATTTGATAACGTCACCTTTCGTTATGGCAAGGATGGCCCGCCCGCGTTGAGCAACATGTCTTTCAAAATTGACGCCGGTCAGGTGGTTGGCATCGTCGGGCGCTCTGGTTCCGGAAAGAGTTCCGTGCTGCGCATCTTTCAGGGACTGTATCGCCCAACTTCAGGTCTGATCCGCATTGATGGTGTGGATGTGCGGGAAATTGATCTGGCACATTTACGCATGAATACGGGTGTGGTCTTGCAGGAAAGCTTTTTGTTCCGGGGCACCGTACGAGATAACATCGCGGTTACCCGTCCGGAATCAGCCTTCGCTGATATCGTGGCGGCGGCAAAAATGGCTGGTGCCGACGAGTTCATCCAACGATTACCACAAGGGTATGACACGGTACTTGAAGAAGGGGCTTCGAACCTATCCGGTGGGCAGAAGCAGCGCCTCGCTATTGCCCGCTCGCTGATGCGCCAGCCCCGGTTCCTGGTTCTGGATGAAGCGACCAGCGCCCTGGATCCGGAAAGTGAAGCAATTGTCCAGGCCAACCTGCAACAGATTGCCGCCGGGCGGACCGTACTGATCGTCTCGCACCGCCTGTCGACCCTGGTTGATGCCGATACCATCATGGTGGTTGAAGAAGGCCGGATCGCCGAGCAAGGCAGCCATAGCGAACTTCTGAACAACAGTGAAATTTATCGCCAACTTTGGTATACCCAGAACCCGGAGCAGAACCGTGCAGCAGAATAGTTCCGGGGACTTGACGACAGAGCCCCAAGCCTCAAGCCAGCCTGGCGACCTCACGACAACGGCAGATGTACCTGCCTATGCCCTGACCACAGCCGGCGAAACCCTGACCTTTGAAACCGATACCGAGATCTTCAAAGAAGGCGCTGCCAGTGATTATGCCTATATCGTCGTTGAAGGCGGGATCGAGCTGACCAAGGATATGAGTGGCTCGGAAGTTTTCCTGGCCGAAATTGGGCCGGGTGATCTGTTCGGTGAAATGGGTTTGATCGATGGCAGCCTGCGCAGTGCCACGGCGACGAGCCTGGGCAATACCGTGCTGATGAGAATCGACCGCGAAGAATTGATGCGCAAACTTGGTCAGGAGGGCGACTTCGCTGCGCCCGTACTGGGGCAACTTGTTGCCCAATTGCGCAATACAAGTGACCGCCTGGCCCACGAGCGCCATTTGACTTTGCAGCGTGCCGCCGAGACGGCGGAATATATAGAGCCCGTCAGCATGGGGCCTCTTTCCAGGTTGCGCTATTTCTTTGATGCTGAACAGGACTTGATTGAATTCCAGCCGGATGCTGTGGAAATCGACCGCCAGAAATTTCCGGCGGTGGCCAAGGTCATGCTCTATGTGATTATTTTCTTCATTACCGGCCTGTTTGTCTGGGCGAATTATTCGACCATCGATACGGCTGTGGCTGCTTTCGGCCGTATGACGACCAAGGTGCCGAACATCATTGTGCAGCCGTCCGAGACGGCGAAAATCATGACGATCCATGTGCGGGCCGGTGACATTGTCAAAAAAGGCCAGTTGCTGGCGACACTTGATGCCACAAATGCCCAGTCTGACGCCAATGTCAGCCGAACATCATTATTGCAGATCCGTGCCCAGGAACGTCGATTGGTGGCTGAGAACAGCGGCATTGTTATGCCGGGCGGCTTTTCCAAAGATGCCGCCGTAAACAGTTTGCAGCAGGAAATTTTTGATCGCCGTAGAACCCGCCTCGAACAACAGCAAGCTTCATACGTTGAGCAAATTGAGCAGATCAAATCTGATATCTCGTCGAATGTCCAGGACGCAAAGGATCTGGGTGAACAGGCAGATGTGTTGAAAGAAATTGAAGCCATGCGGGCGGGTTTGATGAAAAAGGGTGTGGGCAGCCGGGTGAATTACCTCAGCTCAAAACACCAGCGCTTGGCCGTTGACCGCGAGAAGCGTCGCTTGCTGAGTACGCGCAGAAGTATGGAACATCAACTGAAAGGTCTGCAGGCCGATCGCCAGGCTGCGTTGGCTGAATCGCAATCCAGGGTCGCCCAGGAACTGGTCGATACCCGCCGCGAACGCGAACGCCTGAGCGAGCAATTGATCAAAAGCGACTATCGGGAAGCTTTGGTCAAACTGACCGCCCCGGCACCCGGTGTTGTGCTTAAAGTAGCGGAACGCTCTGTCGGCTCCGTTATCCAGCAGGCCGAAATGATGTTTACCATTGTACCGGCAAATGTGCCCGTGGAAATGGAAGTCGATGTGCAGCCCAAAGACATTGGCTTGATCCAGGTCGGTGATGTTGTGCGTGTCAAACTGGATGCCCTGCCGTTTCAAAAACATGGCATTATCAAGGGCCGGGTCCGTTTCATAAGTGAAGACGCTGTTCAGACCGAAGGCCGTGAGGCTCGCAGTGTCTATCGTGCCCGTGTGGAACTTTTGAACCGTGATCTGCGTGAAGTGCCGGACAGTTTCCGACTGACACCGGGTCTGACGGGCAGTGCTGATATCACCGTCGGCAAACGCCGGATCATCACCTACTTTATCTATCCACTGGTGCGGGCCTTTGATTCAAGCTTCAAGGAGCCCTGAACAATTGACTTGACTTCTCAGGCTTTGGCAGGCTTATAGCGGCCAGCGACACTCCCTTCAGTTAGATTTCTGATCGCTTGTCAGCCTCGTTGTTCTGAAAAAAACAGAATGATCAAAGGCCAGACGCCGTTTCCTTTTGACATATTTGGGTGTTTCGACAGACCAGTTCCGCAACTGCCTGGCCTTGCCAGTCGAACTGAGTCGATTTCTGCGCACCGTGTGCTTGTTGCAGGTCCCTTACCGGACTGGCCGCTCACGAAGACAATGACGGGTTGCTGCCATAAATGGCAGGCCGGTTGTAACGCGCATCATGAAATGAATTGAAAGAATTAAGACAACATGACTGATTTTACGGGCCTTGAACTGGCCCAACCCCTGCTTCGTGCCATAGAGGGCGAAGGTTATACAACACCCAGCCCCATCCAGGGCAAAGCTATTCCACCCCTGATGTTGGGGCGTGATTTGTTGGGCGTTGCCCAGACCGGTACCGGCAAAACCGCCGCTTTTTCCTTACCCTTGTTGCATCGCCTGTGTGGCGGTGACGAAGGCGATGCAGGCCGCCCGCTGTCGCGCCAGCCCCGGGCGCTGATCCTGGCTCCCACGCGCGAGCTGGCCGGTCAGATCGTTGACAGCCTGAAAACCTACAGTCGCCACATGCAAATTCGTACGGCAGTGATTTTTGGTGGTGTTTCCGCCAAACCACAAATCAAGACCATGAATTCCGGTGTGCATATTCTGGTGGCGACACCGGGTCGTTTGCTTGATCTGATGAACCAGGGTTTTGTGCAACTGGACAAGGTCGAATATTTCATTCTCGATGAAGCCGACCGTATGCTCGACATGGGCTTCCAGCACGACGTCAAGAAAATCGCTGCCAAGGTACCAGCGCGTCGCCAGACCATGCTGTTTTCGGCCACCATGCCAAAATTAGTTCAGGGCCTGGCCAATAACCTGCTTGATGATCCCGTTCGGGTTGAAGCGGCTCCGGCTGCGACGACAGCCGAAAAAGTTGAACAGCAGGTTTTGTTTGTGGCCAGCGACAACAAGCGAAACTTGCTAAGTCATTTGCTGAAAGATCAAAGCGTTGAACGTGTGCTGGTTTTTACCCGCACCAAACACCGTGCCAACCGGGTTGCCAAACATCTGGTAGATTCAGGCATCTCGGCAGACGCGATCCACGGCAACAAGGCTCAGAATGCCCGTCAAAGGGCACTTGATGGCTTTAAAAAGGGTAGCATCCGGGTGCTGGTTGCTACAGATATTGCCGCCCGTGGCATTGATGTTGATGGCGTGACCCACGTGATTAACTTCGAATTGCCGAATGAACCTGAAAGCTACGTGCATCGTATTGGCCGCACGGCCCGTGCCGGCGCGGACGGCATCGCCATCTCGTTTTGTGATCACGAAGAACGTGGTTATTTGCGCGACATCGAAAAAACCATCCGCCAGACCGTGACCCTGGTCGAAGATCACCCTTGGCATGCAGCGGACGTTGCGACCTCTACCGCCAAGCCGCCTGCACCAGGCGGTCGTGGTGGTCGCGGCGGTCGGGGGGGCCAGCCCAAAAGGCAGGGGCAACCGAAGAAGCATACCGGTCAGGCCCAAAATAATAATTCCGGCCAAAAGCCTGGAAACAGCCCTGGAAATAGTCAGGGTCAAAAGCCGGGTCAGCGTCGTCGTCGCCCACAAAGGGGTCGCCGACCAACGGGAATGGCGGCCTGACAAGCGCTCAAGGCAACAAAATAAATAATTTGTTAACCCTGTTAAGGCCATATTCGTCAGATATTTCTTTATAGAACTCGCAGTTGGGGGCTATATTTAAAGCTTATTCCTGGTGACCTCACAGGCTGGATGCCATGCTGTGACGTTGCCGGAAACGCTTGTTGTTCCAACCTGATCTGGCAGGATTGAAGACTTATGGCTAAAGCGCCTGGCAAAGACGCCCTGAATAATATCTCCGGTCCACAAAAGGCCGCCATCATGATGTTGGCGATCGGTGAGGATCGTTCTGCGCGCATGTTTGGCATGATGGACGAGGAAGAGATCAAAGAACTTTCTCAAGCCATGGCCAATCTGGGTGCCATTGATGCCAATGTCGTTGAGCGTTTGTTCCAGGATTTTGCGGCGCAATTGTCGGGGACAGGTTCATTAGTGGGCTCCCTGCAAAGTACAGAACGCCTGTTGAGCAAAACTTTGACCAAGGAACAGGTCTCGTCGATCATGGAAGATATCCGTGGTCCGGCTGGTCGAACCATGTGGGACAAGCTGGGCAATGTGAACGAAGACGTTCTCGCCAGTTATCTGAAAAACGAATATCCACAAACCGTTGCCGTGGTGTTGGGCAAGCTGAAGGCCGAACAGGCTGCTTCCGTTTTGGTGGCCTTGCCGGATGAATTTTCGGCTGAAGTTATTATGCGCATGCTGAGCATGGAGGTTGTGCGCAAGGAAATCCTCGAAGGTGTTGAGCAAACCCTGCGACAGGAATTCATGAGCAACCTGGCCCGCACCAACCAGCGCGACAGTCATGAAGTCATGGCGGACATTTTCAACAACCTGGATCGCGCTTCGGAAGAGCGCTTTATGAATTCGCTGGAAGAACGCAGCCGGGATTCAGCGGAAAAAATTCGCTCGCTGATGTTCACCTTTGATGACCTCGCCAAGCTGGATGCCAACGGTGTTCAGACCTTGCTGCGCCACATCGAAAAAGCCAAGCTGGCGATCGCCCTGAAGGGGGCCGGGGACGAAATCAAGGATATGTTCTTCAGCAATATGTCGGAACGTCAGGGCAAGATCCTGCGCGAAGATATGGAGAACATGGGCCCTGTACGCCTCTCGGAAGTCGACGAAGCCCAGATGGGCATGGTCACAAAGGCCAAAGAACTGGCCACCAGCGGCGAAATCGTCATTGCCGACGCCAAGGGCGAAGACGAGATGATTTATTAGAGCCAGCGTTGTCTCAGAAATTTATCGTCGCGTCTGCCCGCAGTCTTTCGACCATATAGTCCACAAAAGACCGGATTTTTGCCGATACCCGGCGGCCTTGTCCGTGCAGGACGTGGATCGGCAGCGGTTCGGTCTCAAATTCTTCCAACACTGTTTGTAATTGCCCTTCGGCCAGATGGGCCGCGACTTGATAAGACATCAGGCGCGACAAGCCCCATCCACGTAAAGCCAGTTCTATAACCGCATCATTGGTATTCATGCGCAAGCGCTGATCAATCTTGACGGACAGCGGTTTGCCCTTGTCCTGGAATGCCCAGTCGCCACCTGCACCGATGGCCAGGGAATGGATCAGGCGATGGTCCGTCAGGTCGCGGGGCCGTTGCGGGATTCCATAACGTGCCAGGTATTCGGGCGCCGCAAACATCACCCGTCGGACAACACCGACCCGAATGGCAGACAGGGATGAGTCCGGTAAATCGCCAATGCGAATGGCCACATCCAGGCCTTCGTCCATCAAGTTGACCACCCGATCTACAAACATGGTTTCAGCGTTCACCTGGGCATACTGATTCAGATAATCACCAAGGATCGGCGTCACATATAGTCGCCCGAACAGGACCGGTGCGGTGATACGCAACTCTCCGCGCGGTGCCGCGTGCGATCCGACGGCTGCCTCTTCGGCTTCCGCCAGGTCCGTCAAGATGCGCTTTGCATCACCCAGGAAACGCATCCCCGTTTCGGTTAACCTGACCGACCGGGTCGTGCGTACAAACAGGCGTGCACCCAAGCGGTCTTCCAACCCGGCAATGGCCCGCGTGACACCAGGGGGTGACAGGCCCAGGTCGCGTGAAGCGGCCGCAAATCCGCCCAGTTCAGCGACTTTGACAAATATTTGAAGGGCCTGAAAGCGATCCATATTATTTCATATATGATAATAGTAAGTTGTAAAAATATCATATTCATAAAAATTATGAAACAAACTATTTTTTGTCCAACGCCACGCTAATCAGGACAGGAAAGATCATGGCTCGACGATTTGCAGAGATTACCTTCACGCCGTCAGTTGTTGCGGCTCAAACCCTTTATGGCAGCCGGACTTCAAACCAGCGGTTTGAAGTCATTGAAGAAGATGGCGACCCCCTGGGCGAAGCTGAAGCCCGGTTCATTGAAGCACGGGATGGCTTTTATCAGGCCACGGTCAATGAAGAAGGCTGGCCCTATGTTCAGTTTCGCGGTGGACCAGCCGGGTTTTTGAAGGTTTTGGATGCAAAGACCATTGGCTATGCCGATTTTCGCGGCAACATTCAGTATCTCAGCGTCGGCAACATGAACGCCAATGACCGGGTTTCCCTGATCCTGATGGATTACGCCAATCGCCGACGGCTGAAAATCTGGGCCCGTGCCCGTATCGTACACACGCAGCAAAACCCGGAGCTGTTGGCGCAATTGGAAGTGCCGGACTACAAGGCTCGTGTCGAGCGGGCCGTGGTTTTGACCGTCGAAGCTGCGGACTGGAACTGCCCGCAACATATCACGCCGCGCTTTACCATGGCTGAGATCGAAGCTATCGCCGCCTCGCAGGACCCGCCCGAGAGAATCTAACTAGCGAGAGAATCTAACTAGCGAGAGAATTTGACGGACGGGATATCCTTGCGGCGGTCGCTGGATTATTCTTTGCCCCAAGGGATAAGCAAAAGGTGGCATCAACAATGGTCGACGATAATCAAGCAGCGGACTTTTTGTCCATAGATGAATTGCCGCTGAAGGGCGTGCGGGTGCTGGAATTTTGCCATATCGCAGCCGGTCCCTTTGCCGCCATGACCCTGGCAGATCTCGGGGCTGAGGTCATCAAGATCGAAAGTCCCGGCGGTGATGGCATGCGTCAATGGCCGCCCATTAACGAAGGTTTCAGCGAAAACTTCGCTTCCATTAACCGCAATAAATATTCGATCTCGGCCAATCTGAAAGACCCGGGCGAGCGTGACAAGGTGCTGGACATGATTGAGAGCGCCGACATTTTGCTGGAAAACAATCGCCCTGGTGTCATGAACCGGCTGGGCCTTGGACCGGACCAAGCCATGGCCCGCAATCCGGCCCTGGTCTATTGCTCCATTTCAGCCTTCGGCCAAAGTGGTCCTCGTGCTACCCAGGGGGGCTTTGATGTCACCATTCAGGCGGTATCCGGCATCATGAGCGTGACGGGCGAGCCCGATGGTGCACCGGTCAAGGCGGGCGTGCCCATGTCAGATATGGCGTCGGGCCTCTATGCCACAACGGCTTGTCTTGCTGCCCTGATGAAAGCACGGGCGACCGGCGTGGGCAGTGTCGTGGATATTTCCATGTTGGCGTCGTCTCTTGGTGTTGCGGCCCTGCAGACCAGCGAGTGGTTTGGATCGGGCAAATTGCCCAAGGCCCTGGGGTCGGCCCATCCGCGTAATGCCCCTTATCAAGGCTTTGAGTCTGCCGACCGGCCTTTTGTCATGGCGGCAGGCAATGACAATCTTTGGCAAAAAGTTTGTGGCGTTGTCGATTTGCCTGGCCTGTTAGAAGAACCGATGTTCAAAACCAACAGTGATCGGGCGACAAATCAGGTGGCCCTGAAGGCACAGCTGGAAGCCGTTTTTGTCTCCCAGCCAGCCGCCCATTGGGTCGCGGCCTTCAGCGCGGAAGGTGTGCCCGCCGTGCTGATCAATAATTATCAGGAAGCCCTGGAAGATGAGCAAACACAGGCCATGAACCTGGTGCAACCGCTTACCCTGGGTAACGGGCAGGAGACTTTGACCGTGGGGCCAACCATTCGTCTTGGCAACAAGGCCTTGCCGATCCGGCGTGGACCGCCGGCACTTGGTCAGGATAACGACCTGCTGACGGGGCCAAAAAAATGAATAACGTTTTCACAGACTATGTCGCCGCTTGTCATTCAGCCCTGGAATTGACGACGGAAGGACAGGTAATTGACGCCGTTCAACAGGCCCTGATCCCTTTGTTGGCCTCGGATAGCTGGCTGCCAGCCAGTCATGCGACACCCAAGCCAGATGGCTATGGCCAGTTTCCCTTATACATCGACCCGGATGATCGCCTGAGCATCGTGAGCTTCGTCTGGGGGCCATTGCAGAACACACCGGTGCACGACCATTGTGTTTGGGGCGTGGTCGGTGTTCTGCGCGGCGAGGAAACATCCAAAGATTTTGTTCAGGGGGATACCGGGCTTGTGGAATCCCGTCGTTCTGTTTGTTTGCCAGGTGATATTCTTGCCGTATCGCCCTCAATCGGTGATATTCATTGGGTCGGTAACGAATCTGCCGATGACTATGCCATCAGCATCCATACCTATGGCGGCAACATCGGCAAAGTGCAGCGCCATGTTTTTGATCCTGATACAGGTATGGCGCGCGATTTTGTTTCAGGGTATGAACCTGTGGCACCGATCCTGACCTGACCCCTACTTGCGCTAACGGACCTCAGATGAACGCCATCGAAGTTTCCCGAAAGTCATCCGTGATGACGATCACCCTGAACAACCCGGACCGGGGCAATGCCTTGTCGCCGAGCATGGTTCAGGAAATAAATCAGGCCTTGGACAGGGCCGAGGCCAAAAGCCAGGCGCTGGTTGTCTTCCAGGGTGCGGGCAAACATTTTTGCACTGGGTTCGACCTTTCTGACCTGGCGGATGTGGATGACGATATCTTGTTGTCGCGCATCATCCAGATTGAACTGCTGTTGGCGCGCATCTGGTCGGCACCTTTTTTGACATTGGCCCTTGCGAAGGGCCGGACGTTCGGGGCCGGGGCTGATCTTGTTGCTTCCTGTGACCGGCGCTTTGCACAAACCGGTGCCAGTTTCAGTTTCCCGGGTGCCGCTTTTGGCCTGGTGCTTGGCACCCGACGTCTGGGGGAACGGATTGGCCGCGATACCGCCCAAAATCTGATCCTGTCCGGCGGTTTCCTGTCGGACATAGACAGTTTGAAAGCGGGATTACTGCATGATCTTGTCAGCCTCCCTGACGAAATCGAAGCCCTGATCGAGACCGAGACGGTCACAGCCAGACGTCTGAACGAAGTCACACGCCGGCAAATCAGTCAGGCTTTGAATCCGGACATTGCGGCTTTGGACAATGACCTTGCCAACCTTGTCCGTTCAGCCAGCGTACCTGGCCTCAAAAAACGTATCGAGGATTATCGCGCGAGTGTGATGGCGGCTCGATGACGACTAACGCCAGTATTAGTGCAAATAGACTTCAATAAATATCGACACGTTGATCCCTACCGCCTGAACGACTACGCTTTCATCTTATCCGGGGGAGGCGTGAATGGGCGAGACGGTATCTATTCCGATATGGCTGGCGGGACTGGTCGTCGTGTTGGCGGCATTGTCGGTACTGGACCGGTTCTTGTTGCCGGGGGCGCGCTGGTTTTTGCGTCGCCGGGTGACGCGGGTTGTCGAGGAAATCAACACCCGGCTTGATCTCAAAATCCAGTCTTTCAAATTAACCCGGCGGGAAGTGCTGATAGATCGTCTGACTTATGATGCCGATGTCATGGCGGCTGTGGAAGAAAAAGCCGCGGCAGAAAATATCCCCCGTGAAATTGTGATGGCGGATGTTGCCCGTTACGCGCGTGAAATCGTGCCCGCCTTTAACGCCTATATCTATTTTCGTGTCGGGGCATGGGCGGCCCGGCGGGTCGCAGAATGGCTCTATCGTGTGCGCCTGGGTCATGCCAATGAAGATGGCCTTGCGTCCGTCGATCCCGAAGCAAGCGTTGTTTTTGTGATGAACCATCGCTCCAACATGGACTATGTGTTGGTGGCTTATCTGGCGGCGTCGCGTACGGCGCTAAGTTATGCCGTGGGGGAGTGGGCCCGTATCTGGCCCCTGCAAACCCTGATCCGGTCGTTGGGGGCCTATTTTGTTCGCCGTAATTCAGGTGATGCCCTTTATCGCCGGGTGTTGGAACGTTATGTGGCCATGGCTACCGCCGCTGGCGTGGTGCAGGCCGTATATCCGGAAGGCGGCCTCAGCAAGGATGGACACTTGCGCCCGCCACGCCTTGGGTTGCTGAATTACATGTTAAAGGCGCTGGAAAAAGATGGCGCAAAGGATGTCGTCTTTGTGCCCGTGGGCATTAATTATGATCGTGTGTTTGAAGACCGCTCGCTGGTTCGCAGCCTGGACAAAGAAGCAGAACGCCGGACCACTGGATTTGCCCTGAAAAAGACATTTGGTTTTATCGGGCATAATTTTCGTTTGATGGCGACGGGAAAATGGTACCGATTTGGTTATGCCTGTGTGAATTTTGGTGCACCGGTTTCCGCCCGCGACTGGATGGCAAACCACGAAGCCCTGGACGAAGAAGCTCAGCGCGAAAGTATTGAAGAATTAGGGCAGCATTTGATGACGCGCGTTGGCCAGGTCGTGCCGGTGCTGCCGGTATCGCTGATCGCAACCGTGTTTGCCAATCGCCCGGATGAACGTATTAGCGAGCTGGATTTGAAAGCGGCAGCCTATGCCATCAAGACCCGGCTGGAAACCCAAGGAACGCAGATCTATGTGCCTCATGCCGATGCAGATTATGCCCTGTCGGTTGGTTTGCGTATGTTGACTTTGCGCCATTTGATCGAGGAAAAAGACGGGCTTTATTCGATCAAGGATGGCGAATTGCCGTTGATACAATATTACGCCAATGCCATCGCCCACTATTTCGAAACGAGTAACGCGTGAAAGAAACAGTCGTTTTGTTACATGGCCTGGGCCGTAGATCGGCTAGTATGGCCAAATTGAAACGCGACCTGGAAGGCCAGGGGTTTGAGGCTGTCTCCTGGGGCTATCCCAGCCGTCGACGTCGCCTGGCGGGGCATATCGATGCTCTGCGGTCGTGGCTGACGGAGCAGGCCTTCGATGGGCCGGTGCATTTTGTCGGCCATTCGCTGGGCGGAATAATTATTCGCGGTGCCTTGGCGACTGACCCGCCGGTGACGGTGGGCCGGATTGTCATGATCGCGGTGCCCAACCAGGGGGCGGGCATCGTATCGCATTTTGGCAGCTGGCCCTTGTCGCAGCTGTTTTTCGGATTGCCGTTGGAAGACCTCGCTGAAGATTCCCCAGCCCTCAAGGCCCTTGGTGTGCCGGATGCAGAAATTGGTATCATCGCCGGCGTGCAGCACTTCCACCTGATCAATCCTGTGTCATGGGTCAACCTGTTTCATCGCTCGGGCGAAGAACATGATGGCACGGTGGAACTGGCCAATACGCGTTTGGATGAAGCAAAAGACAGTTTGGTCATTGACGCCCACCACACTTTTATTTGTGACGACAAGGATGTCATCGACCAGACCGGCCTGTTCCTGCGCCAAGGGGCATTCCGGCATTAGGGTGAAGCGCATGACGGTGTTTTTAGAACTGTGCCCAGGCGATGGGGCCGCGAAGCCTAATCTTCCAATATCCACTTTGGATTGTTGATCCGCAACCTTTTCATATTGCTGGCCTTGATCCGGTCAAGGGTTTTCTGGTTCTGCCAGGAAACATTACCCGTGCGCAAATCTGTCGCGAGCTGCGTCATCTCCTCGTTCACAACGCCTGGTTCAGCCTGTTGTTCTCGTCGCAGCATGCCAAGAATGTTCAGGGCGACGCGGCTGCGAAATTCGCCATAACCCTTCATCTGTGGCGAAACCTCGTCGCGCAGAAAAATCTCCAGGGCTTCCAGCATGTCGTCGGTGGTGACGGGCAGGGGATCGTCGCTCATGATGTTCCATCTTCTGACAAATTTTCTTCTGACATCTGGCCGTCCCGGCCGTCAATCAATCGTATCAGATCGTAAACGGGTTCTTCCACCCGCCGGCCCACGACAGCCAATTCGATGCTCTTGTCAGTACCACTGAGATATTTTTGGCCCATCAACAGGCACAAAATTGCCCATTTGACGTTACCCAGAACTTCCCAGAAAATCAGATCGTGCAAGGGAAGAACTTCACCACTGACAGCACACCAGTTCGCCAACAGACCTCGTCTGTCGGTCAAGCCGGATGCGGCAAGGTCTGGTCTTGAAAAGCGCCAGGAACGGACACAGAGCCAAGCCAGGTCTTCAAGCGGGTTGCCCAAATGGGCCAGTTCCCAGTCGATGACGGCGTTCAGCCCGTCGTTTGTGATCAAAAAGTTGGACAGGCGGTAATCACCATGTACCAATTTCGCAGGCGCCGGATCCGGCAAATGATCCTTCAGCCAGGACAGGCCCAGCTCGAGCCCTGGATGGCGAAGGTTCTGCCAGTCGAGTATTTCCTCAAAAAGTTCAATTTGGCTCGCCGCAGTATCTTCAGGCAGGAAGGCCAGACTGGCGATATCAACGGCATTCAGCTGATAACGAAAAGAGGTGATTTGACCAGGCAGGGCAGCACGGGCAGCCGCAAAATCATCTGCCTTCAGAATGCGTGGCGGCAGGGCCTCACCGGCCAGGAAATTCATCACATAACCCAGGCCCAGGCCGTCATCCTCATGCAATTCAAACAAAACCTTGGGCACAGCCATATCCGCTGCTTCAAGCACGGCGAGAATGGCCGCTTCATGTTGCCGACCGGGGGCCAGACGTTGGGCAAAATATTCTTCCCGGTTGCTCCTGGCCACCAATGGTGGGCGTCTCAGGACCATAGTGTCTGGATCGACAAGTCCCCCATGGGTCACGTCAAAGCGCCAGGATTCGCAACTTGCCCCTGCCGTCAGACGTGTCAAATTTGCGACCGACGCCGAACTGCCAAAATTCTTTCGAACGGCAGCGTTGAGCAGGGCGTCGATGGCAGTTGCTTCCATGATCAGGTCATGACCAGCGCGAATTTAGGCGCATGGGGATGCGATGACGACAAACCACCATCGACGGCCAGGGCCTGACCATTGACAAAGGCAGCCTTGTCGCTGGCCAGGAACATGACCGCATTGGCGATATCTTCCGTTGAACCGGCGCGGTGGCTTGGATTCAACTGCCCGATCATTTTTTCATTGTCTTTGTGGCGGGCGTAATCGAACACGGACTGGGTCATGGATGTTTCCACAAGGCCGGGACAAACAGCATTGACCCGAACCCCGGATCCGGCCAATTCCTGGGCGGCCGTTTTGGCCAGGCTTATAACGGCTGCTTTCGAGGCCGAATAAGGAATGGGCCCGGCATTGGCGGCCATCCCGGCAATGGACGCCGTCAACACAATGCTGCCGTGGCCCTGCTTCAGCATGACAGGTCCGGCATATTTGACGGCATAGATGGGGCCAAGAATGTTGACCTCAATTACGCGGGCAATGCCTTCATTGTCGGCTTTGTTCAGGGGCAGGACCGGACCGGTGATGCCGGCATTGGCAAAAAATACATCCAGACCGTCAAACTCCTCAAGACATCTTCCCACCAGCGCCTCGACCTGCTCTGGTTTGGAGACGTCAGCTGACATGGATTGTATGTTTCCGCCTGAATCTGAAATTTGGCGGACTGTTTCTTCAAGTCCTTCGGCGTTAAAATCCGCTGCCATGATTTTGGCCCCGGCCTGGGCGAATTGCAGGGCAGTCTGGCGACCAATGCCACTGCCTGCACCGGTGATGCAGACGACCTTGTCTTTGAATTCTGTCACTGTTTCTTTCCGTCTTGTAAAAAGGATTTCATTTCCTGGCGGGCAATTGAATCCAGGTGGACTTCATCCGGGCCATCACCCATGCGAATGGCCCGGTTCCACGACCAGGCGTGGGCGAGGAACGTATCCTGGCTGACCCCGGCCGCCCCATGAACCTGAATGGCCCGGTCGATGACCTTGCAGGCCATGGACATGGCTGCGACCTTGATCATGGAAATTTCCTTGCGCGCCGCCTGGTTGCCAACAGTGTCCATCATGTGGGCCGCATGCAGGGTCAATAATCTGGCTTGATCAATTTCAATGCGCGACAGAGAAATATCGTGGCGCACCATGCCGTGTTGATGCAGGGGTTTGCCAAAGGCCACGCGATTAGCCGCGCGGGCGCACATGATTTCCAGCGCACGTTCGGCGGCCCCGATGGCCCGCATGCAATGATGCACCCGGCCCGGCCCCAGACGACCCTGGGCGATTTCAAAGCCACGGCCTTCCCCCAGCAACATGTTTTCCTTAGGTACCCGGACGTCGTTCAAGCGCAATTCGGAGTGACCGTTCGGGGCATGGTCATAACCAAAGACCGTCAGGTTGCGTACGATTTCCAGACCGGCAGTGTCTTTTGGGACCAGGATCATGGAATGTTGTTGATGACGTGAAGCTTCAGTTGCCCCAAAGCTGCGGCCCATCAGGATAATGATCTTGCAGCGTTGATCGGCGACGCCTGAGGTCCACCATTTGCGGCCATTGATGACATAGTCGTCGCCGTCGCGTTTGATCGTCGTGGCGATATTTGTGGCATCAGATGAGGCCACATCCGGTTCCGTCATGGAAAAAGCGGAGCGGATGTCACCGGCCAACAAAGGCGTCAGCCATTTGTCCTTGTGGGCGTCTGTGCCGTATTGGGCCAGGACTTCCATATTACCCGTATCGGGGGCCGAACAATTAAAGACTTCAGGGCCGATAAAGGATCGACCCATTTCCTCGCAGATATAAGCATAATCAACATTACTGAGACCGGCACCATACTGATCGTCCGGGGAAAACAGGTTCCATAACCCCTCTTCTTTGGCCAGCCCTTTCAGCTCTTCCATTTTGGCTACGGGTTGCCAGCGATCACCACCGGCTTCCAACAAGCCATCCCATTCTTCTTCCATGGGAAAAACATGATCGGCCATAAAAACCCGGACCCGATCCCTTAAATGTGCTGCGTCTACCGATATTTCAAATGCCACGTGTCTCTCCCTGAACCTGCTCAAAAGTCAGGTTTTGTTATTGGTTCTTTGCCCTGGTACTATCCGGCAGGCGTTGAATCGACGCAATATCAGTTGACCGCTATTTACGCGGGATATATACATAAACGAACAACATTCGCATATTCGTATGAATGAATTTGCGGTGATCTCCTCTTTCGCCTCTTCCGGCGGCAACAACAGCAGGGACCCAAGTCATGAAAAATCCGATGAGCCTTGAAGGCAACAACATTATTGTTACAGGGGCCGGACAGGGCATTGGCGAAGCGGTCTCGCGGCTGGTCGTTGATCTGGGCGGGCGCGCTATCCTGGTCGATCTACAAGGGGACAAAATCAACGCCCTGGCCGACGAACTGGGCGCGGACAAGGCCGAGGCTTATGTGGGGTCTGTGGCCGAGCCTGGCTTTGTGCAAGAAATGGTTAACCAGGCCGTTGCCAAAAATGGCGCTGTGCATGGCCTGGTCAATAATGCGGGTATCGTGCGCGCCGCCATGGCGCATAAAATGCCCATCGACACCTGGCAGCAGGTTATCGACGTAAATCTATCCGGCGTGTTTTATTGCCTGCAAGCTGTCGGGCGTCACATGCTGGATCGCTACAAGGATGGTGATACCAGCCCGGCATCCATCGTCAATATTTCCTCAGATGCAGGTCGTCGTGGCACCATCGGCCAGATCAACTATGGCGCGGCCAAGTCCGGTGTTATGGGGCTGACAATGAGTGCCGCGCGTGAATGGTCCGGCAAGGGTGTGCGCATCAACACCATTTGTTTTGGCGTGGTGGAAACGGAAATGACCGAAACGATCCGGTCCGACAAGTTCCGCGAGGGCGTTATGGCCCAGGTACCCATGGGGCGTTTTTCTGATCCGGAAGAAGTCTCACAGCCTGTATGCTTTTTGTTGTCGCAAGCCGCCAGCTATATCACCGGTCAGCATCTGTCGGTGAACGGTGGCTACACCATCGGCGTTTAAAGGAAGTCCGGTGCCCAAACCTGTCGCCCGTGGTGGACCGCAATCCGTTGGACGTATTCTGACGATTCTGGAATCTCTCGCCAATGTCAGTCATGGGGCAACCCTGACAGAACTGTCCGACAGCACGGGTGCGCCGAAAACAAGTCTTGTGGGTTTGCTCGCGGGCCTGACAGAAGAAGGTTGTTTAACGCGGGATGAAGGCGGGCGCTATTTTCTTGGGTCCCGTTTTTTGTCCCTGGCCATGCGGGCGGTAGCCGGGCGAGAGTTGAGTACCCTGGTGCGGCCCATATTGGTTGATTTGGTGGCGGCCACCGGCGAGACGGTCGTATTGGGTGCCTTGGCACCGGATGCTGATGAGGCCACTTATCTGGACAAGATCGAAAGCAGTAATCCCATACGCTATGCGGTTACAGTGGGTGAGCGGCGGGAACTATATTGCACCGCCGTTGGCAAGTCCCTGCTGGCCTGGTTCGATGAAGATCGCCTGGACGCCTATCTGAAAGCCACTCAACGAACCCAATTCACAGATCAAACCATTACCGGCACGCGGGAATTGTTGGCTGAGCTGGCGCAAATTCGCCAAGACGGCCTGGCCCGATCCTATGGTGAACGCGTCACCGGGGCCTGTGCCATCGCCGCCCCAATCTTTGCCGGAGATGGCGCGGTCGTCGCAACCCTGCTGGTGGCCGGACCGACTGAGCGCATGCAAGCAAATGCCGCCGCCCACGAAATAAAATTAAGAAAAGCCGCCGACAAGTGCACGCGCCTTGCGGGCGGCACACCTGAAAATCCGGAGAGTTAGAAAAATGAGTGTCGATTTCACCCCTGAACAACAGTTGATCCGCGATAGCATTTTGAAACTGTGTGAGCCTTTTGACGATCAATATTGGCTGGACCGGGATAATGACGGTGTCTTTCCCCATGAATTCTGCAAGGCCATCGTGGACGAAGGCTTTATGGGCATCGCCATGCCGGAAGAATATGGCGGCAGTGGCCTTGGCATAACCGAAGCTGCCACGATGGTTCAGGCCATCACCGAATCAGGTGCGGCCAACGCCGGGTTTGCCGCCATCGCCATCAACATCTTTGGCCTGAACCCGGTTGTAGTTTTCGGCACAGACGAGCAAAAGCGCCGCTGGTTGCCGCCGATCATAAAGCGTGAAGACGTTGCCTGCTTTGGCGTGACCGAAGCCGACACCGGCCTTGATACCACGCGTCTGAAAACCCGCGCTGTGTGGGACGGCGAGAACTATGTTGTCACCGGCGAAAAGATGTGGACCTCAACCGCCCAGCAAGCCAACAAGATTTTACTGATTGCCCGGACCAATCAAGACACCGAAAAGCCCATCGATGGCTTGTCGCTGTTTTATACTGATCTGGATCGTGACTATTGTGATATCCGGCCCATCGACAAAATGGGTCGCAAATGTGTGGATTCGAACACCGTCATATTCGATGGCCTGAAAATTCCGAAAGAAGATTTAATCGGTGAAGAGGGCATGGGCTTTCGCTACCTCCTGCATGGCTTGAACGCCGAACGTATTTTGATTTCAGCATCACTTGTCGGAATCGGCCGTCTTGCTTTGGGCAAGGCCGCGAATTATGCCCGTGAACGCATCGTCTTTAATCGGCCCATTGGCATGAACCAGGGCATCCAGCATCCCCTGGCAGAATCCTGGGCGGAACTGGAAGCCGTCAATCTCATGGCCTTTCGGGCAGCAGAACTTTACGACCGCGGCGATGAATGCGGGCGGGAAGCCAATGCGGCCAAGTATCTGGCAGGAGAAGCGACCTTCAAGGCTTGCACCACAGCGGTGATGACCCATGGCGGCATGGGTTATGCCAAGGAATTTCATGTGGAGCGTTATATGCGCGAATGCATGATCCATCGTCTGGCCCCCATCAGCCCGCAATTGATGCTGAGCTATATCGCCGAGCGCGCCCTTGGTCTTCCTAAATCCTACTAACCAAAATCCTACTGACAAAGACAGGCAGATAAAATGAGCCGAAGTTGCAAAGCGTATATTGCGGGAGTTTTTGAACATCCCACCCGCAAGGCCGTAGACAAAACCATCGCCCAGTTACATGCCGAAGTTGCCATCGGCGCCCTGAAAGATGCCGGTCTGACCAAGGACGATGTTGATGGCTACTTCTGTGATGGTGCCACCCCTGGCTTGGGTGGCATGTCTATGGCGGAATATATGGGCCTGGATATTACCTACACCGACAGTACGGAAACCGGTGGCTCGTCCTATCTGGTACATGTAGGTCACGCCATGACGGCCATTGCCGCAGGCAAATGCAAGGTGGCGCTGATCACCCTGGCCGGTCGTCCGCGCTCGGAAGGGGTCAAGTCCCTTGCTGCCAAGGATTATGGCGATGATCTGCCTGAGCGTGGCTTTGAGATACCTTACGCACCGGTGATAACCAATATGTATGGCATGGCGGCCAAACGGCACATGCATGAATTTGGCACGACCAGTGAACAGCTGGCCTGGATCAAGGTCGCGGCTTCCCATCATGCGCAGTACAATGAAAACGCCGTGTTGCGTGATGTGGTGACGGTTGATGATGTGGTCAATTCGCCGATGATTTCCGATCCTTTGCATCGTCTGGATTGCTGTGTGATCAGTGACGGCGGCGGGGCACTTGTTGTGGTCAGTCCTGAGATCGCCAAAACTTTGGGCGACCGCTGCGTCAAATTGTTGGGCCAGGGCGAAGGCATCAAACACCTGAATAGTGGCCGCATCGATCTGACTTACACAGGTGCCGTCAAGTCCGGCCCCGTTGCCTTTGCCGAGGCAGGCCTGACACCGGCAGATATGGACTATGTCTCGATCTATGACAGTTTCACCATCACGGTGCTGGAAACCCTGGAGGACCTGGGTTTTTGCGCCAAAGGGGAAGGCGGCAAATTTGTCGCCGATGGCAATCTGATCTCAGGTACCGGCAAGCTGCCTTTCAACACTGACGGCGGAGGATTGTGTAACAACCACCCCGGCAATCGCGGCGGCATGACCAAGGTTATCGAAGCTGTGCGACAGTTGCGTGGTGAAGCCCATGCAAAGGTTCAAGTGCCGGATTGCACACTTGCTTTGGCCCACGGTACCGGCGGCTCCATTGCCCAACGAACGGGTGCTGCGACAGTTATTATGGGAAGGAACGACGCATGACAAATCCAGAGCGAGTTTACGCCGATCCCTCCATCAATATGGAAACTGAAGCCTATTGGGAGGCCACGAAGCAGAACAAGTTATTGTTGAAAAAATGTGACGACTGTGGCGAAACCCACTGGTACCCGCGGGCCATTTGTCCCCATTGTTCCAGCAGCAATACCTGCTGGTACGAAGGCTCAGGCAAGGGCAAAATCTATTCTTTTTCTGTCATGCGCCGGGTGGAGGTTCCCTATGTCATGGCCTATGTCACGCTGGATGAAGGCGTCTCTTTGTTAACGAATATCGTGGAGTGCGATTTCGACAACCTGTCCATCGATCAAGATGTTGAAGTTGTCTTCCGTGCCACACAAGGCGATCAGGCCTTGCCCTTGTTTCGCCCTGTTGCATAAAGGTCCGCTATGACAAAACCCCTTGATGGTGTCAAAGTTATCGATTTATCGAACATGCTGATGGCCCCTTATGCCACCCAGATTTTGGGTGATATGGGGGCGGACATCATCAAGGTTGAGCCCCCCATTGGCGACCCCATCCGAGGCATTGGTCCGTACCGTAATCCCGGCATGGGCGCCATTTTCATGAACATCAATCGCAGCAAGCGCAGCATTGTTCTGGACCTGAAAAAACCAGAGGGCCATGCAGCTATTCTTGAGCTGCTGAAAGATGCCGATATCCTGATCTATAATCGCCGCCCGCAGGTGATGGATCGTCTGGATTTGTCCTATGAAAAACTGTCGAAGATTAATCCCCGTCTGATCTATGCCGGGCTTTATGGTTATGGCGAAGATGGTCCCTATGCTGGCAAGCCCGCCTTTGATGATTTGATTCAGGGGGCGGTTGCCATTCCGGCTCTGGGGCAGATGGCCAACGGTCTTGATCCGGTTTATACGCCAACTGCAATCGTCGATCGTGGGGTCGCCCTGTATGCCGTGGGCCAGATCAATGCGGCACTTTATCATCAGTTGAAGACAGGGCAGGGACAAATCGTCGACACGCCCATGTTTGAAATGATGGCGGGCTTTGTGCTGGGCGATCATATGGCGGGCTATACTTTTGAGCCACCGCTCGGGCCACCTGGCTACAAACGCATGTTGACGCCAAACCGCAAACCCTATCCCACCAGTGATGGTTATGTCTGCGTTCTGATTTACACAGATACCCACTGGCGACATTTTTTCAGAGCCTTGGGGCGCGAAGCTGAATTTGATTCCGATCCTCGTTACACCAGCATGACGACCCGCGTTGAAAATATTGATACCATTTACAGTGACCTGGCCGACCTGCTGACCAGCCGCACAACTGCTGAATGGCTGACCTTTTTTGATGAGACAGATATTCCGGCCATGCCTTTGCATACACCGCAAAGTCTGATTGACGATCCCCATTTGCAGGCCACGGATTTTTTCACCTTCAGCGACCATCCCACTGAAGGCCGCATTCGCGAAATGGCATCGCCCAGCACCTGGTCTGAAACCCAGCCGGGCTCAACACGTCCCGTGCCCTTGCTGGGTGAGCACAGTGCTGAAATACTTCGTGAAGTTGGTTACAGCGATGAGCAAATTTCTGACTTGATGGAGAGCGGTGCGACGGCGGCACCTGCTGCCCAATAATTTAGACGACATTTTGAGGAACATGACATGACTATTATCCGATCCTGGCTATTTGTACCCGGCGACAGTGAACGCAAGCTGGAAAAATCCCGTGAAAATCCGGCAGATGCCCTGATCCTGGATCTGGAAGACAGCGTCGCCGACGAGCGTCAGGAAATTGCTCGCGAAATGACCTGTGCCTATCTGAAAGACCGGCCGGACCGGTCAAAACAACAGCTCTGGGTGCGTATCAATCCGCTGGATAATCCTTTGTCTTTGCCCGACCTGGCAGCCGTGATGCCGGGGGCACCGGATGGTATCGTTCTGCCCAAGGTTTATTCTTCAGAAGAAGTGAACCTGCTGGCCGATTATCTGGATATTCTTGAAGTCAGTCATGGCCTGGAAAAAGGTTCAACCAAAATTCATTGCGTGGCCACAGAAACGGCGGCCTCCCTGCTGACCTTCCACACCTATCTGGATGGCATTACTGACCGTCTGGTGGCCATGACCTGGGGCGGGGAAGACCTGGCGGCAGCGCTGGGGGCCAGTGATAACAAACATCCCGTCACCGGCGAATATGATGCGCCCTTTGAATTTGCCCGCACCATGTGCCTGGCCACATCGCGCGCCATCGAGGCCCAACCCGTGGGCGTCGTCTGGGTCAACTACAAGGACCTGGACGGTCTGGAAGCCGACTGCCTGAAGGATCGCAAGGCCGGTTTCATCGGCAAGATCGCTATTCATCCGGCCCAGTCGGAAGTCATCAACCGGGCCTTTACGCCTTCAGCAGAAGACATTGAACACGCCCGCAAGATCATCGAAGTGTTTGAACAAAACCCCGGTATGGGCACAGTCGGTCTGGACGGCAAGATGTATGACATGCCGCATCTGAAACAGGCACGTAATGTGCTGGACATGATGGCGCAAATCGGGGAATTGAACTAGATGACTGGTGCACTGGACGGTATCCGGATCATTGATCTGACCACCGTAATTCTTGGCCCCTGGGCCGCACAAATGCTGGGCGACATGGGTGCCGATGTGATCAAGGTGGAAACACCCATGGGCGACATGACCCGCTATAATGGTCCCCGTCGCAGCGATGATATGGGGGCCTTTTATTTAGGTGCCAACCGTAACAAACGCAGTGTTGTCATCGACCTGACCACCGAAGAAGGCAAGGAAGCCTTGTTCAAGCTGGTGGGGACTGCAGATGTGTTCATGCATAACTTCCGCCCCAAGGTCTGCAAAAAACTGGGACTGGAATATGAAAAATTTGCCGAGGCCAATCCCGATCTGATCTATTGCGCGGCCTTTGGTTTTAACAGTGAAGGCCCTATGGCCGACCGTCCGGCCTATGATGACATCATTCAGGCCGCCAGCGGCATGACTGATTTATTGTCCGTCATCGGTGGTGAGCCGCGCTTTGTGCCGACGATCATGGCCGACAAAACATCATCCTTTCATGTGGTGTCGGCGATTATGGCGGGCTTGTTGCATCGTGAACGCGGCGGGACGGGCCAGGCCATCGAAGTTCCCATGTTTGAAGGTTTGGTTGATTTTGTCATGGTTGAGCATTTGTTCGGCGAAACATTTGAGCCCCCCATTGGTGATATGGGCTACACCCGTTTGCTCAATACATCACGCCGGCCTTACGCCACAAAAGACGGGTACCTTGCGGTCTTGCCCTACAGCGATCAAAACTGGCAGGACCTGTTTGATGTTGCCGGGCGCGATGATCTGAAAACCGATATCCGGTTTTCTGACATTTCGCAGCGCACCAAACACAGCCAGGAAGTCTACGATATCCTGGGCCAGATCGTTGCCACCAAAACATCTGCCGAATGGCAGTCGGCGCTGGATGCCCGCCATGTGCCGGTCCAGGTGGTGGTCACCAAAGAAGAATTGCTGGATCACGAACAATTAACGGCCACTGGATTTTGGCAAAAGAAAGAGCACCCGACGGAGGGCACCATGCGCTATCCCTCGCCGCCAGTGCAGTTTTCCAAAACACCGTCGTCGGTGCGCCGCTTGCAGCCACGATTGGGCGAACACAGTCGTGAAGTGCTGGCCGAGGCCGGTTATTCCGATGCCGAGATCGATGCCCTGATGGCATCAGGTGTCTCAAAACAGTTTGCCGGACAGGCAGAGTAAGAAAGAAAATATCATGAGCAAGTACGAGTTCATTCTTTTTGACGTTGAGGACCAGGTCGCAACCCTGACCCTGAACCGTCCGGATGCCCTGAATGCCTTAACCATTGAAATGATGGCCGAGGTTCGGCTTGCCATGGCTGAAATTGAGGCTGACAGCAACATCCGGGCCTTGATCTTTACGTCGGCCGGACGGGGTTTTTGCTCTGGCCAGGACCTGAAAAACCGGCCCGCCCCAGGGACCGACATCGTCGAACTTTATTGTGATGTCTATCTGGGTGTGTTCAAGGATATCCAGGCTTGTCGGGTGCCGGTGATTATGGCGGTAAATGGCATTGCCGCAGGTGGTGGATTTTCCCTCGCCCTCAATGGCGACATCATCATGGCGGCCCGTTCCGCCAAATTCATCCAGGTCTTCAGCCGCATTGGCCTGATCCCTGATCTGGGTTCGACCTGGTTATTGCCGCGCGCCATTGGCCGCACCCGGGCGCTGAAAATCATGATGACCAACGAGACACTGATGGCAGAAACAGCTCTGGAATGGGGCATGATCACGGATTGTGTTGATGATGATCAGTTAATACCCCATGCACGGGAGCTGGCCTTGCGTCTGGCGAAGGGCCCAACCCGGACCCTGGTTGCGACCCGCGCCACGGTCGACGAGGGAAATGACAACGACTTTGCCGCCCAGTTCCGCCGTGAGCTGGAAGTTAACGGTGTGATGCGGGAAACGTTTGATGGCATAGATGGCGTAAATGCCTTCCTGGAAAAACGACCATCTGCCTTTCGCGGGGAATAGAGGCGTTAACCAATTTTTGCTTGATCTTGCGCCATGTCACCCAGTTTGGCGGACAGTTTTGCCTTGGCATTTTTCAGCATGCGGACAAAGTGTTCGACGTCCTCTTCCGACAGGCCTTCAAAGGCGACGTCATTGACCTGATCAATGCCGTCAAACATCTTCTGGCGAATGCTGCCGACCTTGGATGTCAGCCAGATGCGTTTGGCCCGTCGGTCCTTTTCGTCGACCCGGCGTTCAACCCAGCCATGGGCTTCCAGGCGATCCACCAGGCCACTGACCGTGACTGTGCCCACATCCATGCGCTCTGACAATTCGGTCTGGGTCAGGCCGTCAGTGTTGTAAAGATGATTAATCACAAAGGCTTGCACATGGGTCAGGCCGTCATCGGCCAGCATCTGGTCGAACATAATGCCGCGAAAACGGGCAATATCGTTGAACAACAGCCCATATTTACGTTCCTTGATTTTCATAGCACCCCTTGTTGTCAAACAATCGACGACGAACCCTTCAGGGAATAATGGTTAATTCCAGAATAATGAGCAAGCGAATTAAATTTTTTGGTTGAAGTTGGACGGAACGAGATGTGGATGGCCAGTCGTAACTTGCTATACCTGCCAGGCCGGTTTGCGTTTCTCGGCGAATGCGGTCTGGCCTTCGAGGCCTTCATCCGACCGGTTCAGTTCGGAAAAAGTCTGGGCCGAAAATCCGATGACGTCTTCAACAGCAACTGTGCCCACCCGCAACATGATGGCCTTGGTGGCGGCATTGGCCCTGGGGCCGCAGTTCAGAATTTTGCCGACAACCTCGTCCAGGATTTTGTCGGCGTCGACGTCCTCGCAAAGATATTGCCCGACGCCATATTCATAAGCCGTTGTGCCATCAAATCGTTCTGCTGTTAAAGCCAGTTGCCGGGCCCGGGTCAGGCCAAGGCGTTTGACCACATAGGGCGCGATTTGGGCAGGCGCCACGCCCAGGGTGGTTTCCGGCATGCCCATACGGGCACCTTTCGTCAGGATCGTGATGTCTGTCAGGCAGGCATAACCCATGCCCCCACCAAAGGCTGAGCCTTCGACCATTGATATGGTTGTTTGCGGCAGGTTTTCAAACTTCAGGAAGGCGAGGCCAGCGGTGCGATTGCGTTCCATAATCGGGTCCTTGCCGCCGCTGGTATCTTCGTCGGCCATGTTACGCCGCTCCTTGATATCGCCCCCGGCGCAAAAATGTCCGCCCACGCCGCGCACCACAACAACCCGTACATCGTCATTGCCTTCCAGCCAGTTCACAACAGCCGCAAGTTCCTCACCCATTTGATTGTTAATGGCGTTGCGGCTTTCCGGGCGATTAAAGTTCAGGTTCAAGCGACCACCGTCCAGTTCCAGCAGCAAGAATTCACATTGGGGTATTTCAGACATCAGTCTCTCCGTTATTTAGAGTTCAGATACAGCCTGAACATTTCCTTGAATTGATCGATTTGGGCGTCGCCGGCGGCGTCAGCACCGGACATCATTTTGGTCAGCGATAGTCCACGCAAAGCCATCAGCAAAGTGGATCGCCAGACCAGAATGTCTTGATCGCTGCGCGGGCTGTCAGCAAACATATCCAGCCACATGGCGCTGCGTTTTTCTTCCAACTCTACCAGGGTTTCCCGAATGGCCGTGCCCAGTTCCCGATCCAGGCGGTTGCCCACGGCCATTTCAACAAAGGCCGTGTAGGTGTTGCTGCCGAAGCCGGTCCAGTATTGATCGACGACCCTGTCGATACGGTCGGGCAGGGGTAGTTTCTTCAACTTGCCCACATCCATATGTTTGCTCAGGCGGTTGGAAACCTCAAACACCGTGGCTTTCAGTAAATCTTGTGGTGAAGAAAAATGATACTGGATTGCCCCACGGGTGACACCCGCGGCCTTGGCGACCTCAACGGTTGTCATGTGCGCGGCACCCTTTTTGTGCAACAGCAATATAGTTGCATCGATCAGCCTGGCACGTGTTTCCGCCCGGCGCTCTTCCTGGGTGCGCCGTTTTTTATGGCCTGCTGGGGACACTCTGGGGGCTTGATTCCTGACTGCATTTTCCGTCCCGGTCGTCACGGCGTTTTCCTGTTCCTGTGATGAAATAATCTATTGATACATTCATTCATGAATGATAGTTTTAGCTTGAATTTTTTAAAGACGCAAACTCTAATTGGCCGGATGTGCAAATGCTTTTCACCCAGGAACACAATGAAATTGCCGCCAGCTTGAACAAGTTCATCGAGGCCGAAATCAATCCTCACGTGGATGAATGGGAGGAGGCGGAAGCCTTCCCGGCGCACGAGCTGTTCAAAAAAATGGCAAAGCACGGATTTCTCGGAATCGGTAAACCTGAAGAATATGGTGGCTCTGGTCTGGATTATTCCTATGAATCCATGGCCTCGGTGGCATTGGGAAATATCAACTGTGGTGGCGTGGCCATGGCAATCGGTGTGCAGACCAGCATGTCGACCCCCGCCCTGGCCCGGTTCGGAACTGACGAGTTGTGTCGGGACTATCTGGTGCCTGCCATCGCCGGTGACTCCGTCCGCTGCATCGGTGTGACGGAGGCCGCTGCCGGGTCGGATGTTGCCAGCCTGAAGACAGCCGCCCGCAAAGACGGCGATGATTATGTAATCGATGGCTCGAAGATGTTCATCACAAACGGTTTGCAAGCTGACTGGATGTGTTGCCTTTGTAATACCAGTGATGGCCCGGTGCACAAAAACAAATCCCTGATCCTTGTGCCCATGGACAGTCCGGGCATCAGCAAAACCAAAATCCGCAAGATGGGCATGATGTCGTCCGACACGGCCCAGGTGTTTTTTGATGACGTCCGCGTGCCGCAACGGAATTTGATCGGTGAGGAAAATCTCGGTTTCATTCACCAGATGAAACAATTCCAGGAAGAGCGCATGTTTGCGGCTGCCCGGGGGATTGGTGTGATGACACGGGCCATCGAAGAAACTATCGATTATACGCGCGAGCGAAAAGCCTTTGGCAAATCCATTCTGGATAATCAGGTCGTGCACTTTAAGTTGGCTGAATTGCAAACCGAAGTGGAGGCCTTAAAAGCCTTGCTCTGGTCAGCTGTTGAAAAATATATCAGCGGCGAAGACGTCACGATGCTGGCTTCCATGGCCAAACTGAAAGTAGGCCGTACCCAGCGCCTGGTGATGGACAACTGCCTGCAATATTGGGGCGGACATGGTTATGTCTGGGAAGCTTCGATTTCCCGGCGCTTTCGGGATTATCGCTTGACCTCAATCGGTGGCGGTGCCGACGAAGTCATGCTTCAGGTTATATCGAAAATCATGGGTATTTCACCCGCCTAACAAATAACGGATATCTCTCATGCAACTGACACCAGAACATATTGAACTTCAGAACAGCCTCGAAAAATTCATTGATGCGGAAATCAATCCACACGTTGATGAATGGGAAGAACAGGAGATCTATCCGGCCCACGAGCTTTTCAAGAAGATGGGCGGTCTCGGGTTTTTGGGGATTGGCAAGCCGGAGGAATTTGGCGGCAGTGGCCTGGACTATTCATACGAAGCCATCGGTGCCTTTGCTTCCGGCCGCATCACCAGTCTGGGCGTGGCCGCTGCCATTGGGGTGCAAACCAACATGTGCACGCCGGCCCTGACCCGCCATGGCTCGGACGAGCTGCGCAAGGAATTCCTTGTGCCGACCATTGCAGGTGAATTCGTGGGCTGTGTTGGCGTAACCGAAAGCGGGGCCGGGTCTGACGTGGCCAGCCTGAAAACAACGGCCCGCAAAGACGGTGATGATTATATCATCAACGGCTCAAAAATGTTTATTACCAACGGCTTACAGGCCGACTGGATGTGTTGTCTGTGCAATACCAGCGACGACGGCATCCATAAAAACAAATCCTTGATCATGATCCCCATGGATACACCTGGCATCACCCGACATAAAATCAGGAAGATCGGTTTGATGGCGTCGGACACAGCACAGATCTTTTTTGATGATGTGCGGGTGCCGCAGCGCAATCGCATCGGCGAAGAAGGCCAGGGCTTTATCTATCAGATGCAGCAATTCCAGGAAGAACGTTTGTTCATCGCCGCCCGGGGGCCGGCCATGATGGAAGACGTCATTAACCAGACCATTGACTACACGCGAGAACGGAAAGCCTTTGGTAAATCCATCCTCGATAATCAGGTCGTGCATTTTCGCCTGGCGGAATTGCAAACCGAAGTCGAAGCCCTGAAGGCTCTGACCTGGGCTGCCATCGAAAAATACATGGCAGGCGAAGACGTCACAATGCTGGCGTCTATGGCCAAGCTCAAAACCGGGCGTTTGCAGCGTGAAGTTGCTGACAGCTGCCTGCAATATTGGGGCGGACATGGCTATGTCTGGGAAGCCTCGGTCTCTCGCCGGTTTCGCGATTTTCGCATTACCTCCATCGGCGGTGGTGCCGACGAAATTATGCTGCAGGTGATTGCCAAATTGATGAATATTTCTCCATCGACCAGAAAGTAAGTCCATGGATCTGCATGACAGTGCCGCGCACAAGGCCTTTCGTGAAGACGTGCGGGCCTTTCTGACGGAACATGGTGCGGAGGCCCCGATTGAGACCGCCATGTCCTATCGTTTGTTACCCAAACCCTATTCACTGCAAGTGCGGGCCTGGCAGCAATTGCTGGTCGAGCGGGGCTATGCCAATCGCACAATCCCGAAAGAATATGGTGGCTTTGGGGCCGAGCCGGACATTCTGAAATCACGCATCATTGCCGATGAATTTTTTGCTGCCGATATTCCGCAAGGTCTGATCAGCCAGGGTATTTCCATGCTGATGCCAACCTTGCTGGAACATGGCACAGAAGAACAAAAGCAGCAGTGGATCAGGCCCACCTTGCAGGGCGATGTCTTCTGGTGTCAGGGCTATTCCGAACCGGGGGCGGGCTCGGACCTTGCCAGTTTGACCACACACGCCGTGGAAGATGGCGATGATTTTGTTATCAACGGCCAAAAGATCTGGACTTCATCAGCCCATATCGCCCAGATGATATTTTGCCTCGTGCGCACAGAACCTGAGGCTTCAAAATATGCCGGCATAAGTTACCTGATTTTTTCCATGGACACCCCTGGTATTGATGTGCGTCCCCTGCAAACCATGACCGGGCATCCGTCTTTTAATGAAGTCTTCTTCACGGACGTGCGCGTGCCCAAAAGCCAGGTTGTTGGTGGTCGGGGAAAGGGTTGGACTGTGGCCAACAGCACCCTGAAACATGAGCGTGGCATGCTGTCGAATGCCAATGGCTCGCTGGATCGATTGAACCGCATTCAGGCCTTGATGATGCGCGAGACCGTGGCTGGCGAGACCTTGATGCATAACCCGGTCATGTGTGATCGGTTCATTGCCCTGCAGGCCCGTGTGCAATCTATGCGCCTGCACGAAATGCGACTGATCAGTGCGGCCCAAAAGGGTGAAGGGCCGGGCCTCGGCGACATGGTATGCAAGTTGTTGGGCTGCGAGCTGAACCACCAGCTGGACGCGTTGGCCATAGATGCCTTTGGCGAACTGGGTGTGTTCTATGACGGCATTCCGTCAATGCAAAGCGATGGCATTTGGCAACAACTTTACATGTATGACCTCGGTCTGATCATCGGCGGCGGCACGGCACAAATCCAGAAGAACATCATTGCCGAGCGGGGCCTTGGCATGCCGCGTGAGCCCAAAGCGGTGCAGGTATAAGATCATGGACTTTGCCCTCTCCGAAGAACAGATCATGATCCAGGATAGTTTCCGACGTACCCTGGAACGTGTATCCGACACCGATCAAATTCGCGCCATCTCGAATGGCAAACAGGCCCTGGATGCTGATATCTGGCAGGAATTGGTCCAGCTTGGCATGGCTGGTTTGCTAATCCCGGAAGCCCATGGCGGCGCAGGCCTTGGATTGC
Organism: Alphaproteobacteria bacterium; assembly: GCA_018650465.1. GTDB lineage: Bacteria > Pseudomonadota > Alphaproteobacteria > UBA2966 > UBA2966 > JABILA01. The sequence goes on from JABIFY010000104.1 coordinate 90,358, forward strand.
TGGAAGCTGCCGTGGTGGCGGAAGAACTGGGTCGCAGCATGGCACCGGTGCCCTATGTGGGCACAGCAGTCATGGCCCCATTGGCAATCATGCTGGCGGGGAACGAGGCTCAAAAACAAGCCTGGCTGCCGGGCCTTGCTGGGGGCGAGCTGCGCTTGGGCGTCGCTGTTTCAGCCGCGGCCAGTGGCACACGTCGTGATGCCACCGTTACCGCACAGGATCAAACCTTAAACGGCAAGGCCATGTTCGTAATCGATTGTGGTGATGCGGATGCTTATGTCATTGCCGACGATATCGGACAACTGTTCATCATCAAATCAGACGCCGATGGCCTGTCGCAGGAATGCTTCCCGACCATTGATGGCACGCGATCTGTTGCTCAACTAACGCTGAATAATGTCCACGCGGAAAAGCTGGTCGATGGCGACGAAGACACCTTACAACGCGTTATCGATGCCGGGCGTATTATTATGGCGGCGGAAACCTTGGGGGCAGGGGATGCCATGCTGGTCCAGTCGGTTGAATATGCCCTGCAACGCAAACAGTTTGACCGCTTGATTGGATCGTTCCAGGCCGTGAAACATATGTGTGCAGAAATGGCCGCCGAGTTACAACCCTGCCGGGGGCTGATCTGGTATGCGGCTTATGCCTTCGACCATTTGCCTGGGGAGGTGTCGCTAAGTACCGCGCTGGCCAAATCCCATACGGACGAGGTGGGTCGCATGGTGGCGCGCACCGCGACCGAAGTGCATGGCGGCATGGGTTACACTGATTTGCAGGGCCTGCATTTCTGGTTCAAGCGTATCGGCTTTAACCGGGCCTTTTTAGGTGGGCCGGAGAAGTTGCGGGCCGAGGCGGCACGGTTGCAAGGGTTTGTGAGTTGACAAAAAGGTAACGTCACCCCGCACTTGATGCGGGGTCCATGCTTACATCACGAGGGATGCCTTAATTTCCCAGGCGTAGACCCCGCATCAAGTGCGGGGTGACGAGGTGCTAAATTTCCTCACAGCTTCCGCCAACGCAATTCATGCTGATAGGTATTGCCGGATTTACTGGTCTCTGGTGCTGTATTAAGACACAGGTCGCCCTCTTTCCAGCTCATGGTGCGCCGCAAGGGGTGCCCGATCCAGTGGGGGAGGGTGGCGAAAATAACATCATGCACGACCTCGTCACCGTCGATCTGAAAGGTGCCGCCATAGGCCAGACAAACGTCGGGCGTGGGGTTGGTGGTCGAGGGATTGTCCTTGAAATTCTGCATCATCAGGGACGCCGCCATGCGGCCTTCGGCTGAATAAATAATTTGACCGTGGGCATCTTCGCCCATTGGGAACCCGGCGGGCTCACCGTTTTTCAAAGACGTCCAGTTCACCAGCACCCAGGTGCCCAACACATCACTTACGTTAACCATTCAATTCTCTCCAAAATCAGATTTCTAAACAACTGCGGCCAGCTCGCAAGCCTGTTTGATCGCCCGTTTGGCGTCGAGTTCGGCAGCCTCAAAGGCACCACCGACCAGGGTTGAGTTTAAACCAGCCTTAACCAGATCGTCATGTAATTCACGCAGGGGACTTTGCCCGGCGCAGACGATAACCGTATCGACACCCAGAACCTGGGGTTCATTGTCGATCATGACATGCAAGCCGTCGTCGTCGATCTTCAGATACTCGACGCCATTGATCATCTTGACCCCACGACGTGACAGGGCAATGCGATGGGTCCAGCCCGTGGTTTTGCCCAGACCCCGACCGACCGGCGTCGACTTGCGTTGCAACAGGTAAACTTCCCGATCCGCACTTTCGACCACCGGTTCAACGTCTGTGACGCCGCCGCGCGGATGGTTTTCAAAATCGATGCCCCACTCGCGGGCAAAGGTGTCGATATCCATGGAACCGGAAAGGCCCTTGTGCATGATCAATTCGGCTACGTCAAAGCCAATGCCACCGGCGCCCATAATGGCGACCTTTTTGCCAATGGGTTTGACGCCCTTGATGGCATCGATGTAGCTGACGACTTTATGATGATCGATACCCTCCAGGTCTGGTGTGCGGGGGGCGATGCCGGTGGCGACGATAACCTCGTCAAAGCCTTTGTCCTTCAGACTGTCGGCAGAAACGCGCGTGTCCAGGTGCAGGACAATACCTTCAACCTCGATGCGCCGTTTGAAATAGCGCAAGGTCTCAAAAAACTCTTCTTTGCCAGGGATTTGTTTGGCCAGATTGAACTGTCCACCAATTTCCGAGGCTGAATCATACAAGCTAACTTTGTGACCACGCCTGGCTGCCACATCAGCATAAGCCAGTCCGGCGGGTCCCGCCCCGACGACAGCGATGGATTTGGGATTGTCGGTGGGTGTGTAGTTCAGCTCTGTTTCATGACAAGCGCGCGGATTTACCAGACAGGAACAGATCTTGCCGGAGAAAATGTGATCCAGGCAGGCCTGGTTGCAGGCGATACAGGTGTTGATCTCGTCTTCACGGCCTTCCAGGGTTTTCCGTATCAGGTCAGGGTCGGCCAGCATGGGACGCGCCATGGAAATAATGTCCGCATCACCGCGTATCAGAACATCTTCGGCGACCTGGGGCATATTGATACGGTTGCTGGTGATAACAGGGATGTTAAGTTCTTTGCGCAACCGACCCGTAACACCGGCAAAGGCAGCACGTGGTACCATGGTGGCAATGGTTGGCACGGTGCTTTCATGCCAGGTAAAATGTGTGCTGATGATGCTGACGCCAACGCTTTCCATCTTTTTGGCCAGGGTCACAATTTCGTCCCAGGACATGCCACCTTGCAACATGTCCATGGCGGCAATACGGAAGATAAGGATGAAGTTGGGGCCGACGGCTTCGCGGGTACGGCGCATGACTTCCAGCGGGAAGCGCATACGGTTCTCGTAACTGCCACCCCATTCATCGGTGCGCTGGTTGGTCTTTTCCACCAGGAATGTGCTCAGCAAATAACCGGCGGAACCGATGACTTCCACGCCATCATAACCGGCCTCCTGGGCCTTGGCAGCGCAGTTCACGATGTCAGATATCTGCTTCTCGATACCAGCCGCATCCAGTTCCACGGGCGTATGCGGGGCGATACGGGATTTAACAGCCGAGGGGGCTACGGCATCAGCGTTGCGGGCGAGGGGACCGGAATGCAGAATTTGCATACAGATTTTGACATCTTCGTCGGCAGCGTGAACGGCATCGGTAATCAGCTTGTGCTGCAAGGCTTCTTCTGACGTCGACAATTTGGCGCCCATGCCAGCTTCTATATTCGGGGAAATGCCACCGGTAATGATCATACCAACACCCCCACGGGCACGTTCGGCGAAATAGGGGGCCATGCGTTCAAAGCCACCCGGTTCTTCTTCCAGACCTGTATGCATGGAGCCCATCAGGGCTCGGTTCTTTATGGTGGTGAAACCCAGATCAAGCGGCGAAAACAGGTTGGGGTATTTTTCGAGAGCAGACATTTGAGGGGGCCTTCGTAAGTTTTTGAATTTTCAAACGCGTCGGGTGCCGACAGCCGGCGGTGTTTCCGGCGGTCCGGCAAAACATTGCGCCACGGCCATCCAGCGCGTTGCGGTTTCACCCGTAACTTTCAGGTCGGTATCGCCGATACCACGACACTGGGTGACAACCTGGCAGAAATCTTCGGCCTGGCCTGTGATGCAATTGTCGTCTGATGGTTCATTCCATTCCCATATTTCACCCGATGGGGCAAGCAAGCGCACATAAGGCACATCCTCCGGCACCTCTTCGCCGCGATTGATGAAGGTCCAGCCAAAGGTATTCATGCCCATGATGACAATGTTTTTGATACGGTCGCCGTTTGTACGTTTGACACCCAACAAATCGTAGATGGCCTGGGCGTGAGACCAGGTTTCCATTAGCCGGGCGGAAATGCTGGACCGGGCGCTCATGTCGGGACCTGCCCATTTGACACGTTGTTTGGGATCAGCGGCGGCAAAGGCGGCAGTTGATTTGGGGTAATAGTCATGCCAGAGATTCAGCAAGGCCCGCCCTTTGACATTGTTCAAAAGCTGGTCTGTGGCTTCGCGCATGTTCAGACCTTCTTCGCGCAGATCTTTCATGTCGCCATATTCTTTGGCAAACCGGTCGGGGTCCAGCAGCGATAAGTCAGCCAGGTGATTAAAGATATGCAGGTGGGCCAGGATGTCATTGATTGTCCAGTCCTTGAACAGGGTTTGCCTGCCAAAATCTGTATCATTCAACGGTGCCAGTAATTCGTACAAGGCATCGCTTTCGTCACCAAAATCATGGGCTTGTTGCATGGGGGCTCCTGTCAGGTTATTCGGCTTCTTCGATTTCAATCAACAATGTATCAGCGGCGGTTTGGCTGCCGGGTATGGCATGAACTTCCATCACTGTGCCGTTCACTTCTGACAGAATTTCATGCTGCATCTTCATGGCTTCCAATACGGCAAGCCGATCACCGCTTTTGACCGTATCCCCCGATTTTACACAAACCTCCAGCAAGGTACCATGCATGGGGGCCAGAATGCGGCCACTGCCCGCAACCTCTTCCGGCGCACCGGCAAAGGCGATGTGATTGCGGAAGCTGGTGGTTTTACCTTCAACCGAGAGCCAGATGTGACCGGGTGTGGGGATGTGGTAATGAACCAGTTGACGACGGCCATTGATGCGCAGGCGGGCCGTATTGTCACCGGCTTCCAGCAGATCAATGGTCAGAGATGTTTCGCCGGACTGCACCAGATAACAATGCCGGTCTTGCGGTGTTACTGTCAGATCAAATTCGATCTCACCCCAGGCGAAGACATAGCGTGTGACCAGGCCCTGTCCACTGGACCAGTTCACCAAAGTCGGTGAGACATTAACACATTTGACAAAGGCACTTTCGCGTTCCTCGTGATATTGCAAGACCGATGCCATGGCCGATTGCATCAGGTCAGGCGTGGTCGCGGCCAGATCGTCGTCGGTAAATTCATCGCCGATAAATGCCGTCGTGGCTTCACCCTTGGCGAAGGTTTCCCGGCCCAACACATCAATCAGAAAACCCCGATTGGTCGTCAGGCCAAACAGCACGGTGTCCTTCAAACCTTCGATCAGGCGATGGCGGGCAACCTCGCGGGTTTCACCCCAGGCCACGACCTTGGCGATCATGGGATCATAAAAGGGCGAAATATCTTGCCCGGTTTCAATGCCGCTATCAAAACGCAAGCCGTCCCCGGATGACGGCTGCCACAGATCAACAGTACCGGTGCAGGGCAAAAAATCCTGGCTGGTGTCTTCCGCATAAAGCCGGACCTCAATGGCATGGCCCTCAAGCTTGATATCCTCCTGGCTCAAGCCTAAGGGATGTCCCTCGGCGACCTGGATTTGCAGAGCCACCAGATCCAGTCCGGTGATCATTTCCGTGACCGGGTGTTCGACTTGTAAGCGGGTGTTCATTTCCAAAAAATAAAATTCGCCCGCGTCATCCAGCAAAAATTCAACCGTACCCGCGCCGCGATAATTGATGCTGCCGGCGGCCTCCACGGCGGCGGCCCCCATGCGGGTGCGCAAACCAGGCGTCATGACCGGGCAGGGGCCTTCTTCAACCACTTTTTGGTGACGACGTTGAACGGAACAATCCCGCTCAAACAGGTGCACGACATTACCATGGGTGTCGGCAAAAACCTGCACTTCAACATGGCGGGGACGCATGACGGCTTTCTCAAGGATCAGTTCATCCGAGCCAAAAGCATTCAGCGCTTCCGACCGGGCGGAATTCAGGGCGTCGGGCAAGTCATGTGCGTCGTGCACAAGACGCATACCGCGTCCACCACCACCAGCGGCCGCCTTGACCATGATCGGAAAACCAATGTCATTGGCAGCTGATATCAGTGTTGCATCCGCCTGGTCGGTGTCTTCATAGCCCGGCACACAAGGCACCTTGGCATCGATCATGCGTCGCTTGGCGGCGGCTTTGTTGCCCATCAAATCGATGGACTCAGCAGAAGGGCCGATAAACACCAGACCAGCCGCTTCAACGGCGCGGGCAAAGTCTGCATTTTCTGACAAAAAACCATAGCCCGGATGAATGGCCTCGGCCCCGGTCTCGATTGCTGCGGCCAGTACCCGGTCCATATCCAGATAAGACTGGCCCACAGGGGCGGGTCCTAGCAAGACAGCATCATCGGCCATTTGCACATGGGGGGCGTGCTCGTCGGCTTCGGAATAAACCGCGATGGTACGATAGCCTAAGGCCTGGGCCGTGCGCATGACGCGGACGGCAATTTCACCACGGTTGGCAATTAGAATACTTTTGAATGTGCGCATGATCTGGCTCCTACATCCGTGCCACGCCAAAGGCGTTGGCTTGCAGGGGTCTGTGTTTGGCTTCCCTGATAGTTTCCAGGGCAAAGCCAATAACCTTGCGGGTATCTCTAGGGTCAATCACGCCCTGATCCAGCAAGCGGCCTGAGGTATAAAAGGCATCAGCCTGGCTGTCGAAATGATCGATCAACTGTTGCTTTTGGGTTGCCAACGCTGCTTCGTCGATGGGTAGCCCTTTGCGTTCCGCCCCGGCGCGGGCGACCTGGTCCATGGTGGTGGCGGCTTGTTCCCCGCCCATGACGCCCGTGGTGGCATTGGGCCAGGCAAACAGAAAATCAGGATCATAGGCCAGCCCGGCCATGCCATAGTTCCCGGCGCCGAAACTGGCCCCGATATAAAACGTAATCTTGGGCACGCGCACATTGGTGATGGCCTGGATCATCTTGGCCCCGTGTTTGATCATGCCGCCCTGTTCATATTTCTTACCAACCATATAGCCGGTGATGTTGTTCAGCATGATCAGGGGCATATCGGCCTGGTCACAAAGCTGGAAAAACTGTGCCGCCTTGGTGGCTTCCGCCGGGTCCATGGGGCCATTGTTGCCAACGACACCAACAGCCTGGCCGAATATCCTGGCCTGCAAACAGGCAATGTTAACACCGTAGCGAGGTTTGAAATCTTCAAAGTCTGAGCCATCCACCAGGCGGGCGGCAACTTCGCGCACATCATAAGGTTTGCGATAATCCACCGGCACCACGCCAGCGATTTCATCCGGATCATAAAGCGGTTCGATAAAGGCCGGGCGTGCGGGAACTGTACAGCGATCATTCCAGCCAAGACGGCCGATGGTGTCGCGGGCAACAATCAGGCCATGGGCATCGTCTTCAGCCAGATATTCCACGGTGCCGGTGACAGAGGCATGCATTTCTGATCCGGCCAATTCTTCGTCGTCGGCTTCTTCGCCGGTGGCGGCTTTGACCAGGGCGGCACCGCCCAAAGACATACGACCGCGCCCCTTGATGCCGATGACATAATCACTCATGCCCGGAAAATAGGCCCCGCCAGCGGTCGATGGACCATGCAGCACAACAAAAGTGGGGATACCGGCGGCGCTCATTCTGGCGAGACGGGCAAAGGCCCCGCCGCCATGGGCCCAGGCTTCGACCTGGTATTTCATCAGGTTGGCCCCGGCACTTTCCACCAGGTGCACAAAGGGCAGTTTTTGTAGCAGGGCCATATCCAGACAGCCGCGCAGCTTTTCGCCTGACTTTTGCGTCATGGCCCCGGCATTGATGCCGCTGTCACTGGCATAGATCATACAGCGCACGCCATTAATAAAGCCGATACCGGAGATGGCACTTGCACCAGGAATACTTTTTTCGCGGTCGTCCGTATCAACCATATAATTGGCCAGGCCATACAGGTCCAGAAAGGGCAGGCCGGGGTCGAGGATGCGGGCAACGCGTTCGCGAGGGGTCAGTTGGCCGCGCTCATCAAAGCGGGCCCGGCGACGCTCGGACAATTGTTTGGCCCGGTCTTTCAGGTCATGCAAATCGTCGACAAGGGCCAGCATATCAGCCCGGTTGGCCGCATATGCGTCAGATGCCGTGTTGGTTTTGGAAACAAAAACCGTCATCAGAGTTTCTCCGCCAACGTGATGGGGACTTCAACGGGCTGGTCCAACAACAAGGATGCAAAGCCCTTGCCCTGGGCATCATTGCGCAGGCTGGCGACACCGCCACCACCAAGCGCTTCATGCAGTAAAAAGTTAATGGCGTTGGGGGCGGGCATTAAAAAGCGTTCGGTTTTGCCTTGTGTGAAATGGGCAAAACGGTCCGCCACAACGCCCGTTGTCAGCCCGGCCCAGACAAAGGGAAGATATTCAGGCTTGCGGGCAATCAGGCCGATATTGGCTTTGTCACCCTTGTCACCACTGCGACCCCAAACCAGTTTGACCAGGGGCACGGTTGTTGTCTCGCCGCTCAGGTCAGGTGCTGCAGGTTCTGGCGGACGCTCGATCATGCCATCGCTGAAAGTCTTGGTTGCAGCCAGAACAAACGACGTGACCTGGCCGTCAATCTCGATATTAACTGGCAGCAGGTTCTTGGCGATTAAAAAGGAAAACAGGCGGATCACCGGTGACGGTTTTGATCGCCCACCCTGGAAGCCGGAACCACTGGGCGGGGTGGCAAGGCCAATGCCGCTGGCTTCACGCAACAAAATGCCAATGGCTTTCTGGTCTTCATGTTTGGCGGCCAGCTTGACCACAACTTCACGTGAGCCTGACCCCTGGCTGTGGCTGCCATACTGACTCTCTGCCCCAAGTATTTCGATACTGGTTTCGCTGAAGTCACCCAGGTTCGAACCGCGCAAGGTATTGCGGGCGCGGGCAAGGGTGGCGTCGACATAAACCTGGGCTTTTTTGTCGGCATCAATGCCATAGAGCGTACGCAATATGCCGCCGCGAAATCCATCGGCATAGGTTACGCTGACTTTGTAGGTATCAGTGGCGGGATAACCCGTGGCCCCGGAAACACACACCCGGTCTGGCCCTGCCTGAACAATTTCGACAGTGGAAAAATCACAAACCACGTCGGGCACGATATAGGCTTGCGGGTCACCAATTTCATACAACATCTGTTCGGACACGGTACCGACGCTGACCAGCCCGCCAGTATCCTCTGGCTTGCCTAAAACAAAACTACCGTCCGCCGACATATCCGCGATGGGGTAGCCGATGTCGACGATGCCGTCGATGCCATCGGCGACGATCTGTTCCCAGTCCGTGAAATTTCCACCCGTGGCTTGCGGGCCGCATTCCAGGATGTGTCCGGCCAGGGTACCGCAAGACAATTTGTCCCAATCATCCGCCGCCCAGCCAAATTCATGGATACAGGCGCCCAGGGTGACGGCGCTGTCGACACAGCGCCCGGTAATAACGATGTCGGCCCCCAGGTCCAGGGCTTGTGCAATGGGAAAGGCCCCCAGATAGGCATTGGCGCTGGCCAGTTTCGACGGATCGGGGAAGTCGATGCCGGAATACATTTCGGTTGGTGCCAGGGTGACCAGGTCTTCTGGTTTGTCGATCAAGTCATCGCCGGTGATTACGGCAACTTTCAGGTTGAGGCCAAGATCGGACACCAGGGCGCGGATTGCTGCACCGCAAGCCTGAGGGTTTACACCACCTGCATTGGAAATAACTTTCACGCCCTGTTCGGCGATTTGCTTCAGGTTTTTCTTCAGGACAACGGCCACAAAGTCAGCCGCATATCCGGCATTTGCATCTTTGGCGCGGGCCCGGGCCATGATCGACATGGAGACTTCGGCCAGGTAGTCATAGACCAGATAATCCAGCGGGCGATTTTCTTGTTTCGCAGCAGCCAACAACTGCGGTGTCGCCATGGCGCTTTCGCCCCAATAACCACAAGCACCCCCAATGGAAATAGTTTTTGAATTCGTATCCGTATCCGTATCTGTGTTGGGGGACATGTGAAGAACATCCTGAAATGAAGAGTTTCAATTAAAGGATATGATAGTTAGCTAGCGAACTATATGTCCAGCAGAAAACGATCCATTCAGGCGATAATCAACAGATACAGGCTGGCCCCGGCGAATACACACAGGCTGAAGACCCGGTTCCAGACAAGTCCCACCCGCAAGGGTGAAATATTGATGCAACGACAGACCAGGCGCAAAGCGGCAGCGAAGGGTGAAAAACCAGTAACCAGGGTCCAGCCCATGGTGCAGACAAACAGGATGAGATAGGGCGAAATCTCTTGCCCTGGCAGAGTGGCCAGAATATCCACGGCCAAAAGCACAGTGATGATCGGGTTAATTCCCATGGGGGCCAACAAGACAATCGTCCAGAAGGTCAGGATCAGGACGGTGCTCTGGCCCAGGTCGTGCAGGGCGATAAAGTTACTCAAGGCCGCGACATCTATTTGCGGCAACAGGATGACGCTGAGGAAGGCGGAACTGGCGAGGATGCCAATTTCTGATCGCACATCACTGAAGGCTGGAAAAATCCGGTTCCATAATCTTCGTTGTGTTAGCTGCAAGGCTCGCAGGCCACCGGCTCTGGCATATTGCAGAACGATCCAGCCCATCCCAAAAACCGGGATGCAGATCAGCAGGGCAGCAATCAGACGCAAGGATGTGATCTGAGAAATCGTAAAGGCTGTTCCCAGGACAATGATATTCAGTAACAGCAAGGGCAACAGGGCCAGCAAAACCGTTATCAGGCTGCCTGGCGCTTCCTTGATGGCGGGCCTGGGAAAAGACATTCTGTCTACAAGCCAGCCCAACATAATAAATGTGAAAGCCGTCGTCATGGCATAGGGGGCGGCATCAAACCAGGATACGTCCGGCAAACCTGTGAGCACGATAATTACTGAAACAGATGTGGGTGCCCACAGGGGAATGGCACAAAAGCCGCGCATCAGGGCCATGGTCATGCGTTGCAGGCGAATGTCCCGAATGCGTTGCTCAACACCTGTCTGATCTGTGTCGATAGAGCGACGTACCATGGTGCCCAGCAGGTTCAGACTGCCCATGTTCAGCAGAATACCAAACAGATGGCCACCAAATGTCAGCACGCCATAACGCCTGCCCGGTGGTTGATCGACAATCAGCTTGCCGCATGTGCGAATCATGGGCGAGGTTTGTGCCGCCGACCGCAGGATATCAAGTGCGGTCACAAAAAAAGCAAAAAATGTGGCCCGTGCAAAGGCTTTTTCAATCAGCTCCAGAGACACCAGATCAAGGACGGTGAAGGCGGCAAGGGTTGCGATAGCAACAGAAAATGTCAGCCTGGATATGAGCGCCAATCCTGGCCATTCCAGCAGGATGAACAGCGTTAAGGCGGCTCCTCCAACGGCGGTCGTCCAGCTGCCAGCGCCCAACTCCCGCCCGGCTGAAACCAGGAAGGTAATAATTAGCAAGCTGGAAGTGATCCGGCGCAAAGGGGAAGGGTGGATCATGCCTTGCGGGCAACAATCAAGGCATCAAGGGCAACCGCACCCTGGCCTTCTTCAAAAACCACAAAGGGATTGATATCGATACTTTCGATGCTGTCTTTTTCCGCCGCCGCAAACAGGGACAGCTGGCTGAGCGCACTGGCCAGCGCCTGCCGGTCTGCCGGGGCGGCACCGCGCACACCATCCAGTATGGCCGAGCCGCGTAATTCATTGATCATCATGTGGGCATCGGCGATATCAAAGGGGGCTTTGCGGAAACTGACATCTTTCAGGACTTCGACCAGCACGCCACCCAGACCGACCATGACAATGGGGCCAAAGACCGGATCCTGGCTGGTGCCCATGATGATCTCGACGCCGCCTTCAATCATTGGGGATACCAGGATCCCGTCAAATTGCGCGTCTGGATGATGCGTCCGCAGGCGACCCTCCAGGGTGGTGTAAGCGGCAGCAACATCATCGGCACCTGTGACGTTCAGCAAGACGCCGCCGATCTCTGTTTTGTGCAGTACATCGGGTGAGACGATCTTCATGGCAACCGGTTTATCACCCGCTGCACGTGCGGCTTCCTGAGCGGATGTTGCCAGGGTTTCCGCCAGGACCGGCAGACCGGCTTGTTGCAGGATTTTTTTGGCACCGGCTTCTGACAGGGGCCCTTCCGGCAATCCCCTGGCGTCGGGCAATGTCAGCTGTTCGCGACTGGCCAGACGGTCATGGGCTTCAACAAAGCGGATGACAGCTGCAATGGCGGCGACGGCCCGGCTGGCGTCAGGGAAAACCGGGAAACCCAGTTCTTCATAGGATTTGACTTCGTCTTCATTTGCCAGCAAAGACAGAACGATAAACTGTTCCGGATGTTCCTGGCGCATTTGTTGAATGGCCGCCAAAAATTTTGCCGCCGAGGTTTTGGTGGAGGCACCGCTGGTGAAGAAGGCAAGGACCGTATCGTATTTACCTTCGACAATCAGGGTTGAAAAGAATTGTGGAAGCTTGTCCAGTTCGTTCAGAATCTGGGCGGTGACATCGACAGGATTGCGAGGTGCTGCAAAAGGGATCAGGTCCGTTAACGAAGCTTGAGCTTTTGCCGGCATGGGGGCCACATCGAGGCCGCAATCTTCGGCAGCATCTGCCATCAGGACCCCCACGCCGCCTGAAATGGTCACCAGACCCAAGCGACGACCGGTGGGCTTGCGACCTTTAATGGCGGCATAGGCGATATCCACCAGGTCTTCCGTGGTTACCGCGCGATGCACACCATATTGCCGGAAGATCGCATCAATGACGGCGTCCTCACCGGTCAGCGACGCCGTATGAGACGTCGCCGCCAGGGCACCGACTTCAGATCGGCCCACCTTCATGAAGACAACCGGTTTTTCCGCGGCAGCCGCCGCTTCAAGAGCTTCGATCAGGCGGTCACCATTTTTGATGCCTTCCGAATAAGCCATAATAACTTTTGTTTCCGGATCGTTGGCGCACATCAAAATGGCATCGGCAACCTGGACGTCACTTTCGTTGCCGGTGGTGATGACATAACGAACCCCCAGGCGCGTCTGGGTCGACAGATAATAAAGGTGCGCCCCGAAAGCACCGGACTGGGTAATAATCGACAAGCCGCCTTTGATTGGCAATTGCAGGCTGGGCGCACCGGAAAAGGTCGGCAGGAAGTTTTCATGCACATTCATCGATCCCAAGCAATTTGGCCCCAGCAAACGAATACCGGTTTCCTTGGAAATTTTCGTGAGTTCTTCCTGAGCTTGTGCGCCTTCTTCACCCATTTCGGCAAAACCGGCCGACAAGATTATGCAGCCCTTCACGCCTTTAGTGACGCAATCCCTGACAGTTTGCACAACATGCGGTGCGGGTACGGCGATGACGACCGTATCAATGTGGCCATCAATATCCAGAATGGATGGCCAGGCCTTCAGGCCCTGAACCGTGTCGCGGGTCGGGTTAACCGGGTAGATATCACCGGTGAATTTATGATCAATCAGATAGGCCAGGGGACGACCACCAATACGGCCGGGATTATCCGACGCACCGACAATGGCAACCGATCGCGGTGACAGCATCTGTTCGAGCGTGGTGATAGATGTGTCGGTCATAATCCCCCCTATTGAAACCAACCTGAAAACCAGATCGCAAGCTGGAAACTAAATATGCGTGGCTAATTCTTCACGGTGTTCCGGCAAGGCAATATCAATAATGCTTCGGGCCCGGTCTTCAAGTGTTTTGCCGCGTAAATCAGCAATGCCGTATTCAGTGATTACCATATCCACATCCGTGCGAGCCGTGGTCACGAACGGGCCGCCCAGCTTTGCGGTTATTCGACTGCCACCGGATTTTCCCAACGAGGCTGGCATGGCAATCATGGAAATACCCTTGGCGGCTGTGGTGGCAGCGTGCATGAAATCGACCTGGCCGCCAATGGCCCCAAGGTAGCGATCCCCCACCTGTTCCGCATTAACCTGGCCATAAATATCGACTTCCAAAGCTGAATTCATGGCCACCAGATTGTCAATTTGCGACAGGGTTGCCGGGCCATGGGTCGTCGATGACGGGTGCATTTGAAAATCTGCGTTCAGGTGCAAAAAGTCTTTCAGGCGCGGTCCGGCAATGGCGATGGCCCCCACACTGATCCCGGTATGCACGGCCTTGCGGGCATTGGTAATGACACCATTTTCCACCAGATCAATGATTTCGTCTGTGATCAAACCGGAATGCAGGCCCAGATCCTTGTGTCCGCCCAAAGCGTTCAGAATGGCCGCCGGGATTGCGCCGACACCGTATTGCAGGGTCGCTCCATCTTCGATAACGCTGGCCACCAGGGCTGCGATCTTAAGATCGACGTCGCCTGGTTCCGGCACCTGTACACCTGGGGGTTGCCGGTCGGATCGGATGGCGAAGTCAATTTTATCTTCGTCCAGCGGCGCATCCATATGGGTCCAGGGTACATGGGCATTAATTTCGGCAATGACTAAACGGGCCTGGTTGATGGCGTTCTTCATATAGTCATTGCAATAGCCTAAGCTGTGGCTGCCGTCGGGACCTGGTTCGCTGATCTGCACAAAGGCAACATCAACGGGCAGACGACCGCTGTCGATCAAATTGGGCACAGACGAATAATGGCAAGGCACCAGTTTCAGCACACCCGCCGCTGCCAGTTTTACACTGGTGCCAAGTGCGCCATAACTTGTCAGGGAAATAAAGTCTGTATGTTCCGGCAGTAATGTGGGAGTCAGGGCGAGGCCGACAAAGGCGTTAACCTTGCCGATACTGGCCCGCTGGGCGATCAACAGATCAATCAGGTCCAATGGTTCCGCCGAGGCCTGCCCCCAAATGATGGCATCTCCAGGGCGAATGTGATCAGCCAGGTTCAGGTTTCGGGCGTCAATAATCTTGATCATGTCTCGGGTACCTCAACAATTGACCGGGCCGCAAAGTCAGAAATTTGATCAGCGGAGTATCCAAGTTTGTCCAGGATGCGGGCGGCGTCAATGCTTCGGGCCGGGGCGGTCGTTTGTTTTGAGGTCACATGCTGGCCACTGGCAATGACGGGAAAGGGCATAACAGTTGTTTCACCACTTTTCATATGCATGGCGCGATGCAGGGCATGTTCACTGGTGACGGTTTCCTGATTGGTCACACAGATCGTTGCGGGCACGTCGGCCGGGTCCAAAAATTCAATCCAGTGGGCCGCCGGTTTTGAGGCAAACAAATCATCCAGCAAGGCCATCAGGCGGTCGGCATTCACCAACCTGCCTTCTTCCGAGGCGAAATCATCGTGCCCGAATTCTGGCTGGATATCTTTTGTCACGCGGACAAAGTTATCCCAGAATTTGACTTCAACAATGGTCAAGGCGATTTGGCGACCATCGCCGCAGGTAAACAGATCGTTGGCCGGATAAAGGTGATTATTTTCCTCGGCAGATGTCTCGAACCCGAAACGGATGGCGCTGGAATAGAGGACCGATTCATAAAGGCTGATATCCAGCACAGCACCTTTTTCATCTGGCTTGCGTGCATGCATGGCGGCGAGGATAGATATGGCGGCAAACGATCCGCCAGCGATGTCAGCGACAGGCAAGGACGAGCGGCTGGGTGCCTGGCGTAGCTGACCTTTTTGGGCCAGCCCACCACCCATGGCGATGTAGGCCAGGTCGTGTCCGGCCTTGGTGCTGATGGGGCCGGTTTGGCCAAAACCGGAAAGCGAACAATAGATCAGGGCCGGGTTGATGGCCTGTAATTGATCAGGTCCAATACCCAGGCGGTCGGCAACACCTGGACGGAAACCTTCGATGGCCACGTCGCCATATTCAGCAAGGCGTTTGATGATATCTTTGGCGTCCGGTGCCTTCAGATCAACCACGATACTGGACTTGTTGCGGTTGGACCCTTCGAACAAAAAACTTTTCATGTGGCGGGCATAATCGCCGCCAGGGGGCTCAACTTTGATCACTTCTGCCCCCAGATCCGCCATGATCAACGTTGCCAATGGTCCCGGCAACAACATGGAAAAATCTATTATTTTCAAACCCTTGAGTGGCTGCCAGCCATCGTTTCGAGTGTCATTCACAGTGCTGGTTCCGCCCTTAAAATATTTATCTGACCAAGCGATCAAAGCACACATTGACGTGCCGAAAGACGCTCGATATTATTCGAATAATAGAACTTTATACGGAAATACGCAAACATCTGTGTTTCAAATTCTGACAAGAATGTTCAGGACCGCAGATATTTTGCCTAAAAGTCAAACAATTAAAGAAGAGAATTAAGGGGAAGTACAATGTCAGGTCTCTGGTTTGAAGAATTCAAGGAAGGCATGGTTTTTGACCACGCCATTACCCGCACGATTACCGAAGCGGATAACATGTGGTTTTGTAATGCCACATATAATACCCAGCCCCTTCACATCGATTTTCACTGGGCTGCCGAGAATTCGGAATTTGGCAAACCCCTGGTGAACTCGGTTTTTACGCTGGGTCTGATGATTGGTGTATCCGTGACGGATACAACGCTTGGGACCACTGTCGGCAACCTCGCCATGACAGATATGAATTTCCCAAGGCCTGTCTATCACGGGGATTCCATTCATTCGCGCACGACAATTCTGGAAACCCGCGAAAGCAAGTCGCGTCCGACAAATGGCATCGTTGTCTTTTATCACGAAGCCTTTAATCAGAATGATGAACTGGTGGCCAACTGCAAACGTACCGGCCTGATGAAAAAGCGTCCGGCATAGAAGGTTGGTGACCAAAATGGATGTTGCACAAGCCATTAAATCCCGGCAATCCTGTCGCCAGTTCAGTGACAAACCTGTCTCACTGGAGTTGGTGCGGAAAGTTTTGGAAACCGCACGCTGGTCGCCATCTGGCAGCAACGTTCAGCCCTGGCATATTGATGTGATGACGGGCGGTGTGTTGCAGGGGCTGGTTGACCGGGTAATGGCCCAGGATCATCTGTTTCCCTTTGGCGAAGGCACAGAATACCCGATCCATCCGCCCAAGATGAAAGAGCCTTACATGACGCGGCGCACTGAATGCGCTGCGGACATGTATGCCTCTGTCAATATTACCCGCGAAGACCGGGATGCCCGAATCGGTCAATATGCCAAGAACCTGGAATTCTTCGGCGCGCCGGTGGGCTTCATGTTTTCTATTGATCGGACCATGGGCCAGGGGCATTGGGCGGACATGGGCATGTTGTTGCAAACCATCATGCTGGTGGCGCGCTCGGAAGGGCTGCACACTTGCCCGCAGCAAGTCTGGGCCATGTGGCACAAGACGGTGACCGAATATCTGAAGATCCCCGACAGTCGCATGATCTTTTGCGGCATGGGTCTTGGGTACATGGATGAAAAGCACCCTATCAATAACTGGCGCACAACCCGCCAGGAAATCGACGATTTTACTTCCTTCTCAGGGTTCGAATAATCGATCCTAAATTTAATAACATCGGTGACGAAATATGGATTTATCTTTCAGCGAAGAAGACCTTGCTTTTCAACAGGAGGTGCGCAGCTTTCTGACAGAAAACCTGCCTGCGGACATCAAGGACCGTTCGGACCGGGGCCTGCACATAACCCGCGAGCATATGATCCTGTGGCAGAAAAAGCTGGCCGCGAAAGGCTGGATTGCGCCGAACTGGCCACAAGAACATGGTGGTCCTGGCTGGTCCCTGAGCAAGAAGTTTATCTATAATTCCGAATATGCCTTGTCCGGTGCACCCGGTGTCAGCCCCTTTGGTGTGAGCATGGTCGGGCCGGTGATCTACACCTTCGGCAGCGACGAGCAAAAAGCCAAATACCTGCCAGATATCCTTAATACGGATGCTTTGTGGTGCCAGGGATATTCCGAACCTGGATCAGGATCGGATCTCGCGTCCCTCAAAACCCGCGCGGTGCGAGATGGCGATGATTATGTCATCAACGGCCAGAAAATCTGGACCAGCTGGGCCCATCTTGCCGACATGATGTTCTGTCTGGTGCGCACAAATACGGAAGTGAAAAATCAGGAAGGTATTTCCTTTGTCCTGATTCCCATGGACAGCCCGGGTATTACGGTGCGCCCGATTATTGGTATTGATCTGGAACACAGTCTGAACGAAGTCTTTTTTGATGATGTGCGGGTGCCCATCGCCAATCGTGTTGGCGAGGAAGACAAGGGCTGGACCTATGCCAAGTTCCTGCTGGGCAACGAGCGTAATCTGGTGGCCCGTGTCGCGCGCTCAAAATATCAGCTCACGCGCCTGATCGAGATAGCCGGCAAAGAAATCGCCTATGGCGGGTGCTTGCTGGATGACCCGGATTTCAAGCGCAAGATTGCCAAACTGGAAATCGATCTGATGGCGCTGGAATATTCCGAACTGAGATATTTGTCCCAGGACATGGCCGGTCGCAAGCTGACGGCGGAACCTTCCATGCTGAAAATCAAGGGAGCTGAAATTGCCCAGACCCTGAAGGGTTTGCTGGTTGAAGCCCTTGGTATTTACGGCACGCCTTATGAGACGGACGTCGAGACAGCAGCGCGCAACGACGGCCCTATCGGGCCAGATCATGCCCACGGCAATCAAGCCGATAATCTCTATCAACGGGCGGCCACAATCTATGGCGGCTCGAACGAGGTTCAACGCAACATTGTCGCCAAAATGATGCTTGGCCTATAGGAGCCGATTGATGGATTTTGAACTCTCAAGTGAACAAACGCTGCTGAAAGATTCCGTGGACCGGTTCGTAAAAGATAATTATGAGCTCGCGGCCCGGCGTGCCCTGGTGGCCAGTGACTTAGGTTTTTCCAAAGACAATTGGGATTTATTTGCCGAAATGGGTTGGCTGGGCCTGCCTTTTTCCGAAGAAAGCGGTGGTTATGGTGGCTCCAATGTGGACGTCTCCATCCTGATGGAAAGCTTCGGCGAGGGCCTGGTGGTGGAACCCTATATGGCTACTGTTCTGTTGGGCGGTCGCCTTGTGGAAATGGCAGGCACTGCCGATCAAAAAGAAACTATTCTGGCGGCCGTAATCGAAGGCAAGATGCAGCTGGCCTTTGGTTATTCTGAACCGCAATCACGCTTTGACCTGTTTGATGTGACCACGACTGCGACGGCCTCTGGCGATGGTTATGTGCTCAACGGTCACAAGGGCCTGGTCTATCATGCTGGCAGTGCAGACAAGATTATTGTCACCGCACGGTCCCCAGGGGGTCAGCGGGACAAGGCGGGCATATCTTTGTTCATTGTGGATGCAAACACTAAAGGTTTGAGTCTGAAGAGCTACCGCACCCTGGATGGGCAACGGGCCAGCGAAGTCATTCTTGATGGTGTTGAAGTTGGCAGAGACGCCATGCTGGGCGCTGAAGGTCAGGCGTTCCCCATCGTCGAAAAGGTCACAGACCTGGCCATTGGCGCTGCCAGTGCAGAGGCCGTGGGTGCCATGCGCCGGGTCAATCAAATGACCATCGAATACGTCAAAACCCGCCAGCAGTTCGGGTCACCCATTGGCTCGAACCAGGTCATCAAGCACCGCCTGGCCGATATGCTGATCGAAGAAGAGCAGTCCAAAGCCATGTCTGATATGGCCGCCATGCGGGCAGATATGGCCAAAGAAACCAGAAGCGATGATCAAGTGCAAACAGCGTCTGCCACCAAGGCCCGCATAGGTGAAGCAGCCAAATTTGTGGGTGAGCAGGGCATCCAGTTACATGGTGGTATCGGCATGACGGATGAATATGCCATCGGCCATTATTACAAGCGACTGCAAACCATCGACAAGCTGTTTGGCAATGTTGATTACCATCTTCGTCGTTTTTCCGACGCCCGCTAAACGGCCTTAAAGGCAGGACCCCCTATGGAACGAGTTTTAACCGAGAATCTCCGTGTCGTGCGCGAAGGCGTGCAGGCGGTGTGTAATAACTTTGGCGATGATTACTGGCTGGCACGTGATACCGACGGCGTCTTCCCCCATGAATTTCACGGGGCCATGGCCGAGGCTGGCTGGCTGGGCATCACCATGCCGGAAGAATTTGGCGGTGCGGGCCTGGGTGTTGCTGAAGCCGCTGTGATGATGAACACGGTCGCCGCTTGCGGGGCTATGACCGCGGCATCGTCGATCCACATCAACATGTTTGGCCCGCACCCTATTTTGATCTTTGGCACGGAAGAACAGAAACAGAAACATATCCCGCCGCTGGTGCGGGGTGACGCCAAGGTATCTTTCGGGGTGACCGAACCAAATGTGGGTCTGGACACGACCAACATCACCACTTTTGCCAAAAAGGTGGACGGTGGGTACATCGTCGACGGTCGCAAGATCTGGAATTCAACGGCCCAACAAGCAACAAAGATCATGTTGTTGGCCCGCACGCAAAAACGAGAAGAGAACAAAGACCCGACCAAGGGCATCAGTATTTTTTATACGGACTTTGACCGGGAAAAAATTGAAGTCCAGCTGATCCACAAGATGGGTCGCAAGGCTGTCGACAGTAACATGATCTTTTTCGACAACCTGTTTATCCCGGACGAAGACCTGATCGGCGAAGAAGGCATGGGCTTTCGTTACATCCTGCATGCCATGAACCCGGAACGGGTACTGGTCGGGGCCGAAGGTGTGGGTATTGGCCAGGACGCCCTGCAAAGGGCCTCGAAATACGCCCTGGAGCGGGAAGTTTTTGGTCGGCCTATTGGCATGAACCAGGGTATCCAGCATCCCCTGGCGGAAAACTGGATGGAACTGGAAGCGGCCTGGCTGATGTGTCTGAAGGGCGCTGAATTATTCGATAATGAACAGCCCTGTGGCGCAGAAGCCAATGCCGCCAAGTTTTTGGGGGCGAAGGCCGGATATAACGCTGCCATGCAAGCTGTCATGACCCATGGCGGTATGGGTTATGCCAAGGAATATCATGTGGAACGCTTGATGCGGGAAGTCATGATCACGCGCATAGCACCCGTATCCGAACAACTGATTGCCTCGTTCATTGCCGAGCGTGTGCTTGGTTTGCCCAAATCTTACTAGATATCAAAAACCTTATTAGAGAGCCTGACAAATGAATGTCGAAGAAACCCTTGGGTTTGAAATTGCCGATGCAGACCGGTCCTATACCGAACGGGATACGATCCTGTATGCCCTGGGTGTCAATCTGGGGCTGGACCCAAGTGACGAAGGTGACCTGAAGTTTTTGTTTGAACAGGACCTGACGGCCTTGCCAGGATTTTCCAATGTGTTGGCTCATCCCGGCTTTTGGTTACAGGATCCGAAGCTGGATATTGACTGGGTCAAGGTTCTGCACGCCGAACAGTTTGTCACCATGTCGCGGCCACTGGCGGCTTCCGGTACGGTGCGGGCCAGCTATCGTGTGATGGGGATCACTGACAAGGGCGACGGGCGCGGTGCCATTCTCTATTACGAAAAAACCTTGCGGGACGTGGATTCAAATGACGAAATATGCCGCGTTGTTACTGGTGTGTTCTGTCGCGGTGATGGTGGCTGTGGGGATCATGGCGAAGTGCCGGACCCCCTGACCTCAGTTCCGGATGGAGAGGCGGATATCGTTGTGCGCAGCGTCGTCGACAAACGTGCGGCCCTGATCTATCGCCTTAGTGGTGACTACAACCCCATTCATATTTCACCCGCCATTGCCGCCAAGGCAGGTTATGACCGCCCGATTTTGCACGGTCTTTGCACCATGGGCGTCGCCGGTCATGTGCTGTTGCAGGAAATGGCCGGTGGTGATCCGGCGAAATTCGGGGGCTATGCCTGTCGCTTTAGTCGTCCGGTCTTTCCGGGGGATACCTTGCGCACAGAAATCTGGAACCGGGACGGCGGGGCCAGTTTCCGCGTCATCGCTGAAGACCGGGATGAAGTTGTCCTGGACCGTGGTTCTGCCAGCCTGATGGGCAACTGAAAACAATTCGACAGACGTGAGACATAAGGGGAAATATTGTGGGTGTTCTTGAAGGCAAAGTTGTTATCGTAACCGGGGCTGGCCGGGGGGTCGGTAAATATATCGCGCTGGAAGCCGCCCGTGAGGGGGCCAAGGTTGTGGTCAATGA
The DNA here is from genome assembly GCA_018650465.1 of Alphaproteobacteria bacterium. GTDB lineage: Bacteria > Pseudomonadota > Alphaproteobacteria > UBA2966 > UBA2966 > JABILA01. The sequence continues at coordinate 112,166 of JABIFY010000104.1, forward strand.
CCTGGGCGTTGGTGTGCATGATCTTGAAGTCGAAGATGCCGTTGTGGGTCCGGCGGAAGAAGTGGCGCAGGAAATCCGTGATGCCGGAGGCGAGGCTGTTGCCGACACACATTCCATTGCCGACTGGGATGACGCCCATCGTATCGTTGAAAATGCCATGGACACATTTGGTGGCTTGCATGGCGTGGTGAACAATGCCGGTATCCTGCGCGACAAGATCTTCCACAAGATGACAAAAGATGACTTCGAATCCGTAGTTCAGGTCCATTTGAACGGATATTTTTACGTTTCCCGTGCGGCGGCGGATATCTTTCGCAAGGAAATGTCCGGCACCTTCGTTCATATGACATCCACGTCTGGTGTTGTCGGTAATGTGGGCCAGGCGAACTACGCCGCAGCCAAGCTGGGCATTGTCGGTTTGTCAAAATCCATCGCCCTGGATATGGAGCGCTATCGTGTGCGCTCAAACTGTATCGCCCCCTGGGCTTTCACGCGTATGACGGACAGCATTCCCAAAGATAATCCTTTGTATCAGGAACGCATGGCCAAGATCAAAAAGCTGGGGGCGGATCGCGTGGCTCCGCTGGCTGTGGCTTTGCTCAGCGATCAGTCGGAAGCGGTTAACGCACAAATTTTGGGTGCCCGCTCGAACGAGCTTTATCTCTTTAATCAATCGCGCCCTGTGCGCACCATGCATACGGCTGAAGGCTGGACGCCAACGTCAATTCTGGAAACTGCCTTTCCGGCTATGTCGTCAAATCTCACGCCGCTGGAAACGTCGCCGTCCTATTTCAACTGGGAACCGGTTTAGATCGGGGATGCCAATATGACTGATCTAGTCCTGCATGAAGTTCGCGACCAGGCGATGTGGATTACCATCAACCGCCCGGGCCGTCGCAACGCCTTGAACGAAGATGTCGGCGACGGGATTATCGCAGGTATTCTTGCCGCTGAAGCGGATGAGCTGGTGCGCGCCATTGTCATCACTGGTGCAGGCGACAAAGCCTTCTGCGCGGGCGGTGATCTGAAACCATCGGCGGATGGCTCCCCTTTTGACATTGACGTCGAACACCCCGAAAATTTTATCGTTGAGCTGTTCAAGGTCATGCGTGACTGCCCCTTGCCAACCATTGCCCGGATCAATGGTCATGCCCTTGCGGGTGGGCTGGGTCTGGCCTGTGCCTGCGACATGGCCGTGGCCGACCCTGACGCTTTGTTTGGTGCACCGGAAAGCAAGATCGGTTTGTATCCGATGATGATCATGCCCTTGCTGCAGCGGGTTTTGCCGCGTCGCAAGTTGATGGAACTGTGTCTTACCGGCGAGATGTTTTCAGCCGCCGACGCCCTGGACATGGATCTGGTGAATTATGTGGCTGAACCCGGCAAGCTGGATGAAAAACTGGACTGGTTGCTGGCCCGCACGATCAACAAATCCCTGACCGCCATTCGCCTTGGCAAGATGCTGTTCCGCACCATCGAAGACCAAACCCAGGAAGCTGCCCATGCCTATGCCCAGCTGATGGTCCAGAACATGGCCCAAACCGACGATGCCATCGAAGGCTTTGCTGCTTTCAATGAAAAACGCAAACCAGACTGGAAAGGCCGTTAGGTCACCAATCGGAATTTAAACGAATCTGAACGTCGCGCTTACGCGATCCCAACCCGGAGACAACAACATGACTGATCACCTGCTCGTCACAAAAGAAGATGGCGTCGCCACCATGACCATGAACCGACCCAAGGCCCGCAATGCCTTGTCCATGGATATGCGCCTGGCCATGTTTGAAGCCGTTGACGATATTGAACATGACAAGTCGATCCGCTGCGTTGTCTTGCGCGGGGCCGGAGGGCATTTTATGGCCGGTGGCGACATCAAAAATTTCAATGAATATCTGGAGATGGAACCCATTGAGCGCCGCACATCTTTTGAGCGCCGGGTGCACAGCCTGCACGCCATGATGTTCGCCCTCAAGCGTATGGAAAAGCCGGTCATTGCCAGTGTTGAAGGGGCAGCGGCCGGGGCAGGTATATCCTTCATGACAGCCTGCGATCTGGCCATCGGCGCGGACACGTCCTATTACAAATTTTCTTATGTGGGTATCGGGGCCAGCCCGGACGGGTCCGGGTCCTATCACTTGCCGCGCATTGTTGGCGTGCGCAAAGCCCTGGAAATCGCCATGCTGGGTGACACGTTCGATGCAGCCGAAGCCCATCGCCTGGGATTGTTGAACTGGATGGTGCCGGAAGCCGACATCGAGGCTGAAACAAACAAACTGGCCCAACGCCTGGCGAACGGACCAACACAATCATACGCCAGCATCAAGCGTTTGATGTATGCCTCCCATGCCAACTCCTATGCCCAACAATTAAACCTGGAGGCCGAAGGCTTTGGCATTTGTGCCGCTACTGATGACTGGGCCGAAGGCGTGACAGCTTTTCTTGAAAAGCGTGCTCCCGTCTTCAAAGGTAAATAGGCTTCAAAGGTAAACAGGCAGGATCAGGTGATGAATACGACGTTCGACTTTTCCGGTAAAAACGTGCTTGTCTCCGGCGGCACCAATGGCATCAATCTTGGCGTGGCCCAATGTTATGCCCGGGCCGGGGCAAATGTTTTTGTCTTCTCCCGCGATCAGGAGAAAGTAGATTCTGCAATTGAGTTGCTGAAAAAAGAAGGCGGCCAGGGTGGCCAGGTCGCAGGCTGCACGACGGATGTGCGCGATCATGATCTGGTCAAGGCAGCCTTTCAACAGTGCGTTGATCTGTGGGGCGACCTGGATGTTGTTGTCTCAGGTGCGGCCGGAAACTTTCCGGCCTATGGCAAGGATTTGTCATCCAATGGTTTCCGGGCCGTGATGGAAATTGATTTGCTGGGTACACACCATGTGCTGACGGCGGCCTATCCCCATCTGAAAAAGCCGGGCGGGTCCGTGATCAATATTACCGCGCCGCAATCCTGGGTGCCGCTGGTGGGCCAGGTGCATGTTTGTGCCGCCAAGGCCGGCGTCGATCAGATCATGCGCACCCTGGCCCTGGAATGGGGGGGCGTGGGAATTCGGGTGAATTCGGTCTCACCTGGACCGATTGCCAATTCAGGCGGCATTGATCGTTTGTATAAAACAAAAGAACAACTGGACGCCAAAATCGCTTCCGTGCCCATGGGGCGTCTGGGGACGTGGGAAGATATTGGTAATATGTGCATGTTTTTGGGCTCCGATCTGGCCACATATGTCACAGGTGCCCTGATTTCGGTGGATGGCGGCAATAGTCTGGATATGGATGCGCGCCGACTGGACGACGTTTTGACCGGTTAGAGTTATTTCCGGGAATAAATGCGTTTGTAGAAGGTGATTTTAGAAGCATTCAACGTTTGACATTCAGGGCCTGATTGCTAGAATGTTTCGAATAATTGGAATGTGTACGTAAATGCGAACAAATAAGCAGGCTTTCAATTGGTGAATACAGCGACACGGACAGACGGCCCCATGGTTCTACCCCGAGCATTTGCCTTGTTGCGATTGCTGGCGGAAGAGCCTGTGGGACTTAATCTGTCCTCTGTTGCCGTGAATCTGGATGTACCAAAAAGTTCTTTGTCTGCCACGCTTAAGGCTTTGACCGAGCAAGGTTTCCTAAGCAGAACCGGATCGATGTACACCCTGGGATCAGAATCCTATTCTCTGGCATCTGTCATTCTGGCCGGTCGTACGATCCGACAGATTTCGCGACCCCACCTTGAAGAAGCCATGGCCGACAGCGGCGAAACTGTCTTATTGGCCGTGCTCGAACCCGATGGGCTGCATTTCACTTATATCGATTCTGTTGAATCACCTGAATCCGTACGCTATTCGGTTGCCATCGGCACGCGACGGCCCTTATACGCCACATCTTGCGGTCGCCTGTTCCTGGCACATCAAACCGAAACCATGAGACAGGCCTATTATAAGGCCGTTGATATGCGTGAGGTGACAGACAAAACAATCACCAAACCCGAGGCGCTGGAAAAGCGACTTGCCCAAATTCGCGACGCCGGCATATCTGTCACCTTAGGTGACTATTCTGTCGATGTTGCCGGTTTCGCCACACCTATTTTCAATTCGGATGGCAAGATGATTGCGGCCCTGGCGATCGGGGTGCCTGTGTCCAGGGGTGTGCGGGAAGAAGCCCGCTTCCGCGAAGTCGCCATCCAGTCCGCCCGGTCTATTTCAAATGTCTTTGGCTATACGGAGGACCCAACAGCGCATTAGGGCAACTTCTTTTTGCCACAATGTCAGCAAAAAATGTTCCAGCGAAACAAAGACAGTTTAATTTCAAAAATAAGTTCGACAAACAAGTCGACGTTCCATCGAGACTTCACGTTCCATCGAGACTTTAAAGTAACCACTAACTCACGACTGACGATTAACAGGGAGAAAAAAATATGAAACATATCAACTTTGGCAGTATGGCTCTTGCTGCCGGTGTCTTGTCGATGGCTCTGGCCGCGCCCGTTCAGGCGGCCCAGGTGTTGACCTTTACTGACAACAGCCCCAACCGCGGAACCCGTGCTGAAAGCATGGGATGGTTTGCGGACGAAGTAGCCAAGCGCACAAATGGTGAGCTGAAAATCGAATTTCACTGGGGCGGTGCCCTGCTGAAAGCCAAGGCAGCGGCCAAAGGCATCGGTGCCGGTGCTGCGGATATGGGCACGATTATCGGTGTCTATAACCCCAAACTTCACCCGGCATATTTGCTGACTGACCTGCCGACCGAATATTCGGATCACTGGGTCGGAACGCGGGCTGTTTATGAAATGGCCACAACAAACGCGGCTCTGAAAGCCGAGTTTGACAAACTGAACCTGCACTATGTTTCAAACTTCACGACCACCCAGATCCAGTTGATCTGTAAGGGCAAGCCAATTAAGTCCATTGCCGATATTCAGGGCATCAAGGTTCGTGGCGTGGGTGTTTATGGCAAGGTCTTCAAGGACATTGGCGCAACACCTGTACGGATTTCGGCTTATAAGGCCTATTCGGGCCTGGATACCGGCCTGATCAACTGTGCCCAGGTTTATGCTTACTTCATTCCCGCAACCAAAATGTATGAAGTGGCAAAAGAAGTCACTGTTCTGGATTGGGGCGCATTGATGAGCCTTGGTTATGTCATGAACAAGGATGTGTGGGAAAGCCTGTCACCTGCTCATCAGAAGGTCATCAATGAACTTGGCTCTGAGTATATCGAAAAAAATGCCTAAGAAATTGGCAAAGGCAACAGCAAGG
>JABIFY010000105.1 GCA_018650465.1 Alphaproteobacteria bacterium
ATCATTCAAATGATCAAGGATGACCCAAGCCGAGCAGACTGGTGGATCAAAACAGAAGAGCGATACCTGGGCGAGGGCGGGTTCGCAAAGGAAAAGCCATCCTACAGAAGGATGAAAGAAATAGCCCTGTCGCAGGGCGATCTGTTCGACATCCCGGATGACGCGACCATCCCCTGTATGTGTACAGATTGATGAGACATCTGGATCTCTTCTCTGGCATCGGGGGTTTTGCCCTCGGCCTACAGCGCAGCCGCCTCGATGTCGAAACCATAGGGTTCTGTGAGATCGACAAGTATGCAACCCGGGTACTCAACAAGAACTTCCCTGATGTGCCCGTCTATCATGATGTTAGGACACTCGATGCAGATCGACTTGGAACAATTGATATCATCACAGGTGGATACCCCTGCCAGCCATTCAGCGTTGCCGGGAAGCAAAGAGGCACGGCAGATGACCGTCACCTCTGGCCAGAAATGCATCGGATCGTGGCTACCACAAGGCCAACTTGGGTCATTGCTGAGAACGTTGCTGGTCACATCAAGCTGGGCCTCGACCAAGTGCTATCTGACTTGGAAAACGAAGACTACACCGCATGGCCGGTTGTTATTCCAGCTTGTGCCAAAGATGCCCCGCACCGTCGAGACAGGGTCTGGGTTGTGGCTCACTCCAAGGGCATCAGACGAGAGGGGAGCAGCAACGCCGGGAACTGCAATGAGGACAGCGAAACGCAAGGGCGGTCCAACAAATCTACCAGAGCAAGTTCAACTGGCGACGATGTGGCCAACGCCACAGCACAGGGACTTCAGGACGGGCGAGGGCCACAGGTACACAAACCCGGACAGGAGCAACAACCTGAACGATGCAGCGGCACTGACCGAGGGCTCTGGCCAACTGAACCCGCAGTGGGTCGAGTGGCTCATGGGATACCCTCAAGGGTGGACCGACTTAAAGGACTAGGCAATGCAATCGTACCTCAGATCGTCACCGAGATTGCCAACGCAATACATGCCATGAATCAGGGTCGTTAAGGAATTTGGCCATGACTAACCTATTGATATCACAAGACAATCACAACGAACTGACTTCTCCGCGCAACAATCTTGCGTCAGAAAACACACATTGGCAGTTTCCTGCGGGTTACAGCCAGTCAGTAAGAAGTCAGTACCAGTCAGTAAGGGTCAAAATAGCACCCAAAACACCTACTCAAGCCATTGATAACAAACACAAATCAGAACGAACTGACTGTGTACCGACTGCCCAGTCAGTTCAACGAGATACCTCAATAACATCAATGACTTACGACCAGTCAATAAAGTCAGTCAGACCCCCCCTTAAGGATCCCCCCCTGCTCACTACGTTCGGCCCTTCGCTTGGGGCTCGGGCCAACTTGTTCCGCTCCTTCCAATATTCCACCACGCCAGTTACCCCCGGGCCTGTCCACAAGGCCCCAGGGTATGAGGTCGCACTATCATGAAACCTGCTTCGCATCGACATCGTGAGGATATGACTTCGTCGCTCCAGGCTCTCGATAACAAGGTCCATCTGATCGAACGCAAGTGGGGGGTCGGCAAGTTACAACAGGCTGCTAACACCCATCTGTTGACCAAGTTCAATTCCCAGAAGGCCAGACTCGATTCAGCAATAGTCGATGATGATCCAGAACGAGTGATCAAGACAGCATCAGGTATGGAACGGGCATGGGACGCACTCGAGACAAATGCCAGTGAAACATTCACCAAGCCAAGACCGGCTGAAGTATGGGAAGTCAAACTCGGTGACGGCAATGTCGTTGGTCTGGTACGTGATCAAGTCGATGCCAGTCTCGCTGTCGCACACGGGGCTGACATCGTCTTCACACTCAGGGAGATCGGCCTACTCATCGATGAGCTAGGGTCACTCACAATGGCAACCAAGCGACAGTTCAAGCTGTCTCAAGTCACACGAATCACCAAGTCACCTCAATTCGATGAAAGGACCGGCGATGACATCCCGTTCTAAGTCCAAAGGCAAGACCAATGTGCCCTCAGTAGAGCCTGAAGGTGGGCAGGAGAGGAAGTTCGGGGCTGCGGCAGGGAAACCCCCATCGTGGTTCTCAAGGGTGCCCACGGCTGCGATATGGGCGATTAAGGGCAGTGAGGGCAAAGACAGGATCAACTACCTCGATCTCAAGGTTCTCAATGTCATGTGTGCATACGTCAACAACCAAGGCATTTGCTTTGTCGGACAGGAACGAATGGCACAGGCAATCAAGTCAGAAAGAGCGGCAGTCTCAAAGTCAATCAGCAAGTGGGTCAGGCTCGGGCATGTAAGCATCATCAGTCGCTACAGGTCCGAGTGGAAAGGCGTGTTCGGCAACGTCTATCGTGTCATCTACGACAAGAGCCTCAGTGATCAGGACATCGTGGATGCTATGGACAAGGAACCCGCCAAGGACCGCGAGGATCCACCAGTCATCGAGAATAGCACAGTTAACCACATTCCGGTTAATACCGATAAGGGGCTAGCTGGTGAGGGTGGTGTGAAGAGCGATGCCAGGCGGCTGGCGCAGTGGTATGTGGGTACCGTTCAGGCTCATAACGGGCAACTCAGGCTGGTGAACGAGAGGGCTGTAACCGGCGCTGAGTGGCTGTTACAGGACGGCTGGACCGAGGTCGATATCAAGTACAGCGCCAATGCCTACCTTGAAGAAGGCAAGGCCAAGGGCTCGGATGCCCCGCATCACCTCGGTTTCATGCGTGGAACCAAGCCAGTGTCCAAAGGCTAGACCGTGGTCAATAGCATGGACACCCAGCCCAACAACCGCAGGATTCCGCGGTCCTCGAGGCATGAGGCACCCACCCCCCACCCTTCTCATCGCGTGACCGCCCGGGCGCGACCCCACCCTTCGGGGGGTACGCCCCGCCCTGTGCGTAGGGGGGAGTTCACAAAAATATTCCCCGGTTTCTGGCTATGACTGACCAACCCTCATTGTTCTGTGATGAGGCATTGCCCCGGCATTTTGAGGCTGTTGAGGCTGTTGAGAGTGATGGTGCGGCCCAGAATCGCCATAACCACTTACTCGGCACATGGGGTGAGCATTTTGTCATGGCTGCGATTAACGGCGCGGGATATCACTGCGTCGAGGGCTATGAGAAAGGCCCTGATGATATTTACTGGTGTCTGGCTGGTCGAAGGCCTTTGCGCGTACAGGTGAAGGCTACGTCGAGGGTTGCACTGAGAGGTAGGGGGGCTGTCACGCCATCATATCTATTTACCACTGACTTCTCCCCCATCGCCTACGACATTGTCGCCTGTGTAGCACATGACATTGAGATGATTGCATGGTTTTTCGGGCATGAGTTTTTTGGAGACAAGGCTCAAATCTACCCTCCCGGCTTTGCCTCCCTGTATCGGAAGGCAAACGCCCTCGGCTGCATGGATGAATACCCGATTGATCGAATATTGCCGGCGATTGAGGCTGAAGAGAGCATGGAGCCCCGGGTATTCGGGATTTGATTGCGTGATTTTTTATTTGAGTTTACTGTCCACAGGCCTTAAGGAGCTTATTGCACGATGAAACGGGATAAATGTCTGAATACGGCGGCTGATCTGGTCTGTAATGACCGAGAGGAGACGCACGGCGCGGCTGACAAGTCGTTTGGTGTGATTGCTGATCTGTGGTCGGTAACTTTGTGTCTGGAGATCCATCCTGAACAGGTCGCGATGATGCTCACACAGTTGAAACAGGCCAGGATCATCACTGGCGATGCGTCGGTTGCCGATCACTGGGTTGATCTGTGTGGATATGCGTCACTGGGCTGTGAATTATCGACTAAGGGCGACTGATGGCTAAAACGTACAGCCCCCAGCAACGGTTTGGCGGCATCAAGGCTTTGAATCGTCGGATGTCAGGTCGAAATGATCATGTCGCCCAGCATAAGGAAGCTATTGCTGATGAATTGATGGCAGTTGGGTCTGCGAATATTTCTGATGTCATTGAGTGGGATTCGCAGGGCAATGTGCGTGTGAGGGCATCGGCTGATATACCGCGGAATGTTTTGTCTGCGATCAAGGAGATCAAGACGGTGCAGACTGTCCGGGATGGCGTTGAGACATCGACGCTGGAACTGAAGATGCATGACAAGATCGGGTCATTGAAGGTCTTGGCGAAGGCGGCTGGATTGTTAGAGGCGCCAGAAGTCGAGTCGAATAAGCCGTCTGTCGTAGGAATTACGATGAAGGGCCCTGATGTAATTGATATCGAGGTGGAAGATGGCGACTGAACCTGATCTTGCTGGTTTGAATCTTGATTTCTCGAAGGCTCGAACGGTCTGGGAGTTTTTGCAGGACGATTCGTTTGTCCGGGGTTTGATGGGGCCGGTTGGGTCTGGCAAGTCGTATGGCTCTGCCGCCGAGGTGATGTTGAGGGCTGTGAAGCAGAAACCCAGCCCCCGCGACGGCATCCGGTATTCGAGGTTTGCGATTATTCGGAACAGTTACCCGATGTTGCGGACAACGACGATCAAGACATGGCAGGAATTGTTTCCAGAGAATATCTGGGGGCCGATGCACTGGTCGCCACCGATCACGCACCACATCAAGTTGCCATCTCGGGAAGGTGCCGCGGGGATTGACTGCGAGGTTATATTCCTTGCGTTGGATCAGCCGAAAGACGTTCGGAAACTTTTATCATTGGAGCTTACTGGTGCATGGATCAACGAGGCGCGGGAACTTCCGAAAGCGATTATTGATGGACTTACGCACCGCGTTGGACGTTATCCTGTTCAGTCTGATGGTGGGCCTACTTGGCGTGGTATCTGGGCTGATACTAACCCTATGGATGATGATCATTGGTGGCATCGCCTTGCTGAAGGTGGCGAGAGCCCCGGTGGCACATTTTCGTGGAAGTTCTTCCGGCAACCGGCGGGGGTCTTCGAGGTAGAGCCCGAGGATCTGCCGATCGATCCTGAGTTCAATGGGTTTACGTTATCAGCCGGAAAATGGTGGCAAACGAATCCCAATGCCGAGAACCTGAACAACCTGCCGGCTGGGTACTATGACCAGTTGGTGGGCGGGAAGAGTCTTGACTGGATCCGGTGTTATGCCCGTGGGGAATACACTTACGTGCAGGAAGGCAAGCCGATCACGCCTGAGTACGACGATGAGATGATGTGCGTCGATGGTTTGCAGTATGACCCAGCCCTGCCCTTGCAGATCGGACTGGATTTTGGTTTGACGCCGGCTGCGGTATTCGGGCAGCGGACTGGATCCGGGCAGTGGCGGATTATCCATGAGCTTGTGACTTTTGACATGGGTTTGGAGCGGTTCGGTAATCAGTTGAAGGCTGAGATCGAAACACTGTACCCGGGCGCCGAGGTATCGATCTGGGGTGATCCGGCGGGTATGCAGCGTGATGCAATTTATGAGGTGACGGCGTTTGATCACCTCAAGACTTTGGGCTTGATGGCGCGACCGACAGCGACTAACGATTGGAAGTCGAGACGCGAGGCGATGGCTGCACCGATGTTGAGGTTTGTCGATAAGAAACCGGGGCTGTTGATTGCGAAGACTTGTCACCGGACGCGGAAATCTCTGGCCGGCGGGTATCACTTTTCCCGGGTTGCGATGGGTGCGGGGCAGGAGCGGTTTCGCGATGTACCGAATAAAAATGAGCATAGTCACGTTGGCGATGCGTATGGGTATTTAGTCCTGGGCGGTGGAGAGCATAAGCGGATGACCCGTCGCCCGATGGGGAATGGACGGCCTGTTGTTGCCGCGATGGATTTCGATGTCTTTGCTGAATGACTGCGATCTGCTTGGTCGGGTGATTGGCCTCGATGGGGTCCGGGACAAGCTCGTGCCGTTTGACCCTGTCTTGTTGCGTCTGATGGATCTGCAAGAGTGGGATCTGGATTATTACAAGCTGTTGAACGACTACGAAGCTGTCCTGCGGAACAATGCAGCCCGGGGGCCGGCGTATGCGTGGGTCCGGGATGGCAAGCCGATTGCCTGTGCCGGGATCATGCTCTACTGGACTGGCGTCGGTGAGGCGTGGCTGGTCCCATCGAAGGCAGTATCGTCGCTCCGTCACACCTTCCATAGGTCAGCACTACGCGCCTTTGAGGTAATTGCCTCAGAACTCCAGCTTCGACGGGTTTCGGCAACCGTGAACACAAAGAATGTCAGGGCTGACCGTTGGATCAAGGCCGCATACTTTGAGGAAGAAGGCTACCTGCGCGAGTTTGGCGTAGACGGCTCCGACCACAGAGTTTATGCGAGGTTATTCGATGGGAAGCATGTTCGCTCCAAAGATTCAGGCACCACCGGCCCCGCCAAAAGTTGAACAGGCTGCGCCTGAAGTCGTTGAGGCGACTGAACAGCAAGAGGCGTCCCTCGATCAACAGAAAAAATCCAAACTTGCCCAGATCAAGTCGAAAGTGACGGCCCGTCGCCGTCGCCGGCCACTGATCAATCAGAACAGACCCATCCCCGCCCTCGGCGTTGTTGATGGCAATACGTTCGGGCCGACAAACACATGACCGGCCCGGGCCCCGGGGGGGAGACAGGTGGCGTTATGGCCACAAACGAGGACATGGATCAAGTCGGCGTCACCGTCAATCAGGACGGTAGCATCCGAGGCCCCGCAAACGAAGTCGTAGATTTTAGTGAACAGAGTTTCTCTGAGATGGCGGCTGAAAACATTGGCCGTCTGGGCCTTGCAAATGCTTTCCCGGGTTCAACAGCGATGGCTATCGCCCAAGCCGCTTTTGGCGTCCAGTCTCCAGATGCCCACGGCATGTTCAGTGGTAGTGGTGGGAATAATTCAGGCGGCAACACTGCCGGCGAAACCGGCCCCGGCGGCGGCGGAAATGGTGACGGGCCTTTGGCTCAACCTCCCGCCCCTGCCCCGGCGCCGGTTCCAGATCCTGTCGCACCGGCACAGCAAACAATCTCTGCCCCGGATTCTCCGGAACAACAGGCCGCAGCGGTACAGGC
>JABIFY010000106.1 GCA_018650465.1 Alphaproteobacteria bacterium
GATCGAGCTGAGCTTGACCATGTCCCAAGCCGACAAAAAACCGCTCACCAACGGCAAAGTCAAAGCCCTTTTGGTCCGACCCACTCATGAAGGTTATGACCAGAAGGTTGCACTGATTGAAACAATGCCAGGGACCTACATTAGTAATGTCGAACTGCCCCTGGCCGGGCAATGGGAAGTCCGTGTTGAACTGACCGCACCCGGTGGCGAGTTCCGCTTTGCCCAACGGATTTCGGTTGATTGATGAAGATGCCGACCTGTTCATCCGTCCGGCGTCGAGGAATACTGAATGCCCAAAATTCACTCACTCCGTCATACCGCACTTGATGCGGTATCTACGCGGCTGAATCGGGCGCGGCGTGACGGAATGATACCCATAATATTCGACGCATGGACCCCGTATCAAATACAGGGTGACGGAACGTGTGTTGGCAAACACCTGACAAGACCACAAAGGACGCTCCATCAGGCGGGCGCAAATGATGAGCAATCCTGACTGCAGCCACTGCGGTCTGCCTCTTGGCTCCTTAGGTGAGGTTATTCCCGGTCCCACACCGGACCTGAATTTTTGTTGTCCGGGTTGTGCCGCGGCGCATGATCTGGTTGCCGGGCTGGGACTGGATCAATATTACCAGCGCCGGGTTCTGGACAATGATGCCCGGCGGATCAAGCCAGACGACAGCCAGGATGGTCTTGAATTCTCCCTGTACGTGGAAGAAAAAGAAAAGTCCGGTCATCCCCAATCAACCTTGTCTTTGGTCATAGACGGTTTTCACTGTGCCGCTTGTGGCTGGCTGATTGAGCAAGTCCTGGCCCGCGATTCAAGGGTCACGTGGGGTCGCGTCAATATGACGACGCAACGCCTGAATGTCACATGGACCGGTCCGGCGACCCTCGCCAATGATATCCTCGCCCCCATCCAAACCCTGGGGTATCGGCTGTTTCCCTTTGATGTGGAGCGGGTAGAGGCCGAACGTCTTGCCCGGGAAACTGACTTGCTGAAGGCCATGGGGGTGGCCGGATTTGCGGCCGCCAATGTGATGCTGTTGTCTGTCGCCATCTGGGCCGGATACAGCCAGGGCATGGGCCCGGCGACGCGGGGGTTGATGCACTGGATCTCGGCGTTGATTGCCTTGCCAGCGGTAGTCTATGCGGGCCGGTCTTTTTTCAGATCAGCCCTGACAGCCCTGGCGGCCCGGCGCGTCAATATGGATGTGCCGATCTCATTGGCTGTGATCCTGACATCCGCCATGAGTTTGTTTCAGGTTATCACCGGGGCCGAATACGCTTACTTTGATTCCGCTGTTGGTCTGCTGTTCTTTTTGCTGATCGGGCGCTATCTGGATTCCAGGGCGCGCAGTCGGGCGCGCTCGTCGGCGGCTCATTTGCTGGCCCTGACAGCCCGGCCCGTTACTGTGATCAAGACCGATGGCACCACGATGAGTATGCGCCCGGAAGCAGTCGCGCATGGCATGACCGTTCTAACGGCAGCCGGGGAACGCATTTCAGTTGATGGCACGGTTCTGCAAGGGGCCAGCGACATCGACCAAAGCCTGCTGACGGGTGAGACCTTGCCTGTGGCCGTGACCACGGGTGATCCCGTATATGCCGGCACATTGAATGTGGGCCAAGCCCTGCAAATTCAGGTTACCGCTTCGTCGTCAGAAACAGCCCTGGCGGAAATCGTGCGGCTGCTGGAGCAGGCAGAGGAAGGGCGTGCCCGGCATGTGGAACTGGCCGAACGAATTTCACGCCTGTATGCGCCGGTCGTGCATATCCTTGGCCTCGCCACATTTGTTGGCTGGTTGCTGGCAGGGGCGACCTGGCAAACAGCACTCCTTTATTCCATTGCCGTTCTGATCATTACCTGTCCCTGTGCCCTGGCCCTGGCTGTACCGGCCGTTCAGGTCGTGGCGGCCGGGCGCCTGATGCGTCGCGGCATTTTACTCAAATCGGCGACGGCGCTGGAACGTCTGGCCGACGTTGATGCCATAGCCTTCGACAAGACAGGGACCTTGACCATCGGCCAACCAACCTTGTCCGGAGACTATCAGACGTTTGATCTGCAATTGGCCATGAACATGGCTGCCGCCAGTCGCCACCCACTTTCCCGTGCTCTGGTGCGGGCAGGGGCTGCTCGCGGGCTGGTCGTCGATGTAACAAAGGCCTGGACCGTTGAGGAAATCGCGGGTGGCGGATTGCAGGCGATGGTCGATGGGGAAACCTGGAAGCTTGGCAGCCAGCAGTTTTGTGCGGTGTCAGATCAATGTCTTGAACGCGCAGGGACAGCAGAAAATACAGGGCCACAACTCTGGTTTTGCCGACTTGGCCTGGAACCGGTTTGCTTCCGCTTTGAAGATGAATTGCGGACCGACGCTGACCAGGTGGTCGGGCAACTGGCCGGGATGGGCTATTATCTATCTATTCTGTCCGGCGACAGGACTGCTGCGGTTAAAGCTTTGGCGACCCGGCTTGGTCTGTTCGACTGGTTGGCCGAGCTGTCCCCGGGGGACAAATATCAATGGCTGACGGATAAAGCAGCGAAGGGCCAAAAGGTCTTGATGGTTGGTGATGGCTTGAATGATGCGCCCGCCCTCGCTGCAGCCCATGTATCCCTGTCGCCAGCAACAGCAGCAGATATCAGCCAGGCAGCGTCGGATGCGGTGTTCCAGGGAGATAAATTACTGCCGGTGCAGGAGGTTTTGACAGTCGCTAAACGTGCACAGACGATCATTTGGCAAAATATCGGTTTTGCCTTTGTCTACAATGGCATATGTATACCATTTGCTGTCGCCGGGATGGTCACACCCCTGTTTGCGGCGGCAGCCATGTCTATTTCCTCAATTATAGTCTTGACGAACAGCCTCAGATTAGGGAAGATTCAATAGTCACAGCCGAAAATAGTATGCAATGGTGGGAACCACATTTAGTAGACGGGGCGAATAACATGGAAAATCTTGTATATTTAATTGTAATTGCTCTGGGTTTGGGTGGATTGGGCATCTTCGGCCTGTTCTGGTCAATCCGCAGCAGCCAGTATTCTGACATGGACGGTGCGGCAAACCGAATTCTTTATGATGACGAATTTGACTCGACACCAAAAGCTGGCGCTGAATAAGCCGGTCCGGATAGATTGTCAGATTTAAGCGACTGAAAATCAATTTTCGGTTGAAGATGTTGGTGTATCTGTGTCTGCTATTATCTTTTCTGCTATTATCTTTTCTGCCATTATCTTTCAAGACTGATATTTTCTTTATTTTTCAGTGCTTTAATTCTGCATAGATACTTTCGATCAAATTTCCACTTAACCTTAAAATTGCAGGGATATTTATCCTGGCCCTTTCGTTCGTCTTTTTGCCTCTCTATGATCTAAGAGCTATTCCGGTTTAAACGGAATAGCTTCTACTTTGTTTGTTAGCGCATACCATGGGTTTGAAGTAACGCTGCGTTTCCGTGAAACCCGGAAACGCTCAAGTCAATGACTTTGACTGGACGGGCCAGACCAGGCCTTTGGGGAATTTGAATGACGGCTACTGACGTTGATACCAAGGGTGCCTCTGGACCATTAACAATTTCGGTCGACGACCCCTGGTTATGGCTGGCAGCTGGCTGGCGGGACCTTGCCAAGGCGCCTCGTCTCAGTCTGGCCTATGGCGCGATTTTTTCCTTTGGCAGCCTCGGTTTTGTTTCCGGGCTGATCTGGTTGGACCTGCTTTATTTGTTATTGCCTCTTGGCGCCGGTTTCATGTTGGTTGGCCCCATTTTGGCCATTGGCCTTTATGAAGGCAGTCGCCGCCTTGAGGTGGGTGAAAGCGTCGGTTTTTTTGATGTTCTGAACGGCTGCCGGGAAAGCCTGCCACGCATAATGTGGGCCGGTGGCGGGCTAGGGCTGGTGATGTTTGCCTGGATGCAAATCGCCGCCTTGTTATTCATGCTGTTTTTCGGTGATGGCCATTACCCGTCCGAGCCCCACCTGATGTTCGAAATGCTGTTTTATTCGCCACGCGGGCTGGCATTTGTTTTTGTTGGCACGTCAATCGGTGCCGTGATTGCCTTCGTGGTCTTCGCTTTCAGTGCGGTTTCCATGCCTTTGTTGATGGAACGCGATGTCGACTTCATTGCCGCTGGCAAGATCAGTTTTGATGCGGTGCGCTATAATTTGCGGCCCATGTTGCTCTGGGCGGCCCTGATCGGGCTGTTTACCGCGACCGGCATCGTTACACTGTTTCTTGGCCTGATTATTTGCTTCCCATTGATCGGGCACAGTACCTGGCACGCCTATCGTGCCCTGGTACCACGAGAGGTACCAGGAGAAGGCCAGGCTTAACCTGCTTCGCGGGACGCTCTCTTGCGCTCGTGTGGCAACAGCAGGCGTTTGCGCAGTCGAATTGATTTAGGCGTAACTTCAACCAGTTCATCATCCTGAATATAAGTCAGAGCTGCTTCCAGAGCCATTTGACGGTGCGGGCTGAGGCGAACCGCTTCGTCTTTGCCGGACGAGCGCATATTCGTCAGCGCCTTTACCTTCATGGGGTTCACATCAAGATCGCCGGTGCGGGCATTTTCACCAATGATCATGCCCTGATAAACAGGAATACCCGATGTTATAAACAGGTCGCCACGATCTTCCAGGTTCCACAAGGCAAAGGGAACGGAATTTCCTTGCTCGGTTGATACCAGAACGCCATTTTGGCGACGCGGCACATCACCACGCGAGGGGGCATAGGCATGGAACACACGGTTCATGACGCCGGTACCACGGGTATCGGTCATGAATTCAGGGTGATAGCCGATGAGGCCACGGGTGGGGACATGCAAAATAATGCGGGTCTTGCTGCCACCGGAAGGGCGCATGTCGAGAAGTTCGGCGCGTCGGACGCCAAGTTTTTCCATAACGACGCCTGAATATTCATCATCCACATCGATCTGGACTTCTTCAACAGGTTCAAGGCGCTGGCCCGTTTGTGGATCGCTTTTGAACATCACGCGGGGACGGCTGATCGACAACTCAAAGCCTTCGCGGCGCATGGTTTCGATTAACACACCCAACTGCAATTCACCGCGTCCGCCAACTTCAAAGGCGTCTCCGGATTCAGTTTCGGTGATCTTGATGGCGACGTTGCCCTCGGCTTCACGTTCCAGGCGATCCCGCAACATACGGGATGTAACCTTGGAGCCTTCTTGGCCAGCCAGCGGCGAATCATTGACCGAAAATGTCATCGCAAGGGTTGGTGGATCAATCGGCTGGGCGACCAGAGCGTCGGTGATTTCCATGGCACACAGGGTATCAGCCACTGTGGCTTTGGTCAGACCGGCAATGGCGACGATGTCACCGGGGCCAGCTTCATCAACAGAGACCCGCTCAATGCCGTGGAAGGCCATAAGTTTGGAAATGCGGGCTTCCTGAAGCAGGGTGCCATCTGCGCTGATGGCCTTGATGACGTCATTGCGTTTGATCGTGCCTTGCGCGATCCGGCCCGTCAAAACACGGCCCAGAAAATCGTCGCGCTCCAGCGTAGTTGCCAGCATGGCGAATGGCAGGGCAGCGGTTTCAGGTGTGGCTGATGCCGGCGCCTTCACGTGGCTCAGGATCAGATCAAACAGCGGATCAAGGTTGTCCTTGGGGCCTTCGGGTGTTTCCGCGGCCCAGCCTTCCTTGGCGGAGGCAAACAACATGGGGAATTCAAGCTGTTCATCGTTGGCATCCAGGGCGACAAACAAATCAAAACATTCGTCATGAACTTCGTGATGGCGGGCGTCGGGACGGTCAGCCTTGTTGACCACAACAATCGGGTTCAGGCCCAGGCCCAGCGCTTTGGCTGTGACAAACTTGGTTTGCGGCATCGGGCCTTCAGCAGCGTCGACCAGGACAACGACACCATCAACCATGCTGAGGATACGCTCAACCTCACCACCGAAGTCGGCGTGACCGGGGGTGTCGATAATGTTGATGCGTACATCGCCGCGCACAACGGAGGTACATTTGGACAGAATGGTAATGCCGCGTTCTTTCTCCAGATCATTGGAGTCCATGACGCGTTCATCCACTTTCTGGTTGTCGCGAAAGGTGCCTGATTGGCGCAGCAGTTGGTCAACCATGGTTGTTTTGCCATGATCAACGTGTGCGATGATCGCAATATTACGCAGTTCCATCTTGTATCCCGGATATAAAAGTAAAGCGCAGGGGCCGAACTAAATGTCCAGACCCCCGCGCAGTTGGCGGCTATATACAGGGTATAGTCCTGGAAAGCAAAGAAATATTGCAGTGCATCAATTAACCATAACTGGCGGACATGCCAAGGGCCGGGTCCATCTGGGTGCCATAGGGCGGGATAGGGTAGCGTAAACCCACTTTTCCAAGGGCCCGCAAGCCTTCAATACCGCGGACAAACTCGTCTGGCGGCATGGCCAGCAACATTTCATCATCGGCAACACCGCCATAGCGACGCTCGGCAAAACAGGGAATGGAAATGGATGTTTCCCTGGTCGCCAGGGCACGCCCCCACGAATCTGAACAGGCACTTTCGCCCGTGATTGTCATGTCATAGCGTTTGTAGCGCTGATGTTGCAGCCCGTTCACAAACAAGATGGTCTGGGCCGGGTTGGCGTAGAACAAAACGATATCCGGCGGGTCGAGCCTCGCGGAACGCAGGGGGGAGACGCACAAACCCTGATATTTCGCCTCAACCCGGATCATTTCATCCTGATGAGCCTTTGACGCATCGCGATTGCCAAACCAGACACCGTCCATGGCTTCACCAGACAGATAGTTCTCGCCAGGCTCGTTCAGACCAACAATACCGCCGCAGTTACTGCCCATGCGCGTGTTTTCATGCACGATGCCGAGCGTAAAACCGGCTGTGCGGGACTGGCCAACCATTTGGCACATGGTGAAATGAAAGTCTTTGGTGGGGGAGCGCAATCCCTTGATCTTGTTCATTTGATCGACGTCTTCAAAGAGTTTCATGCCGATGGGGATGGTTCGGATGCGCAGCGTTTCAATCAACTCCCGTGACAGCTCTTTCAGATTTGCGGCACTGGTATCAAAGTCATTGCTCTGGCTCATGGTTTGATCTTTCTTTCCGGTTTTTGCTGTCCTCATGAAACAGGAAAGCCAGAGGCCCGGCAAGTCATGTCAGGGCAAGTCATGTCAAGGCGAGGCATGGCAAGTGGTGGGCAAGCAAGGAGCGGTCTTCTCCGGGATCAGATTGATGTGCTAACGTCAAAATTAAAGGGAGATCATCATGCGCTTGCGGCAATTTGTATTTGTAGCTGAAAAATTGGAACCAGCGATTGAGGAAATCAGTTCGGTTCTGGGTATCGAAGTCTGTTACCGGGACCCGGGGGTCGCCAAGTTCGGTCTTGAAAACGCCCTGTTTGCAGTGGGCGGCAATTTCCTTGAAATTGTGGCCCCGACCGAAGACGGCACAGCCGCCGGTCGCTATCTGGAACGCCGAAGCGGCGATGGTGGCTATATGGTGATCCTGCATTGCGACGACGCGGTTGCCCAGCGGAACCGCATCAAGTCCTTGGGCATTCGAGATGTCTGGAGCCATGATGGCCCCGAGGCATATGCGACACACTTTCATCCAGCGGACACCGGCGGTGCAATTTTGTCCATTGATTCCATGGCTTCTGCATCTGATTATCATGTCGAGATGGCCAGCTGGGAATGGGCCGGGCCTGTCTGGCAACAACATGTCGACACGACGACCACCAATGCCATTGTGGGCCTGGAACTTCAGGCCGAGGACCCTGACGCCCTGGCCAAAACCTGGTCCGATGTCGTAGACAAACCTTTGGCACTGCGGGCACATGCGCCGTGCATCGGTCTGGATAACGCCATGCTCAGCTTCGTCAAAGCCAAGGACGGTCGCGGCCCCGGCGTGGGTGGATTATTGCTGCAACCACAAAACCGGACAGCGATCATGGCCGAAGCCAACAAACGCGGGCAGCAAACCGGTGACAATAGTTTCATGCTGTGCGGGATGCGCGTGACGTTGATGTAGTGTCCGCGATCAAGTCAGCGGTTCGAGATCGCTTTCCAAAACGGCTTCACGAATTTCTACAGGTGTTGGTGCGGCTTCGGCGCGGGCCGCGTGGCGCAGCAATGTCGTCAAGGTGATGGACTGCAAGGTGGCGCGGGTCAGGTCTTCGATTTCATCTCCAACCATTTGCAGAGCCCGGCCGATGCCGGTACCCACACTGGCACCGGAAACTTCAAAATCCGAAGCGAGGTTATCTTCGAACAGGGCGACCACATCATACAGGGTGATACGGTTGGGATTGGCAGAAAATTTATACCCACCCCCGGCCCCACGGACCGATTGGATCAAGCCAGCGCGGACCAACTGACGCATAACCTTGGCCAGGTGGTGCACAGATATATCATAAGCTTCGGCAATTTCGCCGGTGGCCAGCTGGACCTCAGGATCACGAGCCAGCTCCAGAACGGCGAACAAGGCGAAGGTTGTTGATTTCTGGATTTTCACAATACTGCCCCATCGTCATCGTCCAGGGAAAACTCCAGCTGGACATAGGGGCCTGCCGTCATGCCGAGACTGCGAAAAAATGACAGGTTCAGGGTATCGCGGCGGGAGACATTGGTCCGCACACTGGCGACGCCGTCGCTGCGAAAGTGGCTGAACATGGCTTGTACCAGGACACTGCCCACACGATGTTCGCGCACGTCCGCTGTAACACCCAAGCCAAAAACCCAGCCACAAGGGGGCGAGCCAAATTCCCAGGCCCGGACCTCACCAAGGGCAAAGCCAACAGTTTCTCCCGCCAGGTCCGCGACCAGCAAATAGCGCTGGTTATCTTCAACACCAACATACTGGTTAAAAATATCTTGCCAGTAGTCAGGTTTTGAAACCCCGCTGGTCTCGGTGTCGAGGTCGACGATGCGTTGGTAATCTCCGGCCATTGCCTGCCTGATCGCCAAAGATGGCGAGGGGGTGGCGAGGGTATCAGGTATTTCGGTATCAGAATGCGACATAAGGGTGATTATATTCCTTTTTTATGCGATACCAAGTCCCTGATTACAATGATTACAAACCGTGGTTTTTCGATACTTATTCCGGAACGACAGCTGTCACTTCAAGCTCGATCTTGCCTGGGTTATCCAGCAGGTCGACGACAAAGATCATGCTCATGGCAGGAAAATGGCTGCCCATGAGTTCTTTCCAGATTTTGCCGATATCCCGGCGAGCGGCCATATAGGCCGGTTTGTCACAGCAAAATGCCGTCATGCGACAGATATGTTCAGGCTTGCCACCGGCTTCGGCGAGAATGGCAATAATATTCAGTAAGGCCTGGCGAAACTGGGGTGCGATTTCTTCTGATTCGAAAACCTGTTCAGCGGTCCAGCCGACCTGACCAGCGAGGAAAACAAGTCTGCCGGGCTTGGCGGCGATACCGTTGGAATAACCGATAGCCGGTTTCCAGCCTTCGGGAAGAAGTACGTCGTGGGGTGTTGTCATTATTTTGTTTCCTTATGGTCATTTTTCCTGATCAGGAACCTTTGCACTCGGTCACTCCGGGGCAAGCCCGGAGTGACGAGGTGTATGGATTTGGTTCCCCTCATTCCTGTAACATGGGCGGGTCCATATCTTCGTCCCAGTCGTGCTCGGGCTTGGGATATTTTTCCAGCCATTTGTGCAGCCACTCAATATGTTCACGCTCTTCCAGTGCCATTTCCGTGGACAGGCTGCGAACCTGTTCGTCTGTTGTATTGTCGGCAATGCGCTGGAAAAAGTCGGCGGCGCGTTCTTCAGCTTTTAAGGACATGGTCAGGGCGTGGTGCGGCGTCATCATGTAATGTGCCTCCATGTCGACGACAGCTTCGGGTGACTGGCCACCTTCCCATTTATATTCCCAAGGTGCGATATGCGGGATCGGCGTGTCGCCTGCCTTGTCATCGATCTTGGTGATGTGCTTGCCTTCGATTTCGGCCAGTTTGTGGAACAGTTCAGCCACTTCGGTGTTGTTGTGCACTTCCATCTGTTCTGCAAGATCGGCGTATTGCGAGGCTGCTTCAGCTTCCAGCGCGTGAGCATGGGCGAGAAACTCACCGATGTTGTTAATATCCAGGGTACTCATAATGCGAACTTTCCTTCGAGATCGGCAACCGTAGCCGAAGCGTTACCAATCGGGGGCTGAAAGGCTTCCCGCTCGCCCCGGTAAAGGACGCCAACGTTAAAGCCATCATCGGTCATCAAACGACGGGCCGCGCGGCCCAGATCGTCTGTCGGATCGACCGTTGCGTCATGTACATCATCTTTCCATTCCTTTTGGTCAGGGCGAAAAGTGACGCAGGGGCTAAGGATCTGAACGAAAGAGAAACCTGGATGTTCAATGGCTTCTTTCAACAGCTTGGCCGTGCCGTTCTGGTCGCCAGAAAAACCACGGGCGATAAAGTTGGCACCGGCAGCCAGGGCAATGACCAGGGGACGGAACGGGCTGATGCCCGAGCCGCCGGGGGTCAAGGCATTATCCCAGTCCGGCTCGGTGGTGGGTGAGGCCTGGCCTTTGGTCATGCCGTAAACCCGGTTGTCCATGACCACATAGGTCAGATCGACATTACGACGGCAGGCATGCATGAAGTGGTTGCCGCCAATGGAAAAGCCGTCACCGTCACCACTGGCAACCAGCACGGTCATATCCGGGCGGGCAACCTTCAGACCCGCTGCCAGCGGCAGGGAACGTCCATGCACGCCGTGGAAGCCATAGCAGTCTGTGTAAGCAGGGATGCGCGAAGAACAGCCAATGCCGGAGATCACCGCAACATTTTCCGGATCCAGATTCAGTTCGGAAAAGGCCTTGGTGATGGAGCCGAGGACCGAATAGTCTCCGCAACCAGGGCACCAGACAGGCTTGATGTCGGATTTATAATCACGGGGCGTGTGTTTTGGGGTGATGGCCGTTTCGGCGGTCATGATGGTGTTCCTTCCTTGACCAGAGATACGATGTCGCCGGGGCGCATCGGCAATGGGCCGGGGATGCAATAATGTTCGGCATCTCTGGGCAGATCGATATTGGCGCGCAGATAGCCCATGAATTGGCCGCTGTGGGTTTGTTCAACGACGATGACGCGTTTGGCACCTTCAAGGGCTTTTGTCAGCTGATCCTTTGGTGCTGGCATCAGCAAACGCATGCTGATCATGCGAGCGGCATCGTCCGTACCCGCCAGGTTTTCCAAAGCTTCGAGGACCGGACCTGTGCAACTGCCCCAAGTCAGAACAACGGTATCACCTTCACCGGCCTGATCTGCCCAGTGCTGGCCATAATCAAAGTCATCGGTTTTGCGCTGGCGTTTGTCCAGCTGGATGTGGTGGTCTTTGGCCCCGCCGGACGGTGTTCCACGCGGGTTATGCTCCAGACCATCTGCGGTGTAAGCACAGCCCGGTGTACCGGGTAAGGCCATAGGTGAAACCCCGGAGGCGGTCACGGCGTAGCGCTGATAGTTTTCTCCTTGTGCCGGTGTGGAGGCTGTTTCACGCTGGGCAATGAAAGCGATATCCGCCGGGGCGGCAATCACTGATTTAGCCTGGCCCAGGGCCTGATCACTCAAGACAATGGCAGGTGTTTGCATGGCCTCGGCCAGGTGCACTGACCATTGCGTCGTAAAGACACAGTCGCGAATGGAATTGGGTGCGACCACAATGTGCGGTGCATCACCCGGCAAGGCATATAAAGCCATGTTCAGGTCAGACTGTTCCGACTTGGTTGGAATACCGGTGGATGGGCCGCCGCGCATGACGTCGACGATCACGACCGGGACTTCACTGGCGACAGCAAGGCCAATGGCTTCGGTCATCAGGGCAAGGCCGGGGCCGGAGGTGGCCGTCAGGGCAGGGACCCCGCCGTAAGACCCACCAATAGCCATATTAATAGAAGCCAGTTCATCTTCCGCCTGAACCAGCACGCCGCCGACCTTGGTCAGGGCAGGGGACATCCATTCAAGGATTTCCGTGGCCGGGGTAATGGGGTAGGCAGCGACAAATCGCACGCCACCGCGAATGGCACCAAGGCCTGCCGCTTCGTTACCACTGATTAACCAGCGTCCGGCTTTCTCACCTTCGGGTGTTGGCAATTTTGGTGTCGCTGGCATGTCAGCGGCAACGCTGCGTCCGGCTTGTGCACCGGCACGGCTGGCGGTAATGGCATCCTCGCCCCGCTTGGCCAGGGCATCGCTGAGGGCGGCATCCAGGGCGTCTTCCGGTAAACCGATCAGGGCACCGACTGTGCCCAGGGCGATCATGTTGGGACGACCGCCGGGAATGGCCTTGGACAAATTCTTGAAATCAATGTCGCCGCGTCTGGCTGGTCCCTCGGTGACAAAGGCAGGCGTTTTTTTAGCCGCTGAGGCATCGCCAATAATGACAGTATTTTCGTCCAGCGGAATTTCATCGGCGAAACGCTCAAAGTTCATCCAGTCCAGGGCAATGATCAGGTCATAGCGGTCGGGCTGGGCTGAAACGGGTTCCGAAGACAGGCGCAAGAGGGCAGCAGCTTCACCGCCGCGAATTTGCGGCCCGGCAGAACGCGTCATCAGGCCATACCAGCCAGCCTTGGCGGCGGCGGCCAGCAGCATATTGCCAGCCGTAATCACACCCGATCCGCCGCTTCCGGCGAGCACCAGTGAGATGCTGGTCGCATTGTCAGTTGGTTGGTTCATTACCTTGTTCTCCTTGGCCGTGGCAGCAAGCTTGCTGGGGTCGTGGCAGCAAGCGGGCTGTTTTGTGGCTCTTGTGACGCTTGTGGGGTCAAATGCTCTCAATACGCTATTACGGCCTGTTTCTGCCATGTTCGGAGGCAAATCGGGGCATAAGTTTGCCCTTTTTCGCTAATCCGAAAGTTTTTGAAGAAGACCTTACTTTTTGTCTTGACTCTTAAATTGGTAATCGGGTACTAAATTACATAATAAAGATGTAACACCAGATTAGTCAACCTTAAAAAAGACCTGAAAAAGAGAATTTTCGAAACGGCCTCAAACACACACTGTTTAACGACGCACACTGTTTAACAAGGAACCCCGCAATGAACGCCCCTGAAACCCTGAACGATCATAACCTGGTACCCGAAGCCATTGTCCCTGGTGTGTTGTATGAAAAACGCCCGGTCAAGGATAACAAAGGCGCGGACGTCCCTGGCCTCTATAATGCCTGGATCACCCTGGATAATCCCAAGCAGTATAATTCCTACACTACTGACATGGTGAAAGGTGTGATCCTTGCGTTCCGCCAGGCGTCTTCTTCACGTGATGTTGTGACCGTTGTCTTTACCGGCTCCGGCGACAAGGCATTTTGTACAGGTGGCAACACCAAGGAATATGCCGAGTATTACGCTGGCAACCCGCAAGAATATCGCCAATACATGCGTCTCTTTAATGACATGGTCTCTGGCATTCTGGGCTGTGACAAACCGGTCATCTGCCGCGTCAACGGCATGCGCATCGGCGGCGGTCAGGAAATCGGCATGGCCTGTGATTTCTCCATCGCCCAGGATTTGGTCAAGTTTGGCCAAGCCGGACCGAAACATGGTTCGGCTGCCATCGGCGGTGCCACAGACTTCCTGCCTTTGATGATTGGTTGCGAGCGCGCCATGGAAACGGGCATGTTGTGTGAGCCCTGGACCGCCCACAAATCATACCGTTTAGGCGTTTGCCTTGATATCGTGCCCGCCCTGAAAGTGGATGGCAAATTCATCGCCAACCCAACCGTGGAACTGGAATACACAGACGAATTTGGTCGCATCATCCATGGTGAAATGAAAACTGGTGAAGCCCTGGAAGCTGGCAAAGCATTGCTGAAACAAGGTGAAGTTGACCTTTCTTTGCTGGATGCCCGGGTCGAAGAGCTGGCCACCAAGCTTCTTTATACTTTCCCTGATTGCACAACCAAATCAGTTGAAGAACTGCGCAAGCCCAAACTGGCAGCCTGGAACCTGAACAAGGAAAATTCCCGCGCCTGGTTGGCCAACAACATGATGACCGAAGCCCGCGCCGGTTTCCGTGCTTTCAATGAGCCTGTTGGTCGCGAACGTGAAATCGACTTCATCGATCTGCGCCAGAAGCTGGCCGTCGGCACACCATGGTCGGACGAGCTGACCGAAAGCCTGATGCCTGCCGCCCGGGTTGCAGCCGAATGAGCTCGCCCCTGAAAGTCTGGCTTGACCGTGATGGTCAGTTGTTGCGCCTGAGACTGGCGCAGCCAAAGGCCAACATTGTCGATGCGGCAATGATTGGGGCCTTGTCAGATGCTCTGGAAAGCCATCTCAACGTCAGCACCTTGAAGGCTGTGCTGCTGGATGCCGAAGGATCACACTTTTCCTTCGGTGCCAGTGTTGAAGAACATATGCCTGATCAATGTGCAGACATGCTGGCGGCCCTTCATGCCCTGGTGCTGAAACTGGCCGGTGCACCTGTACCGGTTCTGGTTGCGGTTCAGGGACAATGCCTGGGCGGTGGTCTGGAAGTGGTTCTGGCCTGTAGCCGGATTTACGCCGCACCTACCGCCGCTATGGGTCAGCCGGAGATTAAACTGGCTGTGTTTGCCCCGGCGGCATCTTGTTTGCTGCCAGGCCGGGTGGGTCAGGCATGCGCCGAAGACCTTCTCTATACCGGTCGCAGTGTCAGCGGTGAAGAAGCCGGTGCCATGGGCCTGGCGGATGTCGTCACCGACGATCCTGAAGCCGCAGCCCTTGCATACTTCGATAAATATCTCGCCGGTGTCTCGGCCAGTACCTTGCGTCATGCGGTTCAGGCCGCCCGCAGCCCTCTGGTCCAGCAACTGGAAAAAGATCTCGCCCGTGTCGAGCGTCAATATCTCGACCATCTGATGTCCACGCACGACGCGGTAGAAGGCCTTGAAGCCTTCGTCGAGAAGCGTCAACCAAAATGGGAGCACCGTTGAGCCATGTCTGTTCAGAAAATCGTTGATCGCTGTCAGGCTCTGTATGACGACCTTGATTTCAATGCCGTCAAAGAGTGGAAAGCGAAAGAAGAAGGACGCAAGGCCATTGGCTATATGCCGGTCTATGTCCCGCGCGAAATCATACACGCCGCAGGCATGTTGCCGGTCGGTGTTCTTGGTGGCGGTGACCAGCTGGAAGTTATCCACGGTGACGCTTACTATCAGAGCTACATTTGCCGTATTCCACGGTCGACCATCGAACTGGGTGTCACCGGTCGTCTCGACTGTGTTGACGGCATGTTGTTCCCGTCCATCTGTGACGTGATCCGAAACCTGTCAGGCATGTGGAAGCTGTTGTTCAAGGACAAATATGTCCGTTACTTCGATGCGCCGCAAACCTATGACGATAATATCGGCGGCAAGTTTTATAAACAGGAAATGCAGGAGCTGATTGAAGGTCTGGAAGAGCTGGGCGGTCGCAAGATCACCGATGAAGACCTCAACAATTCCATCGCTGTTTACAACGAAAACCGCAATGTGATCGATGAGCTTTATGCCTACCGCTCGAAGGCACCATGGAAAGCCCTGACGTCTGAAATCTATCTGCTTCTGCGGGCTGGCATGGTTTTGCCGGTTGAAGAGCACACCGAATTGCTGCGTGAGTATCTTTCCGCAATCGAAAAGGAAGACCGGCCCGTACGCGACAACTGCCGCGTTGTCCTGAACGGAACGTTCTGCGAGCAGCCCCCGTTGGGTCTGGTCAAATCCATTGAAATGGCTGGTTGCTACATTGTTGATGACGACTTCATGCTGGTCACACGCTGGCTGCAGGAAGACGTACCAACAACCGGCGATCCGGTTCAGAACCTGGCCGATGCCTTCTTGCATCAGTCCGCTGAAACGGCTGCCAAATACGTTGACACCGAAGAAGCCAAAGGCAATTTCATCGTCGACAGTGTCAAAAAATATGCCGCTGAAGGTGTTGTCTTTGCGGCCCCAAGTTTCTGCGATCCAGCTTTGCTGGACCAGCCGATGCTGCATACCGCACTGAACAATAACAACATCCCGTTCACCGCTTTTCAATATGCCGAGAACTCAGGGCAGATGCAGCCCATTCGCGAGCAAGCCGGTACCTTCGCAGATTCTATCAAGCTTTGGAGTGCATAACATGAATATCAAAGATCAGGCGTCCACAGTCGCTGAAAAAGAAGACTCCATGTGGAAACAAAAGGAGATGATCAACGAAAACTACGAATTGCTGTCGACAGCAAACGAACGTGGTCAGAAGGTCGCTTCCACATTTGTGCCGGGCAACATCAATGAATTGCTGATGTGCTTTGATTTCGCCCGCAACTTCCCGGAAACAAATGCCCTGCAAAATGCCATGCGTAAAAAATCCGGTGGCATGATCATGGAAGCCGAGAAGTCTGGCCACTCAGAAGATGTTTGCACCTACGTGAAAGCCGATCTCGGCATGATGATGAAAGGCAACAAAGGCCCGACCGGTTT
Organism: Alphaproteobacteria bacterium; assembly: GCA_018650465.1. Classification (GTDB taxonomy): domain Bacteria; phylum Pseudomonadota; class Alphaproteobacteria; order UBA2966; family UBA2966; genus JABILA01. Next base: position 16,425 of record JABIFY010000106.1, read on the forward strand.
GCCAATGCCAGATCCTGATTTGCTGATGCTGTCCTACACGGGTTGCTTCACATTTATGAAGTGGTTCGAGCTGGTACGTGAGCAGTATCCCCAGTGCGAAACGGCCATGCTGCATGTGCCTTATCAGGCTGACGGCAACATCACCAAGAACATGCGGGACTATGTGGTCAAGCAATTGAAGGAAGACATCATCCCGACCATGGAACGTGTGTCCGGTGTGAAGTTTGATATCGACCGTTTGCGCGAATACATGATCCAGTCGCAAAAGGCTGAAGATGATTTGGTCTATGTGCTGCAAAGCGCCAAGAACAAACCATCCCCCATCGATGCCTATTTTGGTGGCGTTTATTACATTGGCCCAATCTTCACAGCCTTCCGCGGCACCACAGCGGCGACCGATTATTACGCAACCCTGCGCAAAGAAATCGAAGCCCGTGTCGCAGCCGGTCTCGGCCCGATTACACCTGAAGGTGTGATGAAGGAAGAGAAGTATCGCATCGTTGTCGAAGGTCCACCAAACTGGACTCACTTCCGTGAATTTTGGAAAATGTTCTATGACGAAGGCGCTGTCGTTGTGGCCTCAACTTATACAAAAGTTGGCGGTGTTTATGACAATGGCTTCCGCCACGATCCGCAGAACCCATTGGAATCACTGGCTGATTATTGCCTGGGTTGTTACACCAACCTGAACTTGCCGGCCCGTACGGACATGCTTGAAAAGTATATTGAGGACTATCAGGCTGATGGTCTGTTGATCAACTCGATCAAAAGCTGCAACAGCTTCTCAGCTGGTCAGTTGTTGATGCTGCGTGAAGTTGAACAGCGCACAGGCAAGCCTGCCGCCTTCATCGAAACCGACCTGGTAGATCCGCGTTACTTCTCGCCTGCCAACGTCAAAAACCGTCTGGAAAGTTACTTCCAGATGATCAGCCAAAAACGCGACCGCGCGGCGTAAAGGAGTATCTGATTATGGAATGTTATATCGGTATTGATCTCGGTTCCACGACCACAAAAGCTGTGGTCATGGACGAAGATTACAACGTCCTGGGTCGCGGGATTACAAACTCTCGATCCAACTATGACATCGCTGCAGGTGTGGCCAAGCACGAAGCTCTGATCGATACGCGCTTCATGCTGTTCCGCAATGCCATGAAAAATGTTGCCGCCCTGGGCGACAAATACGAAATCTTCATGGACGAGCTGGAGCGTAATTTCCGCCTGGAGCAGTATCTGGAACAACTGATTGATCTGGATGAAACCTGCACCAAGGCTTCCGAAAACACACGTTACACCGAATGGGGTTCGGACTTGACCGAAGCCCTGGCCGGTGTGTTTAAACGCGTGGCCCTTGAGGCCCCGGATTTATTCGCCCCCGGTGCCCAGCGCAAATCAGACTTCTTCCGTGACATTGCCGGTTCGCAATATTCCACGATCAGTGAAGAAGTTGCCAAGGAAGCAGACACCCCGTTCGATGTGTTGCTCAACATCTATGACCGTTCAATCATTGACGTTGAAAACCGCATCTACACAGAAACCACCAACCAGAACCTGATGCGGGCCCTGGACCGGACTTTGGTTAACTTACCCGATCTGGCACCGGTTGCTGATGAAGTTCGGACCGAAGTCCAGAAGGTACTCGGCATTGATCTGGAAGAAACCTACGTCATTGGAACCGGTTACGGTCGCGCCCGTTTGCCGTTCTCCAAGGATCACATCCGCTCGGAAATCCTTTGTCACGGCTTGGGTGCCCACATCATGTACAACGATACCCGTACCGTGCTGGATATCGGTGGCCAGGATACCAAGGCTATTCAGGTGGACAAAGACGGTATCGTCGAAAGCTTCCAGATGAATGATCGTTGTGCTGCCGGTTGCGGTCGCTACCTCGGTTACATCGCCGACGAAATGAATGTCGGCCTGCACGAACTGGGCCCGATTGCCATGGAATCAACCCGCAAAGTGCGGATCAACTCCACCTGTACAGTGTTTGCCGGGGCGGAACTTCGGGATCGTTTGTCCCTTGGTGAAAACCGCTCAGATATTCTGGCTGGTTTGCACCGCGCCATTATCCTGCGCGCCATGTCGATCCTGTCGCGGTCTGGTGGTGTGCATGACCAGTTCACCTTTACCGGTGGTGTGGCCAATAACGAAGCCGCAGTTTCAGCCTTGCGCGAATTGATCAAGGAAAACTATGGCGACGTCACGATCAACATTGATCCGGACTCAATCTATACCGGTGCCCTGGGCGGTTCTACATTTGCTCGTCGCGCCGTCGAAGGTATCCCAACGGAGGCAGTAGCATGACCATTGCAGCAGGAATTGACGTCGGAACAGGCGCTGTAAAAACCACCTTGTTCAAAGTCGAAGGTGACAACGTTGAATGGTTGTCCAAACGCGTCACCCGGATCCGTCGTCGTGACCCCATGTCTCTGGTCGATGAAAGCTATGCGGCCATGCTTAAAGAAGCCGGCCTGACAGCTGATGACGTGGACTATGTGGCCACAACAGGGGACGGCGAAAACGTGCCGTTCCGTACCGGTCACTTCTATTCCATGACCACACATGCCCGTGGTGCTGTTTATCTGGCCGAAGATGTGACAGCGGTGCTGGATGTGGGTGCCCTGCACGGTCGTGCCATCAGCATTGACGAACGCGGCAAAGTGCTGAGCTATCGCATGACCAGCCAGTGTGCGTCCGGTTCCGGTCAGTTCCTTGAGAACATTGCCCGTTATCTTGGTGTTTCCATTGACGAGGTTGGTGATCTGTCACAGCAGTCGGATGATCCTGAGCTGGTCTCCGGTATCTGTGCTGTGTTGGCCGAAACTGACGTGATTAACATGGTTTCGCGCAGTATCTCGACGCCCAATATCCTGAAAGGTATTCACCTTTCCATGGCTGGTCGTTTGGTGAAGTTGCTGCGTGCCTCCAAAGTCAAGGAAGGCAAGGTTTTGCTGACCGGCGGTTTGGCCATGGATACGGGTATGGTTGCGGCCATGCGCGAGGAAATGGCAAACCAGAAACTGGACGTGCCGTGTGAGAGCAGCCCCGACAGTATTTTTGCCGGTGCCATCGGTGCCGCCTTGTGGGGCGCTTTCCGTTATGAAAAACTACAAAGCCTGGGGCAGCTCGCTGAAGCGTCCTGAGTATAAGTAAGTAACAAGGAGAATAAATCATGGCACTCATGATTACAGACGACTGCACAAACTGCGATGCCTGCACTCCGGTTTGTCCCAACGAGGCCATCAGCGAAGGTGACATCATCTACGTCATCAACTCCCTGACCTGCACCGAATGTGTGGGCGCCGAAGACGACCCGCAATGCACCCTCGTGTGCCCCGCCGACTGCATCATCCCCAACCCGGATTTTGCCGAAAGCAGGGACGAGCTGCAAGCCAAGTACGAAAGCATCCACGGCTGACCACAGCCTTCGGACAAAGAACAGGCCGCCACTTAGACGATTTCGGGACGACCGAATTCGTCTAAGTGGTGGCCTTTTTTGTTGGGGTTATTCTGTCAACAAAACAGTGGTCACTTCGGGCTTGACCCGGAGTCTCTGGTGCATCACGTTCTGCACATTGCACATTTAAAAATTCAGTTGAGACTCCGGGTCAAGCCCGGAGTGACGATGTAGAGGGCCATCAATCTATGCTGCGCAAAATTATGATCGTGATCATGTCCCTGATCATGCTGTCGCTACTGGCTTCGCTGTTGATAGAGATCGTTGCGGCGCGTTACCTGAATGCCGTGGCCCTGTTCGGCGTGGCCAGTGTGCTGATGTGGTTTGCATTGCAGATGTTGCAGCGGCGCAGCCATGACGTTGAAGCAGGCGACCCGGACGGCGAGGAATGAATTCATCGCATGATGAATGAGCTCATCGTCAATCTTCCCTGAGTTCGAATTTTGGCAATATGGTTTCGAAGGGCGTCTCCAACGGATCGATCATACCGGACCGTGCCAGATGGACGTAGCCCTGGACCAGTGACCAGACCAGGGTTTCGATGGCCTTTTCATTCATCGTCCCGGATCGGAATGGTGCGCAGGCTTCTGCCAGAACGCCATAGGACGCTGACGATGTGCGCTGGAATTCAGGGTCGCTTGTGTAGAACCGGTCCTTCATAAACATCAGGGTGGCAACGGCTTCATATTCGCGGGAAAAGGCGATGTAGCCCTGGCAGATACCTTCCAATTGCGCCTGGGGCGTGTCTGCCGACTGATCCCTGGCATCTATCATGTAACGGGTGAAGGTTTCGAACCCCTGGGCCACGATTGCCGTCAACAAACCCTTCAGTCCTTTGAAGTGGTGGGCAGGGGCCGCGTGGGAAACACCTGCCCGGGCGGCACATTTACGTAAACTCAAGGCACCCAGGCCACCTTCTGCCAGCAGAGAAATACCAGCTTTAACAAGGGCTTGCTTCAGGTTTCCGTGATGGTGACGTTTTCCGGTGCGGGCGGCAGGCGCTTTTGTCATTCAGTTATAACTTGACAGTGTCAAGGTTCCATGGGATTGATGTGTGAATTAAACTTTACAGTGTCAAGCACAAGGTCTCAATGTCAAAAATGATGAAAATTGGAAACATCCTGTTCTGGATTACGACACTGGCCGTCGCCCTTGTTTCGTGGCGATTTTTTGCCTTGGGTCTTGAACAAGCCTTCAACGGCATGCTGGCGCATATTCAGGAAAGGCAACTTGCATTTGTCCTGCACGTGTTTGCCGCACCGGTTGCCTTGGCGACAGGCCTGTTCCAGTTTCTGCCAAACCTCCGGTCCCGACGGCCCAATATTCACAGATGGTGCGGCCGACTCTATGGGGTCGCGGTTGTCACAGCTGGCGTGGCCGGGCTTGTCCTCGCCCTGGGATCATTTGACCGACCGGTTGCCGGGGCAGGGTTTTTGATCCTGGCCGTTTTGTGGTTGGGGACGACTGCAAGGGCTGTGCAGTTGGCGATCAAGGGGCGCATCAGGGAACATCAACGCTGGATGATCCGTTCCTGGGCCTTGACCCTGGCCGCCGTGACATTGCGCATCTACCTGCCGTTCTTCATGGGGTTTGGGCAAATGGAATATGCCGAAGCATCCAATTATGTCGCCTGGGCTTGTTGGCTGCCTAACTTGATCGTTGCTGAGATATACCTCCGCAGGTTCCGGCGACAAGAACCAGAGATGATCCCGGCGGCTTAAAAAAAGGCCGCTGCAATGCAGCGGCCTGAAGTCAGCGGAGGTAATTCGATTAACAAACGGGGATCAGGCGACTTTGCGTTCCAGAGCCAATTGGTCAGAAGGTCCAAAACCATGTCTGTACAGGAAGGCCAGCAGGTCAAAGTTTTCGCGGCGGACTTCGGTGCGCACGTGGTCAACTTGCAGACCGGACAGGTTCATCAACAATTGTGAGATCAAGGCAGAAGCGATGCCGTGATGGCCCTGGTTGGGGGCAACGCCGATAGTGTCGATGACGGCATAGGGTTCGGTTTCACCAAAATCGCCAAAGTCCATGCGGGCCATGACAAAGCCGGAAACAAAACCATCTGTTTCAGCCACCAGAGAGACCCGGATTGCCGATTCGTCCAGGGCCTCTTTCATGGCGCTTTGCAGATAGGTCGATCTGTCATCGCCGGTGATTGCGCGGTCAATGGATGAAATTGATTTAGCATCATCTGCGGTCATCAGACGTACATAAACCCGGTCACGTGCCAGGGTGCCGCCGTTGGCATCAAGATCTTCGTCGGTGGAGAAATGAACGCGGGAAGTATCGCACTCGACCACATGCCGGGGCGCCATCTTGAAGCCCTGATGATCGAAGAAACGCAACAGGTCGTGTGACGTCCATGCCGCGTTGGTTTGCATCGACTTCAAACCCTTGTGCTTCAGCACGTCATCGATCCCACTCAGCAAAGCCTCGCCGGTGCCGTGATGATCGTGGGCCGTATCGACGGCCATGGCTTCAAGGATCGCTGTTTTTGACAAACCAAATTCACCGTCGATCAAACGGGCCATGGCATAACCAACCAGGCTGCCATCTGCTTCGGCACCGACCTGAATGTAGGTTCCCTGGTCGGCCAGAACGGCCTCAAGGCGTTTGGCAAAAAAGCCGCGACGTGAACGCGCCACATGTTGACGGTCGATTTCAACAACCTCATCAAGATCGGATGCCTTGAGAGGACGGATCGTAATTTGTGACATGCAGTTTCTCCTTGATGGGTACTTTAAAATCGAAATTTTGCGAAGGGTCAGACCCAGGCTGATGGAATATGGGCGGCGTCGATAGTGTGATTACCAAGCCCGCTCAGCGATCCTTCGACGGCTGGCAGCGGGGCAGCGGCGTCGGGGATTGTCTCAGCGACTTCGATCAATCCGTGTGACAGGGATTGAAAAAGGGAACTGACAGACGCGCCTGGCCAAACGGTCGACGCATTGCCTTGAAAAGTTTGGATGCTCATGGCTCGTTTCCTGAACGAAGATCAATTTCCAGCAAAAATGGCGGGAACTGATTAAATTGGTATACAAGTACTAAATTACATATTTAATTAAAATGAGTCAATAGTTTAAATGGCGCATGCGTTTCCGGATCGTCTGAAATTTGGTATATGTTTCCCGTAAAATCAGAAAATTGTCGATCAGGGGCAACTATGAACAGAATCGAAACGCTGGAACAGCTGGAAAACATTTACGGTAAACCAAAGCCGCCAGCCCTGGTTAAGGTCGCCCACAAGATGACGGCGGAGTATCAATCTTTCATCGAGGCAGCACCCTTTCTGGCGTTGGCAACTTGCAGCATTGATGGCCTGGACTGTTCACCGCGAGGCGATCTCGCCGGATTTGTGCGAATCGAAAATGACGACACTTTGTTGCTGCCAGACAGACGGGGCAATAACCGGGTCGATTCATTGGCGAATATCATTCAAAATCCTCAGATAACCCTCATGTTCATGATTCCAGGTGTACCAAACATTATTCGTGTCAACGGTGAGGCCTGGATCAGTATCGATCCAGACAGGCTGGCATCCTTCTCTGTGAACGGGAAAGAACCCCGGTCGGTAATCGTCATCGAAATCAGGGAAATCTATTTTCAATGTGCGCGGGCCATTGTGCGGTCGAAATTGTGGGAAATGGAATCACAGATTGATCCAGACACGTTACCGTCGCCAGGTGAAATTCTTGCCGCGATGACAGATGGTCGTGAAGGCGGGATAAGTTACGATAAAACCTGGCCGGATCGGGCTAAAGAAACGCTCTGGTAAATTTCATTTGAAAATGAAAAAGGGCAGGAGCATTTCAATGCACCTGCCCGATAGATTGCTCAATATTTGTCGATCAGGTGGATAAGGCCTGCAGCAAGTTTTGGGTAAGTGTTTTTGACATGGCGGTCACGGCGCGGCGGCGATATTGCGGCTTTGTGGTCGTTGTTTGTACCGGGCTTGTCTGTTTTTGTACCAGTTTAGCTAGTTTTTGCCCCTGCTCTTCATCGAATTCCAGGCCGATAAATTCATCGCAACCTGTGACCCGAATGGGGGTGGAATTGGTCCCGGTGACGGCGGCATCAAGGGACGTGATTTTGCCATTTTCGCTGGCGACCCGAACGGCAACGCCAGCGAGTGGAAAATCAATGGATTCGCGGATCCGCAGCTTGGTATAGCTTGATGCCATATTGCCTTGAGCCGGGGCCGGGATATGGATGGTCGTCACCATTTCGCCGGGCTTCAGGGTAAGATAATCAATGCCATCATCATTAAAAAGATCATCCAGCGGCACCCGGCGGGAACCATCTGGTCCGGCAATTTCGATTTGTGCATTCAGCACCAGCAGGGCCGGGGCTGTATCGCCCGAATAGGCGGCGTAGCAACGCTTTGAGGTCGGAACCACGTGGCAGATTTCGCCCTCATATTTCATGCAACCATCGTTGCTGTCGCGCCACCACTGGCTCTGGTTATAAAAATAACACCGGGTATCAAGGCAGAGGTTTCCTCCGATGGTGGCAACTTCGCGATGGGTGGCACCAGCCACTGCCGCAGCGGCCTCGGCCAACACAGCATAGTCCTGTTGAATGCCAGCATCAGCAGCAAGGACCGCCAGGGTAACGGCGGCACCAATGTGTAAGCCGTCGCCATCCCGCTCGAAGCGTTGCAGTTCAGCAACGTTGGATAATTCGATTAAATTTTCCGTTGGCGTCAGGCCGCGACGGATATTGGCGAGCAAATCTGTGCCGCCGGAAATATAGCGAGCCTCCTTCAGAGAGCCGCGGGTTTCAAGGGCTTCAGCTAAGCTAGCCGGGCGGTGAAGTTTGAATTGGGGTAAAACTTCCATGATAATTTCCTTATTCCGCCGCGACTTTGTTGGCTTGCTCACGCTCAAATCGGGCGCGGGCTTCAAACAAACGGTCGGGGGTAATCGGTGTCTCTGTCATACGCACGCCCGTGGCCATTTTCACAGCATTGGCCATGGCCGGGATGAAACTGGGCAAAGATCCTTCGCCAGCTTCCTTGGCACCATACGGCCCGTTGGGATCGATACTCTCGACCATCTTGATATCCATGGGCGGGGACTCGACCATCGTCGGTACCCGGTAATCCAGCATGTTGCCACTGATCAGAAGTCCGTTGTGATAGCGGGTTTCTTCCGATAGCGCCTGGCCCATACCCATCCAGGCTGATCCCTGAATTTGTCCTTCACAGGACAATGGATTAAGGGCAAATCCAAGATCATGGGCGATCCAGATATTGTCGACGGTGACTTGTGATGTGTCGGGGTCGACGGTGACTTCAACCACTTCGGCAGAATAGGAAAAGCCCATGGTCGGACCCACCGCTGCACCGCGATATTTCCTGCCGCCTTGTGCTGAAACAGGTGTGGAGAACGTCCCCTTGGCCGTAATTGTGCCTTCGTCTTTCAGGGCCTCGATCACGACGTCCATATATTCAATGCCGGGATCCTGGCTGCCATCAACTCGATACATCGTGCCGTCAAATTCGATGTCTTCCGGCTTGGCGTCCAGCAAGGTAGCTGCGGCTTCTGCCAGAATCTGGCGCATATTGCGCGCCGCATCCAGGGCCGCGTTTCCAACCATGAAAGTCACCCGGGAAGAATAGGAGCCATTGTCTTTTGGTGTGTGATCCGAATCGTTGGCCATCAGTTTAACCTGACTGACATCCAGATTAAGGGTCTCGGCCACACATTGAACAACCATGGTACTGGAGCCCTGACCGATATCGGCGGCCCCGGTCAGCGCCGTAACGGCACCATCAAAATCAAGCTTCAGATTGACGACCGCGTGGGGCTCACCCGTCCAGTGCACAGGCTTGGCAGCACCGGAAACATAGTGCGCACAAGCCATGCCCAGGCCCTTGTTGGGCCCAAGGTTCTTGATGCGCTCATCCCAATTGCTTTCTTTTTGCACCCAGTCCAGGCACTCCGGCAAGCCATAGGAATTCACCATGATATCGTTGGCGGTATAGACCGGCGCATCCAGCAGGTTCTTGCGCCGGACCTCAAACGGATCAAGGCCCAGTTCGTCGGCCATACGATCCATCAGGTTTTCAATGGCGAAGCGCACATTAACTGTGCCATGGCCACGAAAGGCCCCGCAAGGCGGTGTGTTGGTCAGCACCCGATAGCCATCATATTTAACGGCTGGGATATCATAAATGCCATACATCAAGGTGCCGGCATAAAGGATGGTGACAATGCCGTAGGATGGATAACCACCACCGCGTTGCACGACCTCTGAGGCCAGGCCCGTCAGCTTGCCGTCCTTGTTCATGCCCATCTTCAGATTGACCTGGGTTTCAGGTCGGCCCCGGTGGGTAATAAAGGTTTCCTCGCGTGAGGTTGTCAGACGAACAGTGGATCCGGTGGCCTTGGCAAGATGGGCGCAGATTACCTCATGATGCAGGGTTTCTGTGCGGGCACCGAAACCGCCGCCCACAAAAGGTTTGATCACGCGTACCTGGCCTTTATCCAGCCCCAGACAGCGGGCAAAGATCAGGTGACCATAGAAGGGCACCTGGGTTGATGGCCAGATGGTGAGATGCTTGCGAATGGGATCATATTCCGCCACAGCCGCATTAGGTTCCATGTGCACCTGATTAACCTCGGCGCACTGATAGCTTTCTTCGACCACCAGATCAGAATTGGCGAACTCGGCTTCCGTATCGCCTAACTCAAAATGCACATCGCGTTCCAGATTGCCTGTGCGGCTCTCATGCAACTGCTCGGCATCGGGCGCACGGGCATCTTCAGCGGTGTAATAGGCCGGCAGTTCTTTATATTCCACCTTGATCAGGCTGATGGCTTTGGCGGCGGTGGCGGCATCAATGGCGGCCACAGCGGCAACCGGTTCACCGCGATAACGCACCCGGCCATTGGCCAGGGGGAATTCCAGCATGGCGATCGGCAAAATGCCAAAGGGTTCGGGGGTGTCGTCGCCTGTCAAGACGCAGACCACACCGGGCAGGGCTTCAGCTTCTGATGTGTCGACGGAGAGAATTTCTGCGTGGCTGTAGCGGCCATGCAGAATACGACCGACAAGGCCGTCCTGGCCGAGATCACCAGCATATTTGGCGCGGCCCGTCACCTTGTCGGGACCATCAATCAGCGGCAGCCGTTCGCCAACGGAACGAACTTTACGCTCCGGATTGGGGCTGGGATCGGGATGGGGGTCGTTAGGGGTGACGCTGTCGCGTGGATGTTGAAGTTCGTCACTCATTCTGCGGCCTCCGAACTTGAGTTGATGATATCGGCAGCGGCCTGCACAGATTCGATGATCTTGATATAGCCTGTGCAGCGACAGATATTGCCGCCCAGTGCTTCACGAATATCGTCTTCGCTCGGCCTTGCGTTCTGGCGCAGTAAACCTTCCGAGGCCATGATCATGCCAGGGGTGCAATAACCACATTGCGTGCCCAGTTTTTCGTGGAATGAAAGCTGCACGGCTGAGAGTTCTCCGCGTGTAGCCTGGCCCTCAACAGTTTCGATGACCTGGCCAGCACAGGAATGCGCCAGGGTCAAACAGGACAGCCGGGCACCATCACCAACCAGCACAGTGCAGGCACCACATTCGCCGCCATCACAGCCAAGCTTGGTGCCCGTCAGGCCACAAACCTCACGCAGGTAGTCGACAAGCAACATGTTGTCAGGAACAACATCTGCCCGGGGGCGACCGTTCACGGTCAATTGCAGGACGGCATTCATTTTCAGGCCTTTCTTAAATCTCGTACGCGCACAGCCTTGCCTTCGGACCGTGGCACTTTGCCAGGACCAACCACGATCACCTTGAAGCTGACGCCGGTTGCCTGTTTCAAACGTTGTGAAATATTCTTGGTAACTTTGGCGTAATCGCCTTTTTTGACGGATGGTAACGCTTCGACTTCGACGTCAACCATGGCCATGGATTTTCCATCGCGCACCACTAACTGATAATGCGGCGCCACACCTGGCAGGCCGATCAGGGCCTCTTCCACGGCGGATGGATAGACGTTGACGCCCCGGATCACCAGCATGTCATCACTGCGACCTTTGGCGCGGGCCATGCGCCGATGCGTGCGCCCGCAAATGCATTTATCCGGAATGATATGGGTGATATCGCCTGTGCGGTAGCGCACCATGGGCAAGGCTTCTTTGGTCAAGGTTGTGATGACCAGTTCGCCGGTTTCACCATCCGGCAAAACGTCACCGGATTTTGGGTCGATGATCTCGAAATAAAAATGATCTTCCCACAAGTGCAAGCCACCCGGTGTTTTCGGATCAAGGGCAGCTTCAAGACATTCTGCCGCCACACCCGGGCCCATAACCTCTGACAATCCATAATGATCGATCATAGTCAGACCCAGCCGTCGACCGGCTTCCGCTCGCAGGGCATCTGTTGCAGCCTCGGCTCCGCACAAAGCAACTCGCACGGGCGCTTTCTTGAGATCAATACCAGCTGCTTCGGCCACGTCTGCGATGTTCAGGGCGTAGGACGGGGTTGAAATCAGAGCGTCAGCCTGCATATCGATCAACATCATGATCTGGCGATCCGTATTGCCGCCGGAAAGGGGCACAACGGTACAGCCCAGTTCTTCAGCCCCGCCATGAAAACCCAGGCCACCCGTAAACAAACCATAGCCGATAGAGTTTTGCAGCACATCGCCCGGCTTGACGCCCGCCGCGACCAGGGAACGTGCCATCAGCGATGACCAGTTCTTCATGTCTTTTTTACTGTAACCGACAATGGTCGGCTTCCCCGTCGTACCGGAAGATCCATGTACGCGAACAAGTTTGTCCTGGGGGACAGCAAACAGGCCCAGCGGATAGTTATCCCGCAGGTCGCTTTTGCGGGCAAAAGGGAACTTTGCGATGTCCTTCAGGGATTTAAGATCGGCTGGTTTTACACCAGCTGCATCAAATTTGTCCCGGACGGCGGCAACATTCCTGTAAGCATGACGAACAGTTTTTTGCAGCCTGCCAAGTTGAAGGGCGCGCAAATCCTTTTTTGACATGCGCTCCAGGTCGGGTTGATACATGGCAACGCTTTTACGCCGGGCTGCCGGTTTTTTATTGGTCGCAGGCATGGGTCAGGATACGCCCATACGCACAGGCGCTGCCCGGTTGCCGGAACCCCGTTGTGGCAGGCGTGGCAAAGCAAAGCCTTGCTGATAACTGGCGTTCAGCAAGACAGTTTTTTTCCACAACCAGCCACCGAACAATGTAGCAAAACCGATAATGGCAAAGGAGGCAGATACGTTCAGTTCTGGCATAACTTGCAGGATCGTTAACAAGGCCCACGGTACAACGTGGCCGATCAGCACAAGCAGCAGGCTTACGGATTTGAATTCCTTTTGCGCAAGGGGCCCGATGCCAAAGTCCTTTGCCTTGATGCGATAGGTTTGCCAGAGGATAAAGTTAACTGCCGCGAGGAAAGAACCCACCGAGAGCAAATAGGCCGGGTTCACAAAGGCGGCAGGAAAAGCCGCCTGGGCAAGTGCCAATACGCCGATGCCTTCGAACAGGCCGGTCGCGATTAACATCCACGGGATAAGCGGTGCACGCCAGGCTGGAATGCCTTTGGCCGCGAACAGGATGCGGGCCTGAGCAAACAAGAAGGCGCCGCCACAAACCCCGATGACACCATGCAGAAAGGTTAAGCCTTGAGGACCGAGAACCGATACGCCCAAAAGCCAGGGCAGAAAATCAAGCCCGACAGCCGGGAAGAATACCATTGCCAGATATATCTCCCGCGACATCCATGAGGATTGTGGGCGACGCAAAGCGTTCAGAATGCGGAAAGGGCGACCGATCTTGAACAGCAATGTCAACAAACCCAAACCCATGACAGCAGCGCCAAAGGCATTGATCACGGGCAGGAAGTTCAGGTTAACCTGGCCCAACAACAAACCGATCCAGCTGACAACAATCAGGCCGGAACCCATGCCTCCCAGAATAAAGTTGGTGGCACCTTTCCAGTCCCAGAATTGCTGGCGACGGCCCGTCAGGGCGTGGGCAGGATCGGCGTAAACATCGTCACCCGTCTCGTCTTCTCGGGCGTCGCGACCGGGCGTGGTCTTTGGCAGGTCGTAGACATATTTGATTTGCGGATTGGTGCCCAGTTCTTCATGCATCTGGAAGGTTTGTTTTTCCGACGCCAGTTTCGATACGTTACTTTCCGGATTGTTGAAATCACCAAAATGCAATGCCTGGGCGATGCAAGAGGCAGCACAGGCTGGTGTCGCCAGCAGGTCAACTCCTGGAGTCTGGCCCGTTTCAGCGGCTTCGTCGATGCGACTGACACAGAAAGTGCATTTGGACATGACACTGACACGTTCCGGATGGGCCGTGGCCTTTTCCTGGCGGGTCATTTCTTTGCCATAGTAGCCCTTCATTTCATGCACAATTGTGCGCGCCTGGTAGGGGCAAGAAACGGCACAATAGGAACAGCCAATACACAGGTCATAATCCATCGTCACCAAGCCATCGGCGCGTTGAGCGGTGGCCCCGGTTGGGCAAACGGGCACGCAAGGTGGCTCTTCACAATGTTGGCAACCTGTCACCATGAACAATCGCTGAACATCGGGGAAGCTGCCGAGTTCCACATCCAGCACGCGTCGCCACTGAACTTCAGGCGGGGTGTCATTTGCGTGTTTGCAGGCAATCGTGCAGGTCTGGCAACCGACACAACGGTTCAGGTCAACGATCATGCCCCAGCGTTTGCTGGGGTCGATGTTTGGTGAGGTGGTGTTGTTCAAACTCATGTCAAATCCCGCTTTGGACCCTTGCCCCTTGTTATTTTTACGCGAACGAGATCAGCGCCTGAGCCTGTGCCATCCGTCAAAGACAGCGATATGTCAGACAATGAATTCAGGCTGGCGAGCTTGAAGTCCTTGGCCACTGGTTGTTTCCAGTGGTCAAACTGGCCAATCATCAAAATTGTGTCAGGCCGTATGCCCGCCTTGAAGACGGCATAACCTTCCGAGGTGCCCGTCGGGCTTTCCAGCACGATGGGGTCACCATCCTCCAGGCCCAGCTTTTTGCCAGCCTCGCGGTTCATGATGACGCCTTTATGTCCGGCAACGTTATCAGCGACTTCCTTGATCAACGGCAGACCGACATTGGCACCCCATGAATACTGCATGGAGCGTGCAGTCAATGCCCAGAATTGGTAGTCATCAGGGTTCTTGCCGACTTCTTTGGCGTAGTTCTGCCAAATCTCCGGGAAAGGCTCCCACGATGGCAAAGGCTCGTATTCCTCAAGCTGGCTGTCCCACCACTTGATGTCGTTTTCGTGCAAGCGATTGGAAAGCTGAGTACCGTGGCGTTTGATCCGTTCCTGATAAGGCAGCTCAAACCGCAGGCCCTGTTTCTTAAGGGCGGGGTAGAGATACCATTCCAGTTGCGAGAAAGGGGCCAGCATGTGGCTGTTTTCCTTGAACCACTCAAGGTCGTGAACCTCTTCGCCATCCGATAGATCGTGACTGGCGGCTTTGGAGACAGAATCCCAAATCTCTTCGCGGGTGTGCGGTACGGTCGGGTCCAGACTGTAATCAAACTTGTCGTTTTTCAGACGCATGCCCGCGGCACCACGGTTGATGGCCGAGTTATATTCTTCCAGAATGCCAACGCGTGTTGCCAGTTCCGTGGCGATATCGGTCATGTCCATGATGTCCGTGACAGGCTCCGCCACCGGCTGGCGGATCGCCCAGCCATGGTGTTCCCAATATTGTTGCACAAATTTGGTGCCACCAATGCGGATCAGCTGCATACCTTCAAGGTCGGTGGCTTCCGGCAACAAGACGTCCGCAAAGTGGTTGGTTTCATCGTCCGTGTAAGCAAAAGCGACGACGAAGGGAAATTCAGCAATACGTTTGGCGATTTCCGGCCCGTTCCAGTGTGAAATGGAGGGGTTGGTTCGATAACAAATCCACATGTCGGGATTGGTTTGCTTGGGCCAGTTTTCCGGCTGTTTTTTCTGGAACAACCACGGCAGATGTGCCGGGCCCAGTGCAGCCGACCACGGAGAGTCTGCCGCCAGAGGCACCAACGTATTGTAACCGTTGCGGATCTTCGGATCTTTCTGCCAGCCTTCTTTCGAGGTTTCGTTGAAGGGGTAATGCATGAAGCCGTCCGGCCCCGGCGTGGCAGATTTTTTGCGGTTATCCGCCGGGCGGTTCAGCTTGACGGCTGTACCCAAAGTACCACCTGGAACTTCCAGTGCCCCAACAAGCGTGCACAGAACAGTTCTGGCCCAGCAGCAGTTGTAGCCGCCCCAGCCATTGTTCACCGATTTGCCCAGCATGATTGAAACCGGCCGGAAGGGCAGGGTTTCACCATCAATTTCGATCGTCTCGCCAATGCGGGCGTGGGCCACAAATTCGTCAGCGATACGGCGAATGTTTTCGGCTGGAATATCACAGGTTTCCGCAGCCCATTCCGGAGAGTAGGGCGTTACATGCTCAATCAGTTTTTGGAACGACGTACCGGCTTCGATGTTGGAGTGTGACCATTCTTGATCGTCAGGGCCTTCTTCTACACCTGTCACAGTATAGATGCCGCCAAGAGCTGGTTTGTTAATCAAGGCATCATAAGTCTTGGCGGTATTGTCGCTGAGGTCCCAGATCAAAGGCTTGCGGCTTTGTGGATCACGCAGAAAATAACCGTTGGGACCAACCAGGTATGGTGAATTTGTATCATCGCCCAGAAAGGGGATGTCGCAAATTTCTTCCCAGTCCCGTTCCACAATAATGCGGTGGATCAAGGCATAGAGGAAGGCAGCATCTGTTTTAGGCTTGATAGGGACCCATTCGGCGGACAGGGCACCGGTAACAGACAGGTGCGGTTCGACCTGAACACGTTTAATGCCGCGCTCGCGCGCATTTGCTTCCCGCCAGACACCGGCGGGGCCACTGGCCGCTTCAATATTATGACCGCAATTGATTATGTATTCGGTATAGGGGGTGTCTTGCGAAATGGTGAAGGCCCGATGCCATAACTCACCATAAAGATGCTCCGAGTGATAACATTTCACACCCTGGCCCGCACCATATCCTTGATCAATGGCCCCCCAGGCAGACAGAAATGCCGGCCATGAACCCATATATTGAACCGGTGTGCCACCACCACCTGTGGTCATGGCAAGGCGGGGAAAGCCGCTGCCATCTCTCAAGCCCTTGGCCCGCATTTCCTTCATACGGTCGGCTACGATATCCAGGGCTTCGTCCCAGGAAATTGGCACAAAGCCCGGGTCTTCTTCGCGGCCCTTTTTTGGGTTGGTGCGCTTCATGGGTTGCTGAATACGGTTTGGATTGTACGTCTTCTGGACCAGGCCATAAGCTTTGACGCAAACCCGTCCACCGCCTGGATGCTCTCCGGTGATGTCAAAATTACTCTCAACACGCATGGCGACGCCGTTTTCGACTTCCACCTTCAAAAGGTCCGGTCCGGCAACACACTGATAACAATAGACCGGGACTTTTTTACGGCTGTTGTCGCCAGTGCCTGCGACGGTTTCTGGTGCTTTTACAGCGTTTGCGTCTGGGGTGTTGGAGACATCCGTCATCGGACTATCCTTGTCATCAGTTAAGAAGTCGGCGGTTAAAAAAATTGGTTGGCAACCTGGTGCACACCCCAAAAGGCGCTGTCAGGCTGCCAACGATCTGGATCTTTTATAGGTTGGCCTTGGCAACTTTGGCTGCCAGGCGTTCACCTGTTTTGGCCATATCGACGACAAAACGGGTGTGCTTGCCCTTGCCGCATTCTTCAATATTATCCGAGGCTGTAACTTCCAGCGTCACAAGCCTGCCTTCAACTTTGGCAACTGTGGCGGTAATGTCGACGTCCATGCCCATGGGGGTGGCGGCGGTGTGGGCGACAGAAACATGGGTTCCGACACTGTCTTCACCCTCGTCACAATGTTCGACCAGTAAATCGCGGCAAGTTTGTTCAATGTCCCGGATCAGTTCCGGCGTGGCGTAAATGCGAAGGTCTTCGCCCATGAAGTCGATTGTACGCGCCTTGTCGACGGTGAAATTGCGCGTCACACTCAGGCCTGCGACCAAACTATCTTTCATCCCTGTATTCTCCAGTTGTCACGCGCAAACACGCGATGACGGGTTAATCCCCCAATTATCGAGAGGAATTCTAGGCCTGTGAGAACACGGGGGCAATCAAATTGTTGGGCACCCCAACGTTTTATTTATAAGTTATTGAAATGTAACTAATAAAAATTTGATATTTGGAGTTTTGAGTAGTTGGGGAACTGTGGAAACCAGACTTTATGCTGATGTGCTCTTCAAAGGCTGGATGCTCATAGAGGCCATCGCAGTCAAAGCGCCTTCATAATAAGCCAGCCGACTGAGCGTATAGGCTGAGGCCGATCCCTTGGATTTGAAGGCATTTTCGTCTTCTGGTCCATCTTTAATGAATTTGTGGGCTTTCTCTATCTCCTTCATGGCATTCGATGCCAAAGTCAGAGCTTCTTTTGCCTTGTCAGTGGTTGAGAGATCAATATCGCCAACAAGACCGAGGGCAAATGCCATTTGATCCGCCGACAATTCACCGATCCGGTCGCCTTCTTCAAACTTGCCAAATAATGTGGCTTCTTTCAGGCCCAGACCAGGCAGGGCGTTGAAATTAGACGTACCGGAGGAAATCGTAATTTTATTGCCATTTAGCGCTTCGATCTGGAAGACACGCTCGTCAATGCCGTCAGTCAAGGAAGCACGCCCTTGAATACCAAGGACCGAGTTAATTTTGAACGTCAGGTAACCAAAGGTGTCGTCCTGATCAATGGTCACTTTAGACTCTGTTCCATTGACGCCGATAAAAAATGTCTGGGCATCTCGAACAGTTGTCCGGGCACCAACAGTCAGAGAGTTTTCGACCGGGATTGGACCGCCGGGAAGGCCAAGCTTGGAAAGCGTGTTCGAGCCATCCGCATCAAAGGCGATGTCATAACCCTGGTGGGTCATGCCACCGCCGAACTGGTGGGTATATTGAAGAGTGCCCGTTGAATTAAATTTGGCCATGTGACCGTCCAGACTGCTGGACTGGGTCTCGCCCGTCAGGGTGCCGGTCGTGCTGCCGGTGACATAGACGTCATCTGTGGTGGTATCAATGGCGATGCCGAAGTTTTTGTCGGTATCTGTCGTGCCCACATAAGAGACAAAATTCACGGATGCACTGGCGCCGGTATCATCGACAGAAAGCACAAAACCATCCGTGCCGCCACTGTGGGCATTAACAACCGAGGCCGCCAGTGTGCTGCTGGATGTGAAGCCGGAAATAAAAGGGTCGCCGTTGCTGTCCAGAGCAATGCCTGTGATGTCTCCGTCCGAGCCTACAGTGCCCAGGCTTTGGTCATAGGTCAGCGAACCGGCGCTATCATATTTACGCAGGTAGCCATCGGCGTCGGCCATACCGGTAACAAAAATATCGCCAGAAGAATTTACGGTAATCGCTTTTGCTGTCTCATCGCCAGCGCTTGAAAACTGTTGGTTGAAGGCCAGTGTGCCATCGGTGTCCAGCTTGGCAATATAGGCGTCTGTGCCGCCGCTGTAGGTCTGGTCTGACGCCATGGCACCTTCAGTAATACCTGCAGCATATATATTGCCGCTGGTGTCAAAAGAGATATCCAGCGCCGCGTCCATGGCGTAAGGACCCAACTGACGGGTCCAGAGTTCTTCACCTTCGGAGTCGAATTTGGAAATGAAGTTGTCCGTCCCGAAATCAAGAGCCGCCGCCGAGAGGGAGCCGCCTGTCTGGCCGGCAATAACAACATTGTCGCTGGCATCAACGGCAACTGAAAAGCCACCTGCTGATTGGTTTGAGCCCAGCATTCTTGAAAAAAGCAGAGCGCCACTGGCATCGTATTTCTGCAAGAATATATCGGAGCCGTCGACATTGATCTGGCCTTCCATGTCGCCAGAAGTCGTACCGACAACATAAACATTGCCTTGAGAATCCGTCGCGACACCGTTGGCGCTTTCGCCATGGAACTCGCCATCATAATTACTGTCTATATTCTGGTAAAATACCTGATTTGGGTCTGCGGCAGCCAGGTCATCGACCTTCAGCAAGAAGCCATTAGCCAGATCACCACTACCGCTTCGACCCGTGACATACACTGAGCTTGATTCGGCGGCAGCCGCATGGGCCAGCGACACGGTCTCGCCACTGCCAATGTTGGCCTCAAGCCCATATGAGGTTTCGGATTCGCGATGAACAGCAAAGTTGGTGGAAAACCCGGCAGTGCTCAGGTCGGAATTGATCTGGGTTGTAATGTCATCCAGGGACAGGCTGGCGGCGTCAGATAAATTGACGGTGACATCTGTGGTAATACTGTTGAGGGTAACTGAAACCGTAAAAGCGTCAGAGGCTGTCAGTTCCGGAACGGCGCTGTCACGAGTTGTCGCAATATGATTGCCACGGAAGGCAGTGTCATCAGAGGCCGGTGGAATTGAGATATTGGATTTCAGCACGTCAGACTTCAGTTCGGCAACCAGGTTGACGTTGCTGAAATCGGTTTTGTTCACAAAATCCTTGATTTCTGTCAGATATCGCGAGTACTGGCGCTCAAGCAATGTCGACATGGCATTGCCTGCAGATGTTCCTGCATATTCAGTCAGCTCTTCAAGTTTTGCGAGGCCTTTATATATGGCAAACAGGTTCTTGTAATCATCATCGACATCATCGCGGTCAAACAGGGGATCGGTTAGATCGATGACATCCTTGCCAGAGAAGACGCGCTCCTCGATGGTGCCGGTTTTTTGCCGGGCCAACATCCACGGCGGAATAGGGGTCTTGGTATCAATATCTAGAATATCTTTCAGGGCACCAGAGGCCAGTTTGTCCGCATGCTTGGATGTACCCATGAACGCACCAGTCGTGTAAAAGCTCGACAACGAATTGAAATCGAATGTCGGCAGTACATACTTTGGTGTTTCACTGGTGCTCGAAAGCGGCAACATTTTCCTGGTTCCTGATCACTTGACCCTCCAACCCGGCAATTTCTGCCGGTGCGGAGCGCAAAATGCCTTTAAATTGTCCATTAAGGGCATTGGTTACGGGGATATCTGCAATAACCGTGCTAGTTCTGGCTAATTGACAGCATTTATTGAAATTTATATGCCAGGCCTGTTGCCGGATTTACCTGATCTTAAACAGCTGGCGCTAAAGTGCCCTGGATCAGGTAGTGTCGGAAAAGTTTTTCGCTAATTGTAGTGATTTCCGATAGTGAGTAACTTATTTGGTATCAATCTTGCGTTGCTTGTTTGTGATTTAACCAACATGGCTAACGGATCGTGAAATTCAGCTGTGATCAATTTGATGCTATTTGTGATATTTCTCGCAATTTGATGCGGACAAAAGAGGATGTCAGGCACTGCGCCTGACAGAACCAGAATAATGACATTGAGACCTGTACCCAACGTTACGCCGCTGCCGTCGCTTGTGCGTTCGCAAGCCCGCGACAAGATAAAGACCATTGACGAGCTGGCCGACATTGCGGCAAAAGCTCGCGCTGCCGGGCGCTCGGTCGTACTGGCACACGGCGTTTTTGACCTTGTTCATTTGGGTCATGTTCGGCATCTGGAAGCCGCCGCTCGCGAGGGCGATATTCTGATTGTGACCTGCACAGCGGACGAACATGTCAATAAAGGACCAGACCGGCCGGTATTTCATGACCAGATCAGGGCTGAAATGTTGGCGGCTATGGAATGTATTGACTGGGCCGGGATCAGTTTCTTCCCGACAGCAGAACAAGTCATCGAAATCATCAAGCCTGACGCCTATGTCAAAGGTCAGGATTATGCGGATTCAGACGAAGATGTGACCGGCGGCATTGATCTGGAGCGTCAGACCGTTGAGGCCCACGGCGGCAAGGTTGTCTTTACCGAAGACATCACTTTTTCATCGTCTTCTTTAATAAATGAACATTTTGCCCGTTTCGATCCGGAAGTTCAGTCTTACCTGGATGAAAAGCGTAACGAGAATTTGCTCGACCTGGCCCTGGCGGCTGTCGACAAAATAGCTGACCTCAAGGTTTTGGTCGTTGGTGATGCAATCATTGATGAATACCAATATACCGTGCCCATGGGGAAATCGGCCAAGGAAAACATTATTGCCAGCCGGTTCGATGGTCGTGAAGTATTTGCCGGTGGCGTTGTTGCCGCTGCCAATCACCTTTCAAGCTTTTGCAAACAAGTAGAAGTTTTGACCTGTCTGGGACGGCGGGACAGTTATGAAAGCCTGATCCGCGAAAGTTTGAACGAGAATGTCAGCGCCAGCTTTGTTTACCGGCGCGGCGTGCCAACAACCCGCAAATGCCGGTTCGTTGACCCCGGCCACATGCGCAAACTGTTCGAAGTGTATCACTTTGATGATACCCCGCTGTCTGGCCATTCAGAAAGCGAGTTTTGTAAACTGATTGAAGAGCAAGCACCAAAGTATGACGTGGTTATCGTCACCGATTTTGGCCACGGTCTGATGACCCGCAAGGCAATTGATAAAGTGACCAGCAAGGCGAAGTTCCTTGCGGTGAATGCCCAGTCGAACAGTGCCAACCATGGCTTTAATTTGATTACCAAATATAAAGAAGCTGATTATATTTCGATTGATGCACCGGAAGCGCGTCTTGCAACGGGCGATCAGTTTTCTGATTTGGGTGTTTTGATAGAAGATGATCTCAGACGTCATATTGATTGCCGAAATTTTGCGGTGACACATGGCGAAAATGGCTCGGTTGTCTACGAACCCGGCAAGGGCGTCAGCCGCGTACCCGCCTTTACCCGACAAGTCGTTGATACTGTGGGTGCAGGGGATGCATTTTTGGCCATTACCGCGCCTATCATTGCCAGTGGCGTTCCCATGGAAATAGCTGGCTTTATTGGTAATGCCGTTGGCGCTCTGAAGGTCGGAATTGTTGGTCACCGTCAATCTGTCGGTAAAGTTCCCCTGGTCAAGTTCCTCACCGCTTTATTGAAATAGAGGACAATATGAAACGTAGTGCCACTGAATATTTTGCTGAAGCGGCCCGTATGTTGATGTCGGTGGAGATCACCGACGGTGAGGGCTCAACGGTTGATATCGAGGACTTTGTCGATAGGACAATTGCCAAATGCCGCGACGCACATATTGCCGGGAACAAGGTTATGTTTGTCGGTAACGGCGCCAGCGCATCGCATGCCAGCCACATGGCCGCCGATTTTTCCAAAAACGGTCGCATCCGATCCGTTGCCTTCAATGATGCTGCCGCGCTGACCTGTTATGCCAATGACTATTCCTACGAAGAAGTCTTTTCAAAACAGATTGAAATGCAGGGACAGGCAGGCGACGTACTGATTGCGATTTCCAGTTCGGGCGAATCAGAGAATATTATTCTGGCTGCCAGAGCGGCCCGCAAAATTGGCGCTGGCGTGATTACCCTGAGTGGGTTCGAGACGGGCAACCGTTTGCGCCAGTTGGGTGACCTGAATGCCTGGGTACCATCGCCGGACTACGGCTTTGTTGAAATTGCCCATCTGGGTGTTATCCATGCCGTTGTTGATCTGGCCGCCGATCACGCAGCGAAAAGAGAAGTAATTGAAAAAAGGTTCAGAGCATGAGTGAGACCACAAAAACCTGGAACGTATTGGTCACCGGCGGGGCCGGTTACGTGGGCAGTAATCTTGTTCCCAAACTTCTGGATGCCGGACATGGTGTCACCGTTCTTGACCTGTTTTTGTACGGCGATGGTGAAGATGTTTATGGTGACTACACCAGCCATTCAGCTTTGCGTCAGGTCAAAGGCGATTTGCGCGACATCGAAACCGTTCGCGATGCCCTGACCGGTTGTGATGCGGTCATTCATCTGGCCTGCATTTCCAATGACCCGAGCTATGATCTTGATCCGGAACTGGGAAAATCCATCAATTTTGATGCCTTCAGACCCCTTGTTCAGGCTGCCAAAGCCGAAGGTGTAAAGCGTTTTATCTACGCCTCATCTTCCAGCGTCTATGGCATCAAGGATGAAGCGGAAGTGACGGAAGAATTATCGTTGGAACCGCTGACAGATTATTCCAAATTCAAGGCCATGTGCGAAGAAGTGCTGGAGGAAGAGCGCGAACCGGGTTTTGTGACGCTCACGATACGGCCTTCAACGGTTTGCGGCTACGCCCGCCGCTTGCGCCTTGATTTAACGGTCAACATACTGACGGCCCATGCGGTTGAAAATGGCAAGATTACCGTTTTCGGTGGCACTCAAAAACGCCCGAATCTTCATATCGATGACATGACAGATTTGTACCTTGCCTGTCTGCAATATGATGATATGAAGATTGACGGCAAGATCTATAACGCCGGATACGAAAACCATACTGTTGGCGATATCGCAGAAATGGTGCGCGATGTTGTGGGCAAGGATGTTGAAATTGTCACAACGCCTTCTGATGACTTGCGCTCCTATCACGTTTCTTCCGAGAAGATGAAGAATGAACTTGGTTTTGTGCCGACCCACACTATTGCCGATGCGGTTCAGGATTTAATGGCCGCCTTCAAAGCGGGCAAGATTTCCGATCCCATGAGCAATGAAAACTACTACAACATCAAAACCATGCAGGATCTGGGCATGAAATAGGCTTGTTTCAGACTTTTGTCGCTGAAAAGTCCCCTTTATTGAAGCGCCGAAAGGTTTTGTTTACCAAGCTGGCGTTACGCTTGAGACCCTTTTAATCGCGCTTGCGAGGTTTGCCGTGCGTGTCGGTCTCGACTTTGATAACACCCTTGCGGAATACGACCATTTGTTCGCCAACCTGGCGGTCGAAACAGGTCTGTTCGCCAAGTCCCCGGGCGGCAAACGCGACGTCAGGGATCAACTCCGTTTGCGACCAAATGGTGAATATTTGTGGCGACGGCTGCAGGCCATGGCTTATGGCCCATGTCTCGACGAAGCCCAACTTTTTGCCGGCGCAGCTGAGTTTCTCACAGCTTGCCGTGACGCCAAAATAGAAGTTGTTATCGTCAGTCACAAAACCAGATTTCCGGCTTGCAAAGAGTTTAAAACGGATATGCGCCAAGCCGCTTTGGACTGGATGAAACGCAGGGACTTTTTTATCGTCGACGGATTTGCTTTAAAATCTGAAAATATTCACTTCGCCGATAGCCGGTCAGAAAAAGTCCAAATGATATCCGAATTGAAATGCAACTTCTTTGTTGATGATCTTGAAGAGGTTTTTATTGAGCCTGGATTTCCGGTATCCACCGGGAAGGTTTTGTTTGCGCCGGACCAAACCAGGTCGAGCTTGCCCGTTAAACATTGTCGCCACTGGAAAGAAATTGCTGATGTCATCATTGGCCAGCCAGCCTACGCTTGATAGCGACGCCTTGCGGCACACTGCCAGTGAACTTCTGGGCCTGCCCGTTGTGAAGCTTGAGGCGACGCATGGTGGTGGCAACAACAGACTGTTCCGGGCGGATGTCGCCAACGGTGGATCCTATGCCTTCAAGGTCTATGGAAGCCGGGAAGACGATCCGCGTGATCGCATGGGGGCCGAAGTCGGGGGCCTTGAATTTCTTGAACGTTATAATGTTTCTGCCGTTCCCCGTGTCATCGCCCATGATCGCGAAACCGGTTGCGCCTTATACGAATGGATTGAAGGCGCGCCCGTTAACCCACCAAGTGTCATAGATGTTGATGCCGCCTTGCGGTTTGTTGCCGAACTTCAAGCCCTGGGAGGTGTAGACGGAACCGAACGTTTGCCTCTCGCATCTGCTGCAACGCTTTCCGCAGATGCCGTCGTCAAACAGATAGAGTCCCGCCGGGCCCGGTTCGATGTCTTGCGCGCCACTGATGACGGTATGGCAGATCTGTTTTCTTTTCTTGATGACGATTTTGCGGCCATAAGATCGTCAACGGTCACTGCGGCACACTCAGCCTTTGCCCGGGCCAACCTTGATTTCAATTCTGAGCTCAGACAAAGCCAGTGGGTTCTCAGTCCATCAGATTTTGGTTTTCATAATACTCTGCGCCGAAAATCAGGACGCCTTGCTTTTATTGATTTTGAATATTTCGGCTGGGATGATCCGGCCAAACTGGTTTCTGACTTCTTGCTGCATCCGGGCATGACTCTGTCCCGGCCGTTCCGCCAGCGCTTTTACAAAGGAGCCATGGCTGTGTACGGCGATGCAGATGCTGCCTTCAAGGCCCGCCTCAATGCTTTATATCCGCTGTATGGCCTGTGTTGGTGCCTGATTATTCTGAATGAATTCCTGCCTGATTTTTGGGCCCGCCGCGTCGCTGCTGCCGGGACACTGGATGCCAGTGTTGTCCGCAGTCGCCAATTGCAGAAAGCACGCCGCATGTTGGCCCACGTAGAAGAAAGTATCGAAAATGGCCCCCGCTTTGACTGAAACGCCTTTGGATCAAACACCCGTGTACCAAACACCGGCTCTTGATCAACGCTCAAAGGATTTACGCCACGATTGTGTTGCTGCCATGGAGGGCGGCGGTCGCGGCCATCTGCCATCGGCTTTGTCCCTGATGGAAATCCTGCGCGTGCTTTATGACGATGTTCTGAGCTTTCGCAGCGACCAACCTGACTGGCTTGAGCGCGACCGTTGCATATTATCCAAAGGCCACGGCTGCCTGGGGTTGTACGCTGTGCTGGCTGACAAGGGATATTTTCCCAAGGCGGAGTTGCTCACCTATTGCAAACGCGATTCGATCCTTGGTGGCCATCCTGAACGGGACAAAGTGCCCGGCGTAGAGGCCTCAACTGGTGCTCTGGGTCATGGGCTTGGTATTGGTGTTGGCATGGCCCTGGCCGCACGTATTCAAAAGCGCGATAGTCGGGTGTTTGTTGTTACCGGTGACGGCGAAATCAACGAAGGCAGTGTCTGGGAAAGTGCAATGTGTGCGGGCAAGCATGGCCTGGACAACCTGACAGTGCTGGTCGATTACAATAAATTGCAGTCCTATGGTTCCACATACGATGTGCAGGACCTGGAACCATTGGCCGACAAATGGCAAGCTTTTGGCTTTGCGGTCGACAGTGTCGATGGTCACGATGTCGCCGACTTACAGCAATCCCTGAAGCGTCTACCCTATACGGCCGGCAAGCCAAGCGTTGTTATTTGCCACACGGTCAAGGGGAAAGGCATCGCCCACATCGAACACCAGGCGGGTTGGCACCACAAATCAAAAATCTCGGCGGAAGAAATTGACGCCCTCTATAAAGCAGTGGAGGCCGCCTGATGCGTCGCACAGCCCTGGATATGGTTTATGAATTGGCCAAGGAAGATGATCGGGTCGTCTTCATTGGATCGGACCTTGGTGCCGGCACCATGGATAACTTCCGTGAAGAAATGCCAGACCGGTTTTTCATGGAAGGCATTAACGAAGCCAATATCATCGGCATGGCCGCCGGAATGGCCATGGACGGCTTGATACCTTTTGTAAATACAATCGCCACATTCCTGACGCGCCGCTGTTATGAACAAGTCGCTGTTGATCTCTGCTTACACAACCTGCCGGTCAAACTGATCGCCAATGGTGGCGGTATGGTTTATGCCCCACTGGGCCCAACTCATATTGCTCTGGAAGACATGGCCATTATGCGGGCCTTGCCCAATATGTCCGTCTTCGCGCCGTCTGACAAAGAAGAAATGCGCAAGCTGGTGCCCGCGACCATGGAAGTTCGTGGCCCATCCTACATTCGTCTGGCGAAGGGTGGGGATGAAGTTATCTCGAATGATCATGACGGTTTTGAAATCGGTCGGGCCATTGAATATCGGGACGGCGGCGATGTGGCTTTTATTACGACGGGTATTTTAACCAACCGCGCCATGGCTGCCGCAGATGAATTGAAGGCAGAAGGTATTAACGTCAGTGTCTTGCATATGCATACGGTGAAACCGCTGGACGAAGGCGCCATCATGAAGGCTGCACGCAGGGCATCATTGGTCGTCGTCGCCGAAGAGCATTCCCGCATTGGCGGCCTCGGCAGCGCTGTAACGGATTTGCTGGCCGGGTCCTTTGGGGCTGGCGGTCCACAGATTCTCACCCTGGGTGTGCCGGATGTCTTTACCGACAAATATGGCTCACAGGATGATCTGCTGGAGATTTATGGTTTGCAGCCACAGCAACTGGCGCAATCTGTTCGCGATGCTGTTTCTTCATCGTCACCCATAACAGCTGTCGGCGGCTGATTTTTAAAAACGAATTCACATCGCAAGAAGAAGATTAATTATGTCCGAATTTCGTGTTCGCTACAGTTACCTGCCGCAACAATTTGAAAATGTTGATGATCTTTTCGAAGAGATCAAGAAGTTCATTCCGACAGGTGACTTTACCCTCGGCGCACCGCTGAGCGAGTTCGAAGGTCGCTTTGCCGATTTGATCGGTACGCGTCACGCCATCGGTGTTGGGTCCGGGACAGATGCGTTGAAACTTCCACTGAAAGCCGTTGGTGTTGGTCATGGCGATGAAGTCATCACTACAGCAAACACGTTCATTGCGACGGTCGGTGCCATCAACGAAATTGGCGCAACAACTGTCTTTGTCGATTGCGATGATACTTTTTGCATGGATGTGAGCCAGGTTGAAGCCGCTATTACCGAACGCACAAAGGCGATCATGCCGGTTCAGTTTACTGGCGAGATAACAGACATGCCCAAGCTGATGGAAATTGCCGACCGACATAATTTGCCGGTTGTTGAAGATGCCTGCCAGGGTATCCTGGCCAGCATTGACGGCAAACGGGCAGGGACATGGGGCATTGCTGGTGGCTTTTCATTACATCCCCTGAAAAACCTGAATGTCTGGGGGGACGGCGGGGTTATTGTTACCGATGATGATGACCTAGCCGCCAAACTCCGGTTGCTCAGAAACCATGGTCTTCAGAATCGTGATGAAATCGCTTTGTTGGGCTATAATTCACGACTCGATACTTTGCAGGCCATTGTTGGCAACTGGTTGATCGGTGACACCCACGAGATCACACAAAAACGCATCGACAACGCTGCCGTTTATGACGCAGCCTTTGCAGATCTGACGGGGATTATTATTCCGCCACGCCGGGAAAATGTGAAGCGGGTTTTTCATCTTTATATTGTGTTCGCTGAAAGTCGCGATGCCTTGTATGAATATTGCCTTGAAAAGGGTGTGGAAGTCAAAATCCACTACCCTATACCCCTGTACCAACAGGAAGGCCTGGCGCACCTGGGTTACAAGGCCGGAGATTTCCCGGTGACAGATCGCCATGCCGACAGCATCATTACCTTTCCAACCGATCAGCACCTGAACCGCGAACAACTGGATATCGTTATCCAGACTGTGCGCGATTTTTACGCAGGCAAATAATAGTCATGGCAAATACCTGGCGCGTACCATACGTCAATTTCCCGGTCCAATGGGCGGAAGAAGCGGAACTTGTTCGGGAATGTATTGAGGCGGTTTTCAGCCGTGGCGATTTCGTTGGCGGCGGGGCTGTTGCAACATTTGAAGCAGAAGCGGCAGCCTATTGCGGTGTTAAACACGCCGTTGCCCTTAATTCCGGTACTGACGCTTTGATCATGTCCATGCGGGCACTGGGGATCGGGCCAGGTGACGAAGTCATCACACCGCCAAACTCCTTTGTGGCCTCAACCGCTGCCATTGCGCATTTGGGCGCAACACCTGTATTTGCAGACGTCTTGCCAGATCAGAATATTGATCCGGAAGCTGTGGCCAACGAAATAACGCAAAATACCCGCGCAATTATGCCGGTCCATCTGACAGGCCGAGTGGCAGATATGGCACCGATCATGGACCTGGCCAAACAGCATGGATTGCAGGTGATTGAAGATGCGGCCCAAGCCATCGGCTCATTGTATGATGGCAAGAAGTCGGGGACGTTTGGTGATGCCGGATGTTTTTCGGCCCATCCCCTCAAAAACCTGAATGCCGGTGGTGACGCCGGTTTTGTGACGACCAACAATGGTGATCTGGCGGAAAACCTGCGGCGCATGCGCAATCACGGCCTTGAAGGCAGAGATACCGTGCTTGAATGGGGTTGGGTATCGCGCATGGATACGCTGCAGGCTGCGCTTCTGAGTATGCGCCTTGCTCGCCTCGACAAGGTCAATGCCCGTCGTCGGCACAATGCCAGCCTGTATCACGAATTACTCGATCCCCTGCATGTCTTCATGCCGCCAGAGCGCAAAATCGAGCACAACACCTGGCATACTTTTGTCATTCAGATAGAGCGACGAGAGGCTCTGAAAGCCTGGTTGGCAGAAAAAGGCATTGAAACCGCAGTTCATTATCCAGTACCACTTCATTTACAGCCCGCAGCTATCGAGCTCGGTTATCGTGAAGGGGACATGCCAGAAACAGAACGCCAGGCGGCGCGTATCCTGACGCTACCGGTCAATCAGTTCCTGAAAGATGAAGATATCGAATTCGTCGCAAATGCAGTGAACAGGTTTTTTGCCGCCTGAGTTTGATTTGATCCGAAGCGAACTACCAGCGAAGCACCTTTGTTTTGCGCTGGTCATTGCCCAGTTTTTGAATCTCCGGATTTCTGTAGCTTGATGTTCCACCTTCGTAGCTTCCGGTGATTTCATCCAGAATTGCACCGTTTTGACTACTGAAGCTGTGACCGGTTCCCTGTTTGATGGTCACCAGTTCACCGATCTGCAATTGTTTGTCTTTGCCGTCCAGGACCAGCGTCAGATCACCCCAGAGCAAATGAAATGTTTCATCTCGGTCAGTATGGGTATGTTCCGGATGGTTTTGGCCCGGCAGCATGGCGATAACTTTTTTGCAATAATCGCCATTCACAGCCGTTATCAAAAGGGCACCGGTTTGTGAAAAGTTTTCCAATCCAAAATGGTGGGAAAGTTCAACGCCAACTGGATCAAGAACCCGAACGCCTGCCTCATTAAACATGGCGCGAAATGTTGTCATATGCTGCTCGGCATAATCGATGACAATATTGTCGCAAATCTGTTGAATGGGCGCATGTGGTTCATAGGATAGTGTTGCCATACCCCCTTCTGGCAAAGTTCCAGGTGCCGCCTGACCCGACTGGCGGGGAAAGGCGATATAGAGTTGATCTTTATTGAGTGGATCGCCATTCGGGATCGTTTCGCGGGCAAAAACACCACGGGATAAGTCAAGCAAAGAACTACTTTCACCTTCCGTGATGATTTTGTCCTGCGTCGGACCGCAAGCAGAAGCAGCGTGCAAGGCCGCCAGGACCCAGGCGCTGGTTTGCGCCGGGTTCATGGAATAGCCGTTCAGCGTGACGGTATCGGTTGGCAGTCCCACATGACGCTCAAATATGCGGCAGCCCTTGGCGGCAGCGATGGTGACGATACCTGTATCACTTGGGTCTTCATGGCCGGAATAACCGATCGTGACGCCTTCATAACGACGCATCATGCGGTCGATAAAATTCATATGCAGATTGGTCGCCGGGCTGGGGTAGAGGGCAACACAATGCAGGATTGCCAGTTGTTCGCAGCGTGGCTTCAGGTAGGCATACAGGGCATCGATTGTTGATACATCGCAACCACCTGTCGAGCAAATCAATGGCTTGCCCGTCGCGGCGGCAGCTGCCAGCAAGGGAGTATCTTTGGCACTGCAACTTGCGATTTTCAATATGTCCACGCCGTGGGCAATGGCCTTGGTGACGGAGCGTTCATCAAACGGGGTGATCATAACTTTCATATCGACCGCCCGAACGGCTTCGATCATGGCAAGGAAGTCATCGTCGCTGATGGCTGTTTCGCGAAAGCGCTTGATGTGTTTGTTGCTGGAGTCGTCAGCATCTTTGTGGACGAAGGTCTCCAGGTCCCGGTATTGAAACTTGACGGCCGCATTGATCCCGTGCCGATCTTTGATTTCGGCCAGTTCGGCGATCAAATTCAAGCCATGCTGTCGACTTCCCTGATGGTTGTTCGCCATCTCGAAAACAAACAGATTTTCAAACAAAGACTCCGGCACTTTAAGGAAACCTCCAAACAAAAAAGCAGCGGTGGCGCTACATAAGAATTATTATCACATTAGATGGGAGTATATTTCACTGATCCATCTTGCAAATAGCCTAACCCACAAGCTACTCACGAATAATTAACGAAAATCAAATATTTGATATAGAGGCAAAGAAGATTTTGCTACCAATAATCAAGACGTTGAGGCATTTTTTGGACTTATGAAAGCCAGTACCTACATTTTTGATCAATTAAGTGCGCAGGGCGTCGAAAGAGTGTTTTTTGTGCCCGGTGGCGGTGCCATGTATTTGGTAGATGCCCTTGGGCAGCACCCGGATATTGAAGCTGTCGCCATGGTGCATGAACAGGCTGCTGTGATTGCGGCGGAATATGATGCGCGTATGCGCCAAGGCTTGGGTGTTGCCCTGGTGACCTGTGGTCCTGGTGCCACAAATGCCATGACGGGCCTGGCTGGCGCGTGGATTGAATCCAGTCCGGTTCTGGTGATATCCGGGCAAGCCAAATCCACAGATATCAACAAGCCCATTAACGTTCGCCAGCAAGGCGTGCAGGGGCTGAGCATTCGCAATGTTGTCGCGCCTATCACCAAATACGCACACAGTTTTACAGATGTGAGTGAAGTTCCAGCAAGTATCGAAAGTGCCATTCAATCCGCGCTGTCAGGCAGGAAGGGACCGGTCTGGCTGGATGTTCCACTGGATATTCAATCTGCTGAACTCACCGATGTCCGACCTGTATCTGTTGCATCTGAACGTCAGCAAGACGATATGCCTGAGCTCAAAGATGCGCTTGACCTGATCCGCAAGGCTGAACGGCCCATGTTTGTAATCGGACATGGCGTCCGCATTGCCGGGGCAGCAGAAGATTTTCGTCAACTTAGTGATGAATTACAAATTCCGGCCTGTTTTACATGGAATGCCATGGACCTGCTGCCAGCCGATGACGTTGCCAATATTGGCCGCCCGGGCACAGTGGGGCTGAGGGCCGCCAACATCGCCCTGCAAAATTGTGATCTGATGATCTCTGTTGGCTGTCGGCTCGACAATATCGTGACGTCCTACAACAAACAAACCTTTGCCCGGTCTGCCAAAAAACTGGTTGTCGATGTGGATAATGAAGAATTGAAGGGTCATGGCGATTACGCCGACCTGGCCATTTGCCAGGATGCCAAGATTTTTTTGCGTGCCCTGAACGATCAATTGAGTGCTGGTGACCTCGCCATGACGGACGAATGGACAGCTTACACGACAAGTCTGAAAAACCGATTTTCGTCTGCATATGAAAACAGAATTTTGCCGCCGTCCGATGAAATCGGGCACTACGAACTGGCAGACCTGTTTTCTGAAATGCTGCCGCCAGCCCAGGACATCGTGATTGGCAGTTCCGGCATGGCCATTGAAATTATTTTTTCCAGACTGGCAAACAAGGCTGGCCAGCGCCTGATGTTGACGTCAGGTTTGGGGGCTATGGGATATGGTATTCCGGCGGCAATCGGCACCAGCTTCAATAGTGCTGCGAAAGGCCGTCAAACCATTCTGATCGAAAGTGATGGCAGCTTCTGGTTTAATTGTCAGGAACTGAATGTCATCAAGACGCGACAAAGTCCGATCAAGATGTTCATCCTTAACAATGATGGCTATGCCTCGATCCGGGCCAGTGGCAAGGTGCATTTTGAAGGACGGAATTTTGGCGGTGAAGCTGAAACAGGCCTGCAGCTTGGTGATATTTGCGCGATGGCCGAGAGTGTTGGAATTCCAGCGCGCCGCGTAAGTGCCCGGGATGAACTTGAAGCGGCCATTAAGGAAACGTTGGCTATCGAAGGCCCTGCCTTGTGCGAAATCATGTTGAACAAGGATGAAGGCCTGTTTCCAAAAGTCGGAACTGTGCTGGACCCACAAGGCAAGCTTGTTTCATTGCCCATGGAGGACATGTTGCCGCTGCTTGATCTTGAAGATTTACAGTCGGTTATGCTGGTACCCCTGGCTGAAGCCAGTTTACAGTCTCGCAAGGCTTGATGCGGTCAAGATAAGGACCACCTGACGTGTATTTCAATATTTCAGAGTCTGATCTGGACGAAATCCTGCAACATACGCCGGATGTCTGGGCGGCCCTGAAAAATCAACGTTTGTTTATCACTGGTGGCACCGGGTTCTTTGGTCGCTGGATGTTAGCCAGTATCTTACACGCCAATAAACGGCTTGAGGCAGGTATTCAGGTTGTTGTCATGAGCCGGAACCCCGCAGGGTTTCTGTCGTGTTTTCCAGAAGCCGACGATCCGATGATCACTTTTCACAAAGGTGACTTGCGGTATTCAGAATTTCCGCCGGGACCATTTTCACGCATCATTCACCTGGCGACGGATTCAAAATTTTCGGATGAAGATGAACATTTGCAAATTATGGATGGCATCATTTCAGGGACGCGTCGCTTGCTTGATTTCAGTGTTGGTCCAGCCCAGGCCAAAGATTTCCTCTATGCCAGTTCCGGGGCACTCTATGGTGCGTTAAGGACGGGGCAGACGCGGTATACAGAAGACTGTGATGCAGCCCCTTTGCCTGACAACCCACGCTCCCTGATCGGAAATGCGAAACGCATGGCGGAACAAATGTGCACCCTGTATTACGCACGATCCGGCTTGCAAACAAAGGTGGCCAGGTGCTTTGCTTTTGTCGGGCCGCATTTGCCTATGAATTCCTATTTTGCCATGGGGAACTTTATTCGGGACGCGGTTGAGAAAGACAAAATCACGATTGCCGGTGATGGATCGCCGGTTCGTTCATATTTGTATGCGGCTGATTTGACAGCGTGGCTGTGGCAAATTCTGGTGCAGGGCCAGCCTAACAGGGCTTACAACGTGGGGTCAGACCAGTCGCTCGACATGAAAAGTTTGGGCCACCTGGTAAAAGATGCTGTGGCGCCAGAAAAATCTGTAGATATCATCGGAGATGTTGGCAAAAAGCCGGACCTGTCGATTTACGTGCCGTCCATAGACCGGGCAAAGAACGAACTGGGCTTGGAAGTCTGGACATCTTTAGACGAAGCCGTGCGCAGGACCGCCCAATGGTACGCCGAATTTGGTGACGCGGATGTCAGCACATCAGACAAATTCACTGGGAAAGTACTGACAGACTGCCGCGTCTGCGGTGGCAATCTGTTGGCAAATCCTCTGTTGCAGTTTGAGAATATGCCAGGTGCCGCGCAATATATGCCGGACGAAGACACGCTTGCGACAGACAAGGGTGAAAACCTGAATGTTTGCCAGTGCCCGGATTGTGGCCTGGTTCAGCTCAATGGTGCGCCTGTTTCCTACTACCGTGAAGTCGTGCGGGCGGCTGGCTTCTCTGATGAGATGAAGGCATTCCGTAAGAAACAATTTCAGGAATTCTCGTCAAAATACGAACTTGCAGGACGAAAGGTTTTGGAAATCGGTTGCGGCAAAGGGGAATATCTCCGGCTCCTGAACGATCAGGGGATGGCGGCCGAGGGTCTGGAATATGCTCAGGCTTCGGTTGATGCATGCGTTGCATCAGGTTTGGTGGCACATCAAGGATATCTGGATGATGACATGCCGGGATTGTCGGGATTACCAGGATTGCCAGGGGGACCTTATGATGCCTTTGTGATGTTGAACTTCCTGGAACACATGCCTGATCCCCGGAAGGCGTTGAAAAATTTGCGTGCAAATTTGGCTGATGGCGGCATCGGTCTGATCGAAGTTCCGAACTTCGATATGATCGTTAAGGAAGGCCTGTTCTCCGAATTTATCAGCGATCATCTATTCTATTTTACGCGAGATACACTGTTGAATTTGTTGAATATTTCAGGATTTGAGGTGCTCGACTGTCAAGCTGTCTGGCATGACTATTCCCTGTCGGCAACGGTGCGAATCCGACCGCAGACTGACCTGTCCGATTTTTCGGTGGAACAGAATAAAATAAGCGCTGAAATTAACAGCTTCATCGACAAACATGCGCCAGGACAAGTGGCCATATGGGGAGCAGGCCACCAGGCGTTGGCTGTCATCAGTCTGGCGAAACTGGCCGGGCGCGTGAAATATGTCGTCGATTCAGCCGATTTCAAACAAGGTAAATTCACCCCTGCAACACACCTGCCAATTGTCAGTCCAGCGACGCTGATTAGCGATCCGGTTGATGCTGTGATTGTGATGGCAGCCAGCTATTCCGATGAAGTCGCCAGGGTCATACGGCGGGACTATGATGCGTTAATTGACGTCGCAGTATTGCGCTCCTTCGGCCTTGAGAAAGTCTGACAGTATGAGTGATATCAGCAAGGTTATCGAGCTTCTGGAAGAAACCGTCTCTGATGCAAGTCAGGGATTGGGAGAAGAACTTTTTCATGCTGTCAGCAAACTGACGCCGATGGTTAATGTCGAATTGCTGATCCGCGACGAAGAAGGCAGAACACTGTTGACCTGGCGGGATGATGAGCTCTATGGGCCTGGGTGGCATTTTCCGGGCGGTGTACTCCGATTCAAAGAAACTTTTGCGCAACGCATCGAAACCGTTGCCAGGCTGGAATTGGGATCGACGGTAAGCCATGCGGAACATCCGGACCAGGTACGTGCGTCCATGAACGAAACAAGGGATATTCGTGGCCACTTCGTTTCATTGCTTTTCTACTGCCAATTGACGTCGCCGTTGGATGATAATCGCAAAGCGACAAACGCCGAGCCGCAAAAAGGGCAATGGGCCTGGCACACACAAAAACCCGACAACCTGCTGCCTGTTCAAGATCGTCAGTTTGGCTATATATTTGAAGACTAGCTTTCTGAATATATATCTTTGGTAAGGCAAATTTAACGCAAATGACGCATCCTGGTTTGATGTCTTCGGTCGCCTGAATTTATTCCGCTGGCCGCATTGCGAGTACCATCCTTTCGGGAGAACTGAATGTCTTCGTCCGCGCTGTTAAATGAAGCAAGTTTGACGCCAGCCGAACAGGCCAAGCGTAACGACCTGGCTTCGCGCAAACCTTATGTTGCAAGCAAACTTGCCAACATCAGCCGCATGGAACAGCGTGGTGAAATCAGCCCGATCATCCGCGTGGAAAAAAGTTATCTCTGCAATTTTCAGTGCACACATTGCTCTGCCGAATATTATATGGACCGGCATTTTGAAAAGGTGCACAAGACGTCGGATGATCGCTCCCGGATCGATCTGGATTTTGTCCGCAAACTTTCCAAAGAAGCCGATGAACTGGGACTGGCGCGCTTTGTGATTACGGGGGGCGAGCCTCTGGTGATGCGTGACTTTGACGCGGTCGTTGAAGCTATTGATCCTGACAAGCACTACATCATTACCGATACCAACGGCTGGTTTCTGGATGATGAGCGTGCCCGCCACATTAAGAGTATCGGCGTTGAAAAAGTACAGCTATCCCTCGATAGCATGATCGAAAAAGATCACGACAGTTTCCGCAATAAACCAGGCTCATGGAAAAAAGCCATGCGGGCAATTGAAGCCACACTGGATGCCGATCTGAACTTGCTGTTGTCAACTGTCCTGGTCAAGGGACGGGTCCAGACCGATGAATTCCGCCAGATGTGCGAATTTGCCACGGAGCGCGGTGTCGGCCTTTATGTGTCCTATGCCAAGCCCACTGGCTCCTGCACGGATCATCCGGAATTTGTTATCGACAAAAAAGATGCCGATATCCTGCGCGAGATGGAAAAACAGTACAGTGTCTTTACTCACATGACGCCGTCATATGGTTCGCACAAGGGCTGCATTACGGTGAAAGGTATTATTACGGTGACATCAACCGGCGAGGTCACGCCGTGCCCCTATATTGATTTTTCCCTTGGCAACCTTCAACAGACATCGCTGAAAGAAGTTCTGGATCGTGGCATGGCCAATCCCTGGCTCGGCCCCCATCGTCCCGATTGTCTGATCGGTGAAGACCCGAAGTTTATTGATCTACACACAGAGGTGACCTCCCGCTATCTGGAACTGCCGGTTCCCTGGGGTGAAGGTTTTACCGCTGATGACAAGCTGACGGATTAAGGCGAAGAATTATGCAGCAAACAAAGGCAGACGAGACAGTGGTAGATGTGTTTGATGGGTTTGGCCGATGTATTCCGCAAAACCTTGTCGCCTCCGCTCATGTGGAAACACGCCGCTATTTCCACTGTAATCAGCCAGCAATAGATTATGACGCCATCTATGTCCGCATTGCCAAAAACCTGGGTGGCAGTGACCAACTGGGTCCCGAGGACTTCAGTCAACGTTGCCTCGGCATTCTGGAAAGAATTCGTTCAACCCCTGAGCATGCCAATCTGCTCAACGCCGTACATATGCCCTTTTTTCTGCCGTCTGCCGAGTCGGGCGACATCGGTACGGATCTCGAAAACAAATATTTGCCTGGCCTTGAAAAATCGTTCAAGGAAATGTTCCCGGAAAATGATTTCACAAATCACACCAGTGCATCGATCACCGGAAATTTGTCGGTGGCACCGAAGGGACGACATGGCAACGTGCTGGAAAAATTATCCGGTGAAGTTGTCGTCGGTATCTATTTTCTCTCCTTAGCCGAATACTCTGTTCCCGCCGCCAGAGAGCAAGTCGAGAAACTTGACCCTGATTTCAGTCTGGCTGGTGGCTTTGATACCTGTGCTGCCATGATCGGCTCGCCCGACTTGTTATTACGCAAGGATGGCTATCCACCCCTATTGTGGTTTGCAGGCCTTGAAGGGGAAGAGCCGGACGTGAACTATCACATCGAAGCCTATGGCCATGACCTGACATTCAACAGGCGGTTCCACCTGGGAAATGCGGCTGAATATTGGGCCAATGGATTGGTTATAACGGGGTAAGGTTTGATTTATCCATGATTGCTGATTGCAAGGAATTATTACCAATGGGGAATTGTTTTTATGAATAATCAGGTTCAGCAAAAACCGGTTCTTCTATTTTTGATTCCCATGTATGTGAGTTATTCATCATTTATAGAACCATTTGATAACGGTAGAAGTTATCAAAAGAAGGATGGAAAATTCTATAACAGTCTTTCAACGGACATCCCCTTGGGGCCGATTTCCATCAGTGCCTATGTGAAACAGTTTGTTGATATCGACGTTCGGCAAATTGATTTTAATGTCGAGCTCAACCACGTTGATGCATTTCCCTATGACAACTTTCGGGACTATTGCCTTGAGCATCTAAACGGCATTGATTTCAAGCCCGATATTGTTGGCGTCTCCTCGCTGTTTTCACCCTCCATGTTCAATTTCCTCGACTGTGGAAGCGTGGCGAAAGAACTATGG
This sequence comes from Alphaproteobacteria bacterium, assembly GCA_018650465.1. Taxonomy (GTDB): domain Bacteria; phylum Pseudomonadota; class Alphaproteobacteria; order UBA2966; family UBA2966; genus JABILA01. The sequence goes on from JABIFY010000106.1 coordinate 55,135, forward strand.
CCCGAGGCGCTGGTTCTTGGTGGTGGCAACATTCCAACCAACAGTTATGAATACATGTACAGCAATCTGGAATGTGACTATTTCGATGCACTTTGCTTCGGCGAAGGCGAAAAGCCGCTTAAAGATCTTCTGCTGGCTGAAGACAGGTCCAGCTATCTGGAAACTTCGGATTCATGGATTACCAAATCAAAATCAAAGCCTGAAAACCTGTTTATTCCAAAGCATGATTTTATCGAAGATCTGGATGAAATTCCCTTCTTTGACTACGACCTGATCGATATTTCCAGAAATAGTGCCAATCCCGTTACAACCAGCTTCCACAGCATTGATAACAAAATCGGCTTTCACATCATGACATCGAGAGGCTGTCCGTATCTCTGTACATTTTGTGCCTCTCACAGAACTCATGGCCGAAAGATGCGCTACCACAGTGTTGAGCGGGTAAGGCAAGACCTGACACGTCTGTGCCAGCAATATGACGCGACTCAGGTCATTTTTCAGGATGACCACCTGATGAGTGACAAGGCCAGGGTTTGCGAATTGCTGGATATTGTCAAAGAATTGAAGCTGGATTCCCTGTACCAGAATGGCTTGACACTTTACGCCCTGGACCGGCCCATGCTCGAGGCATTTTTTAATGCAGGCGTGCGGCACCTGGTTTTGCCGGTTGAATCGGGCAGCGAAAAAGTTCTCAAGGAACAGATGAGAAAGCCGCTAAAATTTGGCATCTCCGAAAGGGTTGCTGAGGATTGTCGGGACTTGGGGATTTACACCAATACAAATATTCTGATCGGCATGCCGGGTGAAACAAAGGCTGATATCGAGGAAGCCAGGCTTAACCTGAGAAGAATTAAAACCAACTGGTTCAATGTGGCCTGCGCAAGCCCGCTTGTTGGCAGCGAGATGTATGAGACCGCGTCTAGGAAAGGCTTTATTAGCGGTGACGTTATGGGGGCAGACTATCATCACGCTGTGATAAACACGGATGAGTTCTCTGCAGCCTATATCCAGAGAATGCAGTATATTTTCAATCTTGAGCTCAACTTTATTTACAATCAAGACGTTCTTTGCGGTGATTTTGAGATGGCCCTGAAGGGTTTTGAGAATGTTATTAAAGTGAGACCAGATCACGCGTTTGCACATTACTTTGCGGCCAAGGCCTATTTTCAATTGGGAAACATTGAGCGATACAACGCCTGCCGGAACAAGAGCGAACACTTTGCGCAGCTACCATTCTGGAAGGATTGGATCGAGTATTTTCAGTTGCCGAATTTGGGGGAAGAAGTTTTTTCGACAGATAAAGCGTCGGCAGCCAGTGCAGCGCCGGTTTAAGGTGATGACACAGAAATAATCAACGTCGACGTTGGTAGGACAATGGAGCGGAGGTCTGGATGCCGGGTGTTATCTTTGGGTCTTCCAGAAACCGGCCCACGCAATAGTCACAGGCGCCCAACTGATCTTTGTCAAAAACAAAATCCCGAATAATTGACTTAAGCGTTTTTGCATTTTCCTGATTGCTGGCAAACCCCGCAATGTCGACATAGTCGCTTTCATCTTTTGGAACGGCTTTTAGACGATCAACATGTGCCGAAAATGGACAGCGATAAAATTTACCATCCAGTATCGTAAACAAGTTTTTCGCGCAGCAACGCTTATACACATCTTTCTGCTCGTCCACGCTTCTGTGTTGCGGGCCGATGGCGGCACAATCGGTCCAATTCTGCGCTTTGGCTGCATAATAGGTAATTTTGTTCTCGTCCAGGATCTGTTTTAGCTGGTCGATGTTTCGAGACAATGCCTCATAGTCGGTCACAATCAGCACGATCTTTGCGTTCATAAGTGCTTTGAGGACATCTCCCTTGGGAACGATTGTGCCATTGGTGTAGATGACAACCTTTTTGATTTTTTCGTGGGCAGACAAGTGGGTCAGGACAAGATCAATTCGCTTGTTCATGAATGGCTCTCCACCGATTACACGAAATTCATTGACCTCGTCGACTTCATTCAAAAATGAATCAACTGTCATGATCAAGCTGGCGGAATCGTAATTTATTGGCGTCTCATAATATTGCATCAAGTTTGAGCAATCCTGGCATTTAAGAGAGCAGCGCTCGGTAATGACAAGGTCGACACTGCGCAAGAATATTTTGTCAGGCGTCAGATAGCTCTCATGACAAAGAATGCAAGTCGACACAGAATATTCGAGAAATTCCAATGGTCCCTTACAGGCATGTTCGCTGATATCGATCCCCTTCAGTAACAAGCCTCCAGCGATCCAGTTTTCATAACCCAGTTCAGACAACTGAAGGACGACGTCGCCAATATCAGCCGCTGCGATGATAAAACAAGCGTCGGAATAACGGTTGACTAGTTCGCTGGCAGGAATGACTTCGCATCCCGGCAGGTCAAGTTTTGATTTGTCTCCGTTGTTGTCACAGATGCAGGCAATACTAATGCCGACACTTGTGCAAAAGTTGAGCAAAACCTGGCCTGCGAAGCCGGCACCAAAAATCACAACCGGCGACTCCTGTTCTCGCAGGTCATCCAGAGACTGAACGGGTGGCGTGTTGACGGGATATTTATCCATAACGTTTTCGGGCCTTGTCATAACAGACCAGCAGTAATGGCAAAGTCAGTTGATAGCGTATGAGACGCGGGATCATGGCGCTTTCACCCGGTCTGGAAGAATAATGTTTTAGACCATCAGAAATAGCGCTGCGCCTGATCAGGCCATGGACAAATTTATATATCGTAAAAAAGTTACTGGTTTTGAGGCTGCCACAGAGCCTGATCAACTGAATAACCGTGTAGGCAATGCGGGCATTGCCACATCTCTGCTCGATTTGAAGCGTATCTGTATCTGTATTTTCCAGGTAGTGCTGGACGCTGGCCAGCGCCTTTAGAAAGCCGAACAGCACCGCAGGGTTTTTGCCGAATGAAGATGTTGCTGAAGTATTGAGGGGATGCAACAGGTGGTGAACAACCGGAGACGCAACGTAAGCCAGCGAATTGGCGAACACCAGAGTGTCAAAGTTGTAAGATACGTCCTCAAAGGCTGACAGCCCTTCGTCGAAAACCACGCCCGCTTTATGCAACATCGATGATCTGAATAAACGACCCCATGAGTATACAAACAAGGGATGTTTATTGGGTTGGTTCAGGTAGGTGATAACATAATCGCGCAAATCAGCCCGCCCGAGTACACGGTCGTCTGGAAAAACCAGTGTTGGTGATGAGGGCTTGCCCTCGCCATCCAAAAAAGTCGTGAAACCACCGACTGTTATATCCGCCCCGGTTTCGTGTGCAATTTTGTAAAGCGACGCGAGCGCGTTCTCTGCGAGAATATCATCAGCATCCGCAAATATTACGAACTCGCCGCGTGCCATTTTGAAACCCAGATTACGGGCAGCTGAAACACCATTGTTCTCGCAGCGCAAAATAGTTATGCGTGGATCTGCGGACCACTTTTCAAGTATTGCGCCAGATTGGTCTGTAGAGCCATCGTTGACAAAGATGATTTGCAGTTTTTCATGGGTTTGCCCGGTCAGGCTGGATATGCATTCATCGAGCCAAGGTGCCGCATTATAGACAGGTACAATAACACTGATAGCACCTGGGGTCTGGCTTGCAATATTGCTGTCGTCAACCAAAATATCGTTTCCTTGGGGGGCTGGCTTATTCGGCTGCAATCCGGGATTCGTCAAAGCCGACAAGCTCACAGATGTCCAGAATTTTTGTTACGCCGCGGTGGTTTTCAAGAATCTGATAAGAAATCTGGGTAATATGTGATGGCACGGCAATGATTACGACAGGCACATTGTTGTCTTCAAGAATCGAGGGGGCACAGATGTTTTTGCCATAAAAATCCATCGTCCGCTTGCTCTCCGAAATATCGATTGGATAGACGTCGGGACCCGCAAAAATGCTGTCATTCTTGAACAGGTCCATGGCGGAAATCGTCATGCCCCAGATCGCAATCTTGCCGTATTGTTTGACAAGAGAAGAGACATTGCGATCAAGGTTTTCCCGCAACTGCGGTGGCAATGGAATATGGAATTTCTGCTGGCAATGATCACAGGAGATATAGTCGATAGCGAAGAGCTTGACATCTTCCCAAGTGCAGTCGCCACCACAGGTCGGGCAAGTAGCGGAGATCGTTTCCCGACCCATCCGATCGTCCAGGCTATGTAGTTCTACGGCTTCCAACTGACCTGCGGCTTCGGTTGAATCTGATATCTCCCGTGCCAACAGCGCTAATTCCTGGTCTGTCATCTTTGAAATGTTGATCTGGGGGCAGCCGTCTTTAAGGTATTGTACCTTATCCTTGATCAGTCCGTTCTCACAGGCATTGCGATAGACGGCGGAACCCGGGAAAGGTTTGATCAGCGTCAGATGGACCAGGTATTCTGGATGATCGTGCCACCATTTCATTGTTTTGGCGGCACTTTCAGCGGTTTCTTCCACATCACCGAAGATAAAGCAGCCATAGGAAGATATGCCCTGATCCATGACTTCTTTCAGGACGCGTTCCGTTTTTGCCATCGTCAAGCCTTTGCGCATGCTCTTGAGGATCGCGTCGTCGGCACTTTCCAGGCCAAAGAACATAACGTCCAGACCGCCCTTTTTCATAATTGGCAGCAAACCAGGCTTGACGATGTTGATGGCGAAATCTGCGTGCCACGGAATACCATAAGGGCCCATCCGTTCACTGAAAGCCTTGGCGTCTTCGTATTTGGGCGCAAATAACTCGTCTGCCATTGATATGTATTCAATGTTGAAATTCTCGACCAGGTAATCAAGCTCTCCAAAGAAGTCATCAAGCGAGCGACGACGATATTTGTGACCAATGGAATGAAAGCAAAATGTACAACTGTAGGGGCAAGACCGACTGCCCAACATTGGCACCATTTGTGTTGCGCTCAGGCCACCGAAACTTGAAGGGGGCGTCGCAAGATATTTATCCAGCTGAAATCCCTCATAGTCAGGCCAGGGAATTGTATCAATATCTTCAATATCGTCTCTGGTTGCTGTTTTCGTGAAAGTGTCGCCGTCTTTAATGATCAGCCCGTCGACGGCAAATATATCGGTTACATCTTCCAGGCATTGGGCAAACTCGACGACTGTTGCCTCACCTTCACCAATCACCCCGTAATCAGCGTATTCCAGTGCTTCCATCGCGACATTGGGATCGGCAGAAATTAAACCGCCACCAACGACGGTGAGAATATCGCTATCAAGTTTTTTCACGACTTCAATAACATGTTTGACGAGGTGATATTGCGGCGATAATCCACCAGTACCAACAATGTTGATGTTATGCTGTTTGATCGCCTCTTCAATAACTGTGCTGACTTTGCCTTTCGTATGATTAAGGTTCAGCGTATGAACATTGAAACCTGCATGTTTCAGGCTCGAAGAAATGTAAGCCATGCCGAGGGGAAAAACGTAACCGTCACCAACTGTTTGCACCAGACGCGGCATGATGAGCAAAAACTCAAGTTTGTTCCCGAAAACAGCCATTGCATTTCCTGACGTTAATGTTCGAATGATTATAGGGTAATTATCATGCCAGTCTTTAAATAACCGTGAATCGCGATCTGTAATCGGGTAGAATAGCAGGGCAAATGATCCCGTATTTGGTCATTCAAATTGACCCTGGAAGTTTCAATTTGCCAGTGCAGACCCCTCCAGTTTACATGACCGTCATTCCCTATAATGTTTTGTAAAGAAACCGGGTATAAGAGTAACCTGGACAATGAGACTACGGTTTGTTTGATGCGAAATGTTTTGTGTAATGTCAGTTTTTGGGGGCAAAACGGTCTATGGCCAAAACCAAGTTAATTCTTTTTCATTCCGGTCACGAAAATGATCTGATTATGGAGGAGGCGTTTACAATTCTGTTTCGCGAGAAAGGCATTGAAATAGTAGCGCTGAATGGCGCGAGTGCAGAATCGGCCAGCAACCTTTTGGAGGTTGTTCAAGACTCCCCGGAAGATTTTATTGCAGTTGTTGGGCTTGGGGCCTACATTTTCAAATTTTTTGATGGTGAGGCGCCAGCGATACACCGCACATTGAATATCCCCCTGGTCATATTTATCATGGATCATCCGGGATACAGTATGATTGAAATGCCGGAGGGGATTGAAGACGCCCTGTATATAACGGGTTGCGAAGACCATGAAGCCTATTGGCGGAAGCACAGGCCTCTCGACAAAAATGTCATCACAGTGAAAAATATTGCGTGGGCAAATACAGCTGAGTCTCTGTCTCCCGATTTAGAAAGTTTCCTAAAAAGAGATCCCATCATTTTTGCGCCGGTAAACCTGAGCATGGCGGGATTATCGACTGAAAACTGGTGGGCATATGTTGAGCAACAGCACGAACCGGTGCTGTCGGTTATTAAAGATTCTTTTGCTCTGGTCGTTCAGAATTTCAATATGTGTGTGGATGATGCTATTGATGAAATTCTGTTTGATAAATCGATTGAACTGGAATTACTGCAACGGGTAGAAGCGTCTCGATGCGTAGATGGCTTAACCAAGATGTGGCGTCGAAATTTTGTGATTGGCAGTCTGATTGATCTTCCCATCGTGGTCTCAACAGACTATGTGCCAGAACAGTTTTTGGGTAAATATGCCGATAAATTCATTCAGACTTCGGGGTATATGACAGTTGAGCTTATGTCAAAAGTACAGTTTCTAATCAATATTCCGCCACCCAGACCAAAAATGGTCCATGACCGAATAGGCAAATGCATCGATGCCGGGGCTGTTTTGTTGACTGAACCAACCAGCGGAATCCAGGAAATCCTTAAAGAAGACAGGGATTATATCGGCTACACCTATAATGCCGACTCGCTCCGTGAAACTGTCACTCATGCGTTGAATAACCCGGCTGATGCATATGAAATGACAATCTCGGCAAAAAAACAATGGGACGAGAAAGTCGGTGATGGATCTGCAATCAAAGTGCTTTTGGAAGCTATTGCTGATATGCCGAAAGCAAGTTAGTCGGGGCCGTGATCGTGGCTGATCATGCATTTGTCTCTGACAGAACTTGTTAACCAATTTCAGTTTACAATTAGTCTGGATTGACTGTGATTAAGAAGGACCATGACGCGCGCTGTCGAATTACGTCATAAAATTCTGGAACTGGTGGAGGAATATGCGAAGGAAGCATTTCCTGAGCGCGGCTTCACGCCTGGCCGGGATGCGGTACCCGTCAGCGGTATGGTCTTTGGCAGCGAAGAGCTCACCAATCTTGTTGATGCCTCGCTCGATTTCTGGCTGACGACCGGACGTTTTAATGACGAATTCGAACTCAAGCTCGCCCAAACCATGGGCACGCGCCACGCCTTAACAACAAACTCAGGGTCCTCGGCAAATCTGGTCGCCGTGTCTGCGCTGACATCTCCTTTGCTGGGTGACAGGGCATTGCGCCCTGGTGATGAAGTTATCACCTGTGCGACCGGCTTTCCGACAACCGTTAACCCCATAATACAAAATGGTTTGGTGCCGGTGTTTCTTGATGTCGATATTCCAACTTACAATATGGATATGGCGGCCCTTGAGGCGGCGATTTCCCCTCGGACCCGTGCCATCGTATTGGCCCATACGTTGGGGAATCCCTTTGATCTGGCACGTGTGATGAAGGTGGCTGAACGTCACGGTCTGTTTGTTGTTGAAGATTGTTGCGACGCCTTTGGGGCGACTTACAATGATCAGAATGTTGGAACTTTTGGGGATTTCTCAACGGCCAGTTTTTATCCGGCCCACCATATGACGACGGGTGAGGGCGGGGCTGTATTCACCAGTGGCCCAAAATACAAACGCATCGCTCGATCATTTCGGGACTGGGGGCGGGATTGCTGGTGTGACCCGGGTGCCGACAATACCTGCGGTAAGCGGTTTGAACATTCGCTGGGAGATTTGCCAGCCGGATATGATCACAAATATACATTTTCTCATCTTGGTTACAATCTCAAGATGACGGATATGCAAGCGGCCGTCGGGCTGATTCAACTGACACGGCTGGATGAATTTCATAACATTCGCCAAAGAAATTTTGACTATCTGACGGAGATACTGTCAGATTTTGAAGACTTCCTGGTGCTGCCCGAAGCAACTGAAAACAGCAAACCTTCGTGGTTTGGGTTTCCGCTGACATTACGCCAGGATGCACCTTTCGACCGAAACGAACTGATCAATTATTTTGAGGAAAATCGTATCGCCACGCGCCTGCTTTTTGCCGGCAACCTGATACGCCAACCTTATATGATAGGTCAGGATTATCGGGTTATGGGTGATTTGGCAAAATCAGATCTGGTGACGGGCAAGACCTTCTGGATAGGTTTGTATCCGAAGTTGAACACCGGGCATCTTGACTACGTTTATGACACCATGTCTGCATTTGTCCGCAACTTTGCAAATCAAAACGCCCAAGCTTCAAATTAATCTTCTGTTTTCCGGCCAGATTTCGACGCCAGTTCAGGCGTAGTCGAAGTTCCTGTACATCATTTTCAGGTTACTGCGCTGGATCATGCGACCAATGCCACCGGGATGATTTTGGTAGAGGTTCATGGTGTTCTGGATGTAATCCTTCTGATCCACCGTGTGATAGAACTGAATTTTCACACCACTGTCTTCTGACCTGATTTCCCGTGGATCAACGCTGAAACGATTTGAACTCAAGGCCTTGAAGTCATAGTCGAACAGCTTTTCGCTGGTTGCCTGATCCTCGTGCAAATGCTGCTTGCGATGGATGACAAAAGCCGTCAGTTGTTCAAAGAAGCGCGCAGTTTCTTCCTGCCAGAGGTTTGCTTCAGCCAGAATAGAGTGGATTGTCCGGCACAGGATGTTGGCGACTTCTTCCAGTTCCAGGTACAGCTGCGCACGATGTTCCAAAAGCTCGTTTCCGCCCAGATCACCTGACATGAATTTGGCCATGTTCTCAGGTCGGGTGGCAAATGTTTCCGCTTCAGCTTGCGTGTCATAAAGGTCTTCAACGGTTTCGCGAATGAAGCTTTGGATAATGCGTGTCACACGTGGTGAAAAACTTCCGATATCACTGTGCAGGCGCTCGAGCACGTCAAAAGTCTTGATGCCCATGGCTTCAAGTGAGGCAAAAACCTCTTCAAACAAATCATTGTTGATGTAGGTCTCGACCAACAGGTTCATGACCCGGCAGGAAACATAGTCGTCAAACGGCATGTCCTTGCTGCTGACAATAATCTCTTCTGTTTCAACGATCGGAATTTCTGCGTCGCCAAATTTGTAAACGCCAATGCCGCCTGGCAGAACCCTGAACCTGGTGCCCAGTTTGAACTTCTCACGTGATTCTTGCGACGCCATGCTGGTGCCCATCAACATCATGGCTTGATACATGCGTAAGGTGTTGACGTTATTTTCGATGCCGGATCGCAGGGACTTCAGATGTTTTTCTCGTGTATCACCGGGCAGGGCGAGAATGATCTCCGAATAGGAAAGGGAGCCATCACTTTGATCATTGGCAAAATCGATGAATTGGCGGAAGGCGTCGGTCGCGATGTTGCTGCGGTTGATGTTTGCCAGAACTTCATCATCAGTTGACTGTACCGCTGAGCCGATCATCCACGAGCCCTTGAGCAAAGATGCGGTCTCAATAATGCGCTCTGGTTGGTTCTTGCCGGCGGATGCCTTGACGATGCGTGGCCATTTGGTGTTGGCCTGCAGGTCCGCGAGATATTCCGCAGTTTTGCGATCCTGTTTGTACATACCGAAATTAAGGTCGGTGATAACCAGTTCGTCGACATTCTGAATGCGGGCCTGAATGTAGTTCAATTCTTTGCGAACCCGTTCCGTCTCAAACCGTACAACCCGGTTTTTTGATTTCAAACCATCGGCGCAAAAGGCGCAGGAAAATGGGCAGCCGCGCGTGGTTTCCAACATGGGTACCAGGGGCACGTCAAAGAACTTGTCGAACATGCCTGTCAGGTAGGGAGATGGGATATCATTGACGTCCAGAATGCGTTCGACGTCACCGGCAATCAACTTGTCAGCGGCGAGGTAGCAGCAATTGGTAATCTTCGCGCCTGCGTCATGTATTTGTTCAAGATCAAAGTCGTGGACCTCCAGGGTCCGCAAGACTTCAACAAATCCTATTTCGCCTTCGTTCTGGATATAAAAATCAACAATTGAATTTTCGACCATGAAGGCCTTCTTCTCGTCTTCAACCACCGGGAAATTGGGTCCGCCGAATACAATGATCGCTTCAGGCACAACCGTCTTGGCCCAGGTTGCCATCTTCAAGGCAAGGCGAAAATTCCAGGCGTATGTTGAAAAGGCGATAACGCGCGGCTTCTTTTCAATGATCGACGCGGCGGTGTCCTCGGGAAATTTGAAGAGATCAAAGGAGAAACTGTCGCCCATTTCCTGTTGGGCGTAACTCGCCACAAATCCGGCGCCCAGGGGAAAATAGAGTGCAGAAATACCCTGCGCTGTGTGGGTCAGGTCGGCCAGGATGACATGCGGTTTCGTCATGGATCTGTCTCGTCTGTTGTTGCCTTGACGGCTTGTTGGGACTGTTTCTGGGGCTGTCATTCTGCCAGCATCGAAATCACGCCTGGTAATCCCGAATTGCAGCAACATAAAGCAATAGTGTTAATAAATATTTGCCAGCCGGTTACTTGCCGGGATCGGTCGAAAAGCAGGGCAATCTAAATATTTTCTTTACCCTGTTGCGCCAGGATGCCTGCTGATTGTGTCTGATGCACGATTTCCGTAAATCTGGAAGTTATAACAACCATGGATGTGCCTGTGACCAATATGCTGACTGCTGCTGAAGAAGCCTTGAACCAGACTTTTCTGTCTGACGGCTATCTTGTGGTGCCGGTTGAAAATCAAGCAGGGCTTGATCGTATTCGCGATTGTGTGGCCGAACTGGCAGCCAGTCATCTCAAAATCGATCTGCCTAACGACAGACAAGCCTTTCTCGATGGCCTGCATCAACATGTGGATGTTCCGGGACTGAATGATATGCGCCTTGCTGTGATCAATGGCATGAACCAGCAACCCTGGCTTCGGGCCACATATTTTTCGCTCGTGCGGTCTGTGCTTGATCAGGTTGTCGGCAATGAATTGGTTATGCAGCGGCGCATTAACCTCAGTATTCAATTGCCAGAAGATGACAGCTCCTTACTGCCGGTCCATGCTGATGTCTGGGACGGAGATTCTGCCTATGAAGTTGTTGTCTGGGTACCGCTGGTCGATTGCTTCAAAACCAAGGGCATGTACATCCTGCCGCCAACGCCGAATGACAAACATGCAGCGACCTTAAGCCAATATGCAGATGGCACGACGGAAGATATCTATCATGCGATTGAACCTGACCTGCAATGGCCAGACTTGCCCTATGGCAAAGCCATGGTGTTTTCCCAGACCCTGATGCATGGCAATCGCATCAATGAAGAACCGGAAACGCGGTGGTCCATGAACTGCCGTTTCAAGAGCATGTTTTCGCCCTATGCGGATAAACTGCCTGGTGAATTCTTTGAGCCCGTTACTTTGCGGGCGGCCAGCCGCTTTGGTCTGGATTACAAACTGCCGTCAGGCTTTGAAGAATGAATGACGTGGTCAAACCCGTTTGCCGGGGCTACATCACGGCCCGTCATATTCGCGGCAGCCACGTGCCGCAGCGGGTGCAAAACCTTGTTGTGCGTGACTATACCCAGCGGAACGGGATTGATTTCAGGCTTTCAGAGGTCGAATACCTGATGCCCGGTTGTTACATCATGCTGAACAGCGTGATCGCCGAGTTGCCTCACATTGATGGCATCGTCGCCTACAGCTTGTTCATGATGCCAAAGCGTAGGGCCCGCAGAATGAATGCCTGGCAGTCATTTATCGATTCAGGCCGAACCTTGCACTTCGCCGTCGAAAATTTTGCACTCTCAACTGCCACCGACATCCAGACAGCCGAAGATATTCTGGCCATTGATCAAACATCCGAGGCTGCTGACCTGCCGTTTTGATCCGTTCTGCAAAATTGCCTAATTGAAAGAAAACTCTCCCATGGCCTATGTCGATTTCCTGCAACAGCTTCATTCCAGTACCCCGCGCGACTATGTTCAGCGGGTGGTTGATCACGACAAAGCAGAGTGTGCCACCATCGCCCGGCAGTGGGGCAAGGACTATTGGGATGGTGAACGTTGCCATGGTTATGGCGGCTATTCCTATGATGGGCGCTGGCTACCCGTGGCTGAAGCCATGGCTCGCCACTACAACTTAAAACCCGGCATGCGCATTCTCGATGTGGGCTGCGGCAAAGGGTTTCTGCTGCATGAATTTACCCGCGCCGTGCCGGGTATCGAAATTTGCGGTATCGATATTTCCGCCTATGGCCTGGAAAATGCCAAGGAAGAAGTGAAGCCTCATGTGCAACTTGCCAATGCCACAGAACTTCCTTTTCCCGATCAACATTTCGACTTTGTTGTCTCCCTGGGGGCGCTGCATAATTTGTATAACTACGATCTCGACAAAGCCTTGAAGGAAGTCGAGCGGGTTGGCAAAGGCAGCAAGTACATCATGATCGAAAGCTACCGAAACGAACGGGAAAAAGCCAATTTGCTCTATTGGCAGTTGACCTGCTACGCCTTCCACACACCAGACGAATGGCAATGGCTGATGGATCAGGCTGGTTATACCGGGGATTTCGGCTGCATCTATTTTGAGTGATCTGAATTAAGAAAATTTGAACGAATTTGCTGCAAGGTGCCAATCTGAAGGTCGATTCAAGGGGGTCGTATCTGTTCCGGCCCATCACGTTTTTGGGCCAGGCTGTGAAAGAAATTGCGTGATGGGAAAGATCTATACGGCTGCCAAAATGTGGCACTACCCTGAACAACTCGAAGCGCTGAAATCAGGGCAGCTTGCAGCACCCGTTCACATACGCCTCAAGCCAACCAATGTTTGCAATCACAATTGCTATTTTTGCGCCTACCGGATTGATGATCTCGACCTCGGCAGCGACATTGACCTCAAAGATCGCCTGGCCCCTGAAAAAATGGTCGAGATTGTTGAAGATATTGTCGATATGGGTGTCAAGGCGGTCACTTTTACTGGTGGTGGCGAGCCCTTGTTATATCCGACCTTTGCCAAAACCGTTGAACAACTGGCTGCGGGTGGTGTCAACGTGTCTGTACTGACAAATGCTTCTCAGCTAAGCGGTAAACGGGCCGAAGTTCTGGCCCGCCATGCAACCTGGGTACGGGTTTCAATTGATGGCTGGGACGGCGCATCTTACGCTGAATATCGTGGTGTGGATGATGATGAATTCGACAAGGTCATTACAAACCTGACGGCCTTTTCCAGGCTTGAATCCGATTGTGTGCTGGGGGCAAGTATTATTGTTGACCACCGCAATGCAGGCCACATCGCAGAATTGGCAGGAACGTTGAAACAAGCCGGTGTTGCCCATGCCAAAATCTCCGCCTGTGTTGTCAGCAACAACGGAGCAGACAACAATGCCTATCATGCCGATTTCAGTCATGTTGTAAAAGAACAGATTTCCTTGGCGCGGGAACTGAATGGTGATGGTTTCGAAATTATCGACCACTATCATGAACTGGCTGAGCGTTTTGACAAAGATTATGACAGCTGCCCGTTCCTGCAATTTTTAACCGTGATCGGGGCTGATGGTGTGGTTTATACTTGCCAGGACAAGGCCTATACAAAATCAGGCACCCTGGGTTCTCTTGAAGGCCGACGTTTCAAGGATTTCTGGTATTCCGAAGACAATCGCAAGGCCATGCAGGCATTAACACCTTCAGCTGTGTGTAGCCATCATTGTGTTGCTGAAAGCAAAAATCAACTGCTGCTGGATTATCTGGACTCTGATCCGGCGCATCGTCCCTTTGTGTGACAGCGACTTCCGGGTATGACAGCGACCCCCGGGATCACTGGTTGCGTCCTGGCTACTTTAACCATTTAAAAACCATAACAGGTCATTCTGATGGCGAAGGCGATTCCCGTCTATGCGGAATCGTTTCTGCTTTTGTATCCGTTGCCTGCCTTGGGTTTAATGCGACGTAGCATTTTCACTTGCACCGGGAACACCTCACTTTATGGGAACTCTGAAATGATCGTTGATGCACCTTTAAAGTTCCCTGACAATCGAAGTTATAAAATTTTGGGCGACAGCGGATATACGCAGTTTCTGCGTCTTATTCTGTCAAAAGTACGACCGGGGTCCAATTTCATGGGCTTCACGAATGATCCTGCGAACCGCGATGCAGACATACTTATTGTCTGTGATCTCTCTATCGAAGGTGCGATTGATCTGATCCATGACCGCGATGCCGACGACGTGGCAATCTTTCCCCTTCCTTCTGGTGACGTCTGGGCCTATTGGGCTTTTTCTGCCGTCGGATTGGATTTCATAGAGGTCGGCGATCCGCTGACCATAGACGGCTCAGATTTCCTCAAGGTCAATGAGGGGTACGGTCGCCTTGTCGAAGACCCGGAAACAGGTAAAGCACAACTGAATGGCAGCAATTATTTGATGTCCAACAATTATTATATCGGCACACACAAAGATCAAATTCTGGAAGTTATGGCAGCATTGACTGATGATGCCAGTCGCGCGGCCTATTCACGGGTGCTGCTCGGCGAGCCTGAGGCACACTGGGCGCATTATACAAAGCGCGCCTATCAAAACATTCAATATTTTGATTATCTCGATTTTGATAAAATCGAAGTGGTTCTGAACGGCGGAGTCTTCGGTGGTTACGAATTACCATTTTTTGTGACCAATCTGCCTAAAGGAGCAACAGTTCATAATTTTGACCCTTTAGGCCACAGCCATCTGACGGATTATGCCCGGCTATGGGTTGAAAGCGGCATTATCAACTTTGTTGATAATGCCATAGCCCTGGATAGGGAAGATGGCAGTATCGATATGAAAATTCAGGGAGACGGGCAGGCCTCCAAAGAGAAAAAGGAGGACAAGGGAAAGGAATTGGAGCTGACCTCTTTTCCGGCACGAAGTATCGACAGCTTCGTTGAAGAAACGGGCTTTGATCGCGTGGATTTGATCAAGTTTGATCTCGAAGGTGGCGACAGAAGAGCCATTGAAGGATCAATGGAGACAATGAAGAAATATCGCCCGCAACTGGCCCTCAGTATCTATCATGATGCCGATGATTTTTGGGACATTCCCAACATGATTATTGATAACCTGCCGGAATATGACTTCTATCTGGATACCTATAGTTTTGAGCGCTGGGAGACCATTCTCTATGGTGTTCCACGAGAGTTAGGGCCACGAACAACCAATGTCGTGTAAGCCATGCCAGTTGATGCAATCCATTCCGTGGACCATGAAAAACCTCTGATTATTGGCGGTGACGGAAAGCTGGGTGGACACTTAAGCCAGACAATCCAGTCGCAAGGCAATGCAGTAAATGCAACGACGCGTCGCCAGAAGCCGGGCGATCCGGGCGAGGGTGGTCTTTACTATTTTGATCTGAAGGACAGGGAAACTTGGGTCGGGCTGCCGAAAGCCGCCGTCGCCTATATTTGTGCCGGTGTCACTTCCGTTGAACGTTGCGAAGAAAGCCCCACTGAAACAGCCACCATAAATGTTGAGCAAACCATAAAATTTGCAGAATTCCTGTCCTGCCAGGGCTGTCGTGCTGTGCTGATATCAACGAACAGGGTTTTCGACGGCTCAGAGGCACATGTGGCGGCCGCTTCGGAAACTTGTCCAACGACCGCATATGGCCGTCAAAAGGCGGCGGTTGAGCGCGCAGTGTTGGCATTGCCGGGGGGGACAGTACTGCGTGTGAGCAAGGTTTTGTTCCCTAACGATAACCTGATTTCACGTTGGCTTTCTGATTTGGAAAATGGTGAAGAAATTCAGGCTGTGAGCGATATGTATCAATCGCCTGTTTCGGCTGACCTCGCAGTCAAGACAATGCTGGCTTTGGGGACGCACAGGAAGGGGGGGCTTTTCCAGTTGTCTGCTAAGTCGGACATGAGCTACCTGGATATTGCACGCCACCTTGCCACTTCATTGGGCCTGGATGGGGCCCAGGTAAGAACACAAGTCCGGGCCATGTCAAGATCAGAATTGCCGGGACTGGCTGCCACTGGATTGCAACCGGATCAGTTGTCTCCTCGCCATACCACGCTTGATTGTTCTGCCTTGGAAGAGGAATTTGGCATTGCCTCGCCGACGGTCATAGAGACGCTGCGATCTGCTGCGACAGGCGTCCTTCCAGATTAAGGGAGGGCGGGGATATCAAAGCCTTCCGGCGGTATTCCTGCTTCGTACTGATCCCACATCATTTTATAGCCTTGCTCCAGGTGGCGAGCCAGTCGAGCGGAATCAAATAGCGGAACATCGTCTCGAGTGGATATCATTTTATCCCTGATGGCGACCAGTTCGTTACGGTTGTCGGACAGGTGATGCAGTCGCCTTTCGTACTCATCCAAAGAATATGTGATCAATTCTGGTAGTCTGGCCGCTTTCAGGACCGAAACGCCGGTTTGGGCGCTGGGTGTCGGGCCTGCTACTGTCAGGATCGGCAATCCGGCCCAGATGGCGTCTGTCGTGGTAACACCGCCAGAGTGATAATAGGCGTCCAGAGCAATATCAGCCAGGCGCAGCCGCGCGAGATGGCTGGTGTGGGGAATATGTTTGGTAAAGATGATGCGATCAGGCGTCACTCCCCGCGCCTGGGCTTCTTTCAGAATGTTCTGTTCTGCACCTTGTGTACCGTGTTGCAGCCAGAGGACAGCGTCCGGTGTCCGTCGCAGAAATCGCATCCAGACGCCAAAGGCTTTTGGGTCGATCTTGTACAGCCCATTAAAATTGGCGAGCACAAAGGCCTCTTCCGGCAGCCCATAATCAGAACGGAAGACTTCTTCCTTTGATATTTCATGGTGAGATGTGGCCAGGAAACTGTCCGGCAAATAAACCAGCTGTTCGCTGCAATGGGCAGCAATATCATCCGGTATGACGTCATGATCTGTAATCAGCCAGGGAATGAAATCTGCGCCCAGGGAGTGTCCATATCCCAGATAATGAACCTGAACCGGGGCTGGCAGCAGGGAAAAGATCTGCAAACGAGATCCTTTCGTATAACCGGCCAAATCAATCAGAACATTGATGCCGTCTTCATTAATGACGCGGGCGGCATCTTCATGGGAACAGGGTGTCAAATCCCTGAAGTGATCGAAAACGCGCCGAAACTGGTCGGTAACGAGGTCAGGGTCGTTCGAGAATATGCCGTATCCATAAAACTCGAACTCTTCATGGTCATGTGCCATCAACAGATCAAGAAAAGTCAGGCCAAGGCTGTGCTGTCGGAAGTCTGGTGAAACGTATCCAATTTTCAGCTTTTTACCTTTTGGCTTATATTGGAATTTGATGCTTTTGCGCTGGTGTTCCAGTTCCTGTGCAGTCTGAGCAGCCAATTGTTTCGAGCTCAGGAGCCTGTATTCAGCCGGAACCGGCAGACTCAGCATGCTGAAGGGGGAAGTGGAAATGATTTGGCCGCTTTTTACTTCTTCAGCAATATTTTGCACGATGCGCTCTATCGCCGCTTCCAGATTTAACCAGTTGCATTGCTGCATCAATGCGTGGGCCAGGTAAGAAAAAACGGCATTATAGTTGGGCCGCAAACGCAGGGCAGTATTGAACATCGCGATTGATTCGTCGACGCGTTTTAAGCTCAGCAATAGATTGCCCAGATTGTAATAGATTTCCGGGTTATCCGGCTTGGAATCCAGAGCTGATTTATAAGTCGCCAGGGATTCGTCAATATGGCCTGTCGCCTGATAGCTGATGGCCTTGTTATTCAAGAGCTCCCAGTTATCTGGCTGGCTCTCAAGTCCTTTGTCGAAGGCAGCCAGGGCTTCCGAAAAACGATTATCCTGTTGATATGTCAGGCCCAAGCCACTCCACGCTTCGGCGAGTTGAGGGTCGACATCAAGAGCCTTCTTATACAGTTTGATGGACTCCGACAGATGACCCTGCAAGCGTGTAACATAGGCGGCATTGGATATGGCGGCAGCAAACTCAGGATCAATGTCACTTGCCTTCAGATACCAGTCCCTCGCACCTTCCAGGTCGCCGGTTTCAGAGGCCCAATTGCCCAGGGTGTTGTATGCGGATGAAAAATCTGGATCAATTTCCAGGGCTTTTTTCGCAGCCACGCAGGCTTCATCCAATTTGTTCAAATCAAACAGGGAGACAGCAAGGTTATTGTAGGCTTCAGGGGCATTCAGTCCCTTGGCAATAGCCAGCCTGAAAAGCCTTACGGACTCTTCCAGATTGCCATTGGCACGGCGACTGATCGCCCGATGAAAGAGTAACTCACCGTCATTGGGATGTATTTTTTCCAGTTGATCCAAAACCATGTCAGCGGCATCAGATTGGCCCAGGGCGATTTGTGCTGCTGCCAGCGCTTTTCCGGTTTCCAGATCATCCGGATTGAGCTTCCGGGCGTTCTCGAACGTCAGAATGGCGTCAGATAAATTGCCTGATCTTTGCAGGGCGACACCCAGGTCCAGCCTGGGTGCATACCAATCTGGCCGAAGTTGTATCGCAGCCTGAAATGATGGCACCGCTTGCTCTATATCGCCATTTTCAAGCTGTATTCTGCCCAGGATATTCCACGCATCAGCATTTTGCTTATCAATTTTGACAGCAGTTAGCGCTTCTCCAAGTGCTTTTTCGATGTTGTCAAGCGCAAGCAGGGCAGCCGCGTAATTGGCGTGGATCCGGCTTTCTGAAGCACCAATTTCAATCGCGTGTCGATAATGATCTGCGGCAACGTTTGCTTCACCTGCCATCAGGTGCATGTCAGCAACAGCTATTCTGACATTCGCCTGGTTTGGGTCGATTTCGAGCGCCCTGTTATAAAGAGTGCCCGCTTCATCATTATTACCTTGTTGCTGAAGTATGAGGCCCAGGTTCGTGAGCACGGCCAGATCGTTCGGTATCTGGAGCAAGGCCTTGCGGTAAAGATCAACGGCTTCGTCCATGCTTCCGTTGGACGCCAGCAATGTGGCCAGATTGCGCAAGGCACCACTGTTTTCCGGGGCCGCGGCCAATACCTGTCGGTAAAGACGGCCGGCAGTATCCAGGTCACCAGACCTGTGGGCCACTATCGCATTTTGGAAGATTTCATCAGGATTATTCATCCCTATCTGCCTAGGCTGACAAGGTTAATAATTTGCTTATCTGGCTTCATTCAAAAACATCAGCCGGCAGGCAAAATCCACTTTTTACCCGGCAACACCTGCTGTCTGGGGGGAAAAAAGCGCCCCCCTGGGGAGTGAATTGCCGTCAGAAAGTGGTCAAAAAATTCCCTGATTGCGCAATGGTAGAAAGTTTGGAAATAAAAAATATACAATAAATACAATAGTTTGAATGGTGAAATATACTGTTTGACGCAGTTTGGCATGCCTATTGCGAAACACTCTGCGAACGACGGCGAATATGCCGGGTAATTTTTTTGATGAATTCGAGTGCTTGAGGAGAGATCAACGATGGGAATGTCAGTAAATACAAATGTCGGTGCCATGGTCGCACTGCAGAACCTGAACCGGTCAAATGCCGAACTGGAAAAAACCCAGTTGCACATCACCACAGGTTTGAAAGTGAACGGCCCGAAGGATGACGCATCTACCTATGCCATCGCCCAGCGCATGCGTGGCGATATTGCAGGTATGCAGGCCGTTAAAACGGCTCTGGCAGCTGGTGAGTCCACATTGAATGTGGCGATTACTGCTGGCAAGGCGATCTCAGATATGCTGACCGAAATGAAGGCTAAAGCTGTTCAGGCCAATCAGGCCGGATTGGACGGTGCCTCGCGGACAGCCCTGAATGACGATTTCACTTCATTGCGTGACCAGTTGGAAACAATTGTTCAAACCGCCGAATTTAACGGCAAGAACCTGATTACATCTGCCGCCAGTGCTCTGACTGTTTTGTCCACTGTTGATGGCAGCACGATTTCTGTCACGGCCCAGAGCATGGATGCAACTAACCTTGGTGTGCTGACGGCGGCACTTGATGCATCAGCATCTGCCGTAACAGCGCTGTCACAGATTGATGCAGCCATTAATTCTGTGACCTCGTCTCTGGCTTCACTGGGTTCCTCGGCAAAACGGATCGATGTGCAAACCGATTTCACGACGCAATTGGTAGATATTCTGAAGGAAGGCGTCGGCAACCTGGTCGATGCTGATCTGGCCGAGGAAAGTGCTTCCTTGCAGGCCTTGCAGATCAAGCAACAGCTTGGCGTTCAAGCCTTGTCAATTGCGAACTCCGGTCCGCAAAGCATCCTGTCCCTGTTCGGTGGTTAAGAAAAACAGGGCAACAGTTTTCCTTCGGGCAGACAGAAGATTTTGAAAGAAAAATGCGATGAACAAGAATTTGGAAAGCTTCAACAAAGACGATGACCGCCGCGCAGGTGAGCAAAAAGTAATGCGCCAGGTAACTGAGGATTTGATTGAGGCCGGAAACTCTGAAGAGCGGAATATTGATTACTTCACTGCTCTTCATCGCAACAGAACTTTGTGGAGTGCCTTGCGCCGGGACGTTATGTCCAAAGCCAACAGATTGCCGCACGAGCTGCGCGAACAAATCGATCAACTGGGGGCCTGGGTAGAACAGCAAACCGCCAGGGTTCTTCGCGGTGAGGGCAAAATAAATTCACTGATCGTTGTCAACCGAAACGTTATCGACGGTTTGGCCTGAAAGTTAGATACCAAGTGATTTCAATGGCAGCACGGAAGCTGCCAAAGCAGGAGTAACTACAATGGCTATGTCCATCAATACCAACGTCGGTGCCATGATTGCGCTGCAAAACCTGAACCGGTCAAATGATCAACTGGAAAAAACACAGTTGCACATCACCACAGGTTTGAAAGTAAACGGCCCGAAGGATGATGCATCGACTTATGCTATTGCCCAGCGTATGCGTGGCGATATCGCCGGTATGCATGCTGTGAAAACCGCCTTGGCGGCAGGTGAATCGACATTGAATGTGGCGATTACAGCTGGCAAGGCCATCTCCGATATGCTGACTGAAATGAAGGCAAAGTCGGTGCAGGCGAACCAGGCGGGCCTGGATACAGCTTCCCGGATTGCCCTGAGTGACGATTTTACGTCATTGCGGGATCAACTTGAAACCATTGTTCAAACTGCTGAGTTTAATGGCAAGAACCTGATTACCACCGGGGCAAGTGCCTTGACTGTCTTGTCAACGGTAGACGGCAGTACGATCTCGGTAACGGCTCAGGTCATGAACTCCACGGCTTTGGGGCTTTCTACCAGCACACTCGCAAACGCATCAGGTGCTGCAACCGCCCTGGCCAGCATTGATGCAGCTATTAATTCAGTAACGTCGTCCCTTGCGTCTCTTGGCTCATCGGCCAAGCGAATTGAAGTACAAAGTGATTTCACGATCCAATTGGTCGACATCCTGAAAGAGGGTGTTGGCAACCTGGTTGATGCTGACCTTGCCGAAGAGAGCGCAAACTTGCAGGCCTTACAGATCAAGCAACAACTTGGTGTTCAGGCCCTGTCGATTGCGAACTCCGGTCCACAAAGCATCCTGTCCCTGTTTGGCGGTTAAGCGAAACCGGCACAGACACCTGAACCGAATTAAAAAACCTCATTCCAAGAGAGATAACATGAATAACAACTCGAAGAGCATCAAAGCAGATATCGACCGACGCATGGATGAACAAAAGATCATGCGCCAGATAACCGAAGAACTGATCGAAGCCGGAAATACTGAAAATCCTGATTTTGATTATTACGCTGCCTTGCATCGCAATCGCTCCCTTTGGAGTGCCTTGCGCCGGGATGTTATGTCAAAGGCGAACCGCCTGCCGCAGGAGCTGCGTGAACAAATCGATCAGCTGGGCGCATGGGTAGAAGAGCAAACCGCCAGAATTCTGCGCGGTGAGGGCAGGATCAATTCGCTGATCGTCGTTAACCGAAATGTCATAGACGGGCTGACCTGAACATCAGGTTGCCAGACAAAACAGAAGTTTTTAGTTCAAAATTCGCGATAAATTCGTAAGAGGAGAAAATACAATGGCAATGTCCATCAATACAAACGTCGGTGCCATGATCGCACTGCAAAACCTGAACCGGTCAAATTCCGAACTGGAAAAAACCCAGTTGCATATTACCACGGGTTTGAAGGTGAACGGACCAAAGGATGATGCATCGACATATGCGATTGCGCAACGTATGCGGGGCGACATTGCCGGTATGCACGCCGTGAAAACAGCATTGGCCGCAGGTGAATCTACTTTGAATGTGGCGATCACAGCCGGCAAGGCAATTTCAGACATGTTGACTGAAATGAAAGCCAAAACGGTACAGGCCAACCAGGCCGGTCTGGATACTGCTTCCAAGGACGCCTTGCAACAAGATTTCACTTCTCTTCGCGATCAGCTGACGACAATTGTGCAAACTGCAGAATTTAATGGCAAGAACCTGATTTCATCAGTTGCAACATCGCTGACGGTTCTTTCGACTGTTGATGGCAGTACAATCTCTGTTGGTGCTCAAAAACTGGATGTGACCACTCTTGGTATCAACGCATCCGATATTTCAGCTGGTGCTTCCGCGGCCCTGGTGGCCATCGATGCCGCAATCAACACGGTGACTTCCAGTCTTGCGTCGCTGGGTTCAGCCGCGAAACGGATTGAAGTTCAGACCGATTTCACCACCCAGCTGGTCGATATTCTGAAAGAAGGCGTTGGCAATTTGGTGGATGCTGATCTTGCAGAAGAAAGTGCCAACTTGCAGGCCCTGCAGATCAAGCAACAGCTTGGTGTTCAAGCCTTATCCATTGCGAACTCAGGCCCACAAAGCATCCTGTCCCTCTTCGGCGGATAATTCAGACAATCAACGCGATTACCCGAACGGTAATCGAATTAGTACAAAGACGATCAAGAAAGGTTTCAGCAAATGTATGCACAATCTTATCAGGCGACACAGGCCGTTACGGAAGGTCCACGCCAAACCGAATACAGGCTCTTCGCTCTTGTCACGCGCGCCCTTATGGACGTCGAAGATCATGAGTATAGCGACAAGGAATTTTACGGTGCGGTGGATTGGAACCGCCGCCTGTGGTCAACACTTCAGTTTGATCTGGCAGCCGACGACAATTTGTTGCCCGACGAATTAAAAGCCAAACTTCTGTCCCTGGCAATTTGGGTCGACAAACATTCGAGCCTCGCCATGAAAGGCCGCGTTAAGATCGGGCCATTAATTTCGGTTAACCGGTCGATTATGGAAGGCCTGACTTGAGGTCAGATGATCTGAGGCCCGATAAACAATTTTGATATGATTGTATGCTGAGACAACCCTGACGGTACTGCAAGGTGCTGTCAGGGCCTCCGGCAACTAAATATTCGCTCTGATGAATTATCCCCCCTATTAACATTCCGCTAACTTTGTCGCCTTATCGTTAACGACACTTATCCTTCCTCCTGTTTCTGGCGACGCTTAGCGCCTGGATGGATCGTCCGGAATGTCCTACGACAAATACAAATCAGCCCAGTCAAACTTCGATGCGCCGCGTCAGGCGGAATATCGTGTTTTTGCGGAAGTGACGCGAAGCCTGATGAAGGTCGGGGAGAGTGACCGCAAGGGATCTGACTACTTTGAAGCTATTGATGCAAATCGCCGTCTCTGGCTGGCCTTGCAATTGGACCTTTCATCAGAAGAAAATGCACTGGATGAAGATCTCAGGGCTCAATTGATTTCCCTGGCCATGTGGGTCGATCGTTATACAGTCGATTTGCTCAAGGGGACGGGGGACCTTGAACCCCTTGTATCGGTCAATCGTACTATCATGGAGGGACTGAATACCCAGTCCGCTCTGCCGGAAAGCTGACGAGCAAGCCAGAGCGTTTCCAGGTTCACGGAAACGCAGGTTTGCATCAAACCCAGGATGTGTGCCGCAAACCGGAGCTTTTTCTCTGAAATTGCTACAGGCACCAGCAATGCCGCTTAATCCGGAAACGCCCGAATTCTTCGCTGACATCCCCAGCCAACAATAGATCAAATTTCTCCAAATTAAATTATTCAGATCGATGATTTCGACTGTTTCAGTCCGGCTGTTCGTGCCGCATTCAGACAGTCGGAGGCTACCAGGCAAATAGTTCTGGTCAAGCGGCAGATATTGCCGACCCGGTAAAAATTGCCGGGCTATTTTTGTCTCCAAAAAATTTTAAAGCTTCATTTACCATAAAAAATATCTAGTAAAAACAGTAGGATAGCCCAAAACAAAGAAAATTCTGCCTGTCGGCAAAAATGGCATGGTCGTTGCTAGTTATAGCGCGGAAACAAATTTCCTGCGAGCAAAATGCTGGCATTTATAACCTAGAATCAGGAGTAACAAATTATGGGTATGTCTGTAAATACAAACGTTGGCGCCATGCTGGCGTTGCAGAACTTGAACAAAACCAACTCCATGTTGGAAACAACACAGTTGCACATTACCACCGGCCTGAAAGTAAACGGTCCAAAGGATGATGCTGCTACCTATGCTATCGCGCAACGTATGCGTGGCGACATTGCCGGTATGGGCGCTGTGAAAACGGCCCTTTCGAACGGTGAAGCAACAGTCAACGTGGCCATCACAGCCGGTAAGGCCGTGGCCGACATGCTGACTGAAATGAAAGCCAAGACAGTGCAGGCCAACCAGGCCGGTCTTGATACGGCTTCCAGGGATGCCTTGCAAAACGATTTCACCTCTCTTCGCAATCAGCTGGAAACCATCGTTCAGACAGCTGAATTCAATGGCAAGAACCTGATTACCACTGGTGCAAGTGCCCTGACAGTTTTGTCGACTGTTGATGGCAGCACGATCTCGGTTACCGCCCAGATCATGAATGCAACAGCACTTGGCCTTGATACCAGTACGCTCGCCAACGCATCCGGTGCGGCAACGGCCCTCACTTCAATCGATGCGGCGATTAATTCAGTTACCTCGTCTTTGGCGTCACTTGGTTCATCTTCCAAGCGGATCGACGTTCAATCCGAATTTACCGTTCAGCTGGTCGACATCCTGAAAGAGGGCGTTGGTAACCTGGTTGATGCGGATTTGGCCGAAGAAAGTGCCTCTTTGCAGTCCTTGCAGATCAAGCAACAGCTTGGTGTTCAAGCCCTGTCTATTGCGAACTCCGGTCCGCAAAGCATCCTGGCCCTGTTTGGCTAAGGATAAGAAGACCAAGACCTAGACCAAGACCAGAGGGCGTCAGAAGACGTCATTTAAATACTCTCAGAACAGGAGATTACCAAAATGGGTATGTCAGTAAATACAAACGTCGGCGCAATGCTGGCGCTGCAGAACCTGAACAAATCCAACAAAATGTTGGAAACCACCCAGCTGCACATCACCACAGGCCTGAAAGTTAATGGCCCGAAGGATGATGCCGCGACCTACGCTATTGCACAGCGCATGCGTGGTGACATAGCCGGTATGGGTGCTGTTAAAACAGCGCTTTCAAACGGTGAAGCAACAGTGAACGTGGCCATCACAGCCGGTAAGGCCGTGGCTGACATGTTGACTGAAATGAAAGCCAAGACAGTGCAGGCCAACCAGGCCGGTCTGGATACGGCTTCCAAGGATGCCTTGCAAAATGATTTCACCTCCCTTCGCGATCAGTTAACGACGATCGTGCAGACGGCTGAATTCAACGGCAAGAACTTGATCACATCGACCGCCACTTCCCTGACAGTACTTTCCACCGTTGACGGAAGTACGATCTCGGTTGCAGCACAAAAGCTTGATACCACAACCTTGGGAATCAATGCTTCGAATATTTCATCCGGTGCCTCTGCGGCTCTGGTTGCGATCGATGCAGCGATTAACACAGTGACTTCATCACTGGCCTCCATGGGTTCATCTTCCAAACGGATCGACGTTCAGTCTGAATTTACCGTTCAGCTGGTCGACATCCTGAAAGAAGGCGTCGGTAACCTTGTTGATGCCGATCTGGCTGAAGAAAGTGCTGCTTTGCAGTCCTTGCAGATCAAGCAACAGCTTGGCGTTCAAGCGCTGTCAATTGCGAACTCCGGTCCGCAAAGCATCCTGGCTCTGTTCGGTTAAGAACAGAATCACCACGAGTAAGAGGCGTCAGAAGACGTCGTTTAAATACTCTCAGAACAGGAGATTACCAAAATGGGTATGTCAGTAAATACAAACGTCGGCGCAATGCTGGCGCTGCAGAACCTGAACAAGTCCAACAAAATGTTGGAAACCACCCAGCTGCACATCACCACAGGCCTGAAAGTTAATGGCCCGAAGGATGATGCCGCGACCTACGCCATCGCGCAACGTATGCGTGGTGACATCGCCGGAATGGGTGCTGTTAAAACAGCGCTTTCAAACGGTGAAGCAACAGTGAACGTGGCCATCACAGCTGGTAAAGCTGTGGCAGACATGTTGACTGAAATGAAGGCCAAGACAGTGCAAGCCAACCAGGCTGGTCTGGATACTGATTCCAGAACTGCCCTGAACAATGACTTCACGTCTCTTCGTGATCAGTTGGAAACAATTGTGAAGACGGCTGAATTCAACGGCAAAAACCTGATCACTTCAGGTGCCAGTGCCTTGACGGTTCTTTCGACCGTTGATGGCAGTACGATTTCGGTTGCGGCTGCGGCCATGGATGCCACTGTTCTCGGCATTCATACCCAGGTCCTGTCGACATCGGCGGGTGCTGTGACAGCTTTGACCAAGATTGATGCCGCCATTAATTCGGTGACTTCTTCTCTGGCGTCATTGGGTTCTTCATCCAAACGGATTGACGTCCAGGCTGAATTTACCGTTCAGTTGGTCGACATTCTGAAAGAAGGCGTTGGCAACCTTGTCGATGCTGATCTGGCTGAAGAAAGTGCTGCTTTGCAGTCCTTGCAGATCAAGCAACAGCTTGGCGTTCAAGCGCTGTCAATTGCGAACTCCGGTCCGCAAAGCATCCTGGCCCTGTTCGGTTAGGTGCAAGAAATTCCGGCCCTGCTGGCGTCGTTGGCAGGGTCGGAAATTCTTTTCTGAATCTGATATTAAAATTGACAAAGCGGACGTGGTTTTTACGTTCGCCTCGCTGCGTTTTTTTAAACTTGCATCGTTGGTTAACAAATAGTAAAGTAGCCAAACATTAAATTGGTTGGGAGTGTGTTTAAAGTTTGTCGCAAAGAATGTGCCGGCATAACTTTTAATCATGGAAGCTGGTTAGTTTTCGTTTTTCAACTGATAACAAGCGTCGCAGAAGCACACGCATTGGCCCGCCAGAAGGGGAGAAACCTTCTCTGGAATTAGAAAAAGGGTTTCGTCATGGTGCAATCCATAAATACGAATGCCGGCGCATTTAATGCGCTACAAAAATTAAATCAAACGACCAAGTCGATCGGGAATACTAACAACCGTATTTCCACTGGTTTGAAGATTGACAGTCCGAAAGACGACGCAGCCACATTGGCCATTGCAACAAGGTTGCTTGGCGATATTGGGGGTGCTGGCGCTGTAAAAAGTGGACTGAACTTTGCCCAGAGCACAGTCGGTGTCGCCGAAGTGGGCGCCGCAGCTGTTTCTGATCTGCTGATCGAAATGAAGTCAGTCGCTGTGCAGGCAAGCCAGGAAGGCCTGGATGCCACCTCGCGGGATGCCTTGAATGCGGAATTCAATTCCCTGAGGGACCAGGCTGGATCAATTGTTGAAGCCGCCAATTTCAACGGCACCAATCTGATTAAATCTGGTGCCAGCAACATGGATGTGCTCAAGGATGACAGTGGCAACCGGTTTGCCGTTGTGGCCCAGGATTTCAGCGCTGGTGGTTTGGGGGTTGATACTCTCACGCTGGATAGCGCTGCCAATGCACAATCGGCCTTGACGGCCATCGATTCTGCGATCAATACAGCAACAGCGCAACAGGCTTCGCTGGGCTCTTCTGCCAATCGGATTGATAATCAGGCACAATTTACGACCCAGCTGCAGGATATCCTGAAAGAAGGTGTCGGCAATTTGATTGACGCTGATCTGGGTGCTGAGAGTGCCAATTTACAGGCCCAACAAGTTAAACAGAAACTGGGCGTTCAGTCTTTGGCGATTGCCAATTCTGGCCCTCAACATATTCTGAGCTTGTTCCAGGGGAGCTGATTTCAGTTCCTGTGATCGAAATTTAAAGTGCCGGGGTTTTGCCCCGGCATTTTTTTGATCAAATCAAACCCGGATTGTGTGGGGCTGCCTTCCGGAATCAAAAGTCTGCCACATTTCTGTCAAAATAGTTTCCAGCCGGGAGACAAAATAGGCGCTGTCAAACAAGGGAATTGATTGTTTATCCTTGGACAGTCGCTGACGCAATTCTTTAAGGCGCTCAGGTGACCGGGCCAGGTCCTGGGCAATTTTTGCGTAATCAGCGAGATCTTGAGCAACAAGTTCAGGAAGACCGGCAGCCTTCAGCATGCCAGCACCTGTGCGTGAATTCGGGTAAAGGCCATGAAGCGTCAGGACGGGTAAATCACACCAAAGCGCTTCCAGTGTCGTGGCGCCGCCGGCGTGAAAGTAGTTGTCGAGGCAGAGGTCTGCCAGATGGTGACGGGCAAGGTGGACTTCATGGCTACATCGTTTGGCGATGATTAGTCTGTCGGGATCTATGCCGCGGGCGCTGGCTTCCTGCCGCAGATTTTCAACACTTTTGGCGGAGCCAGAAACCAGCCACAAGACGCTGCCAGGTGTGCGCTTGAGCAAGCGCATCCAGACTGAAAAAATATCGGGATCAATTTTGTAATGGGCACTGAAATTTGCGAATACAAATCCGTCTTCGGGCAACCCTTCTTCGGCACGGTTTAAGTTACGTGCAGGGTAGGGTAAGCCAAGTGGCGGCATAAAAGTTTGTGGCAGGTAGGCCAGTGATTCGCTACACCAATGTGCAGCCTCTTCATTCATCACAGTATCGTCGGTGATCAAGTAGTCGATATAGTCAGCGCCTGTTGTGGCACCATATCCCAGATAGTGCGCCTGGACGGGGGCCGGTTTCAGGGCAAGGATTTCCATACGTGAGCCACGGGTATGTCCGGCCAGATCGATGAGTATCTGAATGCCGTCATCATAAATTTGTCGGGATACATCCATTGTGGACAATTCACGAATATCGCGGAAATGATCGAAAGATTGCCTGAAGAAATCGGTGGTTTCATCATCCGGTTTCAGGGCCATATGATAACCAAAGACTTCAAACTTCTCGCGATCATGGGCCGCCAGGATGGACCGGAAACACATACCCACACTATGCATGCGAAAATCGGGAGATATGTAGCCGATCCTGATTTTCCCTGATGCCTGGATGTTGCTGTGATCGAACGGTGTTTGTTGCTCCGGTCTCAATACACTTGCCTGGGCTGTCATGGCCAGTTGGCGAGACGCTGCCAGTCGAATGTCCAGAGGGACCGGCAGGGCCAGAAGGACAAAAGGCAAGGCTGACAGACGATGCCCTTCGGTGATTTCTCGTTTCGAATCCTCAATGATGCGGGTAACCAGGGCTTCAAGATTGTTCCACTGGCATTGCCTTAACTTGCCATGCACCATCAGGGAATAAGTCGGGGCGTAGTCGGGATCGATTTTGGCGGCTTCCTGCAACATGATCAAAGCTTCGTCCGATTGCTCCATCATTTCCAGCATGGTGGCATAGTTGACCAGAGGGGCTGCCCGGTTTGGCACCAGTTCGATCAACTTGTCATACCAAATTTTGGCATTTGAAAATTGGCCGATGCTGGAAAGAGAGACCGCCAGATTATTCACCAGAACGGGATCATCGTTGGCAATCTCAACTGCCTTTAGCATGACCTCCACCGCTTCTTCGTTGCGCTGGTTATTTTGCAAGTAGCTGCCAAGCTCCACATAGGCATCGGCTTCGTCCGGGTTCAGGGCGATAACGCGCCGAAAGCCTTCTACGGCATCCTCTCCCCGGTTTAGTTTCACAAGTAAACGGGCCCTGTTCAGGATGGGCCGCGCAAAGTTCGGCGAGATTTCCCTCGCCCGGGCATAGGTGGCAACAGCTTCTTCATCGTCGCCTGCAAACTCCAGCGCCTGGCCATAATTGTTCACCGTTTCCGCGTCGCCCGGCGACAGTGCAGCGGCGATGGCCAAAACCCGTACGGCATTTTCCCCATCACTTGTCGCGAGGTAGGAATTGCCGAGAAAAAAGGCCGTCTGGCTGTCATTGGACGCAAGTTCGAACGCCTTTTCCAGCGGTGCAATTGCATCGGCCGCACGCTCCAGGCGAATAAGTGCCCCACCAACAGATTTCCAGGGGTCAAGCCAGTCCGGGGCAAGCGTTGCGGCCTGACTGAAAGCTGCAAGAGCTTCATCAAAGCGTTGCAAACTTTCCAATGCCAGGCCCATATTCTGCCAAGGCTCAGGTACGTCTGGTGACAGGATAGTTGCCTGATGGAAGTGGTTTATTGCGGCATCGAAATCCTGTGCCAGATATAACATGCTGCCAAGCCGGAAATGCGCCTCGATTGTATTTGATGCCAGCCCTGTTGCTTGCGACAGGAAATCTCGGGCCGAGGCGGTGTCTCCCGCTCGAATTTCCGTTTCAGCCCGACCAAGCAGATCCTCAAAACCGGGTTCAGTCATCGGCGGGGACGGGGGGCAATTGAATGTCTGCGGGGGTGGCCCCGTCTTCATAGCGTTGCCACATTTCACTGAATATGGCCTCCAGGTCCCTGGTCAGGCGTGGCGTGTCGAACAAGGGGGCTGTGGCCTGATTATCTTTCAGCTTCTGGCGAACCGTTCGCAAGGCATCGCGATCTTCGT
This sequence comes from Alphaproteobacteria bacterium, assembly GCA_018650465.1. Taxonomy (GTDB): domain Bacteria; phylum Pseudomonadota; class Alphaproteobacteria; order UBA2966; family UBA2966; genus JABILA01. The sequence goes on from JABIFY010000106.1 coordinate 85,970, forward strand.
AAAAGGCCAGAGCCTTGCGCATATAATCGTCCAGCGAAGACGCGATCAGCTCAGGCAGTTCGGCGGCGGTGAGGACAGAGCCGCCCAGTCTGTCGACCATGCCATCATGCATGATCGTCAGAACCGGCAACCCGGCCCACAAGGCGTCCGTCGTGGTGACGCCGCCAGCATGGTGGTAAGTGTCCAACGCCAGATCGGCCAGGGCGAGGCGGGCGAGGTGAACATCATTGGGATATTTGTCGGCGAAAATAATTCTGTCGGTATCAACGCCTCTGGTGTTGGCAGCGGCCAACAAGGCATCATTGCCGGGACCTTTGAAGTCGATCAACCACAGAACCGAATTCGGTGCCTTGCGCAATATCCGCATCCAGGCAGAAAAGACTTCCGGATCAATTTTGAAGTGACTGTTGAAATCGGCAAAGACAAAAGCTTCCTCTGGCAGGCCAAACTGTTCGCGGCTGAAATTTTCCGTTGAGATGATTGGCCGCGAGGCGGGCAGGCACTGGTTCGGAAGGTACGCCAGGCCTTCGCTGACCCAAGGGCGTTCTTCTTCCGGTGTCTTGATCGCATCTGTGATCAGCCAGTCAATATAGTCGGCCCCGGTGGTAAAGCCGTAACCCAGAAAGTGTGCCTGGATGGGGGCCGGTTTCAGGGCCAGAACTTCAAACCGGCAACCCTTGGTGTGACCGGCGAGATCGACCAGAATGTTAATGCCATCGTCATTGATGATTTTGGCGGCGTCGCGAAAGGGGACATTGACCAGTTCACGGAAAACATCGAAATCACGCCTCAGGCGAGTTGTGACCTCGTCGTCACTGGTGCCGGTGTAATATCCATAAAGCGTGAATTTGTCGCGGTCGTGGGCGGCCAGCAATTCTTCGAAGGCCCGCCCGACACTGTGACCGCGAAAATCAGGCGACATGTAGCCAATGCGCAATTTGCCATCAGCTGGTTTTTTGTAGTCAAAGTTCAGGCTGTCACCGGTACCGGCAATGCGTTTATACATATTGGAAACCTGCCTGGCGGAGGCCAGTCTGACGTCTCCGGGAGCCGACATCTGCAACAGGTTAAAGGGCGAGGCCGTAATGTCATCGCCGGAATTAATTTCCTCTCGGGTCAATTCAACAACCCGATCAATGGTGGCCGCCAGGTTTTCCCACTGGCAACAGTGTTGCAGCGAATAAGCCATAGAAGAATAAGCCGCCAGATAACGGGGGTCGTCCTGAAGAACCCGGCGAAAGGCCCCAATGGCTTTTTCGTGTTCGTCCAGCAACTGAAACAGCAGACCCATATTTTGATGGGCGTGCAAATGGCTCGGGTCCAGCGTCGCAACCTGATGATAGTCGTCCAGCGCATCCCTGTAGTACTGTACCCCGCCAAATGTTGAGGCCCGGCGATGATTGGCAACCGCCCGGCCATGCAAGGCGTCAACATGATCCGGGAACAGCTCCATGGTCCTGGAATAGGCTGCAATGGCCTCGTCGAATTTTTCAAGTGACACAAGCACATTGCCCAAACCCGTCCAGGTGTCTGGCTGGTCCGGCCACGTTTCAGTGTTTTGTCGATACAAAGCCTGCGCCTTATCGGGATGTCCGGACTTCAAAAATGCTGCAGCCAGGTTGTTGGCCACAACAATATTCTCAGGTGAAAGTGATCGCCCCTTTTTGTAGGCGGCGATGGCGTCATCAAAACGGTCCAAACCGAGATAGAGTGTACCAAGGTTGTTCCAGCCTTCAGTGAAGTCGGGAAAGTGCTTCAAGACTTCCAGCAGAACCTTGATGGCTTCGTTTTTTTGCCCCGTATCGGCCAATACTTCAGCCAGATTGGCAGCGATGATACAGGCTGTGGCGTGCGTGCAGTTTTGCAGGGCCCGTTGAAACAGAATGATGGCTTGTTCGAGATTTCCCCGACTGCGTAAAATGGTGCCAAAGGAGAAAGCTGCGGGGCTGTCGTTGGGGTTTATCTCGAGACATTTGCCGAGTGAGGAGATCGCTTCTTCCAATTGGCCCGCCTCGGATTGGGCGGTCGCCAATAAACGCCAGGCTTCCGAACTATCGGGCTTGAGGTCAACGGCCTGGCGGAACGTACTGACGGCTTCGTGAATGCGCTTTTCTGCCAACAATAGCTGACCCAAACCAAGACAACTGGTTATGGAGGACGGGGCCACTTCCATGGCTTTTCTGTAGCGGGATTCTGCTTTGTCGCGCATTCCCTGGCGGGCCAGCATATTGGCATAATTCGTCAAGATGTCAGCATCATTTGGCATCAAGCACAGGGCCAATTCGAAATATTGTCCGGCCTCGTCGAAGGCACCTTGAGTGGACCGCAGAGCGGCAAAATTGCACATGGCATCCGTGTGGCCGGGATCATGTTCAATAGCTTCGAGATACAGACTGGCGGCCTCATCCAGGCGCGCAGCCTTATGATGGACAAGCGCTTCCTGGAAGGCGTTTTGTGGTTCGATCATAACCTGTAGATATAGAAAATCAGGGTTAATAAATCGTTGCGACCCGCATAATCAGTGCCGGGCTTCAAGTGCCTTCCCGGTGTGTGTTTCAGACACGTATGATATCGATGTGCCGGTCTTCATCGTGATCTTGCCACATGGCCGCGTAGGCCTGTTCCAGGTCTTGGGCCAGTTGCCGGGCATCAAACAAGGGCGCTGAAGCTTTGTTGGCATGCAGCTTTTCACGCAATCCTTCCAACGCACTGCGGTCGTGACACCACGAAAGAGCGCGCGTGGTATAGTCCTGCACCGAAGTCGCAACAAGTTCCGGCAGGTTTGCGGCCTGCAATAAAGATGCCCCCATTCTGTCGACCATGCCATCTTCCAGCAGGGTCAGGACGGGCAAACCGGCAGACAAGGCATCGGTCGTCGTGGCACCACCGGCATGATGGTAGGTGTCCAGTGCCAGATCAGCCAGTGCCAGGCGAGCGAGGTGTCGGTCGTTGTCGCATTTTTCAGCAAAAATCAAACGCTGCGGATCAATGTTGGCATTCCGGGCAGCCTGGCGCAGATTATCGATGCTACCCCCATCGAACTTCATCAACCAAAAAACTGCATCTGGTGTCGCCCGCAGAATTTCCATCCAGGCACCAAAAATCTCCTGATCAAACTTATAGTGCCCATTGAAGTTGGCGAGGACAAAGGCATCGTCCGGCAAGCCCTCGCTCTGCCTGTCGGGACCGCCAATTTGCTTCAGGGGAATTTCCTGCCCTTTGGCTGCCAATGTCGTGTGCGGTAAATAGACGATTTTTTCATGACAATGAACGACCTCTGAAGCGGGCGTTCTGACTTCATCGGTGATCAACCAGTCGACATAATCCGCACCGATGGTGTGACCATATCCCATGAAATGGGCCTGAACTGGTGCGGGACGTTCCGCCAAAATCTCCAGACGAGAGCCGCGGGTATGACCAGCCAGATCAACCAGAATGTTGATCCCGTCTTCGTTGATCCGCCTGGCGGCCTCAGCGGCGGGCACGCTCTGCAATTCGCAGAAGAAATGAAAATTGCTTTCCAGCTCAGTAGTCACTTGATCATGGGACGGGGCGGTTGAATATCCAAAAAAACTGAAGTTGTCCTCGTCGTGGGCCCGCATAATCTCAAGAAAGGCGCGTCCGGCGCTGTGATTTCTGAAGTCCGGGGAAATATATCCGATCCGCAATTTGTTGCCTTCGGGTGGCGACCAGACGAAAGGGGCCTGAATGCGACGTATTTTGCACATTGCCTCAGCATCGCGAGCACTTTGCCGGGCCGAGGCCAGGCGAATGTCGCCGGGGGCCGACAGTTGCAACAGACTAAAGGGAGAAGCTGAAATCTTTGCCCCGGCATCAAACTCATGACGCGTCTGGTTAATCACTCTGGTTTTGACATCTTTCAGTTCAGCCCAGCGGCATTCCTGGTTCAGCGAGTGAGCCAACAATGACAAGGCAGCGATGTTGGTTTCGTCAATTTCCAGAACACGCTGAAATTCGCTGATTGCTTCACTATGCCGACCAATCAACTGCAGCATATTCGCCAGATTTGAATGTGACGCCAGGTTATCAGGCGAAAGGGCGACGATCTGTCGACCGATTTCCAAAGCATCTTCATATCGGCCTAGGCGATGCAGGGATTTACCCTTGTTCTGAAGGATGTTTGTATTCTCCGGCGACAAAACCAGAGATTTATCAAAGGCGGTGAGGGCCTCGTCAAACCGTTCCAGTGACAGGTAAATTGTCCCCAGCCCCCCCCATGTCCCGGCATCATCTGAGAACCGGGCGATATTTATCAAGGCCAAATCCAGGGCCTGATCCGGGTCGCCACTTTCAAGCAAGGCCATCGCAAGGTTGTTGGCGGCGAGGGCGGATTGCGGGTCAAGTTCAACTGATTTTTGATAGGCCCGAATGGCGTACGACGATTTCCCTTGTGCCAGTAAGGCATTACCTAACGTTAGCCAGAGTTGAGAATTATCCGGTACATTTTCAATAGCCGTCTGCAGGCAGCTGATGGCCTCACCAGCCTGGTTCAGATTGACCAGGGCATTGGCCATGTTGATGGAATTTCCTGTGATTTCGCCACCGTTTGCCAAAGACGTCCTGCTGTGGCTGACCGCCTGTTCATATTGCCCGGCCTGGCGAAACAGGTTTGCAATCAGAAAGCCGGCTTGTGGGTTCTCGGGTGAAACTTGCAAAACCCTGGTCAGTATCTCCATGGCCTCTGCTTGTTCATCTATCGCGATCAGGCAAGAGGCAAACTCGGTTTCCATATGCGAGTTGTCAGGTTGCAGCGCCAGTCCCTTTCGAAAGGCTTGGGCGGCTTCGCCATATTTTCCTGTTCTGCTCAGCGCTGTTGCCAAACCAAAAAAGGCACCGGGCCAGTCTATCCGGTCTCTGATTACCTTTTTGAAATGATTTATTGATTTGGCAAATTCACCCAGGCCAGACAAGGCTAGCGCAAGATTAAAGTGGAAATTCGGATTTACGGGATCAAGCTTCAGGGCGGTTTCAAACTGCTCAATGGCGTCCGGAATTCTGCCAAGGGCCAGCAAGGCGCGTCCTACGTTATTGAAGGTGCCGGGATTACGGTTGTCCAGTTCCAGGGCCTGGCCATATAGCTCAAGCGCTTCGGTGATTTGACCCGTTGTCAGGTGGCTGTCACCGAGGGCATTTTTGCTCGCCGTCAGGTTTTGTCGGGCTTGCGGGAAGTCAGGCTGAAGAGCCAGTGCCTCACTATACAGGGCTGCCGCTTCTGCCAGTTGCCCTGCTTCATGAAGCTGTACCGCTTTGTCGAATATATGAGTAGCATCAGGCAAGGCGGTTGGCCCCTGACTTCACAATAGCGTCTAACTCGCGGTCCAGCGTTTCAAAAGCGCTGGCCCAGTCGGACCGGGCCGACCGAGGGATATAACGTGCCAGTGGCAGCCACGGCAGTCTGTCCATACCCATGACCATCCAGTCGCCAGGTAAGCCCGCCACGAGAGCGGGTGTGCCGACGCCTGCTGTCAGCCAGGCCGTCAGGGTTGTCGGGCCGACATAAACGTCCAACGCTGTCACCAGCGCTGCCATATCGTCAATGTCGTGGAACAGATCTATGTCGCCAGGATTGTGGATTTTCACCCCGAGGTCTACCAGGGTCCGGGCCGCAAGCTCGCTGTCAGGACCATATTGCAAATTGACAAAATCAACGTCATCTCGTCGCAAGATCGAAGCCCAGTTTTCAAGAGCAGGGTAGGCGCTGTGTGACGCATTCCCGTTGCCACCACTGCGCCAATAAAAACCGGCCTTGATACGATTAGTGCCCATCGTCGACAATTGTTGCTGCCACCATCGGATGCGGTCGGGATCGGCTTTCAGCGGTTTATTGTGTGTTGGAAAATTTGTTACCGCACTTCGTGTCCATCTTCCCAGGGCACCCACCGGGCACTGCAAGTCAATATCCGGGCTTTGGCATCGTGGGTCGGGTGGGTCGGCTGCGTCCAGGCGTGGCACAACCGTCAAGTCAGGAAAAGTTCTTTGATACAAAGGCACAAATCGCTGGTCGACTTCGAAAATAACTTTTTTTGCGGCGTCGATCACTTCCGGCAGGCAGGTCGCAAATACCAAAGTGTCGCCAACACCTTGTTCCGGCCAGACCAGTATTGTTTTACCAGCCAGGTCTTCGCCTTGCCATTCAGGTTGGTTGTGTGGGCGACGGGGACGGTCAGGCATTTGCCAGCGATATTCATAGGCCAGCCAGGCTTCTTCAGTGCGCCCTGAGATAAAGAGCGGATCGGCAAAATTGCGGTTAGCCTTGATATTGTCGGGCTCGATATCCAGGGCGGTTTGACACAAATTTATGGCCTGCGCCTGATCGCCTCTTTGCGAGACCAGATTGGCAAGATTCGACAAGGCAGGAACATAGTCAGGGTGAATCTGCAGAACGCGTACACACAGGGCTTCGGCTTCGTCCAGAAGGTCCATATCAGTTAACAGGGAGGCAAAATTAGCCATAATCTGCGGGTTTTCTGGCGAGAGCGCCAGGGCCTTGCGAAAAGCTGTTTCAGCCAGCGGATAATTAAAAACTTCCTGCTGCAATCGGCCAAGATTGCTATATCCGGCGGCGCTTCGTGGGTCCAGCACCAGCAACTGCGTGATGGCTTCAATGCCTTCCTCTGCCTTGCCACTGTCGCGTAATGCCAGGGCCAAATTAAGCCAGACGTCGGGTATTGAAGGATTGATCAGGTTTGCCTTGCGAAAAGCCAGAACAGCTTCATGAGGTTGTTCGAGATCACGCAGGACACAGCCCAGATTAACCAGGGCATCGACGGAGTCTGGATTGAGCGTGAGAGACTTTTCCATTGCTTGCCGGGCGGATTCAAGGTCACCGGTATCCTGTAACACCCTGCCTCGATTGCTCAGGATTGCCGCATTGTCAGGTGCCAGGGAAACGGCCCTTTTCGTGGCTGCTAGCGCCGCTTCTTTATGGCCAACTTCCCTGTAAAGTAGTCCGACATCGCTGTGCAGGTGTGGATTGTTCGGCTCCAGGTCAATTGCGCCCTGCAAGGCGTCGATTGCGCCTTGCGTATTGTTGCTGGCATGGCAGGCATTGGCCAGGGCGACAAAATATTTGATCGTGTCCGGTGCCAGTTTGATGGCTTTTTGATAATCGTTCGCCGCCTTGTTGGTCCGCCCCTGGGCCAGCCTGATGTCACCCAGGGCCGCCACCAGATCAACAGAATTCGGGAAGGCTTTTTGTCCGTCCAACAGAACCCGTTCGGCAGCCATTAAATCGTTGGCGTCGCAGCAAATGCCAGCCTCCTGAATGATGGCGGCTGTTTGTGCGTTCATATGATCGACCGCCCACCGTCCATGACGATATTCTGACCGGTCATGAATTGGCTGGCATCTGAACAAAGAAACTGGATGGCACTGGCATATTCATTTTTTTGCGCCATGCGTCCGGCGGGGATCAGGTTGCTCAGGCGGGTAACAAATTCTGCCCCCTGATTGGTCTGGACACCACCTGGTGACAGCGCATTGACCCGCACACCTTGTGCTGCCCAATAGGCCGCGAGATACCGCGTCAGGCCCAGCAAACCTGTTTTGATTACGCTATAGGTCACGGGCTTTTTTTGCTGTTGATCCTCTGGCAATTTGTCGTCGCGGTACAGTCGCTGATCGGGGGCAATGACAGAAAGATCGGAGGCGATGTTCAGAATGGTCCCGTGGCCCCTGGCAGCCATCTGTGGCCCAAATATCTGGCTGCACAGAAAAGCGCCGGTCAGTCCCACGTCAAGCTGGAGCTGCCAATCGTCCAAATCAAAATCTTCGAAACGTCCACCACCAGCGATCCGTCCTTGATCATCGACTTTGCTGTCGATGGCGGCGTTATTGATGAGAATATCCGGACTGATATCAGATTCCTGCAATTTGTCATTTGCGCTTTTGATTGCGTCACGGTCAGTAACGTCCATCTGCAATGCGATTATGATGCCGTCCGGATGACGGTTCAGGATATCAGCCTTTGCCCGATCCAGTGCCGACTGATCCAGATCAGTCAGAACAATCGCCGCCCCCGTTTCAACCAGGGCACAGGCATGCTCGATGCCCAGCAGCCCGGCACCACCTGTAATCAGGGCATGCTTGCCGCTCAGGTCAAAAGCTTGTGGCAAGGTTGGAGATGTGGTGGCCATCAGGTCTGTCCAGAGCCAATGATTAGACTGTTTATAGAAAAACCCATAATCATGCGGTGGTCGCTCCACTTTGTCTGTCTGCAATCCAGTCGAGAACCATGCTGCGATACGTTGTCAGAACGCCACCATGGTTGTCATCGTCAGCCCTGGCGGTCTGTAAAATGATGTCGCCCTGGTAATTTTGTGCGGCAATATAATCAAAGACGTTGTCAAAGAGGGCATCGCCTTCACCCAAGGGCACGGTACTGCCACCCCTGAGGCGGTCCTTGACGTGCACGTGGATGATACGCTCGCCATAAGCCTTGAATTCATCGCCTGGGTCGAAGCCTAGTCCTGCACTGTTCCCGATGTCATAGGTTAGTCCGAAATTTTGTGCCCCGTAGGTCGCGAGAAACTTAGCCAGGCGGTCGGGCGGGAAATCGCTTTCAAAGGCGATCCTCATTTGATTTCTGCTGAGCACTGGAAAAACGATATCCAGGCCTGATTTCAGGGCCGCTTCGTCCTCTGCATTTTCCAGTGCGCCATCATCAACCAGGGGCAAAACAAGTATCTTGATCTTTGCAGCCGCGCAGGCATCAACGACAGCTGAAAAATCCTCCAGCAAACCATGTTGCAAGGCGCCCTTTGTTTTATGGAAGGGGGCCTGCATGACGTTGTCCATGGTCACGGACGTGACCTTGATTTTGTTGCGTCTGGTCAGGCGGCGCATATCTGCCCGTCCTTCGCGTGACATCAGCGGATTGTTCATCAATCCCACGTGGTCCAGCGTCCACTCAATTTGATCAAATCCTAGTTCGGCCGCCAGAGGGAATTCATCTTCCCAACAGGCGGCCGGAAAGGCCTGTATCTTTCCGTCAATCAGGGGGCTCAGGCGGCCCTGCATGAAACCTGGATTAATTTGTTTCATGGCGCGACAAGGTCTTCTGTCAGCCAGAGTTTATCTCTGATCGGGCGTTCCGTTTTGGCGACAAATTTGTCTGCCGTGCCCAGCATTTCCGTGGTCGCACGGATGACTTCGACAAAGTTTGGCAAGGCGGATACTTCCACCGAAGCCGCCTGATCAGATCCATACATGGTTCGGTCCAGGGTTATGTGGCGCTCGATTGATGTGGCGCCGAGGACCACGGCCGCGATGCAGACCTTGATTAAACTGACTTCATGTCCCGAATAGCCCACCTCGCACTGATAACGATCTCGCAACATGGGAAGGCGAGACAGATTGGCATCATGCTCCTTCATCGGGTACGTCGAATTGCAATGCATTAACTCGAAGGGGCAATTTGCCTTTTGAAAGATGCTGACAACTGCATCTATTTCTTCCAGTGTTGTCATGCCGGTTGAAACAAAAGTCTTTTTTCCTTCGGCGGCAATTGCCTTCAGCAATGGCAAATGTCCGAGGCGTGCTGAGGCGACTTTATGAAAGGGCAGGTCGAACTGTTTCAGAAAATCCAGGGACTGCATGTCCCAGGCGGAGGCAGACCAGGCGATTTCCAGCTTGCGACAATGGGCGTCAATTGCCTGATAATCTTCCAGATCAAATTCAAGGCCCTGCTTTTGAGCCCTTGTTGTCGAGCCCCAGGGACTTTCGCGCGGCTTGCTCAATTCATCCTGGGGGTACACCAGATCAAGGGTGCGTTTTTGAAATTTGACGGCATCAAACCCGGCGCCGTGTGCGGCGCTGATCAGTTCCCTGGCAATGTCGAGATCGCCATTGTGGTTGATACCAATTTCAGCAATCAGATATGGAAACATAAGCTACACTTCTTCCGGTACAGGGAATTCAAGATCATAGATCAGGTTGGCGCCGGAAAATTCGGTTGTCGCCGTATAGTCCAGCGTCCGTTCCAGCCATTTCAGCAGACGGTCTACGTCTCCTCTCATGCCTTTATCTCGCAAGGCATTGCGCAGGCGGTTGTCAAAATCTTCTATCATCCTTGGGCCATGGCCCCAGTCCTGATCAACGGATGTCCAGGTCACTTTGGCATCAAGGCTCTTGGCATAATCTTCGTAATCGAAGGGGCACAAAAAGTGCAGGTCTGACAAAGACATCGGAATGTCGAATAACATTTGCAGTGTCATCCAGATATAGCCACGGGGATTTAGAAACGAGGGTGAGCTGGAAAGGATGCGCGTTGGTCGATTCAACTGGTGCCTGTTCAACTGATGCTCAGCCATGTGGGACAAAGCGGCCAAGGGATCGTCCATATGTTCGAGGACGCCTTCCATGACGATGACGTCAAACTTTTCATCGATATCGCGAAAGTCACAATGCCTGAATTCCAGGTTTTTATGACCGGTTTTGATCTTCGCCGCGTCAATGGCAACGCCTGTGAAATCAACGCCCAATACCCGGGCGGCACCGGCATCGGCGATCATGCCTGACAGCAAGCCCTCACCACAGCCGACTTCAAGGACGCTCAGTCCGGTCCAGTCAGCACCGTTCGCCAAACCAAGCGTTTCGCCTTCTTTGACGAAGGAATAAAAGTCTGCGATGCCGTCTCGATATTTTTCTGCATAAAATTCCTGCAGGCCGGCATTGTCAGTCTCGACAGCCGTATTTTGATTGACGTCAACCATACCCATCCATTCCAGGCAAAACAAAAAGCCGCAAACTTGGCGGTGTTAAGCGATTATTCATCCAGTTTGGTAAAGATATTGTTTCGATATTTCAGAATTTTAGCTTATCCGGCAGGTATTTGTTTCAATGACAGTCATCGTTGCCCTCGTGCCGGCCCGCGCCGGATCCAAAGGTGTGCCGGACAAGAACATTCGGGCACTGGCAGGACAGCCCTTGCTGGCTTGGTCGGTGCGTGCAGCTTTGCGGGCAAAAACGGTCGACAGGGTGATTGTCTCGACGGATTCAGCAGAATACGCGGAAATCGCCCGCGCATCCGGTGCCGAGGTGCCTTTCCTGCGGTCTGAACAATCCTCGAACGACGGGGCAGGTGATGAAGCCGTGGTCGCACATTTTCTGGATTGGTTGGGGCAGGGCGGTGAAGCCTTGCCGGATTACATCGTCTATTTGCGTCCAACGACCCCGCTGCGATCTTCAGCAGTCATTGAAGAAGCAGTGAAGGCCCTGGTTGCTGACGAGACCGCGACATCATTACGGTCAGTTCATGAAATGGCAGAAAGCGCCTACAAGACGTTTGAGCAACATGATGGTGTGCTGGTTAGCATTGGCAGTGGCAGCACCGCCCTGGACGCCGCCAGTGGGCCCCGTCAAGCATTTCCGAGAACCTGGATTGGCAATGGCTATGTTGATGTTTTTCGGCCTCAGCGTTTGATTGACGGATTGCCTTTATATGGTGACAAAGTGCTTGCTTTCGAAACCGCTGTGGCCCCGGAGATCGATACGGAAGATGATTTTGACTATCTTCAGTATCTCGCCGGTCGGGACGTCGAATTGTCTAATGCACTGTTTTAAAATGATATTTTTTCAAAACAATATTTCAAAACTGAAGGTTTCCTGATGAGCGCTGGTATATTCGACCGAACCCCGCAAGATGTTGAGCCCATCGAAACAGCATACAGGCGTATATCGACACAAATACCGGCACCTGGCACCGACAATTTACTGGCGATTCTGGATCACAACGAATCCCGGTCCATGCACGGTCAAATGCCCATTGTCTGGGATCGGGCTCACGATTTTTCTGTTTATGACCGGGCTGGAAATCGCTGGATAGATTTCACCTCAAGTATTTTCGTTGCCAATACGGGCCACGGTAATCGGGCTGTCAAAAATGCCGTGCGGGCCGTATTGGACAAGGGCCTTATGCACTCTTACGCCTATGCCTCGGAAATCCGGGCGAGCTATCTGGAGCGCCTGGTTGAATTCGCCCCGGCCCCCGTCGAAAAAGCCATGCTGTTTTCCTCCGGCACTGAAGCCGTTGAGGCCGCCTTCAAACTGATGCGTATGCAAGGCCAGAAATTGGGAAAAGAACGTTTCGGCATCATTTGTCTGGAGGGAAATTACCACGGTCGCACTATGGCGGCCCAAATGTTGGGCGGCGGGGATGATCAGCGCACATGGATGGGAACGCAGGATCCGGATGTGCATCGGTTTCCCTTTCCCTTTACCTGGGATCTCGGGAACAAGTCCGGTGCGGCGTACTTTAATGACAGCATTTTGTCCTTGAAAGAGGTTGGAATTGACCCAAAAAAGCACCTCTGTGGTCTGCTGTTAGAGGGCTATCAAGGCTGGAACGCAGCTTTTTATCCGACAGATTATGTCGTTGCCGCCCAACAATGGTGCCGCGAAAATGATGTTCTTTTGGCCTTCGACGAAATCCAGTCCGGCTTTGGCCGCACTGGCAAGAAGTTCTGTTTTGAACATTATAATGTAGAGCCAGACCTGATCTGTTGTGGCAAAGGCATGGGTTCCGGCGTGGCCCTTTCCGGTGTGTTGGGCCGGGCCGAGATCATGGATTTGCCTGATATAGGCAATATGTCGAGCACAAATTCAGCAAATCCAATGGCTTGCGCAGCAGGCCTTGCCACCATCAAGGAAATCGAACGCCTCAATCTGATCGACGAATCCATGCGCAAAGGCCGGATTTTACGGCGCGAACTGATGAAGCTTCAGTCCGAATCCGGTGGTCGGATATCCCGTTTTTCAAGCCGTGGTCTGGTTGCAGCCCTTATTTTTAATGATGAAGCCTGTGGCGGATCCGCCGCCGGTTTTGCTGATAAAGTATGCCTGAGAGCGTTGGAAAGCGGCCTCCTCGTTGTGCGAACGGGGCGCGAATCCATCAAGATCGGCCCGCCACTCACTATCGCGGATGAAGCCCTTGAAGAGGGTCTGGATGTGCTCGGTCGCGCCATTGCAGATGTCGCCTGGGGCGCTTGATAACCGGTCAACCGGCAGATAGTCCAGACCGGCAAGAAGTTCCTCTAAGCCCGGCAATATATGCCGGGTAGGTAATATTTGCCCCGGCAATTTCTGCAATTTTCTGATTCCCCTAAAATTTACCCTTTAATATCAATGTCTTGAAATAGGCAATTTTGGCACGTCTGTTGCAATGACTTCTGCGGGAAAGTATTCCCCCGAGCAAAATGCTTGGTGAAATCTAGAATGGAGATAGCAAATGTCGACCAAGAATGTCGTCGGCGACAACATAGTGAACCCCGTTACTGCCTCCTGGTATTATGTCAGTGAAAGCAAAGGCAAACCTGCGGGCAAAATCAGAGGAACTCTTGCCGCTGTTTCGGCGTGGATAGAGTTCCAACTGTCTCGGCTCACTTCTCATTTATTCAACGAATCACAGGCTTCAACAGTGTTGGTCCCTGTTCCCCTTCGCAATGCAAAAAGGGGGAATGGACCATGGCGTTAAAACTGACTCTGAAGCCGGGTGAAAAATTCGTCATCAACGGTGCTGTGGTTGTTAACGGTGACCGTCGCTCGAACCTGATCATACAGAACCAGGTTTCCATCCTGCGCGAAAAAGACGTGATGTTGCCCGAAGAGGCAAGCACACCCGTCAAACGGATCTATTTCGCGGTCATGATGATGTACCTGGAGCCGGACAATCAAATCCATTGGCATGGTGAATTCACCAAACGAATAACTGAATTCATGAGTGTCATTAAAGGTGAAGATGCGCTGCAGAATAGTGTCGCTGTCATAGAGGCCGTGAACAAGGGTGAGCATTACGCTGCTCTCGTCCACTGTCGCAAGTTACTGCCCTTCGAGAAGGAAAGGTTAGATTATGTCTCTTCAGAGTTATCAGACAGCCCAGAGAACGACTGAGAGTCCGCGGGATACCGAATACCGGTTATTCGCCCTTGTTACGCGTGACCTTATGGCCGCCGGGGCGAAAGAAACCATAGATCCGGATTTCTACAAATCCGTCGACTGGAACAGGCGGCTTTGGCTGACTTTGCAGTCTGATCTTTCCGCAGATGACAACCAGTTGCCGGACGGCCTCAAGGCGCAATTGATTTCGCTGGCGATCTGGGTCGATCGACATTCCAGCAAAGTTTTGCGCGGCAAAGCTGAAGTTGGTCCGTTGATCAAGGTCAACAGGACAATCATGGAAGGCCTTGCCGGCACGCCCTGACAAATTTTCGACCGCACCGGAATTCGGTGCATCACTTGAGACGCATAGTTTGAGACGTTTGGTATTTTAGTAAGCTTGCCCCGCTGCCACTGCTCTGTATCCGAAAGCTGGACAGCGGATTTATCCAACCTCAAGAAGAGGAAATTGGCCGGATTTTCCGGACCTAACTTTAGAAGAAAGAGGATGCGATCATGATTGAGAATATTAGTGGGCCCGCGAGTGTCCCGAATTTCTCGTCCAAAGGCCAAGCTGCCAGTGAACAATCTGTAAACCAGGTTGCCGCGGAAGTAGCAGGGTCTGAAACCCAAAAACGCTTGCAGGAGCCAAATGCAACGCGTGTCAGTGCACAAGAACGCGTTGACATTGCTGCAAATGACAATCCGGCTCCGAAGGCTGATCAAGTCAGCCTGAGCATTATGCGGAATGACGAGGTCAATCGCTACGTTTATCGTGGCTTGAGCCGTTCGTCACAGGAAGTTGTACGCCAGTGGCCAACAGAAGAGGCCTTGCGTCAAATGACCGTCTTTCGCGATATGATGGGCAAGGTTCTTGACGAATCAGGTTGAGCAGATGGCAATTTTATTGCTGTTTTACTAACTGATTCTGGACGGAAGTTTTGGGCGCGGATTGGAATGTTCAATCCGGCCTGACCGCCGGTAGAAGTGTCAAGAACCAGGGACCGATAACGAGGTGCCGATAACCAAGTGACTAAATCAGTAGATAATCTGATTCCTAAATCACTTGATTCAAGGCAATAGAAGCTGCTCCTTGAGTCGCCGGTGTGACCATCGGCGCATATTGCGCATTTGCGCCATAGCTCTTCACGGGCTGACGTCGTGCAGCAACTTCATCACCGATCGCTTTAACCAACCTCTCGGTCACGGTTTTAGCGGCGGTAAGGCTTGTACGGTATTGATCAAGAATGCCGTGCAATAAAAAAGTAGCATCTTTCAGGCGTTCAATATCAGCAGGGGGTGCCGCCTTGACCATTTCCGGATGTTCACGCATCTCAGCCATTTGTGCCTGATACTGTTCAGTGAGCCTGTTTTTAGTCTCCAGCAAGGGTTTGAGTTCGCTGGGTCGACGTTCGGCAAGTATCTTGATTTCCTGCTGGATAACGGATCCCAGGTGTCCACACAAAGTAATTATCTGATCAATCTTGGCGATGGCGTGAGCCTTGAACTCAGGGTTAGCTGCAACATCGATGTCTGATTGCGAAGCCATAATCACATCTCCTGCAAGCGAATGATTTCAGAATAGACAGCGTCCGCAAGTCCAATGCCGCCATTTTTGGCCATGGATTGTGCGGTTTTTTCGTTGATCATAGAACGGAACAATTTTTCAGCATTGCCGCCACCCATCACGGAGTCAGGCTCGACACCGGCATACATGGTTTCAAGGATCTGGGTCAGGAAAACAGCTTCGAATTCCTGGGCCGCTTTGCGGGCCTTGTCTTCTGACATGGCATTGGAAGCCATATCCTGTGCTTTTTTCAGCCCGTTGACGCCGGACTGGGTCATGGCGATTGAGGGGTCGAAGGGGAGCATATCCATTGTTCTGTTCCTTTCCCGGCTTACATCGTTACGATTTCAGCTTGCAGGGCACCTGCTCGCTTGATCGATTGCAGGATCGAGATCATGTCGCGCGGGCCAATACCCAGGGCATTCAAACCGTTCACCAGCTGTTGCAGGCTAACGCCAGCATTCAGGACGGTTAGTTTTTCATTACCTTCAACTTCTGCACCAATGTCGGTGCGGGCGACTTTTTCAGTATTGCCGGCCTGGGCGAAAGCGCCTGGCTGGGAGACCTGTTCAGATTCTGTGACACTGATGGTCAGGTTGCCCTGGGCAATGGCGACGGTACTGACCCGAACCTTGTCACCCATGACAATGATGCCTGTTTGCTCGTCAACGACGACCTTGGCAGATTGATCCGGTTCAACGTTTAACTGTTCGATCTTGGTCAGCAGGGCAACGAGGTTCTTGTGGTGCGCTGGTGGCACGATCAGTTCAATGGTCGCAGGATTTTGTGGCTTGGTCGCCCGGTGACCAAGAAAAGCGTTGATTACTTCTGATACCCGCAAGGCGGTGGTCAGGTCAGGATTGCGCAGGGAAATGTTCATGCGCGTCATGCCGGCGAAATCGAAGGGAACTTCACGTTCAATAATCGCGCCAGCTGGAATACGACCAGATGTTGGAACACCCTTGGTGACCGAACCTCCTTCGCCCTGAGCTGTAAAGCCACCAACGGCCAATGCACCCTGGGCAACAGCGTAGACTTCGCCATCAGCACCCAGCAGCGGGGTTGCCAGCAAGGTACCACCCAGCAAACTGGATGAATCGCCCAATGTACTGGCTGTGATGTCGATGCGCGTGCCTTGTTTGGTAAAGGCGGGCAGGCTGGCAGAAATCATGACAGCGGCAACGTTTTTGGTGTTCAATGTCGTGCCACGGGTGTTGACGCCAAGGCGTTCCAGCATGGCCTCGAGGCTTTGTTTGGTGAAAGGTGCATTGCGCAGGCCATCGCCTGTTCCGTTCAGGCCAACAACAAGGCCATATCCAACCAAAAGGTTGTCGCGAATACCTTCAAAGTCTGCAATGTCCTTGATCCGGGAGGTGGCTGATGCTGGTGAAATTGCGGTACTGGCAACAACGGATACCGCCAGAACTGCTGCCAAAGTATGGCGCAAAGTTCTGGCAACCTTGTTGGTTCCTGCTGTGTTCATGTCTGACTTGATGTATTTCATGGTCATATGTTCCGCGGTAAAGCGCTTTTCTTGCGCCGAATGTGTGTTTTCACACAATCTATATTGCGAATGTCATGCCAGTTTTTGAATTATCATAAGCTATTGATATAAAACAAATAAATAGAATGCGTTGGTGCCCAAGGGCGTCAATTATGCTTGTGGAGGCACTGTTTGCCGGTGTTCGGGGCAATATTTGCCCTGTTTCAGGGTTGAGCCGGTAAAAAGCCTGATTTACAAAAACTTAAGGAAAAACGATGATGATACATTGGCTTGAACCACAGCGAACCCTTTCTCTTCGGATTGGCGTCTGCGTTTAAATCTATCGCCAAGCTTGTGGTTGAGTCAGAGCTGTGTTTCCGTTAGAGCCGGAAACTCACAAGGAACGGTAAAGGGCGGAACTGCTCAATGAAGGCTGCTCAATGAAGGCTGCTCGATGAAAATTTCCGGAAGTGGTCCGGTACGCCCGGGGACATCTCGCCCTGGCAAGAAGGTCGGAAGCTCGGACGAAAAATTTTCTGTTGAAAAAACAGAAGAGAGTACAGCTGCGTCTTCAGCCGTCAGCGCGGGTCCGGTATCATCAGTTGATTCTCTGCTGGCACTGCAAGAAGTACCGGATGCCACGAGCGGGCGTTCCAAAGGCATCATGCGGGCAGAAGATATGCTCGATCACCTCGACGATATTCGCCTTGGACTTTTGATGGGCGCTATTCCAATAAGCAAACTTACATCGCTGGTCCAGGTCGTCAAAGACCAAAGAGATCAGGTCGATGACCCTAGATTGGCTTCAGTTCTGGACGAAATTGAAGTCAGGGCCGCCGTGGAACTGGCCAAACTCGGTCACTACAACTAGGGCGCTCCTGGTCAATCGGGAATCGCTTTTGCTTCGTTTTTTTGCCTGCACCCTGGGTTTGAAGTAACGCTTTATTTCCGAGAAACCCGGAAACGCTCTAATTTTACCCCGTAGATACAATGCTTTAGCACCCGTGCTGCAAATTCGTCGTTCGGGCCTTGCGAAGCGTTGACTGCATTCATATACTCCGCGCCGATTGCTGGCGTATTTCTGTCTTTTCAGTATCTGCACCGGTAAGAAAATTGTGCGAAAACCTTGGTGTACGAATACCTGGGACTGATCGCGCTTATGTGTTTCCACCAATACTGGAAACACCCCATTGACCGTTATTGAATTCGGGGGTTAGGAATGGCTACACGTCTTCCAAAAGGTTATCGTCCCACGGAAGACGAACCGTTCATGAATGCAAAAATGCAGGAGTATTTCCGTCGCAAGCTGAAAGCTTGGCGGGAAGAACTGGTTCGCGAAAGTACACAGACACTTCAACATCTCCAGGAAGATAGTATCCAGGAGCCGGATATAGCTGACCGTGCCTCTGCCGAATCCGAGCGGGCACTTGAACTCAGGACGCGAGATCGAGAACGCAAGCTGTTGTCCAAGATTGATTCCGCCCTGTCCCGGATCGAAGACGGGACCTATGGATATTGTGATGAACTGGGTGAGCCAATTAACATTCAGCGACTTGAAGCGCGTCCTATTGCGACTTTGAGCATTGAAGCCCAAGAGCGCCACGAAAAAAGAGAGCGCGTTTATCGCGACGAATAATTTCGAACCCAGGGCGATTTCAGTTGGTACTGAATTGCATGTGCACCGTTATTTGCGGCGCACCATAGCCTGAACGCAATGCTGCGTTTCCGTTAAACCCGGAAACGCGTCGATATTGTTCGCCCTTTGCTACCTTGATCAGCGTGGTGACAAAAAAAGAGGCCGGTCCAATGGACCGGCCTAAGTGTTTTTTGGGCCTTAAGATGCGGTCAGAAGGGCAGGATGATATCCAACACTTGTTGACCATAACGTGGTTGCTGCACATCTGTGAGCTGTCCACGCCCGCCGTAGGCGATGCGAGCCTCGGCGATCTGGGTGTGGGAGACGGTGTTGCTGGAGGAGATATCCTCCGGCCGAACAACACCGGCGACCATCAATTCACGAACTTCAAAATTTACCCGGACTTCCTGGTGACCCCAGATGACAAGGTTACCGTTGGGCAGGATTTGGGTGACGACGGCTGCAACCGTCATGGAAATGCTTTCTGACCGTTCCACTTCACCAACACCTGTGCTTTTGCTGGCAGAACCAAGGCTAAGCAGGCTGGAAGGGGTTACGGCACCCGGCAAAATCTTGTTGAGTTGGTTCTCGACACCAAACAGGTTGGTGATGTCGCCATCCTCGGTATTTGATCGGGTGCGGGTCGTTGTATTATCAATTTCGGCTGTATCAGCAATGGCGACATTCACTGTCACGATATCACCGACACGCTGTGCGCGTTGATCCTTAAAGAATGAACGAGAACCCGGGCGCCAGAGCGAGTTGGCCATGGGTAGGGGGCGTTCAGCCTTGGGCATGGGCATGCTGACCTTGGTGTAGCCAGGCGCTTTTACCGGGTTGGTAATGGGCGCCAATGTCGGCTGGGCACCAATACTTGTTACCCGTTCGACCGCTGAGCAAGCGCTGAGGGCAATTCCCAGGAGGCAAATGCTGCCGATGCTGACGATACGTGAAGCCGGGGTGCGTGCAGAAGCCGTGATGCGTGCTGAAGAAAGCGATTTGGTGAAAGACATTGGGTTTACCTGTGATTTCTGATGTGAGGGTCAGGTCTAGTTCAACGAAGCGATTTTGTTCTGGCGCATGCGGACGGTAACTCTGGAAGGACTGACAACGATGCCTTCAACAACTGAGCGAGTCTGCGGGTTCATGATGCTGATGGTGTCGCCCCTGGCGCCATTTTCCAGGGCCCGTCCAGTAACCGAAAGGGTCATGCCTGGGATGGAAACAATCATGGTGACGGTTGAACCTTTGGAGATAACGACCGGGCGCTGCAGGTCAGTGGTCCGTAGAGGGCGATTGGCGCGCAAGTTACGTTTCGGTGCCTTGCCAACCAGGTCGGAAACATTGGTGACCAGGTTGCGGCCAGCGCGGTCAACCCGCATTTCTACCCAGGTCACGTCTGATTCTGAGATTTCCTGTCCAACAGGTATCCGACGGCCCAGAACGGGGACATCCATTATGGCGTATACCCGACCCCGAATTTCCTTGCGGACGCCGTCTTTGTCGTCGGCGGGGGAGCGTACCATGGCGTTAAATGTGCCGCGTTCCTTGTTGTATTGGATGTCGTCGACGGCAACTGAAATATCAGCACCGCGGGGAACGTAAAGGCGAATACTCGTATTCAGTAGAGCGACGGCAACTTCTTCAGAGGATCCCTGGGCAACCAGGGCGTCCTTGATGGTCATCGTCAACACTTCCTGGGGCACGATGTGGCTGGCGCGAGCGACCGGCAGGGCGCGAATTGTTGTTTCCGGCCATTTCACGCCATGTTTTTGTGCGATGGCTTTGATGCGGGCGACGCGGATGATCTGCTTTTTGCCGGGTTCAGGTGCTTGTGAGATAACTACTTTTGAGGCCGCACCGACACCTTCCATGACATCGCCGAGACGGATCGAAGTTCCATCGACGACAGCACTTCTCTTGAGCCGGGCGGCAGCGTCGGCAGCGCCACCGAAGGCGATACCGGCCATGGCCGCGGCAACAATGAAGGAAATAGTGCGTTTCATAATAACCTCCCTACCTCAGAGCTGTGATCGACCGCATCATTTCATCTGATGTGGTAATGACCTTGGAGTTCATTTCGTAGGCGCGTTGGGCGTTGATCAGAGTAGTGATTTCCGAAACCGGGTTCACGTTGGAGGTTTCCAGAAAGCCCTGCATGATCGAGCCAAAACCGGCGGAAGCGGGGATGCCTCCTGTTGCGGCACCTGAAGAAGGGGTTTCTTTGAACAGGTTGTCACCAATGGCTTCAAGACCGGAGGCATTGGGGAAGGTATTGAGTTCAAGTTGACCAACATTTTGCAGGGCGGCCTGGCCGTCTACTTTGACCAAAACTTCACCGGACTGGTTGATGGTGACGTCAATGGCGGTCGGAGGAACAGTAATGCCAGGAGCGACAACATAACCATCGGCGGAAACCAACTGCCCGGTCGGGCTCAACTGGAATGTACCGGCGCGGGTAAAGGCATCGTCACCTGAAGGCAGGGTAATCTTGAAGTAACCGTTGCCGTTGATGGCGACATCCAGTGGGTTCTCTGTTCCGGTCAGGTTGCCTTGCTCAGAGATGCGATAGATTGAGGCGGTTTTCACACCAACACCAACCTGCACACCACTTGGGGATACAGTTCCGGCATCAGAAGATGCCGCACCAACCCGGCGCAGGTTCTGATACAAGAGGTCCTGAAATTCAGCGCGTTGGCGTTTGAACGACGTGGTGTTCATGTTGGCGATGTTGTTCGAAATAACCTCAACATTCAGTTGTTGGGCTAACATGCCGGTGGCGGCGATACTTAAGGATCTCATAACTGTTTCCTTCCTGATTTATCTAAATAATCTAACGCAGGCGCTTAGGCGGCAGCGCCAAGCTTGTTGATCATCTTGCTTTGAATATCGTGATCAGTCTGATTGAGTTTGTTAGAGGCTGCATAAGCCCGGTGAACCTGGATCATGTTTGTCATTTCCATGATTGGCTCGACGTTTGAGCTCTCCAGCATGAATTGTACTATTTCAGCATCTTCGGCTTCAGTCGGGCGTTCCTGAGTGTTGTACATGCCGGCAAAAGTCTTTTTCATGGCTTGTTCGTTGCCGAAAGTGACGATCTTGATTTTGGCAACATCGCCTTCGCCAACTGTAATGGAGCCGTCACGACTAACCGTGAAGTCACCTAGCGTCTGGTCCAGAACGATCGGCTGATTGTCGGTGCTCATAACCTGGCCGCCGGCCATTGTAGTTAGTTCAGAATTTTCGTTCAGGCGAAAATGACCGTTGCGTGTGTAACGCAGTCCCGCTTCTGTTTGAATGGTGAAGTAGCCCTTGCCGCTGATCGAAAGATCGCGTGCGCTGCTGGTCGGTGTAAAGGCGCCTTCTTTGGTGTTGCGAATGACACCCTTGTCCAAAACATACGAAACCTTGCTGCCGTTGGAGGA
The DNA here is from genome assembly GCA_018650465.1 of Alphaproteobacteria bacterium. Taxonomy (GTDB): domain Bacteria; phylum Pseudomonadota; class Alphaproteobacteria; order UBA2966; family UBA2966; genus JABILA01. The sequence continues at coordinate 107,974 of JABIFY010000106.1, forward strand.
ATCCATCAGGTATTCCTGGAACTGTGGGCGCTCACTGCGAAAAGCAATGGTGCTCTGGTTCGCGATGTTGTTCGCTATTATCTCCATCTGGCGCTTGAGCACCATCTGATGTGATAAGGATACTGTTAAAGCATTGCTCATCTTCTTGGCCCTTATGTTTGTTCCATCAACCGCGGTTCAGTTTGTCGAACTTCTTTCGGTCTTTGGCCAGACCCTGGTTTTCCAGGTGCCTGAATTTGCATCGGGCCTTACTATGCAGGGAGCATGCCAGTTTTAAACATGAGCAAGTAAATTTAACAATTTTGTTTTATTACAGTATGTTAACGGTGATATTAACCAAAGCATGGCTGCCCGTTGGAAGCATGAAAAGCAATCATTACCGGGTAGTTGTTGCCTTTTCCTGGGTGTAAATGACCGGCCAGCACCCTGGAACAGAGAAACACGGGGCATGGCGGATATACAGGACCTATATATAGAGGGCAGATCAACAAAGGTTTGGTTACATGGAATTTTGCCCGGAACGAGAATAATTGCCGAGCTGTCGTTTACGGGCGGGAAAAACGCGGTAAGTTACGATAGATTACGATAGATTGCCTGGGTCCGGTTAGTTTCAACATCTTGTTAACCATCATGGACTAGCATCAAGGTGCCAAATAACGGTTGAAATACCGGGTTGATGGAGTGCTGAATGAGTGATGACGACGTTGAAGATGACGTCGACGATGGTGAAGCTTCGGAATCTGAAGAAGGCGGTGGCCGGCGAATTAGTGGTGCCAAGATTGCACTGTTCGCGGGGCTTCCGTTGCTGCTTATTATAGGCGGTATTGCCGGTGCATTTTTCACTGGTCTGCTGGATCCCCTGCTTGGCGCCGAGTCGGCTGAAGAAGATCATGAGGCATCGCCACTGGCGAGCAATGTGCTGTTCTATGATTTGCCTGAAATGCTGGTCAATTTGAATACTGGTGGCAAGCAAACAAACTATTTGAAGATAAAGGTTTCGCTTGAAGTTGAAAGCGAAGCAATGTTGGCGCAACTGGAAGCATTACTCCCCCGTGTTGTTGATAATTTTCAGGTATATTTACGCGAATTGCGGGTTGAAGACCTCAATGGTTCCGCCGGCCTTTATCGGTTGAAGGAAGAATTGTTGGTAAGGGTGAATACGGCGATCAAGCCTCACAAGGTGAAAGATGTCTTGTTCCGCGAAATGTTGGTTCAGTAAAGGAGAATGACAAATGCAATTGTTTGATGTTCCTCCAGGTATTTTGCTGGATGGCTTGCTGGTCATTTTGCTGATCGCAACCATTTCCTGGTGTTTTATTCTTAACCGACGACTGGGAAATATTCGGGCAGCCAGTAAACAAATGAAAGATTTGGTCGGCAATTTCAGCACGGCTACCGAGCAAGCCAAAGCGGGCATCAAAGCGCTGAAAGTTGCAGCGGAAGTTGATGGTGCAGCGTTACAGGACATTGTTGATACAGCCAGGGTCTTGCGTGACGAACTGGCCTTTTTGACGGAAGCTGGTGACACCCTCGCGGACAGACTGGCCGATAGCAGAGGCACCAAGGTCTCTTCACAACAGGCCGCCAGTGCTTATCAGACGCAGGAAACACCGGGACCAGTGGCTGGTCAGCCAGAGGGGATGGTCGAAGGTCCCGCTGATGAGGCTGCGGATATCAGTGCAGCGCTTGATATGGCGAGGGCCGCTGCCGAAGAGGACGATGGGCCTGACAGCGCAGCCGAACAACAATTGTTGCAGGCGTTACGACAAGTCCGATAGACGGATAACAGGCCGTTGGCCTAAACCCGGTTGCCGAAGATTGCCGGGCGAATGATCCAGAGGAACAAGACGATGTTGGGAAAAATCAGACTGCTACCATTGATGATCGCACTGGCGGGGCTGGTGGTTGTGCTCAAGGTCGCTGATCTGGTGGGTGGCGACGGTCACAGCACCGGACCTGTTTCGGTCGCAGTTGCCGCGTCGGAAGATCAGGAAATCGATCAACCGATCACTGTTGCACAGGGCAACGAGCAAAAAGACGAGAATGACGAAACCGACGAGGTTGAACCGCAGCTGTTTACCCGGGCGGAAGTTGACATGTTGCAAAATCTGCAGTCGCGCCGTGAAGAACTGGATGTACGCGAAAACGAAATCAAACTTCAGGAAGATTTGCTTCAGGTCACTGAGAAGCGCATTGGCGAAAAAATTGATCAGCTTAAAAGAATTGAAGCAACAATTGCGGAATTGTTGAAGAAGCATGACAAGGAAGAAGAACTGAAAATTCAGCGTCTGGTTAAAATGTATGAAAGCATGAAGCCCAAGGATGCTGCACGGATTCTCCCAACTCTTGATTTGGGCATTCAGATTTCAGTTGTTGAAGGTATGAAGGAACGTCGAGTTGCTCCAATTCTGGCTGCCATGCCATCAGCGGCAGCAAAAAAACTGACAACAGAATTGGCAACTCGAAAACAATTGCCCAAAACTGGTAATTAGAAGCTATTGTTTTTGCAGGTTATTCGGTTGTCGGGGAAGTGTTTTGTAGCTTAGAATGCGATTAAGCTCTTTCGTTTGGTTATTTCGTGAGGGAGTTTTGACGACTTCGGGGGCGAAGAGGTAGAAGCTTGGTGGGTTTGAAATAAACTGCGCCTGAAAATGTAATGTATAACAAAGAATTCTGAAGGAGTACTTAGTATGGCCGTCGACAAAAATCTTCGCATACTGATTGTCGATGACTACAAAACCATGTTGCGTATTGTTCGAAACCTGCTCAAGCAGCTGGGTTTCAATAATGTCGAAGAAGCAACTGACGGCAGCATGGCGCTGCAAATGTGTCGGACGCAAGATTATGGTTTGGTCATTTCGGATTGGAATATGGAACCTATGACGGGGCTTCAGTTCCTGAAAGAGTTACGTGCTGACGACAAACTCAAGGGGACGCCATTCATTATGGTGACAGCGGAAAGCAAGACGGAAAACGTCATTGCTGCGAAGCAAGCTGGTGTGAACAATTACATTGTGAAGCCGTTTAATGCAGAAACCCTCAAGAAGAAAATGATCGCTGTTATCGGCGAATTCTGAGGCTTTCGGATTATTCGATGGTGACTCGTAAAAAACGTGTGAACAAAGGCCAGGGCAATATAGCGATTGCCCTGGAGGATACGCGTGTTGTTGTCGGCAACTTGTCCGATGCTGTTCGGCGTAGTCGTAAGGGTGTTGGTCAACGGGTTCAGGAAGAGCTTGATCTTCTTGTTGAAACCGTTAACAGAACTCAGGAGGATTTGGTTCGCCTGAAACCAGAACAGATTACTGGCCTCAGGATCGGGTCGGCACATGCTGAACTGGATGCCGTTATCCGCCATACGGAACAGGCTGCAGGTGATTTTCTCTTGGCTGTTGAGGAGCTGGAGATAATCGCGGAATCTCTGCCAAAGAAAAAGGCGGCGCAAATACGGGAAGTCACTACCCGCATGTTGGAGGCTTCAACTTTTCAGGATATTTCCGGGCAACGCCTGGACAAGGCGAAAAAAGAGATCAAGGAAATAGATAGTTGTGTTGCCTCTTTACTGGCCGTGCTTGGTCATGAGGTCGTGGTCGAGGAACAGGTGCCCGATCAGGTTCTGAGTGACGATGATTTGCTCAATGGTCCCCAGCATGAAGGGATGGGCAGCAGTCAGGAAGATATTGACGCTCTTCTCGCGAGTTTTGACTAAAGTATTTTCAATGAAACTTAATTCGTTGAAAACGAGCAACTTATTTGTTTTGCGTGATTTTTGACGAAGCTGTGTACTTGTTTATTCTGAAATCGCTCCAGGCACAGGATGTACCTGAATGACCGATAGCGGGCAAGTCCCTGCAGATGGCCCAAATGAAGATCCGACGGTTGTTATTTTCCTCGGACTTTATCTTTTGTTGCTGGCCTTTTTCATTCTGCTAAATACAATTTCGACTTTTGACGACGAAAAATCGGAACAGGCAAAAGAGAGTGTCGGTGCCGCCTTCAGCGATATATTGCCACCAACTCTTCGTGCAAAAGAAGAACTGGTTTCAAAGGGGGCTGTTCTGGAACTGAATAGTTACCAGGGACAGGTCCAGGCAGCACTCGCAACAATTCTCAAACTTGTGGAAACGACTTCCACTGGCGAAGGTCAGTTGCGTGTCAGCACATCTGTTGATGAACTATTTGATGCCGGGGGAGAAAAACTTAACGAAGATGCCCTGGCGTTCATGGACAAGATATCCCGCGTGCTGCGCCGTGAGCAGGCAGGCGTTCGACGCGAAGTTGAGATCATTCTTGGTGTCGGCGAGATATTGCCTGAGAAAGTTGATGCCGGGTCCAGTCAACCCTTGCGCCAAGTCGCAATGTTCCTTCATCAGCTCATCGAGCGAGATGTGCCGCCGGAGCTGATCAGTATTGGCCTCAGTCCTGGCTCAGAAGGCGGTATCCTGATGTTTTTTAATCCGGTACAGATCGATGATGGTTCAGCTGGGGGCGACGACCAGTGAATGACGATCAATCCACACCTGAAGCACCTAAGGCCAATAACGCATGGATGGTAATCTTTGCAGATTTGACCGCTTTGTTGCTGACGTTTTTTGTCCTGCTGTTTTCAATGTCGACCATCAGTATCGACGAATGGGAGGAAGTCATTACTGCTCTTTCCAGTAAACTTGGTCCCAATTTTGAAAGCGATCAAGGGCAGGAGGGAAGCGCCCTTAGTATTGACACGACTTTTGTGCCCAAGGCTGTCAATCTTGAATATCTCAACAATATTCTGACGACAAAACTGGCCGGTGATCCTGTTCTTGGAAGGGCCAGCATCAGGCTTCTTGATGACCGTATGGTGATATCCCTTCCCAGTGATTCCCTTTTTCTCCCTTCCAGCGCCCTGCTGACGGAACAGGCCTTGACCGCGGTGAGCTTGCTGGGCGATGCCTTGCTGGTCGTCGGGAACAGAATAGATGTGGCGGGTCATACCGATCCGCGGCCCATCGCCACATGGGAATACCCATCAAACTGGGAGCTGTCATTGGCCCGAGCGATTTCAGTTGCGGCCTCTTTCAGACGGGCCGGATACACATCCCCGGTTGCCGCAATCGGGTACGGCGACTCGCGTTATGACGAAATAAGAGACGCCATTGACGAAGATGAAAAATTGCTGAAAGCGCGACGCGTTGATGTTATCATCCGCGAAGGCTCAGGACAGTCATATGATCCATAAACTTTCAGGCTTCAAACCTTCACGACTTGCTTTGCCAGTGCCTGATTTTCGGGTGTCAGCTCTCAGTGGGATTTTATCTTCAGGTCGCTGGTTCCTGTTGACGCTGGCCTTCCTTTTGGCTGGTTGGGCAAATGTTCCTGCGTTGGCTGATGACGTAAAGGTACGGGCTTGGGCCCATCCAGGGTTTGCCCGGATAGTCTTCGACTGGCCAACGCCAGTTACGTTCAAAACCAACCGCAACGGTGACGTTCTGAACATTACATTCGCTCGGCCCATTACTGGCTCCTACCAATCCATTACCCAGCGGTTAACAGAATATGTCAGCAAATCCGCTTCTGGCAACGGTGGTACAGCAACAGTCTTGACCCTCCGCCCTGGAGTGTCTCTTCGCAAAGCATCGTCCAGTGGAAAAACTGTCATTGTGGACCTGGTTCGTGGCGCAAAATCAGGGCAGACAGCAGCTTCCGGTCCTGCAAAAAATGTCAAACCTTCCGGCAAAGCCATTGATGTGCGGGTTGGTGTCCATAATAATTATACAAGGATCGTTTTTGACTGGGCCCGGAATGTTGATTATTCGGTCAATCGAAACGGTGACGCTGCAACCGTTGTTTTTAAACGTGGTGCAACGATCAATCTATCGAAAATAGAAAATAACCTGCCAGCGAGAATTTCATCTGCATCGACGACTACAGCAGGGGGAGAGGCCAAGGTTCAGTTGGGCCTTGCTTCTGGTGTCCGGCTGCGACACTTCAAAAGTGGGACAAAGGTTGTCGTCGATGTTCTGGGAGCTAATACAGAAACCAGCGCTAAAGCAGCTCCTCCAGCCAAGGCGGCTCCTCCAACCAAAACAGCGGTCACGGTCCCGACGAAGCCGGAACAAAAAGCTGCTGCACCAAAGCCCGCCGCAAAGAAAGGCGGGCCCAAAAGCTTGTTGCCGCAAGCCACAAAGCCAACTGCCCAAAAGGTTGATACGGCCAAAGTCGAAAAGCCAAAGCCTGCTCGACCAAAACAGGCTTCCCATGGCGGGCCACCGCCCACAGGTGAGACTTTGCGTGTACGGCTGGCTTCGCTGGAAGGCGGCGGCGGTCGGGTGTCCTTTGCCTGGAATGAACCGGTCGCAGCGGCAATTTTTTCGCGAGCAGGATATATCTGGGCTGTTTTTGATCGAGAAAACCCACTGGATATGGCGGCAATACCAAAATCACTGGAAGAAACAATCTTCCTTGCCGAACAAATCAAAATTCGGAACTACATGGTATTTCGCTTTCGTGTCCGGTCAGACCTGAAACCTGTGGCCCGCCGTCAGGGTCTGCGCTGGGCCATCGAATTCAGGGCATCAAACGTGCGTCCGGCCAAACCCGTGACGATCAAGCGGTCCGGGAAATCAGCCAAGGATACGATCATTCAACTCACCGGAGCCGCCGCCAACAAAATTCTCGTGCTGCGCGACCCTGAGGTCGGAGATGCCATTCATGTTGCACCGGTACTGAACCCTGGCGTGGGCGTCGTGAACGCGCTTGATTTCGCCCAATTCCGTGTCCTCAGGTCAGCCCAGGGTGCGGCAGTCGTCCCCCGCGTTGATGATTTGCGTTTGTCGACCCGAAGAAAGGGGTTGCAGATTTCCATGCCGGGTGGCCTTGCTGTTTCTGCACCTAAACGCAAAAAACTGGGTGGCCTGAAGAATGGAGATGTGGAGGAAACAAGCGACGGCCCAGCCGCGAGAATTTTTAATTATGCTGGCTGGAAAGGAAAAAAGGGCCTTAGTTTCGAAGAGCAAAAACAGCTTCTTCAGGAAGCTCTGGCCAAGGTTCCTCGAGGGCGGCGCAACAGGGCCCGCTGGCCCTTGGCGCGCTTTTACTTTGCCAATCAATATCTGGCAGATGCCAGTGGGGTATTGAATGTAATTGTTGCTAACGATCCGGCGTCTGTGGAAGATCCATCTTTCCGCGCTATTCGGGGTGCGACCAGATTGCTGTTGGGCCGGGTCAAGGAGGCTGAAGAAGATTTGCTCGTGCCGGGCCTGAACGACGATCCTGAAATCTCTGCCTGGCGGGGTGCCTTGTTTGCTCAAAAACATGAATGGAAGCGCGCATACGACGAGTTCGTTCTGGCAGGTGGTGTGCCCGAAGCCTATTCCCAGAGAGCTCGTGTGTGGCTTCGCAAACGCGCGACTGAAGCGGCTTTGCGGGCCAAAGACCTGGAAATGGTCAATAAATTATTGATCGCCCTGGCCCGTGAGGAAAATCTCAGGCCGCTGGATGTAACTGAAATCCAGTTGTTGCGGGGCAAGGGATTTGAGGCTATTGGCGACCTCGACAAAGCGCTTGAAAATTATCGTGATGTTATGACGGCAGGGGTTCGTCCAACCGAGGCCCGGGCGAATTTTGCCAGGATCAATGCCTCCCTTGAAAACCGTGAAATGACCCTGGAGGACGCGACCGAAGAACTGGAACGTCTCAGGTTTTCCTGGCGTGGAGACGATTTTGAGTTCGAGCTATTACGACGTCTCGGTGACCTCTATCTCGATATTGGTGACTACCGGAAGTCACTTTCTGTGCACCGACTGGGTGTGACTTATTTCCCGAATTTGCCGGATACAAAAGTTGTCAGTCAGGAAATGAACGGAGTCTTTAAAAAATTGTTCCTCGACGGTGAAGCTGACGCCATGTCTGCGATTAGTGCTCTGGCGTTGTTCTATGATTTTCGCGAACTCACACCGATTGGTGAAGACGGCGACGAGATGATCAGGCAGTTGGCGACCCGGCTTGTATCTGTTGACCTTTTGGACCAGGCAGCTCAGTTGCTCAAACACCAGGTTGAGTTCCGACTGAAAACTGTAAAGAAGGCACGGGTTGGCCTTCGTCTGGCTGTGATTTATATGTTGAACCGGAAATTCGACAAGGCTCTGAGCGTTATGAAGATCACGCGCTGGCGTAATCTGCCAGGCCCCCTGGCGTCGGAACGCAAGCAGGTTGAAGCCCGCATTTTGTTAAATCTGGAACAGCCGGAGGATGCCTTGCTGGCGTTGGTCGGCGATCAAACCGATGAGGCACATTTGATCCGAACAGATATTTATTGGGAGATGCGCCGCTGGAGCGATGTGGTTGAAACGCTGAATGAAATCCTCCAGGATTCCTGGAAAGGCCCACGGGCATTAACCCGGATTGAACGTTCTTACGTCATGAAGCTGGCCGTGGCTTTGGCGCAAAATGAAGATGATGAAGGCATTATTGAATTGCGTCAAAAATACGCAAAGAAAATGAACGGTACGCCTGATAGCGAAGGCTTTAACCTGATTACCAAAAAGATTGATCTGCGCACAACGGAATTCAGAAAAGTTGCCGGTGCCATCGCACAGATCAACACACTGGAAAATTTCATGACCAAATATCGTGAAAAACTGTACGGCAATCAGGTCGGAAACTAGGCCGAAATCAAGTTAATTTTGGTCCCGAATTTGTCGAGCATTTTGTGGCATTGCGTGAGCATTTTGAGGGCTTCAGGCAGACAATCCGGACCTGAATGACGAACAATTAAGGTTAGAAACCCTTTAGGTCGATGGTCCTTCGAGGATAATGATCGAACAGGCCGCCTCATCAAATCCGATGACCCCGCCGCCATTTTCCGCCATGGCAATTTTCACGCCCTGGGCCTGACGGGCGCCGGCTTCACCGCGCAATTGTGTGACCAGTTCATCAATCATGGATAATCCGGTCGCACCAACAGGGTGGCCTTTGGAAACCAGGCCGCCCGAAAGATTGATCGGGCGTTCACCGCCCAATTTGGTGGCACCGGATGCAACATATTTGCCGCCTTCGCCAATTTCGCAAAATCCCAGCATCTCGACCTGATAGATCTCGCAAAATGAAGTGGCATCGTGAAGTTCGACCACATCAATATCTTTCGGCGACAGACCGGATCGGGCATAGGCCTTTTCAGCTGCAACTGAACTGAGACCAGGTTCATCCAGATCGCGGTATTTGCCGCCGGACAAAACACTGGCCCGGATTTTGATGGCTCGGGCCTGAACATCGGCTGGTAATTTTGCGAGATAAGCTTGTGAACAAATCAGGGCGGCGGCGGCACCGTCGCCGATGGGCGCGCACATGGACCGGGTCAGCGGGTAACTGATTTCGCGGTCCGCCAGGACTTCTTCTTCACTGACTTCAAAACGATATTGCGCCTTTGGATTGAGGCTGCCGTGATAATGGTTTTTTGACGCCCCCGCAGCGATTTGGGCCTGGGTGGTGCCATATTTTTTCATATGATAGGCCGCTTGCATGGCGTAGGTATCCATGAAGACGGTACCCTTTCTATTTTCCATATCAAAAGGCTTGCCGGATTTCTCGCCGGCCGCTTTATAATAGGCCTGCCATTCCTGTGGGTCGATCTGGTCGATGCCGCCATCGAAGATTTCCTGAACCTTCGCTGGATCATCAGCGATGAAGGTTTTTTCGACACCTATGGCGAGGGACAATTCCGACTGGCCAGAGATCACATCTTTCCATGCGCCGTGAAAAGCCATCGACGCTGTGGCACAGCCACCTTCCACATTGATGATCGGCACACGTTCGGGAAACAGACCTTCCTGCACCAGGGGCGTAAAACAAACCTGGCCCCGGATACAAGCCTGGCCAAAGGTGCCCATGCCGCAGTTGCCAAACCAGGCCTGTTCGATATCGGCACCATCCGTCAGAGCAGCATCAGCCAGCAATCCCATATAGGCTTCGCGCGTCAGTTCTTTAAAGGATGTGTCGGGTTTTTTGTTGAATGGCGTGGAATAGGCGGCGATGACATAGGCGTCGGACATGGGGGGCTCCTGTTGGGGTTGCTGGAGTTTTAGCACGACAATCTTTGCCTGTAACGAAGGATTTAGAACTTTGAAGTGGTCAGCTCAAAGCCTGCCGGAAAGTCAGATTAATACGCTCGTCCCACAGTACCCGACTCTTTTCATAACACCAACTCTATCAACGGTTTCCGAGGAATGTTTGGTTTGAATAAAGCCATCATATAGTCGCGGATTTCCAATTCAGACATTTTGACCATGGCTTTTCTGAAGGCATTGAGGCC
>JABIFY010000107.1 GCA_018650465.1 Alphaproteobacteria bacterium
AAGCCTTTCCTTCTCAGCGGCTACATCCGACCGAAAACCCTTCACCCTATGGCCCAGTCCCAAGGATTTTGCTGCGGCTGTTTCAGCCAGTGCCTTTTCTGTTTCGCTACTGAAAGTCATCTTTGCGAAGGCTTCCAACAGTGGTTTCGGGTCTGGCATTTCAGTCTCAGCAGTTGTCGCGATGATTGACTTGAGTTCCTCAAATTCTGCTGCACATCTTTCCATCAGGTACTGCTCGGCCTGTTCTTCTGAAAGGGAATAGCGGCAGCGGAGGCCGTTATCAAAAACAAAGGGTGTGCCGTCCTTGAACCGGTTCAGGATGCCGTTCCACGAGGTGCTGTCACGAAACGGTGTCTGGCACCGGAGTTTGCCGTAGTCACTTTTACAGTAATCCTCGACAGTCATTTCACCCTGTTCTGTCTCGATCAGCGTATTCATTTGAAGCTTCGATTGGTCCACGGCCAGAAAGCGAGTAACGGTCTGAGTGGTCATCTCACCATCCGCACCCATCACAGTGGTCGACCGATTTTCCTGAACGACCTGCTGGCCTGTCATCTCGCTGTACCGGGCAACTTCGTCAGTGGTCAGGTCCAATAGCTTGCGAGTGTCCACACTGCGGCCTTCGATCACTTCGATTTTGGCTTTTGCCACCGACAAACCTTCACCATCGACAACAGGTTTGCCATCAAAGACTAACCGCTCACATGAGGCAGTCGTCGGGTCATTGATACCCCAAGGTCTTTGACCAATCTTCTCGGTTCGGTTTTTTGTGGAATAAGAAGGCTTCATGAAGCCGTACCCGGCCAGCATACTTCTCTGTAACAGTACAGCGCCGAAACGCTCCATATCGGCGGCATCATCCATCTGGAAATACAAATGCTCTCCAACGGCTTCCATTGGTTTTCCGTTAAAGATGACACGGCCTGTTGTCGATGGTACGCGGACAAAACCGGCTTTCGCCAACTCCGGAAATACTTCTTTCAGAGCCTCAAGCCTCGATATGTTATCCAGGTTCGCCAAGCTCGGTGGCTCACCTTCAACGGTGTCCAAATCGAATAAGTACCAACAGCCCGGCACCATGTTGGCTTTGAGGCGACAAATGCTTGAGGCACCGTCGACCTCATTCCAACCCAAGGTGGCAGCGACCCCTTCAGGGGTCTTGAGATAAACACCGATTGCCTCAGCCATGATGCCTCTGGTTACCGTCTGATAGGGTTCACCTTCAGTGCTGCCGTCTTTTGGCTCAGTGCCGGGCACGTAGCCCAGGCTCATGGTGCAGTTTGTTGCTTCACCGATGGTTTCTAGCAATTCAGCAAAAAGCTGGACGCTATCGACGCGAACAGTTACCGCCGTTGCCCTGCTCATCGGCGCGGCCATGGCTTTTTTGGGCAGCCCATCGGCCAGTGTGACGATTTTGTTGGCTGGCTGTTCGAGAGTGTAAACCGTTATGAATGGTGATTTCACGTCGGTCATGTTCTTGACCTCCGGGCTTGCCTTGCCTCTTCCTCAAGTTCGAAAAACATGTGATCAACACTGTTACTCACGTCGGTTAACGTGAAGATACCGTTCACCACGTCCTTTGCTATTTTGACCATGGCTCGAACTACGTTCTTTTTTGAGGCCTTGATGCCAGCGGGAGAACGATGACCGCGACTTAGCACTCTATGCAGTTCCGCTATTCTCATTGCGCCCCGGTCGCATATGAGATGGGCGTAATACTCAGGTGTGCCGTCCAAGCCTTCCTGGACGAGGTACCCGCTATCAAGCATGGCTTTGACTGGGTCAATAATCATTCCATACCCCCGATCTTCTGGGCTGCGCCATCAAACTGAATTGGCATCCAGTGCGTAAGGTCCAGCCCAAAGTACAAATCGGAGTGCTTGGTGTCTGTGCCGAAAGCCACATAGTAGAATGGCTCTTGATCTTCCATCCCGGTGATCTCAAGACCCTCGCAGTACACGGCGAGGTGTGCTTGGTATCTGGTACGGCCAAGGAAGATCGTTCCATCCTTCGGCGCATTTTCGATGTCGCGCCAAAAGTTGCCAGTGGTGTCGTTATTCTGTATAATCATGGTCTAAGTCCTAAAAAGGCTCCGTATCTGCTCCAAACAGTGCGGGGCTTTTTTAATGCCCACGCGACGGAATGATTAAGTTGATCGGGCGGTTTCAGCCCCCTGGATCACTTGTGCTTCAAGCATCCGTTCAAGCGCCGGTATTGACACGCGAAGCAAACGGCCAAACCGGATGACTGGTAGGTCGCCACGTTTTGCTGCGTTGTAAGCAGCATCACGCCCCATCCCAAAATAGATTTGCCCGGCTTCAGGTACTGACAGTGTTTTTGGGTCCGTATTCATAATCTCTGGTCTCCTCGCACTAGGGGCGGTGGGATTACCGTGCCCGTGTTGTGTTGTGTCGGAACTTATGGGGTCTCGTTGCTCAAATCCACTATATGTTGTGGAATATTTCACTTATCTACCAGATGTAGCGGATGTTACCGTTTTTCGATCCATCTTCATCATCTATAGTCTCCTTACATTCTGGCTCGGTGCGATTACCGCGGCCGTGTTGTCTTGAGGAGGATCATAGTTGATATTGTCGTTGACAAGAAGACAAATGAGGACGTATATGTGAATTAGTGAAGACTTTAATGAAGGTGCTGAGAATGACCAAGGCCTCAACAACACGCAAACGTGGTCGCCCATCTATGGGAAAGACTGACCGCTTGAGTACAAAAATCACCCCGGAGACCACCGCCGCCTTGGAGCGCGAAGCCAAGCGCTTAAAACGGTCAAAGTCACAAGTTGCTGAGCGAATAATACAAGAGTATTTCAAAGCACCTGATTTGAGCAGAGCGGCCCATGCTTGGGGCGAACCTCATGTCAAAGTAACGGCTGTGCTGGTAGCCAAATTAATCACGGCTATCGAAGCGCAAACTGATCGTAAGTGGCGGGATGATCAGTACACCTTTGAAGCCATCCTGCACGGGATCGTTACACTCTTGGCTCAAATGAACCCAGATGGCCCTACCGAAGTACCCGCCCCTGTTGCGAGACGCAGCAAAGTGATGGGTGAAGCCTTGGGCGAAGCGAGGGCCAAAGAAGTTTCTCAGCATGGTAACGACCCAAAAGAGATCGGCTTCGCGTGTGCACTCGGCCTCTGGCATCAATTGGAAAACTCCGAACCCCCAGATCACACCCATCCAGATAATGAGCGTTACGCAGATGGCTATTACCAATTCCCAATAATCAGAGAAATTTTGGATATTGATGGAGATGAAAAATGAAGGGCACCATAACCAAGCGCATCCTGAAGGACGGCAAGAGCCATTCATGGGTTCTCAAGTACGATGCTGCCCCCTGCCCCAAGACTGGGCAGCGTCGCCAGCGATACAAGGTACTGAACGGTTCGAAGATCAAGACCAAGAAAGAAGCCCAGGAAGTGCTTCGCGTTCTGCTGACCGAGGTAGACAACAACACCGCCGTCGATCCATCCAAGGAAACCCTAGCCGAGTGGCTGCGCCGCTGGCTGACAGACTACGCACCCATGAACTGCTCATCCTATGCCACGCTGGATCGGTACGGACAGTTCATTGAAAAGCACATTGCCCCCACCATCGGGCATATTCCTCTGCAAAAGCTGCGGCCAGGTGATGTTCAGGGATTATACGCCAGCAAGGCGAAGAATGGCCGTCTGAACGGCCAGGGTGGGCTGTCAAAGCGGACTGTCCACCACATGCACCGTTGCCTCTCAACCGCGCTGAAGGTCGCTGTAAGCGAAGGGTCGATAAACGCCAATCCATGCGACAAGGCCGTGACAGTGAAGCCGGGAAAAGCTGAAATTGAGTGCCTAGATGATGAACAGACCCGAACCATGCTTAAGGCTGCATCTGAGAGCCGTTCGCCTGTTATGTATCCGCTTGTGGTGTTGGCTGTGACCTCCGCCATGCGTCGCGGGGAAATAGCCGGGTTGCAATGGAAGGACGTTGACCTGGACAGCGGCTTTCTCCGGGTTCGCAGCACACTGGAAGACACAAAAGAACATGGCCTGGTCCTGAAAGACCCGAAAACCGAAACCAGCAAGCGCAAAGTTCACCTCCCTGCCCTTACCGTGGCAGCCCTGCAAGCTCATAAGGCCGAACAGAACGCTCTGCGGCTGCGGCTGGGGTTTGGCAACGGTGGCGACCGATACGTCTTTGAAACCTTTCAGGACGACAAGTTCGGCCCTATGAAACCCCGCACCATCACCAAGGCGTTCGGAGCCTTTATCGCTGGCGTCGATGTACCCCGCATTACTCTGCACGGACTGCGTCACACGGCGGCGACAAGCGCCATCCGGGCCGGTGAAAACATTGTCGCGGTATCCAAGCGGCTAGGCCATGCCCAGGTGTCGATTACACTGGATATTTACACGCACTTCATGCCCGGCGACGACGCCGACATCGCTGCAAACTTGGAAGACCGTCTTTCCGGTCTATAAAACCTGGATTGAGGGTTGCAGCCGAAGCCATTCACTTGTATTGAAATGGCCGCGACGGACATTGGAAATCGCCCAAAACGAAATTACGGTTACTTTTTCGGTTACTTTTTGGGAAAATACGAAAACAGACTTCCTAAGTCATTGATATCTAACGACGGATGGGTGGCCGAGTGGTTGAAGGCACTGGTCTTGAAAACCAGCGAGGGTGCAAGCCCTTCGTGGGTTCGAATCCCACCCCATCCGCCATTTTTTTTGGCTAAAGGGTTGTAAATGCGATTTTCAGTCACATTTATTTAACCATAACGTTCAAATATGTTTACGAGTTGCAGCCTGTAAAGGCTGGTGTCGAAAAGGCAAACCGCTGGAAACGGTGGGACGCAAAGTCACGTATCTTAGAATTTGAAGGCAATTTCCTCAGGTTCAGATGGACGGACTACCGAAAGGAACGAGTTAATGAACGCCCCAAAATCCGGACCACTTGGAAATTCGAAGCTTATATTGGCTGTCGTTGCAGGTAGTTTTGTTGCTTTTTCCCTGGCCTTTTCTCCTGCCAATGCCGAAAAACTTTACTCTAAACTGACTAAAGAAGATGCTGCGGAGCTTTCCGGACCGTTGAAGACCTTCATTTGCCTCGGCGAACGTCTGGTACCGGACTGGTGCGGTGATTACCTTGACTTCAAATTGAACGCCAAGGTCCGTGTTGAAAATGTGGTCAGCAAAGAAAATGCAGCAACCGGTCCTCTGACATTTGAGCAAGAGATTGCCCTCCAGCCAGATTTTCTTGATATTCCCGAGGATGTCGCCGTTGTTCCACCCAAACCCGAAGTGGTACAGGCAACAGCCCGTGAACGGGAATGGAAAGTGTTTTTGGGGGCCGGTAATTTCACCGGATTAACGGTTGAAAATCTTGAATTGTTGATCGAGATGGCGAACTCAAATTCACACCCGGAGGCAAATGAAATTCTCGGTTTTGCCTATACGAACGGCAGCGGTGTTGTTGGTAAAAGCAAGGTTAAGGCCTATCGCCACTACGGCATTGCCTATCTTAAAGGCATGGTCAGGGTAAAGCCGAATATGGATGTGCTCTGGAAAAAGTTTTCCAAGTCCGAGCAATTTTCACTTGTCCACGAATTCAAGAAACTTAAGGACGAGGCGAAATACATTTCGACATCAATGAACAACTAGAGCGCTTTCAGATATAATTGTGTTCTTGAATACACTCAATTATCTGAAACGAGGTCCCCCATGTCGACCGTATCTGCAAACGCAACAACCAGCCCTGACAATGATCCCCGCGTCGAGGCTGTGTATGACGATATCCGCGAAACCCGCGGTGCCGACTTTATTAACAATTTCTGGCGTTATCTGGCATTTGATCCAGCGTTGCTTGAGCAAACCTGGGCAGACGTCAAAGCCGTTATGGCAACGCCTTCAGAACTTGATCCCCTGACAAAAGAGATGATCTACATGGCGGTCTCAATCGCCAACAGCTGTACATACTGTGTTCATTCACATACAGCGGCGGCAAAGGCAAAGGGCATGACAGATGCACAATATGCTGACTTGCTGCGTGTCGTATCGACGGCCGCCAAAACCAATCACCTCGTGACAGGTTTGCAGGTCCCTGTTGATCCCGAATTTGATTGTGAACAGGAAAAATGATCAAGCTTTGTCAAGAATTTTGCGCAACGACACAGCCAGTTCCCGGCGATTGAACGGCTTGGTCAAAAGGCTATTTTGCAACTCCTGATCAAAGCTGTAGTGGTCAAAATCGTTGTACTTCTTTTTTGGCGTAAATCCTGATGTCAGCAAGACCTTCAGCCCTGGACGATGTGCGCGGGCCAGGTCCGCAAGGTGATAACCGTCAATTCCCCCGGGCATCACAACATCACTAAAAAGCATATCGACCGGGGTATCACTTTCAATTATCTCCATGGCTTTGCGACCATTCGACGCCGTGAGAGTTTTGTACCCAAGTGAAGACATGAAAATTTCTGTGACCCGAACCAGGTTGCTTTCGTCATCAACAATCAAAACCGTTTCTGTGCCGGTTGGCGCTTTCTCATCAATGACTTCAGGCGGCATTGATGGTTTGGCATCGGTTGAGGCCCGGGGCAGGAACATGCGAAAGGCGGTCCCTTCTCCCGGTACAGAATATATGTTGATGTGGCCTTTGCTGCGCTGGACAAAGCCGTAAACCATGCTCAAGCCCAGCCCGGTTCCCTTGCCGGTTTCTTTGGTTGAGAAAAAGGGTTCAAAAACCTTTTCAAGATTGGCCGAATCGATGCCGGTGCCGGAATCCTGAACCGTTATCATGACGAATTCGCCAGCCATGCCGCCGGGATGGCTTTTGACATAATGATCATCCAGAACCTTGTTCTCTGTCTCGATAGACAGAACGCCCCCGTCAGGCATGGCGTCGCGGGCATTGATCGATAGATTGAGCAAGGCCTCTTCCAGTTCATGCGGATCAATCACAACCGGCCACAAATCATCCGCAAGCCATGTCTCGACCGTGATGGCGGATGTCAGTGTCCGCTTGACCAGGTCTTTCAGGTCCAGAATGAATTCATTGACCAGAGTAACTTTTGTTTCCGCAGAGTCACGACGGGAAAAGCCAAGTAGTCGCTTGGTAAGAATGGCTGCCCGTTCCGAGCCTTTCATCGCCATTTCAAAATGTTCAGTAGCACTGGAATCCTTGCCGATGACATCCATCCCAATTTCCAGATTGCCGATGACAATGGCCAGGATATTATTGAAGTCATGCGCGATACCGCCCGTCAGCTGGCCCACAGCTTCCATCTTTTGGGCTTGCCTGAGTTGCTCAGAGAGCTTGCTCTGATCCTCTTCGGCCAATTTTCGTCGCGTAACGTCGCGGATGGTGACGGTCAGAAAGTCGTCTCCATTGACAGACCAGGAAGATGTGGAAACATCAACAAATACTTCTTCATCATTCTTCGTTACGGCCTTTATTTCGACAACCGTATCGTCGTTGCCAGCGGATGTTCTGAACCATCTTTCGCCAATATTTTCAGCTTTGATCCTTGTGTCTTGTTTCACCAGAATATCAATAGACTGACCAACAGCTTCAGGTGATGTGTAGCCAAATATTGTTATGGCTGCATTATTCCAGTTCAGGATCTTGCCTGATCCATCTGTTGTGATGATCGCGTCATGAGACGATTCGAAGGCGGCACGATAACGTTCTTCACTATTGCGCAAGCCTTCGGACGTTTCCGCAACTTTCTCAATCATACCATTGATGGCATCAACGACTGTGTCCAGTTCATCCAGCCGTCCAGGAGACTTGACCCGATCCAGTTTGAAAGGAGACGTCTTGCCGTCCAGTTCAATCAAGGCCGCATGCATCGCCAGTTTATCAAGGTGGCGGGTAACTGTACGCCGGAACAAAATATAGATGGCACCAATGACGCAAAAAATCAAAATGCCTATGCTCAGAAGCCTTTGCATGGTGTGAGCAAAAAGGCCGGCATAAACTTTGCTTATACTGGCTTGAATGCGAAGCGTGGCGAATTGTTTGCTTTCACCATTGTGGTTAATCGTCAGTTGGAAAATGCGTTCCAATGCCTCCCCGCTGACCGGTGTGCCAGCGACCCACTTCGAATTATTATCAGATACTATTTCAAGATATTCGATTTCCGACATACCGAGCAAACTGCTCAGATTCAGCTTGATCAAAGGCTCATCCAGGGCCCAGACAACCGACGACAAACTGTTGATATGGCTATTCTCAATTTCGTTGAATCGGGTGTTTATTTCCGCAATATCAGACCGATAATCGAAAAAAACCTGAATGCTGATCGTGATGGCAGTGATGCAAAACCCGATCACGGCAGTCGTAAACATAAGACGGCGGGCGATGCTGCGCCGTGTTCCCCTGGATGCCGTTGTCAACGAGGGGAATGTCGATGAGAAATTATCATCCTTTGAGGAATTTTTTGACGAGATATGGGTGGTTGGTTGGGGCACGGAAAACGGTTACTCCAGAAACAACCGCCGGGACAAACGGTGTGCGCCAATTATCCAACAACGCTACCCTGAAAACAACACGGAAAAATGTTGAAGTTTTTCAATTTAGAGAAGCAACAAACGGCACAATACCCGCCAAATATGCGGGCCTCAGGTCGGTTGCCCAAGCCTTGTGCGCAACTCTACTATTTCAAATACCAGCGCCCCCACCCCACGTGCTGTGGCCAATGCAATGACAACGGCACCCAGGATCGGAACAACCGCTAGTAGCCACAAGACGGACAACCCCAGTGCTGTCGCTCCAATTCGGTACAGGGGTTTGCGGGTTGCATCATGTTTGGCCCAGGAAATCATCCGACGGCCCAACACATAGGAGGAGCCAAACTGTCCGGTGATAACCATCAGGAAATAAACAGCGATCAACAAGATTCCCAAAGGTAAACCGATCGCAGAAAACACGAGTAACGAAATCAACAACGGGCCGCCAACCAGAACGGCAAGACCAAGACCAACGCAGGCCCAGTTGCGGCCTCTGGATTGGCGATCAAGAGCCGGGAACAGCTTGGGGATCGTCAGGACAAAGGCAGAGGCCAGAATGATCAGGCCAATCACCAGCACAATATGCGTGGCACCAGCCATGGCAAACATGCCACCTTCACGGTCCATCATGCCTTCGGATTGCATAAACGTAACATCGCCACCAATTTCCGCCTGGTCTGAAAGCTGGATTACTTCCGGCGAATGATAAATCAGGTCACCGGCTATACGGGCTGATGGTAATATTCTTATGGAATTCGCCGCGATCTTGGCGTCGCCATCGATGCGGCCGGAAATAATAACTTCACGGGCCCCTACCCTGAGATCGCCTATGATATGTCCACTGATCCGGACTGTGCCGGCACCAAGGGTTGTCTTGCCAGTAATCGTCGCGCTGTCCCCAATTGTTAACACACCGGCACTAGCCAGGACATTACCGTTGATACGCTGATGCAAAGTCAATTTCCCGGCTGCGGCCCGTAAATCGCCGTCCACATCACCGGTGAAATCAAGTTTGCCACCGATTGCCAGGGCATCTCCCTTGATGTCTCCTGAAACTTTCGCCTTGCCAGCAAAAATGGAAACTGCATCCAGAACGTCAGCTTCCATGGAAAGATTGCCTGCCATAGCCATCAAACCGCCCTGAATTGTCTTGGTGACATCTATCCTGCCGCCGACAACCAATACATCGCCCTTGATATTCGAATTTACTTCTATTTCGCCGCCGGCCGCGATCAAATCAGAGGCTATCTCCGCCTCAATCAAAAGTTTGTCAGCCGAGATTATCAGGTCCGAATCGAAATTTCCCTTTTTGACCGTAGTCACTTCAAAGCCTGCTGCTGTATGAGCTGAAAGCAGGCCAATTGTGACCACTGTCCCAACCAGACTGTGTTTAACGGCGCTGACTATTTTCATACCCAATCCTCATTGCCAGAATTTGCAATTCTATTGCTGTCGCTGGAGTTATTGTCATTTTTTTCGCGGCCCTCAACGGATAGATCCTTGCTGTCAGAACCTGATACCCAGTCCATCAGTTCCTGTGGCAGGAACGCGGCTGCTTCAGCAAAACGTCCCAGGTTGCTGAGCCCGCGATACAAAACATCCCTTGCCCGGCCACCCATTGACGGATCCAGGGCCGCCATATCAGATTCAGCGGACAGAATGCGTTCTTTCAGGGTCGAAACTATCTTGCCGCTGACCTCGGTTTGCACATCCAGGACGTTGTCCAGCTTGCGGTCGTATCGTCCGCCCCAAATATGAACGCCGGTTTTTGGGTCAACCAGCTGGGCGGAAACACGAACGCGGTCGCCCACAGTCCGAACGCTGCCCTCCAGACGGTACCCAACCTTGAGGGACTGAAGGTCTTTGGCGTCCGGCTTGGTTTCGCCCAGCTTCAAAATGCGCAAATCCCCATTGGACGAAAGCGCGGTCATCAAATCTTCAGTCAGTCCATCGGTAAATGATTTTTCCGCTGTACTTTCGCCGATTATACGAAAAGGCTGAAGGGAAACGACAGGTGTTCCAGGTGAAGGTGTTGTTCCGGTTCCGCCACCAGATCCGCTACCTGGTCCGCCACCTGGCGAGAAAAATACAACGGCCAGAAATAACAGACCGATAGCTGCAATAAAGCGTAAAGGGGTAATTGGCCCTATTCTGAGAGCACCGTGTTTGCGCGACGTGCTCGATTCCAAAAGCACACGATAGTGTTTCAGCGGCTTGCCGATATGCTTCAGCTTTTTGCTGCCCAAATCTTCAAATTCAAGATCAAGCCGGTTTTTTACTTGTTCATATGCCAGAGCCGATATGGTGATGCCGCCATGATCAGCCAGGCTTTCCAGGCGGGCGGCGATGTTGACGCCATCACCGTAAATGTCTTCCTTGTCGACGACTATTTCGCCGACGTTAATGCCCATGCGGAAATCAAACCTGGTATTGCGACTACGCCCGGCATTTCGTTCCTCCAGGGCGGTCTGCATTTCTACCGCGCAACGAACGGCTTCTGTCGTAGTGGGAAATTCGGCAAGAAAGCCGTCGCCTGTATGTTTTACGATCCGCCCCCCGTGAAGCTCGATACGAGGGTCAATGATTTCTCTGCGGGCGAACCACCAGTCTTCCAGGGTGGTGTTTTCATCCGTTTCCATCAAGCGGGTATAACCAGCAACATCGGCTGCAAGGACGGCAGCCAGTTTGCGCGTTACAGCCTCATCGCTCATGCAGGAATGCTCACATACGGTTTGCCCGATTGCGGGACGCAATGGGCTTGCATTTATATTTAGGCAAGCTGGCTGCAAATTGTAAGAGTAAATACTGTATTTACTGTTCACAGGTTGCACCTGTGGGCTGGTCCTGGCATTCTGGCGACTGCGCTAACCCCCTGCGGACTGGAAATACGATGATAGCTGTCGAAGGATTACAAGCCTGGCACCAGGTAGCTGAAGGCGGTAACGCTGATGCTTTGAAAAAATTGTTGGATGAAAATGCAGTGTTTCATTCGCCGGTCGTTCACACGCCGCAAGAAGGCAAAGCCATTGTTTTTTTATACCTGGCTTCTGCTTTTCAGGTTTTCCGGGATTCGGATTTCAGGTACCTGAGGGAAATCGTTCAGGGGGATACAGCAGTACTGGAATTTGCCGTGACGATTGACGATATCGAAATAAACGGGGTCGACATGATCAAATGGAATGATGACGGTAAAATCATTGATTTCAAGGTAATGGTCCGACCGCTGAAAGCCGTCAACATGTTGCACCAGCAAATGAAGGCGATGCTTGAATCAATGAGCTGAAACACTTTTCCTTTCGGGTACTGATCTTTACCGGGGACTGACAAATATCTCAGGTTTGCCTGACAGACAAATTGACCTATTCTCAACATCGGGGATAGATGAAATGACAATTTACAAAAATGAACCCGTAATCCGCTTTATCGGCAGTGTCGTTGCCTTTGGGTTTCTTGTGATGGGGCTTTATGCGATCTTTGGCGCAAGTTCGGAACTACCTGAACTGAACCAGGACCGGGCTTTCTGGTTCGGCATCACCAGTATCATTGCATCGGTTTTTGCCCTGGTGCTTTCGTGGCTGATAAAGGATATTCGCGGCGTCTGGTGCGCCCCTCCCCGGCGCAATATATTTGACGATTGAAATTGCTCCGTATGGTCATATTCCACAAAATGATGGGCAGAATTGTCGGTCTCAAAGGCATTCTGCTGATCGTGATATTCGCAATGACCGGTATTGCCATGTCCGCCGCACCCGTTGCCGCTGAAAGTGCGACTTTACGCATCTGTCACGAAGACAAATCCTATTTTCCTTTTCTTGGAGTGGCCACAGATCGTGACGAAGCTTATCCTGGTATTTTGCTGGAGCACATCTATGGGGCGCTTGGCCGTCTGTCCCTGAAATCCACCTTGATCAAGGCACCCTGGAAACGCTGCCTGAAGATGCTTGAGCACAATGAAGTTGACGCTACGTTTGCGGCTATCTACACACCTGAAAGAGAACGCTTTGCCCGGTTCCCCATGGCAAATGGCAAGCCGGATTCAGCACGAGCCATTCAGCAGGTGGAATATCCGGTTTTTAGCCAAATCCAGGGTGCGGAAATTTGGAATGGCAAATCTTTCATTTCAGAGAATATCGTTGTGGCGGCTCCACTGGGTTACGTCGCTGCGGCAATGTTGAAAAAATCGAGCCATAGCCCGGCTCATAACGTAAGTCTGACCGACGGTTTGAAACTGATTGACAAAGGTCGACTGGATGGGTTTGTCGTTGAACGTTTCATTGGTTTGAAGGCCCTGGAAAGCCTGAAGCTGTCCGACAGGTTCCGTCTCTCGAAGAAGCCTTATCTGGTGGCCGACTGGTTTGTTATTCTAAGCCACGGTTTTTATAAAGATCATCCGGTATTGGCTGAGCAGATCTGGACAGAAATCGGCGCCTCCCGGACCCGGAACAACAAGTCGTTAATCAAAAAATATTTGGCCCATGAACGGGACCGCAAATAGTACCTGTCAACCTGCAGCCAGTTTCGCATATTGCCCGGAAAAATATAGCAAGGGATTGGCGTCTTCAATTTGCGTGCATTGTTCGACCCGGCCGATGAAAATGATGTGATCGCCACCATCAGCTGTTGAATACGGGCGGCACTCGAATGTGGCCATGGTACCAGCCAGGATCGGTGCACCATGCTCGCCAGTTGACCACTGCGTATCGCGCCATTTTTCCTCTCCGGCAATCGAAAATTTTTGCGAGACCTCCATCTGATCCTGGGCAAGGACATTGACGGCATAACTGTCGGCATTCTCAAATAACCCGATACTGCGGGCATCCCGCGCCAGGCTAAAAAGAATTAAAGGTGGATCAAGGGAGACCGAGTTAAATGAATTTACGGTCATACCATGCGGCACCCCTTCCTTATCCACACAAGTCACGACCGTAATACCGGTCGCAAAACGTGACAGACAATTGCGAAACACATGCGGATCAAAATTCATTTCGGTTTGGCCTCGGGCTGGATAGATGATACTGACGGGATAATGTCACATATTGTATAAAATCAAACGCCATCGTGATACAGGCCTTAAATCGAAAGACTGAAATGTCCCTTTCAAATGATTCTCTCGTGTTGTTGCACACCGCTCAGTCCAATGTTGATCTGTTTTCGTTTTTACTGGCGGAATTGGCCCCGGAAATTCCGACGCGACACCTCATGCGGGATGACTTGTTGAAAGCAGCCTTCGCTGAAGGGGTCCTGACAGACACTATTCGTCAGCAAACGTCCGATCTGCTTTATGCCCAAGCTTGTGACAATGCCGGACTTGTGGTTTGCACGTGCTCGACAATTGGTCCCGGTGCGGATGATGCCGCAGATAAATCAGTTGCCGAGGGTTTGGCAGCCGTTTTGCGCATTGATCGACCGATGGCTGAAGACGCGGTCCGGCGGGCAGATCATCTGGTCGTTGCCGCGACTTTTAAAACAACGTTGACGCCGACGCTCGATCTGGTCAAACAAGCGGCCGTAGAGGCTGGCCGCACGGTTACGATTGAGCCCTGTCTGATCGCTGACGGCAAACGATTGTTTGAAGCTGGTGATATGGACGGTTATTTACCTGCCATTGCCCGGGGACTGGAAGACGCAGCCAAATCCACGGAACTTATCGTCCTGGCGCAGGCTTCCATGGCACCGGCCCTGGACAGGCTATCGGCGCCCCGCCCGTTCCCGTTCTCAGCAGCCCGCGCAGCGGCATCCTCAGTGCCATCGAAATCTGGCGTCAGAAGTTCGCTTGAGACGTTGATCTTTGACTGTTGCCTGTTGAATTTGTTTCACCGGCCACTCCCTTGCACCCCATGGCGACGCTGTGCAGTATGGCCTGCTTTTCAAAAGAGTGATCAAACCGTTTTGTTTTGAGGATTTTCGGCCATGAAGTTTTCCATCAATATTTCTACTATGTTCCAGGAGCTGGATATCCTCGACCGTTTTCAGGCCGTGAAGGATGCCGGTTTTGATGCCGTTGAAATTCAGTTCCCGCATACCACACCTGTCGCAGATATCGCATTAGCCGCCGAAGCCGCAGGCGTTGAAGTGGTTTTGTTTAACGTCCCACCAGGTGATTTTGCGGCCGGCGAACGTGGCCTGGCTGCCCTGCCCGGACGAGAACAGGATTTCCGGTCTGCGATCAAAACGGCCTGTGACTATGCGCGAGTGTTGAAGCCCATCGGTATCAATGTCCTGGCGGGTATTCCTGGCCCGGATGCGGATAAAGATGCTTGTTGGAAAACCCTGGTTGCTAATCTGAATTATGCGGCATCAGAATTTGAGGCCGTTGGCACCAAGGCCCTTGTTGAACCCCTGAACGATCGTGATGTCCAGGGTTTTTTCATCCCCACGTCTGAGCTGGTTGTCCAGGCGATTACGCAAGCTGGACACAAAAACCTGGCCTTGCAATATGATTTTTACCATGCCCGCATGATGGAGACAGATCCGGTCGCGGAACTGGAACGCTGGTACGATCACATCGCCCACATGCAATTTGCTGATAATGGTGGGCGCCACGAGCCCGGTACCGGTGACATCGACTGGCAAGGTGTTTTCACGACCATTCACAAGCTGGGCTATACTGGTTGGGTTGGTGCTGAATATATTCCAAGCGGGGCCACAACGGACAGTCTGGACTGGCTGCCGACATTCTCCGACTGGGCCGGCATTAATTCATAAGGTCGAGACTTGTTAAGGAAGAAACTTGTTAGGGAAGAAACTATGAGCATTGACTACATCGCGACCCCTGCCCTGATCCTGAACCGCTCCCGCTTGAGCCGCAATGCGGATCGCATGAGCAAGCGCCTGGCAGATATGGGTGTGCGTTTGCGCCCCCACATGAAAACCGCCAAGTCTGCTGACGTAGCGCGGCTTGCAACCAAAGATCACTTTGGCGGCGTTACCGTATCGACCGTGGCCGAAGCCCGCTATATGGCGGAAAAAGGTATCAAAGATATTTTTTATGCCGTGGGCTTGTCGCCAGGCAAGGTCGCTCCTCTGGCCGAAATCCAGGCCTCGCACGACGCTGTGATTACGGTCCTGACAGACAATGTTGATGCCCTTAATGCCGTTGCAACTGAAGCCCAACGGCTTGAAACTTCCTTTCCGGTATTGGTCGAGGTTGATTGTGGTGGTGGTCGTGCCGGGCTGGTTGCGGATGATCCGGATTTGATTGATGTAGTCAAGGCAATCGTTGCTGCCCCGGTCCTGGAATTTGCGGGTATCATGACCCACGCCGGACAATCCTATGGCTGCAACAGCACAGAGGAAATGGCCGATGTCGCAGAGGTAGAGCGCGCCACTCTTGTTGAGGTTGGCCAAATGCTGGCGGATCAGGGCTTTGACTGCAAAACATTGACGACCGGCTCGACCCCGACCGCAGCCCATGCCCGTTCCATGGAAGGCATCACGGAAGCACGACCAGGCGTTTACATGTTTTCCGATGTCATGCAGGCGCATTTTGGCTGGGGCACAACGGATGACATCGCGGTCAGCGTTTTGGCCACTGTCATCGGGCACCGCAAGGATCTGGATCAGTTGTTGATCGATGCCGGTGGTCTTGCTCTCAGCAAGGATCGGGGTATGGAAAGCCGCGACCCGAATATTGGCCTTGGCGTTGTCTGTAATACCCAAACCCAACCAATCAAGGGTCTTTATGTTGCGGACAGCCACCAGGAACATGGCATCGTTAAGGCAGCTGAAGGTTCCATCATCCCCTGGGATGACATGCCCGTCGGCTCACGTGTCCGGGTGTTGCCCGTGCATGCCTGCATGACGGCCGCGGCGCATGATTATTATAATGTTGTGGATGAAGATTCAGACGGTAATGAAGACTTCTCGTCATTGACCATCTGGCAGCGCCAGAATGGCTGGTATTAATAAAACGATATGACCTCTACTTTGCTTCCACCACCTCCCAAACAGTTTAACCTCGCCCATTGGTGCCTGGCCGAAAATGTGCGTCTCAGGGGCGACAAAACGGCCATGATCCTGGCGCACCTGGACGGTGCCGGATTTGCCGACGAACGCTGGAGTTTTCGCGAATTCGAAGATTGTATTTTACGCATGGCAGCTGGCCTGAAAGCCACCGGCAATTTACAGCGCGGAGACCGCGTCATGTTGCGGCTGGAAAACGGCATTGATTATTGCCTGCTGTTTTTCGCCTGCCTGGCTGCGGGATATGTCCCACTGCCCTCTTCGTCTCAATTAACCGCCGAAGAAGCGGCCTTTTTGTTATCTGACTCAGGTGCCCGCGCCATCGCCATGGCAGACGGACTGGCCCTTGATGAAGTACCTGGGGGTGTTCAGATTCTGACGCCGTCCATGGTGCATGATCTGAGAACACATACGGACCGGGGTGACTATGCAAACACCGCCGCCAATGATCCGGCTTTCCTGATCTATACCTCCGGCACCACAGGCCGCCCCAAGGGTGTGCAGCATGCCCACAGAACGGGCTGGGGACGTCAGCCCATGTATGACGGCTGGATTAATCACAACGACCGGGATGTCATGTTGCATGCCGGGCGCTTTAACTGGACCTATACCCTGGGCGTCGGATTGTTCGATCCCTGGGCGCGCGGGGCAACTGCTGTATTGTTTAATGGTGAGGCCGACAAAAGTATTTGGCCGCGCATGATTGAGGCCTATGGCGCAACGCTTTTTGCAGCGGTGCCGGGCGTCTATCGCCAGATGATGAAATATAACGACCTGGCTGATTTTGACCTTTCATCCTTGCGCCATGCCCTGGTCTCAGGTGAGGCTCTGCCGCCAGCCTTGCGGGATCAATGGCGATCAGAAACCGGGCTTGAGATGTATGAAGCCCTGGGCATGAGTGAGTTTTCAACTTATGTCAGTTCATCGCCGCGCGTGCCCGTCCGTGTTGGCAGTCCGGGGCGACCCCAGGTTGGTCGGCGCATTGCTGTTTTGTCGCGTGATGTTGCAGATGGCAACGACCCACTGCCCGTTGATGAAATCGGCATGCTGGCAGTCCACCGGGGCGAGGCCGGGTTGATGCTGGGCTATTGGAACCGCCCGGAAGAAGATGCGCTGGTTTATCGCGGCGACTGGTTTTGTGGCGGCGACCTGGCTGCAATCGATGCGGACGGATATCTCTGGTATCACGGCCGCAACGACGACCTGATGAACGCCATGGGTTACCGCGTTTCACCCCTGGAGGTCGAACATGCAATGTCCGCCCATCCAGACATCGGCGAGATCGCGGTTACGGAAGTGCGCATCTCGGATCAGGTCTCTATCATCTGCGCTTTTGTGGTGCCAAAGGACGCTGACCAAGCCGATGCCAACAGCATCCTGAATTTCGCCCATGAACACCTGGCCAAATACAAATGCCCACGCGAAGTCATCTTTATCGACGCCCTGCCCCGCACCGCCAACGGCAAGGTTCGACGCAAATCATTGCCTGATTTTCATGGAGCGTCGAGATAATTCGCAATTGCTTCGATCATGCGATGGGTATGGATGTTGCGATCAAAATCGAGGAAATTGGCCCAGGACGATAGTTTGACCACGACCAGTTCAGTGGCCGGGTCGATACAGATCAGCTGACCGAAGACGCCTCGGGCTGCATACATCTCGCGCTCACTGTCCACGACCCACCACTGATTGGCATAGGCTGCACGAGGGTAGTGTTCGGCAAATTCACTGTACAGAACCTTGAATTTGTCGCTATCACCACTGCGGCAGGACCGGAACCATTCTGTCGATGCCAGTTGCTGGTCATTGAACCGGCCCATTTGCAAATGCATCTGACCGAAGCGAGCAAAGTCGCGTAAAGTTGCATTAAAACCGCCATCGGCCAGTGAGGTCCCAGCCTTGTCCGTCGTAAATAGCGCGTCTTTTTCTGCGCCGATTTTTGACCAGATTTCCCGACTGATCAGTTCGGCCAAACGGGCGCCACCGACACGCTCACAAACCCAGGCCAGGACATCTGTATCAATAGAGCGATACTGGAAATATTCACCGTGCCTGCGATCTTCGGCGATGGAAACCAATAGGTCATAGATTGTTTCCGGTTCCGTGCCTGTGATCCGGTCTTTCCAGCCGGCGGCCATATCCAGCAAGGCAAATTCAGCGTCAGGATCAGTGTAGTCTTCGTTAAACTGCACACCAGTCTGCATGTTCAGCAAATTTTTGATCGTGGCATTGGCATAACCACTGTTGGCCAATTCCGGCACATAGGTCTGGACCCGGGCACCTAAATCCAGCAAGCCGCTATTCAGAAAAATCCCGGCCAGGGTGCCAACAATGGATTTGGAAACAGACTGTGCCAGATGCAGGGTATCAGCTGTCATACCCCCAAAATATTCTTCAGTGATGATCTCGCCCTTGTGCAGGACAAGAAATCCGTCCGTGTTGGTATCTGCGAGAACGCCACCAACTGTTGTCTGGCTGTTATCAAGCCGGGTTACAGAAATGCCGGTCAGGTCTTGCAGGTTTTGATCGAGCCTGGCGACCGGGCCCTTACCACGAGAGACGGAAACGACGGGAAATATCTGTGCCATATTCTGGAAGGACCAGGAAATGAAAGGCGGCGTGTCCCAATTTTCCAGCGTTACCCTTTTGTCGACAGGGGGAGGTGTGCCCTGCATGACTTCTCCAGCACCCGGTAATGTCTCGTTTGCCAGGTCTTTCAGTGATTTGCTGCTCATCGCTCAGTTTCCGTGCTTTTTATCGGATAAAAGCACGCGACGTCACGGTCTTGTCCGGCAGGTTCGAGATTGGGTGAAGACTGACTACATTTGTCTTCGGCAAAATAACAGCGCGGGGCAAAGGCACAGCCCTTCGGTCGGTTCAGGGGGCTGGGTATTTCACCAGCCAAAGTCTTCAGGTTATCGCGAAGTGCGGGATCAATGGAGGGCACGCTGTCCAGCAAGGCACGGGTATAGGGATGGGCCGGATTGGCAAAGACGTCACCGACAAGGCCGGTTTCAACGATGCGCCCCAGATACATCACCATCACCCGGCGCGAGAGATATTCCACTGTCGCCAAATCGTGACTGATAAAAAGATAACTGAGACCCAGTTCGTCCTGCAAATCCCGCAACAACTTCAGGACCTGAGCCTGAACGGAAACATCCAGGGCGGCGGTGGGTTCATCGAGGATCAGTAATTTTGGTTCCAGTGCCAGGGCACGGGCAATAGCGATACGTTGGCGCTGGCCACCGGAAAATTCATGGGGATATCGTTTCAGATGCTCCGGACCCAGACCCACGTCAGCCAGCAACTTGATAATACGTTCGTTCAAAGCCTTGCCGCGCAGACCAAAGGCCGTGGTCAAGGGTTCGGCAATGACGTCGCGGATTTTCATCTTGGGGTTCAGCGAGGCATAGGGGTTTTGAAAAACAATACTGAGATTCGTGCCGAGGTGCTTTTGCCGTGACTTTTCGTCTGCACCATCTTCAACGCCATTAATGCGGACGATGCCATCGCTACGGTCTTCAAGGCCCAACAGGGTCATGGCAACGGTGCTTTTGCCGCAACCGGATTCACCGACAAGGGCCACAGTTTCACCTGAGCCAACATCAAAGCTGACCCCGTCCACGGCATTCACGTCGCCGTGCCTGGTGTGGAAGACTTTGCTTAAACCTTCGACGCTCATCAAGGGGGCGGCACTTGTCACGGCGCTTCATCCAGTCGATGACAGGCGGCTTTGTGGTCGTTATTAAAGATCATGTAGTCGGGCGCACTCGCCGCGCATTTGTCATCGGCCTGGTCACAGCGCGGATGAAAGGCGCAGCCCTTGGGCGGGAAGCCCATGTCGGGCACCTGGCCTGGAATAAAATTCAGGTTCTGATCCCCTGCTCCCAGGCGCGGCACGGTATTCATAAGCTTCTGCGTATAAGGATGTTTCGGGTCAGCAAAAACGTCGACGACAGAGCCCGTTTCAACAATTTCTCCTGCATACATCACAGCCACATTATCACACAGGGAGGCGACGACGCCGAGATCATGGGTGATAAACAAAATGGTCCGGTCTTGCGTCGCCACCAGTTCCCGCAGCAAGGAAATGATTTGCGCCTGAACCGTCACATCCAGGGCTGTGGTCGGCTCATCGGCAATCAATACCTTGGGCTGGCAGGCCAGAGCCATGGCGATCATCACGCGCTGGATTTGCCCACCCGACATCTGGTGGGGATATTTGTCCAGGGTAAAGGTCGGATCCGGCAGATGTACGGATTCAAGGGCCGCAATGGCAGCCTTGATTGCGGCTTTTTTGTCGAAGGGCAAATGGCAGCGAATGGCATCCGTCATTTGTTCGCCGACGGTAAAAAACGGGTTCAGCGCCTTCATGGGGTTCTGGAAAATCATGGCTGCTTCGCCACCACGAAGCGGGGCCAATTCAGCATCCCTTCGACCGACGACTTCAAAACCATCTACCTTGACGCTGCCATGCACGACACCTGGTTTGGGGATCAAGCCAAGGGCGGCCATAGCGGTCATGGATTTGCCGGAACCTGATTCACCAACCAGCCCCATAACGGTACCACCGGTGACAGTCAGGTTAATTCCGCGTACGGCTTTGACCGTGCGCAAGAGGCCAGGGAATTCAACGCGCAACCCGGCGATCTGAAGAACCGGCGTACTCATTCCTTGATCCCGTGTTTGGGATCGAGCACGTCACGCACACCATCACCCACCAGGTTCACACACAGGACAGTGAAGAAAATGGCCATGCCGGGAAACAAAACGGTCCACCAGGCATCGAGGAACATGGACCGTGAGGTCGCGGCCATCAGTCCCCATTCGATCATCGGCGGTGTTGCACCCAAACCAATGAAGCTGAGAGACGCTGCGGCCAAAATCGTGAAGCCGAAATCCATGGAGCCCTGGACAATAATCGGTGTCAGGGAATTGGGCAGGACATGCCGCCACATGATGCGGGTGTGACTAACACCCATGGCCCGGGCGGCGTTGATATAAGGTTCAGTACGAATACGCAGCACAGCGGCGCGGGTAATACGGGCATACCAGGGAAACCACGAAACCGCGATCGCAAACATGGCGTTGCCGAGGCCTGAGCCCAGGGCTGCGGTGATCGCAATCGGCAGCAACAAAGGAGGGAAAGCCAGGAAGACGTCGGACACTCGCATCAAGAGTGTATCCAGCCTGCCGCCAAAATATCCGGCGATAATCCCGATGGGTGCGCCGATCAGAATGGCAATGAAGGTTACCGCTGTACCAATAATCAATGATGTTTGCGCGCCGTAAATTACGCGGGACAGAATATCCCGTCCGAATTTTTCGGTTCCCATCCAATGCGCCCATGACGGCCCCTGAAGACGGGCAGAAAAATCGATTTTGTCCGGCGCATAGGGTGCAATGAGGGGGGCGAAGATGGCGCAAAGCAGAATAAACAGGAAGCCGGTTGCGCCAACAACAAACAGTTTGTTGTTGGCGGCAAAAGCCTTGGCCTTCACACGCCAGGCGAGGGTCGGCACTTCGTCGCTGGTTTCAAGAATGCTCATTGTGCCCTCAGCCTCGGGTCAACAACGAAGTACAGCAGGTCGACAACCAGGTTGATCATCAAATATGCCGTGGCCAGAAACAGGGTCGTGCCCATGACAGCCGGGAAGTCATTTTGTGAAATCGAAAATACCATAAAGCCGCCAAGACCAGGCCAGTCGAATACAAATTCAACCACCACTGCCCCGCCCAAAAGATAGCCGTAAGTCAGACCGACAACGGTTAACAAGGGGATCAGCGTCGCCTTCAGGGCATAGCCATAATGAATACGTCGCGAAGGCAAACCATAGGCAGATGCTGTGCGGATGAATTCCTCGCTGAGGACTTCCACCATCATGTTACGGGTGATGCGGGTCACTGTCGCCAAGGTAATAATGACCAGGGTCAGGGCGGGTAAAACAATATGCTGTGCGGCGCTGCCAAAGGCGCGCCAGTCACCAGTCATCAGGGTATCCAGCAGAAAAAAGCCGGTATGCCTGGGAAATGTCGAATCAAGCAGGACCTCGGAATCAAGGCGTCCCTGCAATGGCAGCCAGCCCAGTTCGCCGTAAAACAACATCTGCAACATCATGGCCAACATGAATGCGGGAAAGGCCATGCCGGCAATTGTTGTGGCGCGCAGGCCGTTATCCAGAATGGAATTTTGTCGAACGGCGGAAATCACGCCCAAAGGCACACCGATCAGAACAACAAAGAAGATCGCCAGAGTGGTGAGTTCCAGGGTGGCACCAATGCGCTTGCCAACTTCTTCCAGAACGGGTCGTCCGGTCCGCAGGCTTTTGCCAAATTCGCCCTGAACGACTTCACCAATATAGGTAAAATACTGAATGATGAGGGGCTGATCGAGGCCAAGTTCTTTTTTCGTGGCCTCGATCAGTTCCGGCGTCGGCCGGTGTCCCAACATCAACTCGACAGGCGAGCCCGGCAGCACACGACTGAGAATAAAGGTGATGGTCAGAACTCCGAGCAGGATCCCGATCATCAACAACAATCTCTGTGCCGCGTAGCGTGCCATTACAAGCTCTCCTGACCTGACTGTCTTACTTGCGGGTCAGGCTGTAGTACATCACGGCTTCGTATGCCGGATTAAGGTTCTTGCTCATGCCTGCAACGTTCTTGGCAGAAACACGATAGGTCGAGATATCGCCGTAGAAGATCGCCAGGGCATCATCCATGATGATTTTCTGGGCAGCACCAAACTTGGCAATGGCCATGGGACGGTCCGATCCTTCAACAGCCATGCCTTCTTCCACCAGTTTGTCGTAGGCCGGGTTGGAATAGTGCGAGAGATTGAACAAGGCTTTTTTCTCGGTCTTGAACAAGGATACCAGCCAGTCGTTTGGCGTGGCGTATGAAGGCCACCATGACATGGACTGCAGGTTCGGTGAGGTTTCAAGCTTCTTGGCTTTGCCCCAGATCACACCCCATTTACCAGGCATCAGATCAACGGTTACACCCAACTGTGAAGCTGTTGCCTGAAAGAGTTCGGCCGAGTCAGCATAGGGCTTGAAATCGCCAATATACTGCATGGAGACTTTCCAGTCTTTCTGCGGCACGCCTGAATCTGCCAGCAGTTGTTTGGCGGCTGCCAGATCCTGTTTAGGCATGTCGAATTTGGCAGCACCCCACATGGACGCAGGCAGTGGGCCGACAGGCAACTTGGCATAACCGCCATAGATGCTGGTCACAACGTTTTCGTAATCCCAGATCAGCTGCATGGCTTTACGGAATTTGACGTTGTCGGTCGGGTACTTGGAGGCATTCATCAGGAACATGCTGTTTTTCCAGCTGTCCGCGGTGAACACATCTACGTTGCTGGCTGCTTTCAAACCGGCAAGCTGATCAGTGCCAACAGTGGCATAATCAACCGCACCAGATTTCAGCATCTGCACGCGGGTAGCTGCTTCTGAAACGACCTTGACGATAACGCGGTCGAACTGGCCATCTTTCCAGCCACCCCAGTAAGCGTCATGCTTTTCCATTACGATTTGCTGACCAGCTTCGACAGAAGCCAGTTTGTAAGGGCCTGTACCAATGGCGTTTGGCGCTGACATCCAGTCATGGCCCTTGTCGATTGCCGCAGGGGCAATGATATAGGCCGCATATTGGGCAGACGCGATCAGATCAGCTGCTGTAGCAGATTTGAAGTTCATGACCAGCGTATGTTCGTCTTTGGCTTCAACTGACGTCAGAGCGCCCCAGATGAAGGCAGCACCCTTGCCAAGCTTCTTGACGTAATCAAGGGACTTTTTGGCGGCGGCTGCGTTGAAAGCAGACCCATCATGGAAAGTCACACCCTTGCGCAGGTTGAACGTCCAGGTTTTGCCGTCAGCACTGGCGGACCATGAAGTTGCAAGACCAGGGGCGAATTGCTCCGCACTGCCAGCCGGGTTCAGGACCAGCAGGGTTTCGTAGATATTACCCAGAACACGGACTTCTTCGGAAAAGGCAACCGCCGGGTTCCAGTCCTTGTAGGATGAACGATCAGCGACCGTCAGGGTGTTGCTGGCAGCCAGCACTGATGTGCTGAGAGCACCGGCAGCGGTAATCGCCACAGCACCAGCCATAAGAATTTTTTTGAATTTCATAATAGTCTCCTTGTTACCCGTTATGGGGTTACCCGTAATTTGGGGAAAATGGAAAAATGTAAGCCAACCTGTTTTGCCTTGATCCCTTCGCCAAAATTCCGGCAAATGGATCAGGTCAGGCATATTTTGGGTTGACAGTTTGACCAGAGACAATTTCGCAACATAGCCATATGAGGCGCGTTTTGTCGCGATAGTGCGTCACTACGCGTCATATTTGATGTAAAATCAGAAAATAGGTGGCGTAATATTGAAGTCCCCTTCGGGCACAGGAACACATAAGCGGGACTTCACAGCTTCGGAAATCGGCCCGTTTTCGATGGGATAACAACCGCACTCACTGATCGAGCGACGTAAATCGATATCTGAACCGAGATATTCAAAAACGATGGGAGAGCTGAAAGGCCGCCTGAAACTGCCACCGGATACGCCCAGAACCAGGCCGTTCAGATACTGTATTCGCCCCCGGAATGACGGGTAAAGCGAGGTGTAGATATAACCGCGGTTATTGAGATATTCGTGCTCGACCAGATACACCAGATCGGCGGATGTAAAACAAAATCCACGATACTTGTTAATTGAATAATAGTCGTCGTCACTGTCCCGAATGGCGATACGTTCATAGGTCTTGGTGACAAAGTGTTCCCCTTCACGGGCGATCCGCGTGATGGATTTGATAATATAACGCGGAAACGATGGGGAAATCACATAGGCGAAGTAATAACCCAGGTATTTGTCGAGGGTATCTGTCGGGGTCGGAAAGAAGTTGTTCAGCGGCAAACCTGGTGGGGTTTCAGTTGGTACAGCTGGTGCTCCGGCAAACAGGGCTATGAGGTTTTCATGCGGGCCATAGAGTTCACTTTCTCCTACACCAAAGAAGTCACAAATCTTGCGCAGATTATAGTTTGATGGTTCCGCCTGGCCGCCAAGATATTTATTGAATTGCTGGCGATTGATATCAATGCGGCGGCAAACATCTGCCACAGACTTGTACAAATCGCACAAGTATCTGAGGTTTCTCCGAAATTCGTCTGTGGCCAAAGCTACTCTCCCCGCATCGGTCTTATAAGTGACGCGAGGAAAAGTTAGCCTGGATCAATGAGTGACGCAATGTGACGCATTGCGCCTCGTCAACTGGAATTTCCGGTTACATGGCCAGGTTCAGGCCGTCATCCACCACGATTTGCTCGCCTGTCATGAACTCACCGGCCTTTGTGGCCAACAACATAAGTGCACCATCGAGGTTTTCAGGCACGCCAACCCGGCGGCGCAGAAAGCGTTTAATGAAGGCCTGACCGGGGGGACTGGCGAAATATTCAGCATTCATCTCGGTTTCGATGTAGCCCGGTGCGATGGCGTTGACCCGCACGTTATAGCGTGCCCATTCGACCGCCAGGGCGCGTGTCATGTGGGATACAGCGGCCTTGGACATGCAATAGGTCGACAGCTGGGCCAGGGGCCGGATGGCGGCAACCGAGGCAATATTGATGATTGACCCGCCATGCCCATGGGCGATCATGCGTTTGCCCATTTCAACAGCAGCAAAATAGGCCCCCTTCTGATTGGTATCCATCAAAAGGTCATAATCATCCGGCGTCATGTCGACGGCATTTTTTTGCACTGAAATGCCGGCATTATTCACCAGGACCGAAATCGCCCCCAGTTCCGTCTCGGCGTTGTCGATGGCGGCTGAAATACTGCTGACGTCCGACACATCCATGGAAAAAGCCATAGCCCGACCATCAAATGCTTCAATTTCTTCGACCAGAGAGGCGAGTTTATCTGCCCGTCGGGCGCAAACAGCGACTTTCGCTCCCGCTTTGGCCAAAGTCATTGAAAAATGACGGCCTAGTCCACTGGACGCGCCGGTTACAAGAACGGTCTGGCCGTCCAATTCCAGGGGGGTGCTCAAGTGATTGACTCCAATTATCAGTATTCAGGTTGATTTACGCCTGTTCAAACAGCGAAGATTTCAGACAATACAACATTTTGCAACGCGACAAATTGCGAAATGTTTGCGCTGTAAAGTGGTTCCAGCCTGGGCAGATCAGTCGAAAAGGGTGAATTATCAACTTTTTAGCATAGGCGTTACTTGTCTTCGCCTGCCCTGAGCCATAAATTGTCATCTGAACTGCTTCCGCAAGAAAATTGAAGGCTGGAAATCCGAATGGCTGCATATATTGCACGCGTCCTGTTGTTTGATGCCAACCCGGCACGCCCCATCAAGTTTGACGCCAAATTAATCGCGCGGGGATACCACCTCATGCGGGCCGATGATGTGGACGAAGTATTGGCCATGGCCAATACCGAACATCCGGACGTGGTGATCATTAATACCCCGACGGATGGCGATGAAACTGCCGTTATCAATGCCTGGCAGGAACGCAAGGTCCCGCTGATTTTGATCGGCGACCGGGCAGACGTTGAAGCCAAGGCAAGGGCCTTGAAAGAAGGCGTTGCCGATTATCTGCCCCACGATTATCGCGATGTGGAATTGTTTGCCCGCCTTGGCTCGTTACTGCGCCTGAACACCATGCAGGAAGAACTTGATCGCAGGCTGGATACAGCTGAGCAATATGGCATTAAGGATACAGCCCTGGTAACACCGGTTGTCGATGTGGAAGATGCCCGCATTGTCATCGTCGGTGCCGATGCCGCCCAGAACAAAAAAACTGCTGAGCTGGTGGGCGAAAACCGGGTACAGCTTTGTACGACTGCCACCTACGAAGCGATGGCTGATCTGGTCTCAAAAGAGATTGATGCGCTGGTTCTAAGCTGCGACGATCCACAAAGCGAGTACATGTTATTTTGCGGTGATATCCGCAACAACTCGCGGCTGTATAATTTGCCCATCTTGTTGATCTGTGACAAAGACAGCTTTGAAAATGCCGATCAGCCCTATGATATGGGCGTAACGGACGTGGTGCATACACCAGTCAGTGCGGACGAATTGCGCAACCGTGTCGACAGCCTAGTCTCGCAACAGCGTTATCGCTTTGCCATGCGCAAGGTTTATCGCGAAGCTATGCGGCCCATGACCAGTGACGGCCTGACAGGTCTGTTTAGCCATGGTTTCTTGCATGAGAACCTGGCCAAACAGTTGGAAGAAGCCAAGACCTGGCACAAGAATCTGACCGTTGGCTTTTTTGACATCAAATTGTTGGCCCAGTTCAATCACGACTACGGTTATGTGGCGGGTGATTTGTTGATCCGCCAAATCTCGACCATGATCACGGGCCTGCTGCGCGGCGAAGACATGTCGGCGCGTTATGGCGGCGATGAATTTGTCGTTGTGCTGCCGGAAACCCCACCGGATGTGGCGGCCGTTGCGTTGCGCCGGATTGCTTCGGTGATTGGTTCAACTGAATTTGCCGTTGCAAACATGACGGAACCTGTACCGGTTTATCTGCAAGTGGGCGTCGCCAGTGCGGAAGAAGGTGACTCCGCTGAAAGCCTGATTGCCCGCGCCAAGGCCGACGTTAAATAAACCCGTCAATAATCCAGACAGTTAGACGAGACCATGCATATAGATATTGTTTCCGACACCATTTGCCCGTGGTGTTACATCGGCAAACGTCGCCTGGAAACCGCCCTGGCGGAACGCCCGGACATGGACGTGACCATCGAATGGCGCCCCTACCAGCTGAACCCCGACATACCGCAAGAAGGCATGAGCCGACAGGAATTTATCGCCGGTAAACCGGATGGTGAAGATGAAACCCGTGAAAATGATGAACGCGCCTATATCGTTGGTGAAGCAGAAGACTTGCCCTTCGCCTTTGACCTGATAGAGCGCACCCCCAACACCGTCGACAGCCACCGCCTGATCCGCTGGTCCCATTCCGTTGGCGTGCAGGATGCCGTCGTGGAAAAACTGTTTGAACGCTATTTTATGGAAGGCGGTGACATCGGCGATCCGGAAGTACTGCTGGAAATCGCCGACGAGGTGGGCCTGGACTACGACCTGGTGGCTGACTTGCTCAGCGGTGAAAAAGATATTGAAGCTGTGCAGGAAGAAAACGAAAAATTCAAAGAGATGGGCGTCACCGGCATTCCGTGTTTTATCATCGACCATAAATACGTCGTCATGGGCGCCCAGGAAGCCGAGACATTTTTACAGATGTTCGAACAGGTCGAAACCAACGAAGCCGAAGCGGCTGAAGCCGACGAAAAACGGGAAGCGGCGAACGATAACGAGGGGTAGTGGGTAGGTTGGTCAGTAGTTCGCCGGACTATTTTCCTTGGCGATTAAAGCGACGCCCACATATTTGGTTTCAACCGCTCAAGTGACAAAAGCATTATGGATACTGGTGAAGGCCAGTATCCATCTTGACTCTCGATCAAACAAAAATTTTTTGATTTCGAAATTGATGGTGTACTGCGCTGGAAGTCTAATCATTGTCCGCCAATTGGAGAGAAAGTTTTGTTTGCGGGAATTGGCGCATGACGGTGTTGTGGGTCTTACTCCGCCGCCACAACTTCCACCTCTTCACCTAAATCCATCGTTGCCGGGTCATCCACAATGCGAATGGTGATCTGGCCTTCGCGGCCGCGGACGTCGACGGTGTCGGATTTGTAGTGGTCGAGGTTCACACCGGCCCGTTGCACGGTGACTTCCGAGACGATGAGAGGTGCGCCGTATTCTTTGCATTTGGCTTCGAGGCGGGCGGCGACGTTGACGTGGTCGCCGATGGCGGAAATGATCGGGTGTTTGGGCGGGCCCATGCTGCCGACAATGGCTTCGCCCGAATGAATGCCGATGCCGATGGCCAGGGGTTCTTTCAGCTCGACCCCTAAATGCCGGTTCAGTTCTTCGATGCGTTGCATCATGGCCTTGGCCCCGGCCAAGGCCTGGCGGGCGGCTTCGTTGACGTCGCATTCAAGACCGTAAATCGCCATCAGGCCGTCGCCATTAAACTGGGCGTAGTGGCCGCCGGTATCGTTGATGGCGCGATCAATGGCGGCAAAAAACTGGTTCAGGATGAAAACAAAATCATAGGGCAAGCGGCCTTCCGATAAACCGGTTGAGCCTCGCAAGTCAACAAAGGCGATGACAACTTCGACTTCCTGACCGGCCAGGTAGCCCGGCTTGTGGAAGCCATCCTGGGCGACAGCACTGGCGGGCAGCAAGGGGGCGACTTCCAGATCAACGCGCGGTCTGATCTGACAAGCCAGGCGCACGCCTTCCGGTGCTGATATGCGGTCGAGGACTTTCAATTCGTCATCATTGGCCGGGGCCAGCCAGTCACTGCCACGACCGACCTTGACGCGACAGGTCGAACAACGCCCCCTGCCCCCACAGACAGACGCATGCGGAATATTATTGGCGCGCAGGATTTCCAGAACCGTGGCACCAGGAGCTGCCGCCAGGTCGCGTTCCCCCTGATAGGAAATCATCAGCGGTCGTTCGCGTTTGGCCATGGCGAGGCGCAACCAGCGAGCGGTAAACAGGAGGGCCAAATAGACCAGATAGCCGACGATAAAGGCCGTCGACGTATCTATGACGAACGGGAACATCTCTGGTGTAAATTTCGATCTGGCGAGGATTTCAGCAACCCAGGCCTGGTCCGCGGCCATGGCCATCGCCCTGAAACCTGCGGCGAAGAAGCCGGCCAAAGCTACCGCCGGAAATAAAATTGCAAGAGCCAGAGGCAGGGTTTGCAGCCGCAGATACCCAGGCTTCAGGCGCAACCACGTGTGCAGCCCGATGCAACCATGACTCCAGACCAAAAGGACCAAAAGAAATTGTACGGTACCGAACTCGGGCGCAAATTCAAACAAGGCCAGCATCTCAAAGGCATAGCCATTTTGCAGACCCATGACCTTGTTAAGAAGTTTGGTGCCGGCAAAATGCCCAATCAGCAACACCGGAATCAACAGACCAAAAATGTTCTGGACGGCTTCCCAGGTTTTCATTTTCATGGTCTGTCGCCTGAACAGGGACCAGCTGACCAGGAAAAAATGGGTCAGGAAGGCACCTATCATCAGGACCATACCAACTTCCGTCCGCCAGGGATGGGTCGTCCATTCGGAAGCCGCGTCCATGGCTTCAAACGAATGCAGTCCCAGAATATTATTTGTCAGGTGCCCGGTAACGAAAACAAGCAGGATCAACCCGCTGTATAATCTTAGTTTGGCAACCATATCGCCCCCCGACAAAAACCTGATGTTTCCAGGTTAACTCATTTCATGTAAATCCGGCCATTTAAATCCGGTCATGTAAATTCCGAAACTGGCAATCAGTCGTCGCGCTCGTCCAGCCAGGCCATCTGGATGGCCTCGAGGATTTTTTCGTTTGAACGTTCGGGATCGTCGTCAAAATCGGCCAGTTCACGAACCCACTTGTGCAGATCAGTAAAGCGGATATTGACGACGTCAGCGTCGGGATGAGCCTCTTCCAGCTCGATGGCAATATCAATGACGTCTGTCCAGCGTAGCGCCATGTTCCCTCCCCCAGGTATGTCTAGTGTTTGCTCTGAAGATGTCGGTGTAGTGCCACAAAAGGCACCGCGAATGTCACCAAAAACCTGGGTCGAAACAGCAATAATTCAAGTCAGACATCAACCATCATATTACGGGTCGCAGCCGGTAATTTGACGGTCAGGCCGTCCATTTCTTCGGTAATGATGATCTGGCAG
The DNA here is from genome assembly GCA_018650465.1 of Alphaproteobacteria bacterium. GTDB lineage: Bacteria > Pseudomonadota > Alphaproteobacteria > UBA2966 > UBA2966 > JABILA01. The sequence goes on from JABIFY010000107.1 coordinate 31,240, forward strand.
CCCAGGCGCGAGGTGTGCGTCAGGCCAAAGGCCAGATCCAGCATATCTTCTTCGTCTTCCGAAGCTTCTTCCAGCTGGTCAAAGAAGTTTTCTTCGACAATCACATGGCAGGTTGAACAAGCCAGCGAGCCTTCGCAGGCACCTTCCAGATCGATTTTGTTTTTATGGGCGATCTCCAGCACCGACAGGCCTAGCGGCGCATCAACTTCTTTGTTATTTCCGTCAGCGTCGATGAAATTCATTTTAGGCACGGTGCAAGACTCCAATGGTCGATTTCTTGATAATTGCGTTATTCTGATTTTACATAGCGTGGTGAATGAAGGATTACCAGCGATGCCGGGGTATTTATCGTCAGGCCTCAGGATTGGCAAGCTCTCCATCAATATCCTCGACGGAACTGCCAGCCAAAGCTTTGCGGATATCACGGTCCATGCGCCGGGAGGCAAAACCCTCTGTCGTCTTGTTCAGGGTATCCACGGCTGTGTTGATGACATCACGATCATCCCCGGCCATGGCGCTGCGCAATTCATCAATACGTCGATTTATAAGATTTTTTTCATCACCTTCGAGCAAATCACCGTCGACTTCCAGGGCGCTTTCGAAGGCAAGTAACATGCGTGCGCCCTCGACCCGGGCTTCTGCCAAAAGACGTTCCATCATGTCACTGCGGCCATGTTGCATGGATTCCCGCAGCATGCGGGCCATGTCGTCGTCGTTCAGGCCATAGCTTGGTTTGACCTCCACCTGAGCTTCAAGACCTGTGCTTTCTTCCGAGGCCGATACGGTCAGCAAACCATCCGCATCAACCGAGAACATCACCTTGATCCGGGCCGCACCGGCAACCATGGCCGGAATGCCACGCAATTCAAAGCGCGCCAGTGAACGGTTCTGATCGGCCATTTCGCGCTCCCCCTGGAGTGCATGAATAGCCATGGCGGTTTGCCCATCCTTGTAGGTGGTGAATTCCTGGGCCTTGGCGACGGGAATTGGTGTGTTGCGGTGAATGACTTTCTCGACCATGCCTCCCATCGTCTCAATACCCAGCGACAAAGGCGTCACATCCAACAACAAGGCGTTGGAACCCGCTGTCAGGGCCTCAGCCTGCAAGGCAGCACCAAGGGCCACGACTTCGTCCGGGTTGATGTCTGCCAGCGGTTCCTGACCAAACAGGCCAGCCACACGTTCGCGTACCAATGGCACCCGGGTCGAGCCACCAACCAGCACCACGCCCTTGACTTCGTCCGGCATTATATCGGCTTCCAGCAAGACGTCGCGGCTGAGTTTGATCGTCCGGTCAACAATGTCAGAAATCAAATCGTTAAATCTTGCACGATCCAGGCTGTGCTCGGTCGGCTGACCGTCCATGCCCAGCATCCATTTGCCCTGGTCCTGATCTGTCAGGCATTCCTTGGCAAGGCGTGCCGTCATCAAGGCATTTTTCACTTCAGTCGTTGTCAGCTCACCGTCATCGCTCAGCTCTTTGGTGCGTTCGGCCAGGAAATGTTCGGCCACGACATGATCCAGATCATCCCCGCCCAATTGTGCATCACCGCCTGTTGCCAACACCTGAAACACGCCCATTTCCATGCGCAGCAAGGAAATATCAAAAGTACCGCCACCAAAATCATAAACGGCGTAAAGTCCTTCCACATCCTTGTCCAGACCATAGGCCAAGGCGGCGGCTGTGGGCTCGTTCACCAGACGCAACGTCTCAAGTCCGGCCAGTTTGGCGGCATCTTTGGTGGCGGCCCTGGCGGCATCATCGAAATAAGCCGGCACTGTAATCACAGCCTTGTCGACGTCGCGATCAAGCGCTTCTTCGGCCCGCACTTTCAAGGCGCGCAAGATATCAGCAGAGATTTCAACCGGTGTCAGGGATCGTCCCGCAATAGACAGGCGCACCATGCCGCCTTTACTCGCAGCTTCGTCGACGTCGTAAGGCAGCTTGCCGCCCAGGGTTTTCAAGTCTTCAACACCCCGGCCCATCAGGCGCTTGATGGAGGCAACAACACGCTCTGGCTCGTCCAGCAGCACGGGCCGGGCACCAGCGCCAACAATCACTTCGTCGTCCAGATAAGCAACGACAGACGGCACCATGCCGCGCCCATCTGAGCCTCGCAGGATCTCAGGTGCGCTGTCATGGGCAATGGCAACCAGGGAGTTTGTTGTCCCAAGATCAATGCCAACCGCGACGTTGTCATCAGCGTGTGGCATGGGGGTTTCACCCGGTTCATGGATTTGCAGGAATTCGGCCATTTGAAACGTAAACCTTGAACTATTGAGTGTTTCAGCTTTGTCCTGAAACACAGGATTTCAGCAAGGCCTTGAAAGGCAATGCAAATATGAAACGAGGCGTTTCGGAATAATCACGAACCGCTTAATTAATTATGTAAAGACAGGCGCTTGCGACTTGTTTCCTGAAGTAATTTAAGAAGATATTTAAGGCGCGTCACAATGTTCGTCGCCCCCTCCAGATCGTCAGCAGCAAAAGCGACGGACAGGGCTTCTTCAGAGACCTCGACCTCCATACGGGTGCGGGCTTCCAGTTTGGCGACTTCATCAGCTGTTTCGGCATCAGCCAGGGCCTCGCGGCTCTCCATGGCTTCCATCAGTAATTCAGGATCACTTTCCGTGCGGGCCTGATCTTGCTTGCCCGCCCCTTTGGATTCCAACAGGGCTTCTGCCCGGCTCAGGGGCGCTTTCAGACGATCATAAGCTTCGTTCAGGTCCGTTGCATGTTGCAAGGACAGCTGCTTCTCGCGCGACGTCTTGGTGGCAAAACGATCCGGATGGAATTTTCGCTGAAAGGCAAAGTAGCGTTTTTCCAGGTCCTTGGGATCAAGATCGAAATCAGCCTTCATGCCAAGGCGCTGAAATTCATCTCCCGGACGGGGCGCCTGGATCATGCCACAGGCGTGGCAAAACGGTGCACGCTGGTCCACAGAACCGCGGCAAGACCAACATGGGGAGTCCTGGTGGGTGTGGATGTGGCCTTCGCCCTTATGATTGTCGTTACTGCTCACTATCTTAAATCTCTTGATCTACTTCTTGATCTCTGGGCCTGAATTGCAAAACAAGGGGGCACACTGCCCCCTCGAATTCTGTATCGTTGACGAATGTGTCAAATCAAACGTGGAATGATTCTCCGCAGCCACATTTGCCTTTTTCATTTGGATTGACGAAGACAAAACCGGATTGCAGCTTTTCTTCGACAAAATCCATTTCCGTACCAACGATAAACATGGTGGCTTTTGGATCAATAAAAACCTTTACGCCCTTTTCTTCGACAACTTCGTCAAATTCTTCAGGCGCATCCGCATATTCAAGCGTGTAGGACAGACCGGAACAGCCTGCCGTTCGCACACCAATGCGCAAACCGGCTGCTGGCTCATCACGTTTGCCCATCAGGGCGTTAATCCGGTCAACAGCGTTGTCCGTCAAACTAATCATCGCAGGCATATATTCATCCTTCCGGTCTTCTCAAACTGGCAACCTTACAGGTCGCCAGGCACGTCTTACTCGGCAGCTTCGCCTTTGGCGGGCGCGGCGGCCTTTTCCTTGTAGTCGTTGATGGCAGCCTTGATAGCGTCTTCAGCGAGGACAGAGCAGTGAATTTTCACCGGCGGCAAAGCCAGTTCTTCAGCAATATCCGTGTTCTTGATCTCGCCGGCTTCATCCAGAGACTTGCCTTTGACCCATTCGGTCACAAGACTGGAAGAGGCAATCGCTGAGCCACAACCAAATGTCTTGAACTTGGCATCTTCGATGATGCCTTCCGGGCTCACCTTGATCTGCAGTTTCATGACGTCTCCGCAAGCAGGCGCGCCAACCAGACCTGTTCCGACACCGGCATCATCCTTTTCGAATGAGCCAATATTGCGGGGGTTTTCGTAGTGCTCGATCAGTTTTTCACTGTAAGCCATGTTATCCACCATTCCTTCTTGGAAGCGTTGTTATATCAAATTGAACTGCTGTCAACAGCGTGGCAAATTGCCTCATTCTCATTCTAACGATCAGTTTAATGGTCGGCCCATTCGATCGACTTGATGTCGATGCCTTCCTGTGCCATTTCCCAAAGTGGGCTCATGGCCCGTAACTTCTCAACCGCAGTCACAATATGTTCTACTGCATAGTCAATTTCGGCTTCTGTCGTGAAGCGACCAATACCAAAGCGGATCGAGGTGTGAGCCATTTCCTCTTCAACACCCAGCGAGCGCAGAACGTAGCTGGGCTCCAGGGAAGCCGAAGTACAGGCAGACCCGGATGAAACGGCCAGGTCCCGAATGCCCATCATCAGCGATTCACCTTCCACATAGGCAAAGCTGAGATTAATGTTGCCCCAATAACGATGCTCGTCATCACCGTTCAGGATAACGTCGGGCAAGCGGTCATTGATGGCATTGTGAAAGCGCTTGGCCAACAGGCGAATGCGTTCGTTGTCCGAGGCCATCTCAGCTTCGGCAATGGCGCAAGCCTCACCCAGCCCCACACACAGCGGTGGAGAAAGTGTTCCGGAACGCATACCACGCTCCTGGCCACCACCATTGATAAGCGGACGCAGGCGAACACGGGGCTTGCGGCGTACAAACAAGGCACCGACACCCATGGGGCCATATACTTTGTGACCTGAAATGCTCATCAGATCGATATTCATTTCATTCACATCCAGCGGGATTTTGCCAACACCCTGGGCGGCATCTGTGTGGAAGAACACCTTGTTTTCACGACAGATTTTGCCAATTTCAGCCAGTGGCTGAATGACACCAATTTCATTATGCACCGACATGATTGAAACCATAACCGTGCGTTCTGTGATGGCCTCTTTCAGGGTGTCGAGATCGATCAGGCCATTTTCCTGTACTGGCAAATAGGTAACCTTGAAGCCTTCTTCCTGTTCCAGATGGCGGCAGGTATCCAGCACACATTTATGCTCTGTAACCGAGGTAATGATGTGGTCCTTACCCTTGTCACGATAGAACATGGCAGCGCCCTTGAGGGCCAGATTGTTGGATTCCGTCGCACCGGAAGTGAAGATAATCTCCTTCGGGCTGGCACCAATCAGGCTGGCAATCTGGGCCCGGGCATTTTCAACGGCTGCCTCAGCTTCCCAGCCGAAGGCGTGGCTGCGCGAATGCGGGTTGCCATATTTGGCACCGAAATACGGCATCATGGCTTCAAGCACACGCGGGTCCATGGGCGTCGTTGCCTGGTAATCCATATAAATCGGCGTTGTCATGTTTTCGCCGTTAAATTCGATATGACTATGGTCGTTCATTTCGGTCCAATTCCTGTCTTTAACGTCTTCAGCAACCACTCAGGCCGCTGACAATTCCACTGATTTCTGGCCCAGTCGCTCATACAAAGCAGTCCAGGCCGCAACAAATTTATCGATATCTTCTTTCACCGTGCCCCAGCCCAGGCTGACCCGAATGGCACTGGCTGCAACTGATCCCTTAACACCCATGGCCAACAAAACCGGCGAAGCCGCCACCTTGCCTGAAGAACAAGCGGCACCGGCACTCACAGCGATGCCGTCCAGATCCAGCGCCATAACCTGCACTTCGCTGTCGACGCCTGGCATGGCGATGCAACTGGTGTTGCCGACACGGATCGTTTCAGCGCCAAAAAATATGGTTTCAGGTGCAACTTCCTGGATCTGGCGTTCCAGATCATCTCGCAAGGCTGCGATTTCCGCGCCGCGTGATAGATCTTCATTGCAAAGGTCAGCAGCCATACCAAATCCGGCAATACCGGACAGGTTTTCCGTGCCTGGACGCAAGCCCTTTTCCTGACCACCGCCTGTTTGCAGGCCCTTCATTTTGCCGACGGCCGGGCTTGTGATCAAAGCGCCTGACCCGGCAGGACCACCCATTTTATGGGCAGAAACTGTCACAAGATCAGCGCCCAGTACCTTCATATCAAACGATATTTTCCCAATGGCCTGAACAGAATCTGTATGAAGCAAAGCACCATATCGATGTGCGATTGCAGCCAGCTCATTGATCGGTTGCACGACACCCGTTTCGTTATTGGCTGTCATGATCGAGACCAGGAGCGGTTGCCCTTCTCCCGCGGTTTCGGTTTTCAACAACGCGTCCAGAGTATCGACCTGAACCAGTCCGTTGTGATCCACCGGTATGATCGTGGCATCCAATGCCAAAGCTGTGGTCAAGACGGAAGGATGCTCAGTTGCTGAGACCAGCAATTTGCGACCGGCATTGTAAAATGTTCGCAGGCAAAGGTTATTGGCTTCTGTACCGCCGCTGGTAAAAATCACGTCACCGACTGCAGCACCAACAAGATTTGCGACTTGTTCCCGCGCTTGTTCCACAACCATACGGGCGGCGCGGCCAGTGGCATGGACAGACGACGGATTACCGCCGGTGACCAGCGCTTGCGCGACTGCCTTGGCCACAGCCGGTTTCACCGGTGCCGTAGCATTATAGTCGAGATATATGAGGCGCTGCTGGTTCACGGAACTTAACCCTGCACGGCTTCCTGGCTGACGATAGCAGCAGGCAAACAATCGCCGGCAAGCTGATCCGGATCGAGGGTAATCGCCGGTGCATTTCGGGGACCGTCTTCAAACCCGTCCGACATAATGCCACTTGTGCCAAGAACACGGCGACTGATGACGTCGTCCAGAGATACAGACGCCAGATATAAATGGATCTGGTTAGTCAGTTCTTCCCACAAATCATGGGTCAGACAACGGCTTTTGTTGCTTTGACAGCCGGCGGGCGAGCCTGGCTGACAGCGCATAACGCTAAGCGGTTCATCAACGGCCAGCACAATATCCGAAATCCGCATTTCTTCCGCGCTGCGGCCCAGCATGTATCCGCCACCCGGCCCACGAACGCTTTTTACAAGGGACGAGCGCCGCAACTTGCCAAACAATTGCTCCAGGTAGGAAAGCGAAATTTCCTGACGATCGGCAATATCGGCGAGTGAAACCGGTCGCCCGCCACTCTGGATCGCCAGATCAGCCATGGCCATAACAGCATATCGACCTTTGGTACTTAGTTTCACAGTTCGTCTCCTTCAAATCGTTGAGACCAGGATGTTAATATCGAAACCGCTCTAGTTTTTTCTTGTGGTATCGACGGGTAAGTCTTCCAGTCCAGGTTCGGATGTCTTGACGTTTAATTCTTCTTCACGTGAATCGCTATCATTGGCTTCCAGTGATGTTTTCTGGGCCGTTTCCAGCTCCCCGATGCGGGCTGTCAGTAATTGCACTTGATCAAGCAAACCATCAATGGAACGGGCAACCGGATCATTGATCTCGCCTTTCGGCGTGCCATAGGCATCAAAGTGGCGAGAAGCATTTCGCGATATCGCCGCGCCAGCAATTTTGCCCGGCACACCAACAACAGTGGCACCCGCCGGAACATTCTTTGAAACAACGGAATTCGACCCGACCCGGGCATTGGCCCCGATGACGATAGGCCCAAGAATCTGTGCCCCGGAACCAACAATAACGCCATCTTCCAGGGTGGGGTGGCGTTTTTGCGAAACTTGTTGTGACGAATTTTCAGCTGGAGAAATGCCGCCAAGGGTCACATCGTGATAGAGCGTCACATTTTCACCGAGAATAGAAGTTTCACCGATGACAACGCCCATACCGTGGTCGATGAACAGGCCCTTGCCGATTTTGGCACCGGGATGAATTTCAATGCCGGTCAAAAAACGTCCGATGTGCGACAGGAACCGGCCCAAAAGAAACCATTTACGAATCCAGGCACCGTGGGCCAGACGATAAATCAGCGCCGCATGGAAACCCGGATAACACAAAAAGACTTCCAGACGTGAGCGTACAGCGGGGTCGCGCTCAAAAATAGCTGCAATGTCATGTCGAATCAGATTAAGCATGGGTCACCTGTTCTTCCGCATTTCCGTCTCACGTACCGTCTTCGTCTCAAGTATCGTCTTTTCGGTCCAAATACCCCTAATTTTTTTCAGGGTTTGTCTTCAAACGCTTGCTAACACAACAGTTAACCAACCGGTCTAGAGCTATTCCGGTTTAGACGGAATCGCTTTTGCTCTTGTTATTGTTGCCCACAGTGAGTTAGCGGGAGCGCAGCGTTTCCTCCTTCGTCGGAAACGCGCTAATCTGTCTGTGTGCCCTGATTTCCGTAAAAAAAGCTTGAAATCAAATGCTTCCCCACGAAATAACATAGGGAATTACAGGGTTTTTTTGCATCTCACGGAAGTTTTGTGATATGCAGTGCCTGCAACAACCAGCGGCTTGTGCTGATCGCCTGAATATTGATATAGGTAAACCAACAAGAATAGTCAAGTATTAGAAGTACGGATTTATGCCCCATAGCGGCATTAATCCTACCTGAGCCACGGGTTATATTTTTTTACATCAGCGGCCCGAATTTCAAGGGTCCCAATAGAATGGTCTGCACTGAACACTATGCCGGATATCATAATTAACGGCCCTGAAGGCCGACTTGAAGGTCGCTATCACCACAACACCAAAGACGGGGCCCCTGTTGCCCTGATTTTGCACCCCCATCCACAATATGGCGGCACAATGAATAACAAGATTGTCTACAATCTGTTTCATTTGTTCGTCAAACGCGGCTTTTCAACGCTGCGTTTTAATTTCCGGGGCGTGGGCCGCAGTCAGGGTACCTTTGACCAGGGCCTGGGCGAGCTTTCAGATGCGGCATCGGCCCTTGATTGGCTGCAGACTTATAACGAAAACTCGCGTTTTTGCTGGGTTGCCGGTTTTTCCTTCGGGGCCTGGATTTCCATGCAGTTGCTGATGCGGCGTCCTGAGATCGACGGCTTCATTTCGGTTGCACCACCTGCCAACATGTATGACTTCGCCTTTCTGGCTCCCTGCCCGTCTTCCGGCCTCTTGTTGAACGGCACCGCAGATCAGGTCGTACCGCCACAAGACGTTGAAGGCCTGGCCACCAAGCTTAAAATGCAAAAAGGTATCACGATCGACCACCAGACCATCGATGGGGCGGGTCATTTCTTTGAAAAAGAACTGGATGAATTGACCCAACGTTCCGGCGACTACCTCGATATGCGTCTGAAAGAGAAAAAAGCAGCCTGATCAGTTTGGTAATACCGGCACTGGCAAAAAAGATTTGCCATTTGATTCGAGGAAATCCCAGAGCGCATGCGTTGCCGGCAGCATGCGCTTTTCCTGCCGCCTGACCACAAACCAGTTGCGGATGAGCGGCATGCCTTGAATGTCCAAGGCAGTCAACCGCCCGTCGCCCAATTCAATAGCAACTGTATGAACTGAAATCAGCGCGACACCAAGGCCCGCAATCACAGCCTGTTTTATGGTTTCGTTGCTGCCGATTTCCATACCTATCGGGGGCTCGATGCCGACACCGGCAAAAAGCCTGTTCATCAATGTACGCGTTCCAGAACCCTGCTCACGCGACAAAAACCGTTCCTGTGCCAGTGACTTTATCGGGATGTTTTTTTGTCCAACCAATGGGTGATCTGGCGGGGTGATAATAACATGAGGGTGTTCGCCAAAGGCGACTGACTCAACGGGGAAATCTTGCGGTGGCCGTCCCATTATCGCGAAGTCGATCTCGTGATTTGCCATGGCCGCAATGGTTTCCCGCCTGTTCCCCACGGATAACCTGACATCAACCCCAGGGTGGGCGCGCGAGAAAGCTGCCAGCGCCCGTGGTGCGAAATATTTGGCCGTGCTGACGATGCCGACACGCGCCTGTCCACCCTCCGCGCCTTTTAAATGAATTATTGCCTCGGCACTTTCAGCAAGGGTTTCTTCGATGACCCTCGCTGCCTCGACAAGTTTTTGGCCCGCTTGTGTTGCCAGATAATGATCACCGGAGCGCTCAACAAGGGGCATGCCAGCCATGGCTTCCAGCAGCCCCATCTGAATAGAGATCGCCGGTGGCGTAACATGTAGATTTCGGGCAGCGGCCGTATAAGTGCCGTGCTGGACAACTGCCGCCAGGGCCCGCAACTGCTTAAGCGTAACAGCGCGGAACAGTTTATTTAGATTTTCTTTCATGGTGAGTAATTATATTTAATTTTTCTTTTTATTCAATATCTCTAATATACATTTCGAAATTCAATAATGAGACGTATCCGGGATGATGCGTTTCTGGACAAAGGAATTATCGATTTGCCAGATCTCATAACATTAGGTAACTGGCTTGAACGCCAGGTTGCTTGTTCCGGGGGAGCTGATCAGCACAGCAAGGACGTACAACAGACAATCCGTGCGATCTGCGAAGCCGGTCGTATCCTGGCGGGCATTATCGCCAGTGGAGACATGGGATCAGCGAGAGAAACGGTCCTGTCGACGAATGAAGACGGAGATGTACAAAAGCCACTTGATATCAAGGCCAATGATCTGATCATTGAATTGTTAAAGGAACAACCCGTTGCCTGGCTGGCATCAGAGGAACTGGCTCAAATCCACGAGATGAACAGCAACGGAACCCTCGCCGTCGCCATGGACCCGCTCGATGGTTCCAGTAATGTCGATACAAACCTGTCGCTGGGCACAATTTTTTCGATTTATGATGCGACTTTACTGGGCCGGGATGCGGTTTTGCAAACCGGACGCCAGCAGCTGGCCGCTGGTTATATCGTTTACGGCCCGCAAACGACCCTGACGCTGACCCTCGGCAACGGCACCCATATTTTTACCCTGGATCGAGCACGCCGACATTTTTTCCTGACATCCGGGAATATTCAAATTCCACAAGAAACGTCAGAATTCGCCATAAACGCTTCAAATTTCAGGTTTTGGGACGCAAATGTACGAAATTATGTCGAAGACTGTATGGATGGCGAAACCGGCATTCGCGGTCGTGATTTCAATATGCGCTGGCTGGCTTCTCTGGTTGCAGAATGCCATCGCATTTTGTCACGTGGCGGTATTTTTCTCTATCCGGCGGATGCGCGTCCTGGTTATGGAAATGGCCGTTTGCGTCTGGTTTATGAAGCCAATGCCATCGCCTGGTTGATCGAACAGGCTGGCGGCTCAGCCAGCACGGGGACCGCGCCAATATTGGACGTGCAGCCAAAATCAATCCACGAACGTGTTTCTCTGGTGTTCGGATCATCCGACGAAGTCGAACTTGTCGAAAACTATTGCAATGGCACGGTAATAGCCGAGCGCCAGTCGCCTTTGTTCGCCAAACGCGGCCTGTTCATGCACTGAAAGTCAAACCATGTCCGTTAAACACCCAATCATTTCTGTTACAGGATCGTCCGGGGCTGGAACGTCGTCAGTAAAATCGACTTTCGAGCAGATCTTTCGTCGTGAACAGGTCCGGTCAATGGCTATCGAGGGCGACGCTTTTCATCGCTATGACAGGGTGAAGATGAAGGAGGTTATGGCGCGTGAAGCGCAAAACGATAACCTTCATTTCAGCCATTTCGGCCCTCAGGCCAATTTGCTGGATGAGCTGGAAGCTGAGTTCAAACGATATGGAGAGACCGGTTATTGCCGGACCCGCACCTATGTTCACGACCAGGCAGAAGCCGAATCAACGGGCGTTCCCGCCGGTACCTTCACTGACTGGATCGAGCCAGACGATGAAACAGATGTGCTGTTTTATGAAGGTTTGCATGGGGCTGTTGTGACAGACGATGTCAATGTCGCTCAATATCCCGATCTAAAAATCGGCGTTGTGCCCGTGATTAATCTGGAATGGACCCAGAAAATTCATCGTGACCGTGATGTCAGGGGTTATTCAACCGAGGCCGTCATGGACACCATGCTGCGGCGTATGCCGGATTATGTGCACTACATTTGCCCCCAGTTTTCACAAACCGACATTAATTTTCAGCGCGTGCCCATGGTCGACACATCCAACCCCTTTGTTGCCCGTTGGATACCAACACCAGACGAAAGCATGGTTGTGATCCGGTTCCGGGACCCGCACGGCATCGACTTTCCCTATCTCGTTTCCATGATTCACGACAGCTTTATGTCCAGGGCCAATTCCATCGTTATTCCTGGCGGCAAACTGGATATCGCCATGCAGCTGATCCTGACACCAATGATCCTGAAACTGACCAGGCTTGGCCGACGCGACTGAAAATCCGGCCCAAGCAAATTGACGCAAAATCTTTCAATAACCGTTCCAAAGGAGATGACCCGTGGACCAATCTGACCGCTATGCCGACCTGAATTTAACCGAAGAAACACTGATTGCCGGCCAGGCCCATGTCTTGTGTGCCTATATCATGAAACCCAAATCCGGTTACGGCTATCTGGAAACAGCTGCCCACTTTGCAGCGGAATCTTCCACCGGGACCAATGTGGATATCTCGACGACGGACGATTTCACCCGTGGTGTCGATGCTATGGTCTATGAAATTGATCCAGCAAAAGAACTGATGAAAATCGCCTACCCGGTCGAATTGTTCGATTTCAACATTACGGATGGCAGCGCCATGATTGCTTCCTTCCTCACCCTGACGATTGGTAATAATCAGGGCATGGGTGATGTCGAATATGCCAAAATGCACGATTTTTATGTGCCCCGGCCTTATCTCGAGAAATTTGACCGCCCGTCGGCGACCATCAGCGATTTGTGGCGTGTATTGGGCCGCCCGCAAAAAGATGGCGGCTTTATTGTCGGCACGATCATCAAACCCAAACTGGGGCTAAGACCCAAACCCTTCGCCGATGCAGCCTATGATTTCTGGCTGGGTGGTGATTTCATCAAGAATGATGAACCCCAGGGCAATCAGTCCTTTGCCCCCTTGAAAGTAACGATCCCCCTCGTCGCACAAGCCATGACAAGAGCCCAGAATACGACCGGGCAGGCCAAGTTGTTTTCAGCAAACATTACAGCAGACGACCCTGCCGAAATGTTGGCCCGCGGCGAATTCATTCTCGACGCTTTTGGTGAAAATGCAGATCATGTGGCTTTTCTGGTCGATGGGTATGTTGCCGGACCGGCGGCCATTACGACGGCGCGTCGGAACTTCCCCAATCAGTTCCTTCATTACCACAGGGCCGGCCACGGTGCTGTAACCTCGCCGCAGTCAAAGCGCGGCTATACCGCCCAGGTTCTGGCAAAGATGTCCCGTCTGCAGGGCGCATCCGGTATCCACGCCGGCACCATGAGCTACGGCAAAATGGAAGGTGAAGCAGGAGACACCATCATCGCCCACATGATTGAACAGGACAGTGTCATGGGGCCATATTTCCATCAGGAATGGTACGGCAGTAATCCGACCACACCGATCATCTCCGGCGGGATGAATGCTTTGCGCATGCCTGGTTTTTTCGAAAATCTCGGCCACTCAAACCTGATCCTGACGGCTGGCGGCGGTAGTTATGGTCACATTGATGGACCGGCTGTCGGGGCGACATCCTTGCGCCAGGCAGAACAATGCTGGCGCGAAGGCGCTGATCCCATTGAATTTGCCCGGGAACACCGTGAATTTGCCCGTGCCTTCGAAAGTTTTACGCATGATGCAGATGAGCTGTTTCCAGGCTGGCGTGGCGACCTGAATATCGCGGCCTGACGCGCTAAATTGCTTTGAAAAGACGACCACCGGTCACCGGTTCTGAAACGCCGGTGGTCGTCGGCAAGCTCAATGCCATACCGTCCAGACTGCGTACAGCAAGCCAGGCGAAGGCTTCAGCTTCGAGCAAATCACCTCGCCAGCCGACGGCTTCCACCGGTTCAACGGGTACGCCGATGGCCTTGTTAAGCAATTCCATGATCAAGCCGTTATGACGGCCACCGCCGCAGACCAGCCAGCGCAAGGCCGGTTGAGGGAACCAGGTGCGTGCTGCAGCCACGGACGCTACAGTGAAATCAGTCAGGATACGGGCACCATCCGCGGGAGAATGGGCGGTTTGGTCGCCCATGGTGTCGTGAACGGCGGCATGAAATTCCATACGGTCGAGCGATTTGGGTGGCGGTTTCGCGAAATAGCCATGTGTCATTAACTGATCCAGAATGCCTGGTGCGCTTTTCCCCGTTGCAGCAAAGGCCCCGTTTTGATCCATGGGCTGGTTGCGCCGATCACACATCCAGTCATCGATCAGGGCATTGGCCGGGCCGGTATCAAAAGCCAGTATGTTGTCGGCCCCGTCCCCAATCCAGGTGACATTTCCCACACCGCCCAGATTCAACACGGCCAGGGGTTTTTCAAGATCAACAGCCAGGGCGCGATGATAAAGCGGGGCCAGTGGTGCGCCCTGCCCGCCTGCGGCCACATCTGCAGTGCGAAAATCGGCCACAACATCAATGCCGGTTTTATCAGCCAGCCGCTGCGCGTTGCCGATCTGGACGGTCACGCCCTCCTCAGGGCGATGATCCACCGTTTGCCCGTGGAAGCCGATTACATCCACATCTGACGCAGCCAGATCGTTGTCAGAGAGCAGTTTCAGCACCACCGCTGCCTGTCGGTCGGCAATCATGTCAGCGACGTCGTCGCGCACCGCAGGGCGATTGATGCACTCTCGCAAGCGGTCGCGGAAATTCTCGTCATATTCTTGCGCCAGGCCAGGCCCGAAACGGGACACTGTTTCACCATCTGTTTCAATCAGGGCCGCGTCGATACCGTCCATGGAGGTACCGCTCATTAACCCGATGGCTGTTCTGATCTTGCTCATGTGGCCCCTTTGAGAATTCGCTCTGCGTTGTTCCCTCGGCCGGGTTGTGCTAGATAGCGGCTCTTATTCGTTTTGTTCAATTCATCACCCTTCAAGAAACAGCTTTTCATGACTGATTTACGTTCCGACTTCCTGCGCACAATTGTTGAGCGCCAGTATATGCACCAGTGTACGGACCTGGAAGCACTTGACGCAAAAGCGGCGAGTGGTGAACCGGTTGTGGCCTATATTGGTTTTGATTGCACGGCCCCCAGCCTGCATGCGGGCAGCCTGGTGCAGATTATGATGCTGCATCATTTGCAGCAGACTGGCCACAAACCTGTGGTCCTGATGGGTGGTGGCACCACAAAGGTGGGTGATCCGTCGGGCAAGGATACGCAACGCCAGTTGCTGGATGACGCCAAAATCAACGAGAATATGGCTGGTATCCGCGATGTTTTCTCTAAATTCCTGAAATTTGGCGATGGCCCGACCGATGCCATCATGGTCAACAATGACGACTGGCTGAAAGATATCCAGTACATCGATTTCCTGCGCGATTACGGTCGGCATTTTTCCGTCAATCGCATGCTGGGCTTCGACAGTGTGAAACTGCGCCTCGAACGCGAACAGCCGCTGACGTTCCTTGAATTCAATTACATGATCTTGCAGGCCTACGACTTCCTTGAACTGGGTCGGCGTCATGATTGCAGCCTGCAAATGGGTGGCTCGGATCAATGGGGTAATATCGTCAATGGTGTGGAACTGGGCCGCCGGGTCGAGCAACGTTCGCTCTTTGGCCTGACCACGCCTTTGCTGACCACGGCGTCGGGTGCCAAAATGGGCAAAACCGCTGACGGGGCTGTCTGGCTCAACGAGGACATGCTCTCGGCCTGGGATTACTGGCAGTATTGGCGCAACACCGAAGATGCCGATGTTGGCCGCTTCCTGCGTCTGTTCACGGCCCTGCCTATGGATGAAATCACGCGTCTGGAGGCCCTGGAAGGTGCCGAACTGAACGACGCCAAGAAAATCCTGGCCAATGCAGCCACCAGCATGTGTCACGGCGCAGACGCGGCCAAGGCGTCAGAAGAAACCGCCCGCAAGACCTTCGAACAAGGTGGCGCCGCCGAAGGCCTGCCGACCATCGAAGTGGCTTCAGCTGATCTCGGTGAAGGCGTTGCAGCGTTTGAGATGTTCCGCCGCGCCGGTCTCGCCCAAACCGGCGGCGAAGCCCGTCGTCTGGTCAAAGGCGGCGGTGCCCGATTGAACGACGTTCAGATCAAAGCCGAAATGGATTTGATTACGCTGGCCGACTGCAATGCCGACGGTGTCATCAAGTTATCCGCAGGCAAAAAACGCCATGTGTTAGTGAAGCCGAAATAAATTAACTTAGCTCGCAAGTTTTTCGGGTTGAGACCTTTTGGAGAGCTTCAGCCTCGCCTTTCAAGCGCGCATATTCCTGGGCTTGAGGGCCATCTCCGCCTTCAAGAAAAAACAAGGCAGGCCAGAACAGGATCATGCCAACAGCCATTTGCGCGTTGTCATTGTCTGATTTCTTTTTTAACGTTCCGTGCAATTGATTGACCCGGGTTTGCACGCGATCAAGTTCCATCGAAACCTGCTCACAGCTATAATTTTTGTATTGTATTGTCGATACGGATGCTGTGGCGATTTCATCAGGTGACGAGGCACAAGAAGCAATAACCAACATAGATAATATTACAGCAATAAATTTCACAACAAACTCCATAATTCCCCTATTAGCATACCTAGAAAAAAGGACTTAAAGAATTTAGTCAACCTTTAATAGAAATTATCCCTCGTTAATGCAAATAACAGAAACTACATTATTCAGAATTATTACTACGGTTTCGTTGCTCCAATACTTAAACCAGAACAACGAATCTTTGTTGGAAATGTGAAATGCCGGTTGAGCTTGTCTAAGCTATTCTGGCCTATTTGAATTCGATTTCGACGAAAGCGAATTCATAGTCGTTGGCGTTGATGACGTCATGCTCGACGCCGATGTCCCGAAAATACGGGATGCCGTCTTTTAGCTTGGCCAGATTTTCGGTGCCATTTTTGTCGACGATCTTCAGGGTACCGTCCATGACGGGCACAACGACGTAGTCCATCTCGTGGCGATGCCAGCCTGTGGCGGCACCGGGTGCAAATCGCCATTCGGTGACGCGCGTGCGGTCATTGTCGATCATGACGGTGGGGACAGCGGCTGGTATGTTGGTGGTTTCAGTCATTGCGATGCCTCAAACATATTCTACTGGCTGTTTGCCAAATAATGCTCGAACCATGGGCTCGAACGTGGCCAGGGGTTCCGTGTCGTAATCAGGGTCGAAACAGTTTTGGTCGTAGTTTTCACAAAAATCCGCGCAGGCCTGATAGTGTTCGTGATCCTTGAACTGGTCGCGGGCATTTTGGTCCTGGCCCATGTGGTGGAAGTAATAATAGCCCTGAAAAACGCCATGGTGGCGGATGATCCAGTGGTTTTTGTCGCTGACATAGGGCTTGAGCACAGCAGCGGCGAGCTGGCTGTGGTTGTCCGGGGCGATGCTGTCGCCGATGTCGTGCAACAAGGCACAGACCACCAGTTCATCGTCTGCCCCGTCCCGTAAAGCCCGGGTGGCGGATTGCAGGGAATGTTCGTAGCGGTCGACCTTGTAGCCAAGCTTTGGGCCTTGCAACTTCATCAGCATGGCAAGGACTTCGTCCGCCAGCGTTTGGCGCTGGTGTTCCTGAAACAAGGGCGTGAGGAATTCATATTCTTCTTTTGAGCCGTGCTTCATTTCAGTGAAACTGACTTCTCTCAAATCATTATCCATATCAGTTATCCTGTCCGTCGACGGGTTTATCATCTGTTGTGGTAGATGGCTTGAAACTGCCAAACAAAAGTTTTCTGAGCGGTCCTGGAGCGAGCGCTGACAAGGGGTTAACCGTGACCTTGGGACGGGAAATAGGGCCGGAGACTTCGTAGGTCAGGCCAAATATTCCCTCGCCCTTGCCGCCAACCAGCAACCTTCCCAGGATCGGGATATTACCCAGCACAGAATTAATCGTATAGGCAGGCACCAGGGTGCCCTGCAGGGCGACACGAGACAAGTTTCGATCAACCGCCCCTTCGATGGTGACACCAAGTGAAGGACCATAAGCCCGGGCGTCGCGAGTGCGGATGATGCCGTTGCGCATTTCAAAAGGCGCCTCGAACTGGACAAAGGGAATGCCGTTATTGGTCAGAATATTGGCCACGCCGGACAGTGAGCCCACGGTCAAAATGTTGGCCAAAGTCGGCGCATCCACGACCTTGAATTTTTTCAGAACGACCTTGCCACGCATAGGCTGGTCTTTTTCCTGCTCGAAGATCGTCGCATCCAGGGCCAGCGCACCGCCAAAGGCATTTTCAAAAATGCCCAGCTTGCGCATAACGCCCCCGCCATCTGCAGAGCGGACCTTGATCTCACTTTTTTCAGCCGAAGAACTGAAAGCCAAATCAATGGGCACGCCGCCGACCAGGTCACCACGGGACAGGTCGCCCTTGGCACTCAGGTTACGCCAGTATGATCCATCAAAGTTGGCGCTGCCTGCCATGTTATCCAGCATCTGGGTGTCGTCGAGTATCAACCGCCCCAGCTGCATTGAAATACTCAAAGGCGGCAAATCCTGTCCGGCCTTGGCGGCGTCATTTCCCAGGAACCGTGACATGTAGGGACGCACATCAAATTGCGCGCCATTCAGTGCGATAATATACCCGGCAGGCTGAAGTGGCCTGACCGCCGCAGAAACTTCTGACAGTCCAAACTTCAAGAGATTAAGTTCGAGGTTTTTCAGTGTAGCCCCTGCCCCAATTTCCACCTTGCCATTTGTTTCCAGTCCACCGCCGACATAACTGAAGTCACCACCAAAGCCAAAACTGGCAGGAGTGGGCTGATTTCCAGTGGAAACAGCTGGCTGATTTCCAGTGGAAACAGCTTGCTGACTTTCGTTGGAAGTCGCTGGCAAGACAAACTGAAAATCAATCTGGGCCGGGATACCGGCGGCTTTTTGCCATAATAATTCGGGCAAAGCCAAAGCGGCGGCGGTCAGGTCGACATTCATATCGCCGCCTTTTACCTGCCAGTTTTCCGCCACCATGTTGGCCGTAATTGCCACCGGCCCTGCCAGCCAACTGATGTCGGGCATGTTCAAACCCTTGCGGGCAGCCTCATCCAGCACGGTCGACATCTGAAGCTGCGATGACTTGGCAGCCTCACCATAAAACTCTTGATGCCAGGTGACATTGGCGGCAACGCCCGCGACATGTACGTCACCGGTGATATCAATGGCGTT
Organism: Alphaproteobacteria bacterium; assembly: GCA_018650465.1. Lineage (GTDB taxonomy): Bacteria > Pseudomonadota > Alphaproteobacteria > UBA2966 > UBA2966 > JABILA01. The sequence continues at coordinate 50,162 of JABIFY010000107.1, forward strand.
GGCGTCGATGCTGACGGCCAGGCCCCCCTTGCTCAGAGGCAAGCCACCGATGCCTTTTGGCATGGAAAAATCCCGCACGTTCGCAGCAGCGGCGAACAAAACATCTTTGGGGTCCAGTTCCTCGGTTAAAGGCAATTTGATCCGGGCACGAGCCGCCATTTCACCACCCAGCTCAGCCGGAACAACGCCCAATGTCGTGGCAAAACCGAAAGGTTCCATATCCAGAATGGCCATGCCCTCATTCACTGGTCCACTGACCACAAAGGAAATATCTACATCCGGGTTTTCACCATTTAACTCGCTCAGCAGAACTTTGCCTTCTGACATGACGAGCGAATTCACCTGGCCTTCTTCAACAGAAATATCGAGGCTATTGACGGTCATTCTTGCTGTGCCGGTGGCGCCAACAAGCAACGGCAATTTTGGCAAATAACGGGTTGTCAGATCTTCGAAACGTAGCGCGAGATCCAGCGCATCATCTGGCAGCGTATCCTTTGTGAAGTCTTCTGGCCGAATTCGCAAAACGAAATTGCCTTCGGACACCTGGCCTTGGCGAATATTCGTCAAGACCCAGTCCCGCGCCAAAGGGGCGAGGTTTGGCGGCCAGTATTCGCCAAGGTCTGCCATAGGCACATTCCGCAGGGTGCCTTCCAGAACACCGCCAGCCGACCAGACGTCTCCATCTTGTTGGAGTTTGATGTTGCCCTTGGCGACGCCCGACGGCCCGCCCGTATCAACAATGATTTGTGCAAGTTCGACAGAGCGATAATCCTGCTTGATCACCCCTCGCGCCGCTAACTGTGAAAATACCAGCGAGCCCGCAAAAAAGTCAGGCAGTGTCACAACGCCCGGACCGCCCGCAAGATCAAAATCAACTGGCGCTGTGCGACCATCAAGGTAAAGGGTTGTTGATATCTTGCCGCTCACCGGTGCTGCGAAGGCTGACAAGGGCTTTAAGGTTGGTACATGGGCAGCCAGTTCGGCAGGCAGAAAGTCCGCCAGATCAAGACTGATGTCCAGTTTTTGCTCAATATTATGGTAATTGGCAACCGCCGATATGCGTGTTGCCCCGCCGCCGATCTCCACATCAGCAATGATATTGCCGTCGATGCCGTCGGTTGACCGCAGCAGGGAGATATCTGCCCAGGGTGCCCGCCAGGTTGTTCGCGTCGCATGGTCAACCAATAATATATCTGCGTTCAGAACACTGATCCGCGATAAAAACCCGTCTCTGCGGTCTTTGACTGATGGGTTCAACAGTGCTTCGAAAAATGTCGCCGCTGCATTTCCCGTGGCAGAGCCAATTTTCGACCCCAAACCCAGGTCGAAGCGCCCGTCTTTCGTCCGCAACAAACGGACTTGTGGCCGTAGCAGGTCCAGGGTCGTGGGCACGATGCGGCCATCCAGAATTGCCGCACCGCTCAGGCCCAATGAAATTTCGGGTATCCGGGCAATGGATTCACCCTTTTCATTTAACAAACGAACGCCAATGGCGCGCACATCCAGCGTGCGATCCCAGCCAGCCCAGGTCAGGATCGTATCATCCATCTCAACCTGAACACCTGCCCTGCCCAGAGTCAGGGCTTCTTTGAGGTAAGGTGTCAAAAAGCCGAGGGAAACCGGACCGGAAGACAGCAACCAGGCAAAGACGGCGAATGCCATGGCAAGGCTTGCCGCCATGGCGCCGAATATCTGAAGTACAAATTTGCCTGCCGGCAGGATCATCGCGTTTTGTCCAGGTTTAATAAAAGTACCGGATCGTCTTTACGGTTTAATGCAGTTTGAAATCTTGACCGAAACAGCCCCTTCAAGCAGTCTCAAACAAATACTGCCAGGGGAATTATAGTGTTTGACTTTTTTTCAGGTTCCGGTGATTTACCGCAACCATACGATGCCAATCGCCTTGATAATGGCTTTGTGGATTGGAAAAACCTGACCTCCACCACAAGATACCAAACGCTTGGCAACTTTATAACCCGTATAGCTGATGATGCTACCGGTCAACGCTATCTCTCGGCAATCTTTGGCAACAGTCCGTTCCTTGCGCGCTGTGTCTTGCGAGATCCCGAATTTGTTGCCGAACTGGCCAATGCGTCCCCGGAAGATATTCGCGATACTCTTTTTCTGCGTGTTCGCGAAGAATGCCGGGCTGCCAAAAATGAAGCCGACATCATGAAAATCCTGCGCCAGAGCAAATCCCGCCTGGCGTTGTTGACGGCAACAGCAGACCTGACAGGAACATGGGCATTGGAGACTATTACTGCAAGCCTCAGTGATTTTGCCAGTCTGGCGCTGAATTTATCACTCGAGTTTCTGTTGCGTGCCGAAGCGGCACTCGGGTCTATCGAACTTGATGATCTGGATGATCCCTGCCGTAGTTCAGGCCTTGTGGTTATTGGTATGGGGAAACTGGGTGCTGGCGAGCTTAATTATTCCAGCGATATCGACCTGATCGTTTTATGGGATCAGGAAGTCGTTCGTTATACGGGGCGACGGGGACCTGAAGAAGGTTTTGTTCGCCTGACGCGAAATCTGGTGCGCATCATGCAAGAGCGGACAGCCGACGGGTATGTTTTTCGCACGGATTTACGGTTGCGACCTGATGCAGGTGCCACACCGGTTGCCCTGTCGATGTTGGCAGCCGAAGGCTATTATGAAAGTGTCGGGCAAAACTGGGAAAGAGCCGCCATGATAAAAGCGTCACCGGTTGCCGGTGACATTCAGGCAGGCAAGGAATTCCTGAAGCGTATTTCGCCATTTGTCTGGCGCAAATTTCTCGATTTTGCCGCTATCGACGATATTCATTCCATCAAACGACAGATAAACCGGCATAAGGGGCATTCAACCGTCACCGTGCCTGGTCACAACATCAAGGTCGGGCGCGGCGGCATTCGTGAAATCGAATTCTTTGCCCAGACCCAGCAGCTGATCGCCGGCGGCCGTGATTCAACCTTGCGGGTCTCACCAACTTGTCTTGCCTTGCGTGCATTGGCGACAAGCAACCGCATCGGAAATGACGTGGCTGATCAAATGATCGCCTCTTATACCTATTTGCGACAACTGGAACATCGTCTGCAGATGATCGCAGACGAACAGACCCAAACTCTCCCTTCCGAGCCCGATAGCTTGTTGCACCTGGCTGTATTTTTTGGTTATGCAGAATTGGCTGATTTTGAAACAGATTTGTTGTCGCATTTGACCCGGGTTGAAGGACATTATGCAAATCTGTTTGAAGAGTCTCCTGACCTGACAATGGATAGCGATGTCGCTGGTAATCTTGTTTTCACCGGCACTGACGAAGACCCCGAAACATCGACGACCCTGGTTAACATGGGTTATTCTGACCCGGCAACGGTATCGGCGGCGATCCGGCGCTGGCACCATGGACGGTATCGTGCGACCCGAAGTGTGCGTTCACGTGAGTTGTTGACTGAATTGATGCCTGTTCTTTTGACGGCCCTGGCTGATACCGCCAATCCAGATGCTGCCTTGTTGAAGTTTGATGAATTCCTCGGCAAGTTACCTGCCGGCGTACAGCTCTTTTCACTTTTCCATGCCAACCCTGATTTGCTTGATCTGGTCGCAGAAATTATGGGCGGAGCACCACGACTGGCAGAGTACCTTAGTCGCAATGCGACATTGTTGGACGGTGTCATATCTTCAGATTTTTATGATCATTTGCCAAACCAGGAAACGTTGCGAGACGAACTGGAGACTATTCTCGCCGGGGCTCGCGATACCCAGGACGTGCTCGACTTCGTGCGCCGTTGGTCCCACGGGCGCCGTTTTCAGGTTGGAGTGCAAATCCTGCGCAGCCTCGCCGATATCACACAATCAGGTCTTTGCCTGTCGGATATGGCTGATGTCGCCATCGGTGCCATGCTGCCCCGACTATTGTCCGAACTGTCAGAACGCCACGGACTTATCCCGGGCGGACAATTTGTTGTTATTGCTATGGGTAAATTGGGGGCTCAGGAAATGACAGCCGGGTCCGATCTGGATTTGACTTTTGTCTATGATCATCCCGATGATGTTTCCTTTTCAGATGGTGAGAAACCGCTGTCAGCGAGTGAATATTATGCCCGCCTCAGCAAGCGTTTGATTAACGCCCTGACAGCCATGACGGCGGAAGGACATCTGTATGATGTTGATATGAGATTGCGTCCATCTGGTGCAGCCGGGCCAATTGCAGTTCGACTAAACGGCTTTCGAAAATATCAACAGGAAGAGGCCTGGACCTGGGAGCATATGGCCATGATCAGAGCCCGTATTGTCGCGGGTCCTGACGAACTTGCGAGCAAGGTCATGGCTGTCGTGCAGGAAGCTCTTTGCATTTCAAGGGATGACGAAGAACTTCGAAATGCTATCGCCGACATGCGAGACCGGATTGACCAGGAACGACACACAAAGAACCCCTGGTCCACAAAATATGTCCGTGGAGGTGTTGTCGACATTGAATTTATTTCACAATATCTCATACTCAAAAATGCGACGAAGACACCGGAAATAATTGATGGCAAAACAGCAAGGGCATTTCGTAAATTGAGTAATGCTGGTTATCTGGATCAAGACCTTGCCAACGATTTGATTGAAGGCACAATGTTAATGCGAACCTTGCAAGGAATATTACGACAGACGACGGTAGATGTGTTTGAAGAAAGCGATGCGCCGGAAGGATTAAAAAGTGCTTTGGCGAAAGCCAACAACGAACCAACATTCGAAAGTTTAAAGATCAAGGTTGAAGAAACAGAAGCACATTTGTTTGTACAATTTGACAAGATAATAGGCGTTCCGACGAAAAGATGATGGAACAAAAATAAAAACAAAATGAAGATAAACCTTGATCGTTGTTCCGGAAAAGTGTTGGTATCATTTTGTTAATCATGTTTGCTTATTGGATTAGATGATTTTAACGCCCAGAGGGAGGCCACTAATGGCGAAAGCGACCACGAAGAAAAAACCTGCTGCAAAGAAAAAAGCTCCTGCCAAGAAAGCTGCTGCGAAGAAAAAAGTAGCGGCCAAAAAGGCACCGGCTAAAAAAGCGGCTGCAAAGAAAAAAGCTCCGGCTAAAAAAGCCGCTGCCAAAAAAGCTCCAGCTAAAAAAGCTGCAAAGAAAAAAGCGCCGGCTAAAAAAGCCGCTGCCAAAAAAGCTCCAGCGAAAAAAGCTGCAAAGAAAAAAGCGCCGGCTAAAAAAGCCGCTGCTAAAAAAGCTCCAGCGAAAAAAGCTGCGAAGAAAAAGGCACCGGCTAAAAAGGCCGCTGCCAAAAAAGCTCCAGCGAAAAAAGCTGCAAAGAAAAAAGCTCCGGCTAAAAAAGCAGCTGCCAAGAAAGCTCCAGCGAAAAAAGCCAAGGCCAAAAAATCCAAGGGCAAAAAATAGTTTGAGCAAATCTGAATCGGTAAAAGCCGGCAGCACAAAAAAAATATCGGCTCCTCAAGAGGGCGCACGTGCTCCGGCATTTACTTTACCATCTGATGGTGACGGCAAGGTCGCCTTAAAAGATCTTGTCGACAGCCACGTCGTTCTTTATTTCTACCCGAAAGACGACACCTCTGGATGTACCAAAGAAGCGATCGCATTTACGGAAAACCTGGCGAAATTCAAACGCGCCGGTGCGATCGTCTTTGGTGTCTCCAGGGATACTGTGGCCAAGCACGACAAATTCAAATCCAAACACCAGTTAGGAATCACATTGCTGTCTGATGAAGACGGCAAGATTTGTGAGAAATATGGTGTCTGGGTCGAAAAAAACATGTACGGCCGGAAGTACATGGGAATTGAACGGGCAACATTTCTGATTTCTGGTGGGAAAATCGCCAAGCTGTGGCGAAAGGTCAAGGTTGCCGGTCACGTTGAAGAAGTTCTGGAGGCCGTAAAGTCTCTTTGAGATAAATTTCGCCCGAGAGCAGGACTTTCGCCTGAAATTTTCAGCAATTTCTCAGGAAATTGCCAATCTATTCGATCATGACAATCGTTTAGTGGGCCGCCTGGTACAATTTGAACAGCCCAAATCGCCGTAAAAGGCCTCTAAATTGCTATTATGACTTACATTTTTTATGGCCACCTGGCTATAATGGGGTGTTTCCGGCTTTGATGGGCAAGCAGCCAGGCGTAATTCAACAGGCGATTTCTCATAAGCAGGTGATGGGTATAGAGTGAAAAGGCACATGCTATTTCGGTTGAGCCGGAATTGCCTTTGCGTCTTTTGGGGTTTTATTGCGCGATCAGTCTGGTTTGGAAATTTGATTGCCATTGTTTGAAGGGGTTGCCCGTGGGGGAGCCGGAAAACTATAGTTTGCGTGAAAAACTGACGATTTTCTGGGAGCGCTGCTTTCCGGAACGCCAGTTTTATTATCGCAGCCGGGGTAATGTTCGCTATATATCAGTGAAAGGCCTCACCCAGTCGCTGGTATTAACCAGTGCGACGGGATTTGTTGGCTGGGTTATTTTTGCCTCCGTTTTTCTGGTGTTTAAAAACGACATTATCGCCAGCAAAAATGAGCAAATTTCAGATATTCAGGCCAACTACGACGATTTAGCCTCCCGGTTAATCAATGCAGAAGATCGCTTTTCTGCGCTGACAAGCGAAATCGAAGCCAAGCATAAACAGCTGGTGATGATCGTTACGCAAAATGCCGAGCTGGAAAAACGGCTTGGGCTTCTTAATCGTGAATTGAAAAAAGTGTCTTCCGCCCGGGACGATGCCCTGTCGACCAAGGCTAAGCTGGCACGCCAGGTTGCCCGACTTGATGCCGATATCAGATCGACCAGTCAAAATAACAATTCCCTTGAAAAAGCTATGCAAGGGGCTCTGGGCAAAATTGGCGCACTGACGAAGGAGCGCAACAATGCCCTGCAGACCAGTGACGCGCTGGGCCTGCATGTCGATCGCCTCGAAGTGCGCCTGTCAGATATCAAGTCTTCACAGCAGAACCTGATTACCCGACTGCATGAACGAACAGCTTTGAATGTCGCTGAAATGGAAGAAATGATCCTGATCACCGGTATTGATCTGGCTGGGCTTGTGAAAAAAGCCAACCCCAGAGCTGTGGCTCAAGGTGGTCCCCTGGTCAAACTGAAGGCTGACGAAGAATTCTCCTTTGTTGGCATGAATACAGGTTTTGAAAACAGCGTGACGGCCCTGGAGGCCCATTTGGGTCGCTGGGAGGGCTTGCAGAACATCGTGCAGAGCATTCCGCTAGCGGCACCGGCGGACAGCTACTACCTCTCCAGTGGCTATGGCCGTCGCAAAGACCCCTTCACAAAGCGCTGGGCCAGTCATCACGGTCTGGATTTTGCCGGTCATTTTAAAACAAGAATCAGGGCGACTGCCGCTGGCAAAGTAACTTTTGCAGGAAATAATGGCCCTTACGGAAAAATGATCGAAATAGATCATGGCCTGGGCATAAAAACCCGCTATGGCCATTTGCACCGAATTCTTGTAAAAAAGGGCCAGAGTGTTGATTTTCGGGATAAAATTGGCCTGATGGGCAGCACAGGTCGAAGCACCGGTCACCACGTCCATTACGAAGTAATTTATAACGGCAAGACGTTGGATCCGGCAAAATTTCTGAAGGCGGGCAGATATGTTTTCAAAAACGGATAAGAACCGCAAAGGTGGGGATCAGATGAGCCAGAGCACAAATATTGCACCCTCCATCATCAGTGCAAATTTACATATCGTCGGGAATCTGGAAACAGAAGGCGAAGTTCAGGTTGATGGCACGATTGATGGTGATGTCACTGCAAACGCCTTGACGATTGGCGAAAATGCCAAAGTCAGCGGCCATATTGTTGCGGATGAAGTTGAAATCCGTGGCAGTATTGAGGGTCGCGTCATGGCTCGTTCAGTCAAGCTATCCAAATCTGCTCATGTCGTCGGCGATATTGTACATGAAGTCCTGTCGATAGAATCCGGTGCCTATATTGAAGGTCAGTTGCAACGCGCTGAAAACGTCAAGAAAATTGAGCGAAGCAAACCTGCCTTTGGCAACAAGGCCCAAAAGGAAGCTGATATTCCAGACGCGCCCGCAACTGCGGCCGCTCCGGCACCTGCTGAGGGTGATGTAAATAACGGTAAAGGTCGCCTCAAGGCTGCCTCTGGCTGACGCCTGTATTTCTGGCAATCAAATTTCAGGCCCGGATTTATTCCGGGCCTTTTTTGTGCAGATTATTCGGCGGCGGCTGGTAGCTTTCGGACTGCCCTGGAAATATCAAGCGCCGCTTCAACGGAGTTTTCATCATCGTGCGCCATAGCCCGCTCAAGAGCCAGGGCGAGTTGGGGTAATAATTCAAGATCAGATTCACCGATGTTCCCGGTTTCGGCGATCTTGTTGGCGACATCCAGCAAACTTTCAGACAAAGCCTTTTGATGGGCATATCGCGTATCGCCAATTCGATCGTGTAAATCATTTGCAGTGAATTGCAGTTCGGAAATCAGACGCCCAATATCAACTGAATTCCTGACTTTCGCAGTGGAGACCAGTGCTCCAACCGTGTGGGTTATCCGTGCTGCACTCCGCTCTACCCGCTGTTCCCGGATTGTCTTCATGACTTCTATTCCGTTCACGCCACCATCATCACCGGTCACCTGGTAGCGCAAGGGGTTTGGCACCATGATTTGGGGCACCTCCTCCGCATCCGGTCTTGCTTCCTTGCGTCTGTCAGGACCGATGTAGGTTGATGTAACAACGAAAGGCTTGCGTCGCTCAATCAATACCTCAACAGCGTTTTGCAATTTGCCGACAGACATTGGCAAGGTCAAAATCAAATCTGTTCCGGCATTGACGATGCTGTGGATGACTTCAATTGTCGGCTGCCAGGTCAATGTCACAATTGGTAAAAAGGGGTCTCCATTTTGCTGCATGTCACGCAATTCGCGGATCAAATGAGCAGATTCTCTTTCCGCCAGATAGGCATCACATATCAGCAAGTCGGCTTTGTTGTTTTGAAGGTGATCACGTGTTTCCGTAATATCTTCACAAAAAGAAATTTTGCGAATGCCGATATCACTCAGGCAATTTTTGATGATATCACGCGATGCCGGCATTGAATCGGCGACCACAACATTCACTTCTTCAAATCGATGATATTTCATAACTGGAGCAGTTCCTTTCCAAGAATCTCCTGTGCGGCCTCAGCCGCACCGTCCCCCAAATCAGCCGTGAAACAAAATATGACTGATTTAATAGTGACTCGCAAATAAAATAATTTATGAAAAATTTGTTCTAAATCAAGGAGATATTGATCTCAGGTGGAGGTTATTCTTGCTCTGAGGCACTGCCTGAACCGTCGACACGCTGGGCAAGGGCAGCAGCCATAAACTGGTCAAGATCGCCATCGAGAACGGCACTTGTATTGCCGGTTTCGACCCCGGTGCGCAGATCCTTGACCATTTGATAGGGCTGCAAGACATAAGACCTGATCTGATGGCCCCAGCCGATATCTGTCTTGGCATCCATCTCGGCCTGGCGTTTTTCTTCACGCTCCTGAAGCTCAGCTTCATACAGACGCGCCTTCATCATGTTCATGGCGGCCGCCCTGTTTTTATGTTGGGAGCGGTCACTTTGGCATTGCACGACGATGTTGGTCGGGATGTGGGTAATGCGGACAGCAGAGTCCGTTTTGTTGATGTGCTGGCCACCTGCGCCTGATGCCCGGTAGGTATCAATTCGTAAATCGCTGTCGACAATTTCAATTTCGATTTCGTCGTCGATCACGGGATAAATTCCAACACTGGCAAAACTGGTGTGGCGACGAGCGGAAGAATCATAAGGCGATATGCGCACCAGGCGATGTACGCCGGTTTCGGTTTTCATCCAGCCATAGGCATTTTCACCACTGACCCTGATCGTTGCTGATTTCAGGCCTGCCTCTTCGCCTGGACTTTCTTCCAGCCACTCCACCTTGTAACCACGTTTGTCTGCCCAGCGGGTATACATGCGGACCAACATCTCGGTCCAGTCCTGGGATTCAGTCCCACCTGCCCCGGCATGAACCTCAAAAAAGGCGTCATTGGCATCAGCTTCGCCGGACAAAAGACTTTCAATGCGTTTGGTCTTGGCGATTTCGACCAGTGCTGCCATGGCACTTTCGGCTTCGGCAATGATTTCGTCATCGCCTTCTGCTTCACCCATCTCGATCAGTTCAAGATTGTCTGCCACACCATCCTGAAGCTCAAGAACAGCCTTGCTCTGGCTTTCAAGGCGGGTGCGTTCCCGCATGACTTTCTGGGCTTTGGCCGGATCATCCCACAGGGTTGGATCCTCTACCCGTGCATTCAGTTCTGCCAGACGATCCTGCGCAACATCCCAGTCAAAGATGCCTCCTCAGCAGGTCGAGCGACTGCTTGATTTCTTCGGCCATGGCCAGGGTTTCGGCTTTCACAACTAATTCTCCAAAAGTGAAATAACGCTGTAGATCGACAATTCGGGCTGAAACTACGCGGCCAACCCATGAGCGTCAATGGTTGCCGCAATGGCTGCGTCAATGCCCGCAACCAAGCGATCAAAATTATCGGTTAATAAAGCCCGCCGGTACCGGAACGTGCCCTTGTGCCCGGCGCTATGGCCATGGTGCCATCCAGCACTGGTCCTGCCGAAGTTGGCTCTGTACCAGGCCTGAAGGCTTCCAGGATCGTATTTCTGTCCGATGCCCGCGCCAAAACACCCGTGGAAGCATTCACCCGCACAAGACGGATGCCAGGCGGAATACGGAACGGAATGGCTGTTTGGCCCTCCAGGGCTTCCAGCATGAAATCACGGAAGATCGGGGCCGCGACCGAGGCCCCCTGCTCCCGCCGACCCAGGGTGCGTGGTTTGTCAAAACCGCCGTAAACGCCGACCGCCAGATCAGGGGCAAAGCCCATGAACCAGGTATCAACAGAATCGTTGGATGTGCCGGTTTTGCCCGCCAGGGGTTTCTTCACGGCTTTGACGCGTCTGCCGGTACCCCGTTCAACGGCCCCTTCCAGCATGGACACAACCTGATAGGCAGTCTGGGGATCGACGACCTTGAGGCGGTCATCCTTGATGGTCGGTGCCGGCTGGCCATTCCAGCGCACGTCCTGACAGAAGGTGCAGGTTCGGCCATCATGTACAAAGACTGTCTTGCCGCGTTTGTCCTGTATGCGATCAATCAACGTCGGAATAACTTTCTTGCCACCATTAACCAGCATCGCATAGGCAGTGGTCAGACGCGTCAACGTCGTTTCACCCGCCCCCAGCGCCATGGATAGCATCTCAGGCATATCGTCACTGATGCCAAAACGATTGGCATAATCCCTGACGACTTCCATGCCAATAAACTGGGCCAGACGCACGGTCATCAAGTTTCGGGATTTCTCGATACCCAGTCGCAGGGTGCTGGGGCCATAGAACTTTTTGGTATAGTTGGCTGGCTTCCATTTGGGTCTCCCCTCGCCCTGATCAATGACAAAGGGCGCATCCAGCACCAGACTGGCAGGCGTAAAACCATTTTCCAAAGCGGCGGCATAGATAAAGGGCTTGAAGGCAGAACCTGGTTGCCGCCGGGCTTGCGTTGCACGATTGAATTCACTGCCACTAAAGTCATAGCCGCCAACCATGGCAAGGACACGTCCCGTATGAGGATCCATCGCCACCAGCCCACCCTGGATTTGTGGGATTTGCCGCAAGCCATAGAACCCGCGATGTTCGCCGGGCAGTTCCTCGATGGGCACAATATCGCCAACTTTGACGACATCCCGCGGCCACTTGGGTTTGGGGCCAACACGCTGACCTTTGGCCCAGGCTCTGGCCCAGGTAAGTTCAGTCATGGGGATAATGCCGATGGCACCGCTGGCCAGACCAACTTCAACGCCCTCTTCCATCAAAGTCAGAATGACGCCCATCTTCCAATCGCCAAGACTGCCGGGTTTGGACACAGCGCCAAGTTTTTCTGCCCAGTCGTAACCAATTTCCATTGTGCCCAGAGGCCCGCGCCAGCCATGACGGCGGTCATAGCTGATCAAACCATTCCGCAAGACCCGCTGAGCGATCTTCTGCAGTCGGGGGTCAAGCGTTGTGCGGACCGACAGCCCACCTTCATAAAGACCGGCTTCACCATAGCGTTCGATCAACTGGCGACGGACTTCTTCGGTAAAGTGTTCGGCGGAAACAAACTCGGTCTCCCGGCCCCGTCGAATGCCAAGCGGCAAAGCCCGCGCCCATTCGGCCTCCCGTTCGGTGACAACGCCGTCTTTAAGCATACGCCCGATCACCCAGTTACGCCGGGCTGTGGCGGCCTCGGGGCGGCGGATCGGGTGGTAGTTGTTGGGGGCCTTGGGCAAAGCCGCCAGAAAGGCCGTTTCCTCGAGGGTTAATTGATCAAGCGGCTTGTCAAAATAGGCCAGGCCCGCCGCTGCAACACCATAAGCGCCAAAACCCAGATAAATTTCGTTCAGGTAAAGCTCGAGAATACGGTCCTTGCTGATGGCGCGCTCGATGCGAAAGGCAAGTATGGCTTCCTTGGCTTTGCGCTCAATCGATACTTCGTTGGTCAACAGGAAGTTCTTGGCCACTTGCTGGGTGATTGTCGAGGCGCCGACAGGACGGCGGTTGCGGGCAAAGTTGGCGATATTTGTCAGAGTGGCACGGGCAATGCTGAAAAAATCAACGCCGGAATGAGAGTAGAAATTTGAGTCTTCTGCCGACATAAAGGCCCGGATCACACGCTTGGGGATCGCTTCGATGGGCACAAACACCCGTTTCTCGCGGGCATATTCGGCTAACAAACCACCATCACCTGCGTGTATTCGGGTCACCGTCGGTGGCTCATATGTTGCCAGCTGCTGGTAGTCCGGCAGTCCACGGCCATAATGATAGAGACCCCAGACAACGACACCAACGCCTGACAGGGTTACCAGGACAATCATTCCAAACATGGCGGCAAAGAACTTGATCATATTTCTGTTGTTGTCTGGTTCATTTTGAGAGCGAGGAAGCTTCTGCGATTACGGCGATTCCGACTTTATCGGAATCGCGTCTGCATTGATATTTGGCGCGTACATTGAGTTTAAAGCAACGCTGCGTTTCCGTGAAACCCGGAAACGCTCTATCGTTTGAATATGGCATGGATAAGGCAATAGACATCATCGTTTGACAAAATAGCTGTTAATGGCGCGGGTCAGCGCCGTGACCAGGGCCGCGCGACGGCGGGAGGATCGCAGGATGCGTTCGTCTTCCCGATTTGAAAGGTAGCCCATTTCCACCAGCACTGACGGCACGTCAGGTGCCTTGAGAACAGCAAATCCGGCAAAGCGATGGCTGCGGCGTAAAACTTTGACGCTTTTGGCCAGTTCATCAATAACCTGGCTGGCAAATGTCGCAGAAAGGTTCATGGTTTCACGCTGGGCCAGATCAATCAGGATATTGGCCACATCCTTGCTTTGATGACCAAAATCCATGCCGGCAATGATATCAGCCTTGTTTTCCTTCGCGGCCAGGGCGGCGGCTTCCTTGTCCGAGGATTTTTCGGACAGGGTATAAACACTGGCACCCCGGACACTACGTTTTCGAATACTGTCTGCATGAAGGGACATGAATAAATCCCCCTTCGCCGCCCTGCCCCGTGCCACACGGTTTCGAAGACGCACAAAAACATCCCGGTCCCGTGTCATCACAACCTTGTAGCGACCTGTAGCCAGGAGTTTTTTGCGAAGCTCCAGTGCGACTGCCAGGGTGACTTCTTTTTCGTGACTGCCGCTGGCCCCGATAGTACCCGGATCAACGCCGCCATGCCCGGCATCGATCACGATCACCGGCTTGGGGTTGGCCTTGCGGGCCCTGCTGGTTTGCAACGGTGTCGTTTTTTTGGAGGGCTTTGCAGCAGGCTTTGACTTTGGTGTTGCGATCAAACGCCTGAAGTCACCGGACTGAACGGCGACCAGATCAACAACAAAGCGATATTTCGACGACCCCTTGGGCGGCAGAATGAAGGCCCTGTGCACTTTGACCGGATTTGTTACGTCAATAACAATGCGCGATGTGCCTGCTTCGAACAGACCAAACCGCATACCCTTGATCAAACCTTTGTGATATTGCGCGTCCGGTCGGGTCTGCCAGGCCACCTCAGGTAAATCGATGACCACGCGATAAGGTTTGTCGAGAACAAAGACCTGAAAATCAACTCCTTGGGTCATATCCAGGACCAGTCGGGTCTTGTCTGTATGCACACCGGTTCGCACACTGGTGACGACGGCCTGTTCCGCCAAGGCAGAAGAAACCTGGAAAAGGCCCGCCAACACAGGCAAACACACCATGATAGTGCGCAAAAGATTTGATCCTGGCACGTTTTCCGGGCAAAAAAGTCCTTGACGGATCTTGCGGAGTATCAGCAACATGTAGCGTGGCCTTTGGTCATTACCACCACATATAATGCAAAATGACCAGATTTGGCAATCATTATACAATTTTATCAGGTCGTAAGGAGACAACAACAGGCGGCGAGAAGTAAATCAGTTTTGATATGGCTATTCTGGCAAACTGTGTCTATGATGCCGCTGCGAATCTCTGCGGTCAGCTTGAGCCTGAGTATATGGGAACAAGCGGCGCGGAAACCGATGAAGGAGCAAGAAGGCAGGAAAACGGGGGTTTGTGAACGTGACGAACCAGGGATTATTTCCCTGATAGTGGTTCACATGACGTTTGAAAAAGCGTTTTTCCGTTAGCCTGACACCGAACTTCCAACCGGTTACCGGCGCTCAAGACGATGCAGGGTTAATTTGAACTGCGATACTGGCCCCTGACAAACCGCGGTGCGGTTGTCAGTGTTTGCTACTCCCCGATGAATTCGGGTCAGCAGGCTTGGTGCACCAGTGTTGCCACTTACATAGCGGCTTCCCGCCGGTTGTTGTTCGCGCGAACAGCGGGATGTCCAAAGGTGTTAGCTTATGGCTACGCGTATGTTAATTGACGCGGCCCACCCTGAAGAAACCAGGGTTGTCGTTGTCCGGGGCACTCGCCTCGAAGAATTTGATTTTGAGTCTGCGACCAAGCAACAGCTCAAAGGCAATATTTATCTGGCAAAAGTCACACGGGTTGAACCGTCGCTGCAAGCGGCGTTCGTCGACTATGGTGGAAACCGCCACGGCTTTTTGCCCTTCAATGAAATCCATCCGGACTATTACCAGATCCCCATTGCTGACCGTCAGGCCTTGCTTGAGCAGGAAGCCTGGGAAGGTGCAGCGGAAGTTGCCGAAGACGAAGCCGCTGCCGGGCGTTCAGCTGATTCAAACGGCGACAGTGACAATGCGGATGCAAATTCTGAAGTCACAGAGATTGAAATCAGTGACGGTGCCACGGAAATCCAGGGTGAAGCTGAAGACGGTGATGACAGTGAAACTGTCGCGGCTGCCGATAGCGGCGAAACAGCAACTGATGCAGATTCTGGAATTGAAGTTTCCCAAGATGCTGAAAATGACGACGGCGCTTCTGATGCCGACGTTGAGGCCCAGACAGCCGATGACGACAGTGCCGATGCTGCTGGTGAAAAAGTGCGCAAATCTGTTGAGGCTTTGGGCGGGGACGAACTGGATGAAGTCATTCAGCCACGCCGTCGTGCCCAGCGCCGCTACAAAATCCAGGAAGTCATCAAGCGTCGCCAAATCATTCTGGTACAGGTCGTCAAGGAAGAGCGCGGCAACAAGGGCGCTGCACTGACCACCTATCTGTCACTGGCTGGCCGCTATTGTGTATTGATGCCCAACACAGCACGTGGTGGCGGTGTCAGTCGCAAGATTACGTCGCAGTCGGATCGCAAAAAACTGAAGTCCATCATCGATGGACTGTCGGTGCCGGAAGGCATGGGCCTGATTGTCCGCACGGCCGGACAGGCACGCAGCAAAGCCGAAATCAAACGCGATTACGAATATCTGTTGCGCCTGTGGGACAGTGTGCGGGCGCTGACGCTGGAGAGCACGGCCCCTGCCCTGACGTACGAGGAAGCCAATCTGATCAAACGATCGATCCGTGATCTTTATACCAAAGAGATCGACGAGGTTCTGGTCGAAGGTGAAGAAGGTTACAAGGCCGCCAAAAACTTCATGAAAATGTTGATGCCGTCCCACGCAAAACGGGTTCAGCCTTATATAGATCGCATTCCCCTGTTCCATCGCTACAAGGTCGAACAGCAATTTGATTCCATGCACAGCCCGACGGTTCAATTAAAGTCCGGCGGCTATATTGTGATCAGTCCAACAGAAGCCCTTGTGGCTATCGATGTGAACTCCGGTCGTTCGACCAAGGAACGCAACATCGAAGAAACAGCCTATCGCACGAACCTGGAAGCAGCTGAAGAAGTTGCCCGCCAGTTACGTCTGCGCGATCTGGCCGGACTTGTTGTGATCGATTTCATCGATATGGACGAATCACGCAATGCCCGCAATGTTGAACGCCGCATCAAGGATAAACTGAAGTCAGACCGCGCCCGCATTCAGGTCGGTCGCATCAGTCCTTTTGGTCTGCTGGAAATGTCGCGTCAGCGTCTGCGGCCAAGTTTGCAAGAAGCCAGCACAGAGGTTTGTAATCACTGCGAAGGCACGGGCGTTGTCCGTTCCATCGAAAGCTCTGCCCTTCACCTGCTGCGCGCCATCGAAGAAGAAGGCATTCGCGGTCGGGCTGCGGAAATCAATGTGCACGCCGCCACGGCAGTTGCGATTTACCTTCTTAATCAGAAACGCTCGTCCGTGCTGACACTTGAAGAACGCTTCAACATGGATATTTCGGTTGCAGCAGACGAAAGTCTTGTGCCACCGGATTTCCGCATGGAACGTTTGCACAGTCGCAGCGACGACGAAATGGAAGCCATTGCGTCTGACGTTGTCAGCATGGTCGCCTACGATGATCCTGAAGACGACGTTGAAGAAGAAGTCACGGAAACCCGCGACGAAGAAAGCGACGAAGGTGCTGCGAAAAAGCGTCGGCGTCGTGGCAAGCGCGGGGGCCGTCGCAGACGTGGCGCCAACGAAGAAGAAACGTCAACGGAAGAAAACAGTAACGGTGATGCCGCCGAAGCCAAACCTTCTGAATCAAAGGCTTCTGAAGAAGCCTCTTCGACAGAAAATACGCCGGAGAATACTGAAGAAGGCGAAAAAGAAGACAAGCCTCGTCGCCGTCGCCGTCGTCCACGTCGTCGCAGAGGTGCCGCCAACAACAATGCGGAACCAGGTGCTGAGGCAACTGCTGAAGCAAGTACAGAGACTGCCGAGGGAAGTACGGCAGTGGCGACGGAAAATGCTGAACCGGTTGTGGCTGAAGTTGCTTCTGAGAAAGCCCCGGAAGTTGAAACGGCTGAACCAGTTGCTGCTGAGCCTGTTGCAGTTGAACCTTTTGTTGAAGAAACAGTAGCGCCGATTGCTGCTGTTGAAACGACACCGGTTGAAGTATCTGAGCCAGAACCCGCAGCCGCGGTTGTTGAACCTGTTAACACGGATCCGGTAACTGTCTCAGCAGGTGGCGCAGAAGAAAAAGAAGAAGCCAAACCCCGTAAAAGGGGTTGGTGGCGTCGCGACTGATTGTTTTTGGTCGCACGATATTAGTTGCACGTGCCATTCGCACGACAAATCAAAGGGGACAGTCCAGGCTGTCCCCTTTTTTTATGACCGTCTATTCATTATCCGGCTGGTTATCTGGATGCGCCTGCTGGAAGGCTTCCAGTTCCTGGCAGGCATCATGGATTCGCATGACGGTCGGATAGGCCGACACATCGCAATCAAATCGCTGGGCGTTGTAAATTTGCGGTATCAGAAAAACATCGGCGAGGCTTAATTCATCACCATGGCAATAGGTGCCTGTAAGTGGACTGTCGGATACCATAGCTTCAAAGCCGCCCAGACCGGCGGCGATCCAGTGCTGGTACCAGCGCATCTTTTGGACATCACTCAAACCCATATCGTTGACCAGATAGTTCAGCACACTGATGTTATTCAGGGGGTGGATATCGCAGGCGACGATTTGGCACAGAGACCGTACCCTGGAACGTCCGGCTGCACCTGCAGGCAGCAGTTTCACGCCCGGCCCGGTTTCTTCCAAATATTCGGCGATGGCCATGGATTGCGTGATAACGGTTTCCCCGTCCAGCAATGCCGGGACACGCCCTTGCGGATTAAGTTCCAGATATCCTGGTTGCAGATGTTCACCCTTGCGCAGGGAAACAAACTGCTGGTCGCAATCAATGCCTTTCAGATTCAGGGCGATGCGAATGCGGTAAGCAGCGGAAGAACGGAAGAAGCCATAGAGTTTCATAATCAAATCCTGTTTTGATCTATTCCGGCTGATTGTTGCCCCATTGTCAACGCTATGGGCCAACGTCATGGGTCAACGCCAACCGATACGACCTATGCCTGGCAACTTGATGGCAAGTGGACTGGGATCAAGACCAAAGGCTGCCCCCAGAACATTGACTTCAATGCCCTCCTCTCGACCTGCCAGGATGCCGAACAGCCCGCCCAGGGAAAACTGGAAGCCCCGCCCACCTGGTGGTACGGAGAATACGTCGCTATCACCAAGGTAATCCTTGCCCACAGCAGTGACCGGTAATCGCAAGCCGAGGTCTGGAACCTGACGCCCGATCCAGGCCGTAAAACTGTTTGAATTGGGCCCAGGCCAGGTGCGGTATTGATCTGCCCAGGGATAGCGCGCCACTGCACTCTGGATCTTGCTGATCAACTCGGCAGCCTTGGGGCCACGGATGTCCGTCAATAATTCCGGTTTGACGGAAAACCAGCGGCCGTCAGGCGTCGCATGACTGATCTTTATGAGGGGTCGGCCATAATATTGCCGCCAGCCAATGACTTCAAACCGCGTATATTGATCAGCGCCGGCTTTTTTCACCACAATCCAGCTGTGAACGGCAAAAACACCACGCCAGCCCCAGGTTCGGGCGGCATAGGCCTGAATGACGGCTTCATGGGTTGTCACCGGATTTGGTGCCTGGCCGGTTGCAGCACGGCTGGCCGTGCTCCAGTGAACGGTGCCACGAGCAGCAACCAGGGCTGCGCTGCCCATCAAGGGAGCGACCAACAAAGCCATCAACCACCAGGCAATGCGTCGTCGCCAGCGAATATGGCGTGGTTCAATCTTCAAAGGGGCAGTGCTGTTTGCTTCTGTCATGCAGATTGCCTTTCACAACCCGGATTATGAAGTGGTCCTGTGTATCGTTCAACGTTTGGGCCATTGGCTGATGTTCAAATTTCTGTATGTCAGAAGTGATTACAAAAAATTTAGAAAAATTTTATGACAATAATAAGTAAATACATATCTATATTTATTAAATACATAAACGATAGTTTTCAAATACTTAAATATCCATATTGATTAATTGAAAGTATGTATTATTATTTACTTGGATCAATACCAGGTAATGCTTTCAACCGGAGGAATTTCAATGTTTTTAGGCAAAACCAGCAATCCAGAGGCCCCGACGCCAAAGCATAAGATAAAAAAACAGGCGGCAGAAATCCTGCAAAAAATTGAAGAAGCCGTTGCTACGAAAAATGACCCGCTTGTCATTCGCCAGTTGATCAAATACCGGAACCTCACCAGCACCTGACAGACGTTCATGACACGTGCATCGCGTCCTGGTTAGCCGACGCAAACGTCAAATTGCAGATCAGCTTAGGTTCGTCTTGCACCAGATATTGTGCATGATATAACGGATGACAATAAATATTCGCTTTTCAATTGATCTTCCAACCAGGTGATTCCCACGATGTCCCCCACGATGACCAAGACTGTTATGGTCCTGAATGGCCCCAATCTGAACATGCTGGGCATCCGTGAGCCGGAGATTTACGGCAAGCAAACACTGGATGACGTGGGCATCCTGGTTGCTGCCCGCGCCAAAACCCATGATCTGACCGCTGACTTTCGCCAGAGTAACCACGAAGGTGAACTTGTCACATGGATCCAGCAAGGTTTGGGCACAGTTGACGGCTTTGTCATTAATGCCGGTGCCCTGACCCATACCTCTGTGGCCCTGCTTGATGCCTTCAAATCCGTAAACCTGCCGATGATCGAAGTTCATCTGTCCAACGTTTATCAACGCGAGGATTTTCGCCACAAATCCTATTTGAGCCTGATTGCAAATGGTGTCATCTGCGGCTTTGGGATCAACAGCTATTTACTGGCTGTTGATGCCATGGCAAAAATATTGAGCCCAGAAATCTGATAACGTACCTGATCCTTTTCCGCCTTTTCATGAGAGACCACACCGCATGGCCAACAAACCCACCGTCGATAAAGAACTGATCCGAGACCTCGCCACTTTGATGGATGAAACCGGTTTAACGGAGATAGAACTTGGCGATGGGCCAACACGCCTCAGGGTCGCCCGCGGTGGTGTGAGCATGATGGCAGCGCCGCCACCCATGGCAGCCGCACAGGCGATACCGGTTATGGGAACCAATGAACCCACCGCTGGCAGCGATTTATCCGGTCTTCCAGGGGCCGTCAATTCACCCATGGTCGGCACAGTTTATGTAGCGCCAGAACCGGGTTTGCCGGCCTTCGTCAAGGTTGGTGATGTGGTCACTGCAGGCCAGACCCTGTTGATTATTGAAGCCATGAAAACCATGAACACAATTCCGGCCCCCATTAATGGCAAGGTCTCACAAATCCTGATTGGCGACGGCACACCGGTGGAATTCGGTGAAACCCTGATCGTTATTGAATAGGACCGGATCAATAAATGTTTGAAAAGGTCCTGATCGCCAGCCGTGGTGAAATAGCGCTGCGCATTCATCGTGCTTGTCGCGAAATGGGTATTAATACTGTCGCCGTGCATTCCACCGCCGACGCCCACGCCATGCATGTGCGCCTGGCCGACGAAGCCGTCTGCATCGGCCCGCCTGCCGCCGCTGACAGTTATTTGAATATTCCGGCAATTATTTCTGCCGCTGAAATTACCGGCGCGGATGCCATTCATCCCGGTTACGGGTTTTTGTCCGAGAACGCCAATTTTGCCAAAATCGTTGATGCCCACGGGATCACTTTTGTCGGTCCCACGTCAGAACATATCGCCCTCATGGGTGACAAAATCGCAGCCAAGGACGCGGTCAAGCGTCTCGGCATACCAGTTGTTCCAGGCAGTGAAGGTGGTGTGACGACGGAAGAAGAAGCCCGCAAGGTTTCCGAAGAGATCGGCTACCCGGTGATCATCAAGGCCGCTGCCGGTGGCGGTGGTCGCGGCATGAAAGTCGCACAGACAGCCGAAGATGTGGGTGCGGCCCTCAGTGCGGCCCGCACGGAATCAAAAGCCGCTTTTGGCGATGATGCAGTTTATATCGAAAAGTATCTCGGCAAACCGCG
This sequence comes from Alphaproteobacteria bacterium, assembly GCA_018650465.1. Taxonomy (GTDB): domain Bacteria; phylum Pseudomonadota; class Alphaproteobacteria; order UBA2966; family UBA2966; genus JABILA01. The sequence continues at coordinate 71,483 of JABIFY010000107.1, forward strand.
CCATATTGAAGTCCAGATTCTGGCCGACAGCCACGGCAATGTTGTGCATCTGGGAGAACGCGATTGTTCCCTGCAACGTCGCCATCAGAAGGTCCTGGAAGAAGCCCCCTCACCTGCCCTGAACGCCAGCCAGCGCGCCGAGATTGGCGAAACCGTTTCAAAGGCGATTTCCGGTCTGGGTTACCTCGGCGCCGGCACCGTCGAGTTTCTCTATGAAGATGGTGGATTTTATTTCATTGAGATGAACACCAGGCTTCAGGTTGAGCATCCTATAACCGAAGCTATTACCGGCATTGATATCGTACGCGAGCAATTGCGTATTGCCGATGGCGCACCCCTCAGCTTCAGCCAAGACGACATCACCTTCACCGGCCATGCCATTGAATGCCGGATCAATGCCGAGGACCCGAATACCTTTATACCGATGCCTGGCCAGATCACGGATTATCATGCCCCGGGCGGCCTGGATGTGCGCGTCGATTCGGCCATCTATTCCGGCTACAAGGTGCCGCCCTATTACGACAGTCTGATCGCCAAGCTGGTCGTGCGCGGTGGCAATCGCAATGAATGTATTATGCGCCTGCGCCGGGCGCTCGAAGAATATGTCATTGGCGGCGTGCCGACGACGCTGGACGTGCATCGAAGTCTGATTGGCAATGCCGATTTCCAGAACGGCGATTATGACATCCACTGGCTGGAAAACTTCATCGCCAACCGGGAATAATGCTGTTGGGAAGTAGAAGAGGCCCCTACCACCAGACTCTTCGTCATGCCGGACTTGATCCGGCATCCATGCCTAAATCAAATTTTCTGCGTTTGAACTGGACGCGTAGACCCCGGATGTCATGCGATAGCGTGCACAGCACGGCGTCCGGGGTGACGGAGTACTTTGCTGGCAAGTACGTGCGACCATGACCGCCGAAATTATTCTCACCCCTGACCTGGTTTTGCAGGCTTATGCCATCGGGGTTTTTCCCATGGCCGATGGTCGCGAAGATGACCACATCTTTTGGGTCGATCCGGACAAGCGCGGTATCTTGCCCCTGGACAAATTTCACGTCTCCAAACGTTTGCGAAAAACCGTGCGTAATGATCATTTTGTGGTCACAGTCGACACTGACTTTAAAGGCGTGATGGAAGCCTGTGCCGAAGATACACCGCGCCGTTCTTCAACCTGGATCAACGATGAGATCATCGATCTTTATGTCGCCTTGTTTAAGCGGGGTTATGCCCACAGCGTCGAATGTTATTTGCTTGAGGATGGCAAAAGGACACTGGTTGGCGGGCTGTATGGGGTCAGTATGGGGGGGGCCTTTTTTGGTGAAAGCATGTTCACCCGTGTGCGCGACGCCAGCAAAGTGGCACTTGTTCATCTTGTCGGACGCCTGAATGCTGGCGGCTATCAGTTGCTGGATACCCAATTTGTGACCGACCATCTGGCCGGTTTCGGGGCCATTGAAATTCCCCGTGATGTCTACCAGGTCCGGCTGCAGAAAGCCCTGGAAAAAGCTGCGAATTTCTACTCCACGCCAGCCGAAGTGGATGGATCATCAATATTGCAATCGATTACCCAAACGTCATAAACAGGATGCTCCATGGCCGACAGGGCCGGACTGGAGGCAAACATAAATCCGCTGAACAGTTTTTCTGGCGCTTCGCCCGGCTTGTCGTCAATAATTTCGATAAAGGCAGTTACTTCCGGTGGCTCTTCCGGTGGCCGTTTATCGCAGGACCGCACGGTGATCAACAAACTGCCAAAACGAATACCACGCCCGACACCCACATTCAGTTTGGTAATCCGGGCTGTCACCTTGTCCAACCCCTGAAGGATCGCCGTCTTGGTGACCTGGCCACTATCTTGGGCCTGGGCTTGATGGGCTGGTGCTGACAAAAAAGCTGTAAACAAAACCAGACAACTGATACGGCAAAATGTCGTTATCGCTGACATCATTTTCAGCCTTTGAAACTCGCACTAAACCGCAGGCGCACATAATCAGCCGTCCAGTTTCCGTCAGCATCCTGCAAGTCGTCGGCCAGATCGGCTTCAATTCCTTGCAGGAAGGCATCTTGTTCAGTCTCGGGCACAGGGGCGACAAAATCCTGGGCCAGGGTTTTGATCCAGTCAGCCATACGGCCCGGCAAGGGGGTCGGCCTGGGGATCAACACCGCACTGGTCACGTCAAAACCGTGGGCAGATAACAAGGCCGAATAGTCTTCCGGGGTGGGAAAGTACCAGGGGTTAGCAGCTTCCCCATCCAGGCCACGGGCATTCAGGGCCGCGATCGATGCTTCCCTGATTTTGCTGACATTGCCATAACCACCAAATTCACCGACAAAGCGGCCGCCGGGTTTCAGGGCCGTTGCGACACCAGCAACAACTGCTTCCGGCGGCTTGATCCAATGCAAAGCGGCGTTACTGAAAACGCCTTCGAATTCATCCGCGTAAATCAGATGTGTCGCATCCATGACGTGCGCATCCAGGCCCAGCTTGCGGGCGGCGGCGACTTGCGAGGGGCTGTGATCTATGGCCACCACATCGGAACCAGCGGCAACGATCTTTTGCGTCAGGGCTCCGTCCCCACAGCCGATATCCAGAATTCGTTCGCCAGGCTTCGGGGCGAGTAAATCCAGCACAGGCGCACCCAGGTCGGAAACAAATCGCGCATTATTTGCGTAATTGTCGGAATTCCAGGTTTGTTTGGAAGAATTTATCATTTGGCCCTCATCACTGATGGTCAGACGGTTGAAAGAGCTAACCTGCAGTTATTTCTTTTCGCCCTTGTCGGCGTCATCCGAGCTGAACATGAACTTGCCAATCAATGCTTCGAGGCTAACCGAGGACTGGGTGAATTTGATTTCGCCGCCGGGCTCTATCATGTCGTCGGCACCGCCGGGCACGAGAGACATATATTTGCTGCCCAACAAACCGTCAGAGACAACTTCGGCAGAAGAATCTTCCGGTAACAGGACTGCCGGATCAATACTCATGCGCACGACCGCCAGATAGTCTTCTGTATCGAGGCTTTGATCGGTGATGGTGCCGACCTTGATGCCGCTCATGCGGACATCGGATCCGGCACTGAGCCCGTCGATGCGTTCAAACCGGGCGACTACTTCATAACCGGTGACGGCGCCCACATCGGCGCGGCCATAGGCGAAGGTCAAAAATGCCACAGCAACGGCCAGAACGACCGCCCCGATCAGTGTTTCGACAACATTGCCGCCCATATGTCTTTTCCCCCGGATCAGACTATTCGATTATTATTTTCTTTTGACGCCCTGATCTAGGAGGGCTGCCAAGGCTCATAATCTGCACTGGCAGCTGCCCGCTTACCGCCCAGTGACGGATGCCCCGGCGGATAATAAGCCTGATCCGTGCCGGTAACGTTGGCATTATGCGGTTGAACCCATGATTTGCTGTCATCCCGGCCTTGATCGACCGGCACCACATCAACGGTTTTATGCAGCCAGGCATGCCATTGTGGCGGCACCTTGGAGGCTTCGATATCACCGTTGTACATGACCCAGCGACGGGCACTGCGGCCCTCGCGGCCCTTTTCCAGGTAATAGCGATTGCCAAAGCCATCAACACCGACTTCTTCGCCCCGATACCAGGTCTGCAATTTTGTGCCCCAGGTGGCTTCCCGCCACCACGTAAACAAGCCTAAAACGCCCATGATCTGCGCCAATCCTCAAGCAAAATTCGTTGCCCGGACTATAGGCGGGATGCCCCTCACGCGTCCAGAGCTTTGACACATTCTCTGGCGTGACCGGATGACGCATTATCTGGCGAAAAAGACCGGGTTTCAACTTTGTTCCGGAACCAGTGCGGTTGCTGCCGGCCCCCTTGTCATCAATCGTCTGAGGCAGAAACTTCTCCAAGAACAAAATCTTTCCTGATTCTGCCTAGTTCACCACTTTTTTTCATGTTCAGAATAACTTCTGCAATCCGGGGAACAAGCTCGGCCTTGCTTTCATGCAGGTAGTGGAAAACGGGTAATACAATCAGATCATCACGAATAACCCTGATCGGTGTGTCCTTGTATTCCCGGTTTATTGTCATCATGCCAGACAGGTCAATGGCAATTATCAGGTCGACCCTGTCTCGAACAAGCATCTTGAACAGTTGTGAAATCGTTTTTGCGTAGTGGCGATTATACCCATCAGTCAACCGGTCTGAATACAATACGCCCCTCAGAACACCGATGCGATATTTTGATAGATCGTCCAGCGTCCCGAGTTCCACTTCATCCTTGATCGCAAATGCCGCCCCCCGAACAACGAACAGTTCAGTGGCAATGCGAACCAGTGTCGGGCTCTTTTTCCCGTACGCCTTGACCCGGGCGACTTCGCCTGATGACACCCCGTTGATCGCATTTGAACGGGCCCGTTTTCCCGGCAGAAAAACCACATCAGCTTCATAACCGATCTTGTGATATGCCCGTACGAGAATTTCCCTGGCCAGTTTGACCGTGTCACTGCCAGCGATGGCAGTAAGGGATATTTTTCTTTCCCCGGCCCCATAGGCAGGAACGGCCTGAACTGAAAACACCAGAACTGCTAACAACAGCGTTTGCCAGATCTGCCTCATGATACCCAAGCCAAATAGTTGAATTAAATTTCGAATCATCCAGTAGTAACAAATCCGTCCGGCTACTTCCACCAATTCATTTCAATTTTGGCCAGAGTCTGCCGGAATATGGGTGTCAAGCTTTAAATATACCAGATATTGTGTATTTTCTGTTGCACGCCCCCATACATTGCCATATCTTGTGCTGGCTGTGTCACGGGGACCCAACATATTGGTGGGTCGAAATCGGGGATGTCGTCGGAACAAGGGCCGAATAGACGGAAAAGAGGCTGAAAAAGGCCAAATCCGCGGGCTGAAGTTTCTGACGGGGGATGCCAAAGAATTAAAACTGTTTGAATCGAGATGACTTGAATTGAGATGACCTGGGTCGAAATGGCCTGCATCGAGACCAATCAAGTCGAGACCAGCTGGGTCGAGATGGTTCAAAACAAGATGATTTTTTGGCGGTTAAACAAATAAAAATGAATTCAACCACTTAGGTCCAGAGGGTCACACATGCGCGTTCGGCGTCTATTCACAAAAACTGGCGAATCCCCTTACGAGGGTATTCCTTTCCGCGAAGCCACCAGTGAAATCCGGAACCCGGACGGATCGGTCGTCTTTAATCTTGAGAACTTCAAGGTTCCGGCAGGCTGGTCGCAGGTTGCTTGTGACGTTATTGCCCAGAAATATTTCCGTAAAGCGGGTATTCCGGGTGCCATCAAGACCGTCGAAGAAAATGATGTGCCGTCCTGGCTGTGGCGTAAAGCCCCTGATGACGCAGCCCTGGACAAGATGTCCGAAGCTGAACGCGACAGTTGCGAAACCGATGCCCGCCAGGTTTTTGACCGTTTGGCTGGCACCTGGACCTATTGGGGCTGGAAAGGTGGATATTTCGATGCTGAAGAAGATGCGCGAACATTTTTTGACGAAATGTGCTACATGCTGGCCAGCCAGATGGGGGCACCAAACTCACCCCAGTGGTTCAACACAGGTCTGCACTGGGCATATGGCATTGATGGTCCCGCCCAGGGCCATAGTTATGTGGATTTCCGGACCGGTGAACTGGCAACTTCGCAGTCCGCATACGAGCATCCACAACCCCACGCCTGCTTCATTCAGGGCGTTGACGATGACCTCGTAAACGAAGGCGGCATCATGGACCTGTGGGTTCGTGAAGCGCGTTTGTTTAAATTTGGCTCGGGCACCGGCACCAACTTCTCCACCCTGCGCGGCTCCGGTGAAAACCTCTCTGGTGGCGGCAAATCATCTGGCCTGATGAGCTTCCTGAAAGTGGGCGACCGGGCTGCTGGTGCTATCAAGTCGGGCGGCACCACACGCCGGGCAGCCAAGATGGTGATCGTTGACGTTGATCACCCGGATATCGAAGAATTCATCAGCTGGAAAACGATTGAAGAACAAAAGGTCGCGGCCCTGGTAACGGGCTCACGCACGAATGAAAAATATCTCGCGGCTGTGATGAATGCCTGCCACGCCCTGGAAGGTGATGGCCGTTTTAATGCTTCGGATAATCCCGAACTGAAAAAGACCATGCGCGAAGCCCACAAGGCGATGGTTCCAGCCAATTACATTCAGCGGGTGATCCAGTTTGCAAAACAGGGTTATACCGAGTTGGAGTTCGAGACCTATGACACGGACTGGGATGGCGAAGGCTATCGCTCGGTTTCAGGTCAAAACGCCAACAATTCGGTGCGGGTGACGGACGATTTCCTCAATGCTGTGCAGCGGGATGAAGACTGGAACCTGTTGGGCCGCAAAAACGGCGCTGTCCACAAGACCCTGAAAGCCAGGGACCTGTGGGACCAGGTCGGTGAATCAGCCTGGGCCTCTGCAGATCCGGGCATCCAGTACCATACGACCATCAATGACTGGCACACGTGCCCTGAGGGCGGCGAAATCCGTGGCTCGAACCCCTGCTCCGAATATATGTTCCTCGACGACACGGCCTGCAATCTGGCCTCTTTGAACCTGATGACCTTCCAGCGCGAAGATCGCAGCTTCGATACAGATTCATTTTCCCACGCTGTGCGGCTGTGGACCATGGTGCTGGAAATCTCGGTTACCATGGCGCAATTCCCGTCCAAACAAATCGCCCAGTTGTCCTACAACTACCGCACCCTGGGGCTGGGTTTTGCCAACCTTGGTGGCATGCTGATGGCGTCCGGACTGTCTTATGACAGTGAAGAAGGTCGTAGCCTGTGTGCCGCGATCTCTGCCCTGATGACGGGTACGGCCTATGCGACGTCGGCTGAAATGGCTGGCGAAATGGGGGCCTTCCCCGAATATGAAGCCAATGCCGAGCACATGAAACGTGTCATGCGCAACCACGCCCGCGCCGCCCACGCTCATGTCGGTGACTTCGAAGATCTGAACACCATCCCGCTCAAGCTGGATAGCGACGTCTGCCCTGATCAAGAACTGGCCAATGCGGCTGTTGTTGCCTGGGAAAAGGCCGTAACCCTGGGTGAAGCCCACGGTTATCGCAACGCGCAGGCCACCGTTGTGGCCCCGACCGGCACCATTGGACTGGTGATGGATTGTGATACCACAGGCATCGAGCCGGATTACGCCCTGGTCAAGTTCAAGAAACTGGCGGGTGGTGGCTATTTCCGCATCATCAACCGCTGTGTACCAGCTGCCCTGGAAAGCCTTGGCTACAATGAAGACGCATCGAAACTGATCATGGAATATGCGGTTGGTCATGGCACCCTGAAGGGCTCGCCCACGATCAACCACGAAACCCTGGCGGCCAAGGGCTTTACGGCTGACAAACTGGCAACCCTGGAAGAAGCCCTGAAATCAGCTTTTGACGTAAAGTTTGCCTTTAACAAATATACCTTCGGGCAGGAATTCTGCACCGATGTGCTGGGCCTGGAAGCAGCCCTGCTTGATGATCTCGGCTTTGACATGCTGGCAGCCCTGGGCTTTAGCCAGACCGATGTTGATGCCGCCAACACCTACTGCTGCGGCGCCATGACACTTGAAGGCGCACCGGGACTGAAAGACGAACATCTCAGTGTGTTTGACTGTGCCAGCCCCTGTGGACGCAAAGGCACCCGGTACCTCTCCTGGGAAAGCCACATCCGCATGATGGCAGCGTCGCAGCCGTTCATTTCCGGCGCAATTTCCAAGACCATCAATATGCCAAACACGGCGACGGTCGAGGAATGCAAGGAAGCTTACGAAATGTCCTGGCGTTTGGCCCTGAAGGCCAATGCACTTTACCGCGATGGCTCCAAACTGTCCCAGCCTCTGTCTCATGTGGCTGACGTCAACCTGGACGATCTGGCTGATGACGTGCAGGACAATCCAGGGGACGCGCCCCAGGTTGTGGCTCAGCGTGTGGTTCAACAGATTTGGGAAAAATCCAAGCGTCGCCGCCTGCCCGGCCGTCGCAAGGGCTATACCCAAAAAGCTACTGTTGGTGGTCACAAGGTTTATTTGCGGACCGGTGAATATGACGATGGCGAGATCGGTGAAATCTTCATCGACATGCACAAGGAAGGCGCCGCTTTCCGCAGTTTGATGAATAACTTCGCCATCGCCATCTCCATTGGCCTGCAATATGGCGTGCCACTGGAAGAGTTCGTCGATGCCTTCACCTTCACCCGGTTTGAGCCTTCGGGCATGGTTTCCGGCAACGATGCCATCAAGATGTCCACATCACTACTGGATTATGTCTTCCGTGAATTGGCGATTTCCTATCTTGGCCGCAATGACCTGAGCCATGTGGAGCCCGACGATTTGCGCCACGACAGTTTGGGCTCAGATGATGCCATCATGGACAATGCTGAAATGATGACGGAACCGGTTCAGGCCGCTATGGATCTGGCCAGCAACGGCTACGTCCGCAGCAACCTGTATGTTCTGGCCGGTGGCGGTGGTGCAAGTATGGCGAGCACGGGTTCCGGTGCCAGTTCCAGTGCATCAATGGCTTCCTCAGGTGCCACACAACAGGCATCTACCGGTACAGGGGCAAGTTCGGCAGCGCCCGTCGCAGTCTCGACCGCTGTGCAGGACAAAGTCGACACCAAACTGAACCAAATTCGCGAAGCACGCATCAAGGGCTACGAAGGCGATGCCTGCGGTGAATGCGGTAACTTTACCCTGGTCCGCAACGGGACATGCATGAAGTGCGAAACCTGTGGCGGAACAAGTGGTTGCTCATAGTTGTTAATGCTTTTCATGAAGCTTGTGAAAGGCCAGGGAGTTTTGATTATTGGCTGTGCCGAGTAATTGGGGCTCCAGGCGATTTCGGTAGTTCGAAATCGCTCACGGTTATAGGTACGAGCGTGGTTCGGGGTTTGGGGAGGTCGCAACAGCGATACTCCCGGCTCCGATTTTAGTCCTCCCTGTAACTGGGCGCATGGGTTTGGCTGTTTCAAACAGTTTTGACCATGCGCCTTTTTTTTTATGACAAAACCAAATTTCAAACTATATCGATTCCACACCAGATTTTGCTTACATTAACACTAAATTTCCTATAGCTTATGCGTGATATTTACACCTGATCTCTTACTTCAGAGCGTAGAATCCAAAAACAAGAAAGCAACCAGGGCACGAGCAAACTGGATTGAGGGCGGCGCCTTCTTCTACGTTTTGCGATTGGGAACGCCTGTGTTGTTCTGGTACGACGGCCTTTTGTAACGCTTATTCTTTGGTACAGCTTATTCTATCTATGGGGATCAGCGCACGTGTTCCATTCGGAATACATGCAAGCAGCTTGCTTACAAAAGTTGCGGGAATGTCAGGTTACAGTCATGACAATGACACCAAAACAGTTTGTCGACACCCTGAAGCGTCATGAACGCTTCCTGAAGGGCCTGATGGGCGGCGTCCGCGCCAACCTGCAGGGCGTGAACCTTAGTGGACTGAAACTGCCCAGAATTAATCTTCAGCATGCCTTGCTTGGCGGTGCCAATTTCAGTGAATGCGTTTTGGCCGGTGCCAATTTCAGTTTTGCCGATCTTGCCGGTGCCAATTTTGACCGGGCCAAGTCGCCAGGTGCGGATTTCACCCGCGCTGAGTTGCGGCAAGCAAAAATGCGCCATGCTGATATGAATACGACCTCCTTCCGGGAGGCAACCATGAACGGGTCTGACCTGCATGGTGGTGAATTTGTGCGGACCGATTTTGAAGGCGCACATCTCAGCAAAGCCAATATCACCGCCGCCAATCTGCAAGGTGCCAACGTCAACAATGCGAGACTTGATGGCGCCAACCTGCGCGGTTCCCTGCTGGCCGATGTTGACCTCAGCCGCGCCGATCTGCGCGATGCCGTGATCAGTCGTGGGTCAGCCAGTCTACCCATGGAAATACAGGTTATCCTGCGCAAGCACGCCTTGTGGATTGATTCAAACGGCAAAGAAGGCGAACGTGCCGTCCTTGGCGGCGTTGAACTGGGTGATACCGACATGAGCAATATCTATCTGTCCGGTGCGGATCTCAGAAATTGTAACTGGCCCGATGCCAAATTGTCCGAAGGCACGTTTGTGTTGTCGGATTTCCGGGGTGCAAACCTTCAAAACGCCGATTTCACACGCTCGGATTTATCCGGTGCTGATCTGGGGAATGCCAACCTGGCCGGGGCCCGCTTCCATCGCGCCACCCTGGCCCCCTTGCGCCTGCGCCGCTCCAACGGCGACGCCACGGCCACATCGCGGGCCGTTAATCTGCGCGGTGCCGATTTGCGCAACGCCAGTTTCAACGGTGCCGTCATGACAGACGCCACCACAGATGACACCTTAACCGACGGCGTCGACCTGACCGGCGCCAACATCAAGGGCACCAGTTTACAGCCTTAGGCGCTTGATAAGGCCCAATATCTCAAGATAACTACGCTTTAGAGACTCCGGGTCAAGCCCGGAGTGACTGAGTGTATTTGGTGAAGGCGTCAATTTCCATTCAACGTCACTCCGGGCTTGACCCGGAGTCTCTGGTGAACAGGCCTGCTGCGAAGTTTGAGAGGTTTATTCTCCCGCCTCACCTTCCGGCTTGGCTTCTTCGACTTTTGGCTTGGGCAGGTTCACCCGTAAATGCAGCTCACGCAGGTGTTTCATGCCGGCTTCGGCGGGGGCGCCCATGAGCAGGTCTTCGGCTTGTTGGTTCATGGGGAAGGCCACCACTTCGCGGATGTTGGGCTCGTCGGCCAGCAGCATGACGATACGGTCAAGGCCAGGGGCGATGCCGCCGTGGGGTGGTGCGCCCAGGTGCAGGGCACGGAACATACCGCCGAACTTTTCTTCAACTTCTTCGCGACCGTAACCAGCAATATCAAAGGCCTTGAGCATAATTTCCGGGTCGTGGTTCCGGATGGCACCTGAACTCAGTTCGATACCATTGCAGACGATGTCGTACTGAAAGCCCAGGATGTCCAGCGGGTCTTTGTTTTCAAGTGCATCAAGGCCACCTTGTGGCATGGAAAACGGGTTGTGGCTGAATTCCAGTTTCTTTTCGACTTCGTCAAATTCATACATGGGATAGTCGACGATCCAGCAAAAGCGGAAAGCGTTTTCTTCGATCAATTCCAGCTGTTCACCCACACGGGTCCGGGCCAGACCGGCCAGATGGGCGGCACCTTCGGCCTTGTCACAGGCGAAAAATACGGCATCGCCGTCACCCATGCCGGTGATTTCCTTGATTTTGGCAATGCGTTCGTCATCCAGGTTCTTGGCGATGGGGCCTTTGCCGCCGCCATTCTCCAGAATGATGTAACCCAGACCAGCAGCCCCTTCGCTGCGGGCCCAGTCGTTTGTCTTGTCGAAGAAGCTGCGTGGTCGGGCACCAGCACCAGGGGCCGGAATGGCGCGCACAACAGAACCTTTTTTGATGGCCCCTGCAAAGATGCCAAAGCCCGAGCCATCAAAGGCTTCGGTGACGTCAGTGATTTCGAGCGGGTTGCGTAAATCAGGCTTGTCGTTGCCGTATTTCATCATGGATTGTGCAAAAGGAATGCGCGGGAAGCCACCGGAAGTGACGGTGCGGCCTTCAGCGAATTCTTCGAACAGGCCATGGATCACAGGTTCTATTGCCTCGAAGACATCTTCCTGGGTGACAAAGGACATCTCCATGTCCAGCTGGTAAAACTCGCCGGGGCTGCGATCAGCGCGGGCGTCTTCGTCACGGAAACAGGGGGCGATCTGGAAATAACGATCAAAGCCCGCAATCATATAAAGTTGTTTGAACTGCTGTGGGGCCTGGGGCAAGGCATAGAACTTGCCTGGATGGGTCCGGCTAGGGACCAAAAAGTCCCGCGCCCCTTCGGGTGAAGAGGCGGTCAGAATAGGTGTTTGATATTCAGTGAAGCCCTGCCCGACCATGCGTTGACGAATGCTGGCAATGACGGCACTGCGCAGAACGATGTTGGCGTGAATACGCTCGCGTCGCAAATCCAGAAAGCGGTTCGCCAGGCGGATATCTTCCGGGTATTCCTGATCGCCAAAAACCGGCAGTGGCAGATCATCAGCCTTGCCCTGAACGGTCAGTTCTTCGATACCTATTTCGACCCGGCCCGTGGGCAGGGCATCATTTACGGTCTCGGCGTTGCGGGCGATGACCGGACCGGTAACGGTAACTACCGACTCGGCGCGCAGGCTTTCTGCCAGTTCAAAATTAGGCTCGCCCAATGATGTCACACACTGAGTGATGCCATAATGATCCCGGATATCGATGAACAATAGATTGCCGTGATCGCGCTTGCGGTGGACCCAGCCCGAAATACGGACGGTCTCGCCAACGTGGGCTTCACGGAGTTCTTCGCAGGTATGGGATCTATAGGCGTGCATGATAATTTTCCGGGTCAAAATACAGGTGTGCAGGTTTTTGTAGGATATGATGCTCGCAATAACCGACAAAATACACAATTGGCCGCAAAAGGGCAGGAACTGGCGCTATTGTCAACCTGGAATAGGCCGAATTGCCCCTATTTGTTGGGGAAAACCAGGTATTTGCATGATCCAGCCAGTGCAGGTGGCGACGTCAGTCAAAAACTGGTGTATAGCATTTTGGCATGACAGTAATTACCACAAACGACGACCTCATCGCCGCCTGCAATCGCTTCGCAGAATTTGATTTCATCACCGTCGATACCGAGTTCATTCGAGAGAGCACGTTCTGGCCACAGCTGTGTCTGTTCCAGATCGGCAGTACTGATGAAGCCCTGGCCGTTGACCCGCTGGCCGATGGCATTGATTTGCAGCCCCTGTTCGATCTGATGGCCAACGAGAGCGTGCTGAAGGTCTTTCACGCCGGTCGCCAGGACATTGAAATTCTTTACAACCTGGCCGGTGCCGTACCGCATCCGATTTTTGACACCCAGCTGGCGGCCATGGTTTGTGGCTTTGGCGATTCTGTGGGCTACGAGACGCTGGTCAGCAAATTGCTGCGTCAAAACCTCGACAAAGCCTCGCGTTTTACCGACTGGGCTCGCCGCCCCTTAACCGATCGCCAGCTGTCATACGCCCTCGATGATGTGATCTATTTGCAGGATATTTATCTCAAGCTGCAGGAGCAGATGGAGAAATCCGGACGTGCCCATTGGCTGGACGAGGAAATGGAAACCCTGGCCTCACCGGCGACCTATGATATGCCGCCGGAAAACGCCTGGAAACGCCTGAAGGTCCGCAATAACAACCCGAGATTCCTGGGTATTTTACAGGAAGTTGCGGCCTGGCGCGAAAATGAAGCCCGCACTCGCGACATGCCGCGTAATCGTATTTTGCGCGATGAAGCCTTGCTGGAAATCGCCGCCCATCCGCCGAAAAAACCGGATGATTTGAGCCGGATGCGCTCGATCAGCCAGGGGTTTTCCAGCAGCCGGGCCGGTAAACTTTTATTCGAAGCCGTCGCCCGTGGTCTTGCGTTGCCTGAAAATGTTTTACCCCAGGTCGATAAGCCCAAATCCCTGCCCCGCGGTATCGCGCCCCTGGTTGATTTGTTGAAAGTGCTTCTGAAAATGAAGTGCGAGGAACATGACGTGGCCCAGAAGCTGATTGGCAACGTAGCCGACCTGGAAAAGGTCGCAGCTTTTGACGATGCCGATGTGCCGATCATGCGGGGCTGGCGCAAAGAGGTGTTTGGCAACGATGCCATGCGGCTGAAAAACGGCGAAATCGCCATTGCGGCAAATGGAAACAAGATCAAGCTGGTCGAACTTTAAGCCCCCCGGCGAAATGGAGATCAGAGATGTCCAACAGGATAACTGATAACGTCATCTCGGGTCCCCAGGTCGACACCTATCGGGAAAAAGGCTTTGTCGTCGTCGAAGATATATTTTCAGCCGACGACATCGAACAAATGCGGGCCGCCCTGGATGAATTGACGGCATGCGCAAAAGGGCTGACGGACCACACCAACTTAATTGACCTTGAGCCCGGGCACACACCTGAAGTTCCCCGCGTCAGACGGATCAAGGATCCTTGCAACAACCATCCTGTCTTTCAGGAAATGGCGCGGCGTCCCCGCCTGATCAATGCGCTGACCGCTTTGTTGGGACCGGACCTGCGTCTGCATGGGTCCAAGATCAATCTGAAATCAGCGGATCACGGCTCTGCCGTTGAATGGCATCAGGACTGGGCCTTTTATCCCCACACCAATGACGATGTCCTGGCAGTTGGCGTCATGCTGGATGATATGACACCTGAGAACGGCCCGCTGCTGTGTCTTGCCGACAGTCATCGCGGTCCAACTTACGATCATCACCAGGACGGCCATTTTGTGGGAGCCATGGATCCGACTAATTGTGCCCTGGAATTCAGCCAGGCTGAAATGATTACCGGATCGGCGGGCTCGTGCAGCTTTCACCATGTTCGTGCTGTGCACGGATCGGCAAGCAATACCTCTACCCGTGACCGCCGTTTGCTTTTGCTCCAGGTCGCCGCAGCGGACGCCTGGGACCTGCGCGGGATGGAGGCCTACGCCTCGTGGGAAAACCATGAAAAAATGATGCTTGCAGGCTCTGCGGGCAACCAACCCCGCATCGTCGAAACACCTGTGCGCCTGCCCTATCCAGGTCCTCTGAAAACCGGCTCGATCTACGAAAGCCAGACACTGGCCCGCAATAAATATTTTGCCGACAAGACGGACTAATCCACTGACTTCATTCGGCGCCCCGTACCTTCAACCTGTAATGTCAGGTGCCGGATAGGCCGCTTCCAGGGTTTGCTTCCAGGCGACGTCTGTGAAGATATCACCGGGTTTTGCGAACTTGATGCCTCTGTCTGTCAGATCAGTACAGAAAATGTCTGTCACCATTGCAGGCGTAAGATCGTGGCTTTTGTCATCGTAGTCGGCGGCTTCGGCTTCTGTTTTGAAACAATAGGCTTTCCACAAGACGGACAGGCGAACATCCGGATAATCATAGGTGATCAGTGCGTTGTCATTTTCCTGAACCTGCCAATGTTCGTCATCCAACAAGGCAAGTCTGGCATTATAGGGGATGGCATCTTCAACGACGAAGTCTTGTGACCGGCCAATTGATCCAACGCGGTGGTACATATATTCGTTGTCGGCGAGAACGGCGGTGTTGAAAAAGGGCGGGCGTTCCGTCCTGGACGGTTTGTCGAAACCATCCGGCCAATATTCAAACTCGCCCCCTGCCCCGTCATAAAACCACGAGATTGCAGAGGCCACCGGCACGGCCCAGTCGTGAAACAATCCAGCATAACCCATGGGGGCCAACATCCAGGCTGGCACTTCCCGGTTCATGGTGCCGCGAAAAAAGGGCAGATCCAGATGGGGCGGTAACCCGGTCATGGGCAAATTCAGATTGGTCATCATAGCTACCGGCCGGATAACCTCAGCCTGGAAACTTTTCTTTGCAGCCTCAATAAAGTTTGGATTATGAAAAAAAGGTTCCGCGCCGTCAAACACGACTTTGCCGCCCAGGGCCCAGAAGTTTCGGAACCAGCCACCGGTATGTGTCACACCGGGATGCTTGTGCACGGCTTCTTCTGTTTTATAAGGCGCGCCCTTTTTGATTAAGGCAACCACTCCCGCCGGGTCGTCAAAGGCACGCTCCAGTTTGACAGGCGGTGACAACAGCGCCGCCGAGCGCACACGTTTTGACACAGACACATCCAGACGATTACTTGCCATCAATCTCGACCTTCCATTCCCGCTCCAGCATATTGCCCAGGGCCTTCAGGCGTTTGTCAGTGGATGGGCCGAGGAAATTTGCATCGTCCTGAGAAAGGGTCAACACAACAGGTCCATTTTCATAATCGATCTTGCTGCGGGACAAAACGCCGGGTGTGCCCCCGGACAGAGTATGTCCAAGGCGCAAAGCAAGGCCCAGTTTGAGGACCCAGGCATATTCATCATCTGTGATCAGCTTGCGGGCGATGTTGATGAAATCGCCATCGATAGTCCCGGCATAGCGCACACAAACAGCAATGGAAATCATCGCCCGTTCCTTGTGACTGACGCCAGACAAGGGGGCGTAAAGTACACGCTTGAACGCGGCCTCGGCTCGATAATCCGGGTGGGTCCGCCAGGCCGTATCACTGAGTAAGGCTGCTGCTGTGCGAATCCGGACTTCGGCTTTGGTTTCACCTCGAAACAAGCCACGCATCCATTTTTCAAGTTCAAATCCCATGCCATCATAACGGGCTTCGCGTCCGCCCAGGCGGATCGACATTTCAATCAGGGGATCGCGACGGCGCTCGGTTTCACTTAAATGATCATTCAGCACCCCTTCGCGCAAGCCACCCCCACTGAACACAACATGCGAAGGCTTGCCAAGCTTCAGCAATCGGGACAAAACGAGTGACGATGTTGGCAAAGAGCTGCGACGACGCGAGGTCACTCCTTTCAGGCGTTCCAGAGAATCTACACTGAGGCGGGCGATAATCTTCGAAACCTCACGGGCGTCCGCGGTTGAAATGGCATAGTGATGTACGATGCGCAATGGATACTTGTTTTGCGCCTGATGTAATTTCGCCAGAGCCCGCCAGTTGCCACCGACGGCATAAAATGTTCGCCCCTGCATTCGATCCAGCCAGTCAATTTTGGCAAGTTCCTGATCAATGAATTTTTTGGCTGCCGGCAAGGCACCTGAAAAGAGGTTATTCAGAAACAAGGCCCCCAAAGGCAAGGTCGCCCCTTGGCCGTTCTGACCACTTTTGATATCCACAAGTTCCAGGCTGCCGCCACCTAAATCGGCCATGAAGCCATCTGCATCCGGGATGGATGCCATCACGCCCAGACTGGACAAACGAGCTTCTTCCCGACCTGAAATAACATCCACAGTGACGCCTGTGCGGGCCTTGACCTGATCGGTCAGGATGTGCCCGTTGGCGGCATTGCGCACGGCCGCCGTTGCAACAATACGAGGAATACTTGCGCCCATTTCTGCCGACAAATGCACAAATCGCTCAATGGATCGCAGGGCGTTATCCATGGTCTCCTGGCGCATGCAATTGTCGTCACCAATATCGCGACCCAAGCCACAAAGATTTCGCTCATTGAAAATTGGCAGCGCGTTGCTGACCAACCCTTCGAACACCACCAGTCGAACGGAGTTCGAACCGACATCGATAACAGCAAAGGGTGTCAATGACGAAGCCTTTTGTTTCGGGTCCTGCGGTGACTGATCCATGTGAATTAAATTTGAAGTCAAAAACTGTTCTCCAGTCCTGGGGGACAAGCAGTGTTCTCAGGTCACAGGATTTTCGCGCACCAGTCTGGGACTGGGGGCGGACTGTTGCAAGGCATCACCCCGACCAGACAGGCTGGGGTTGGTCATGAAATAGGTGTGGGAATTAAAGGCACCCTCTTCCCGGTTCAGGTGGTTGTAATTTCCCTCCACATCCAATTCCCAGCTTTGCGCTTCGTCCCGGAAATTGGCGGCCATAACCTGGTCGATAACCTGTTCATGCACGGTTGGATTTTCGATAGGGGCCAAAATTTCAACCCGGCCCTCCAGGTTTCGTGGCATCCAGTCGGCGGAAGAAATAAAGACCTTGGCATCCGGTGACGGCAAGCCATGCCCGGCACCAAAACAAACGATGCGGGAATGTTCCAGAAAACGCCCGACAATGCTTTTGACCCTGATATTATCAGACATGCCTGGCAGCCCTGGCTTCAGGCAACAAATACCGCGCACGACCAGATCAATTTTAACCCCGGCCTGGCTGGCGGCATACAAAAGATCAATGATGCGACCATCCACCAGGGCATTCATCTTGGCCCAGATCGCAGCCGGGCGCCCTGCCCTGGCATGATCGATTTCATCTTCGATCAACGAGACCAGGGCTTCGCGTAATCCAATCGGCGAGATCACCAGTTTTTCCAGGCAATCCGGCGGCGCGCTGCCGGTCATGTAATTGAAAATGGCATTGGCATCGCGCGTGATGGCCGGGTTCACTGTGAAATAGGAAAGGTCTGTATAAACCCGGGCCGTAATCGGATGGTAGTTCCCGGTGCCTAAATGCACATAGGACCGTAAGCCTTCCTTTTCCTTGCGGACCACGAGGGAAATTTTGGCATGTGTTTTCAGATTAACAAAGCCATAGACAACCTGCACCCCGGCGCGTTCCAGATCGCGGGCCCATTTGATGTTGGCCTCTTCATCAAACCGTGCTTTCAGTTCCACAGAGGCCGTTACCGACTTGCCGGATTCTGCCGCTTCAATCAGCGCCTTGACGATCGGAGAATTATCACTGGTGCGATAAAGTGTTTGTTTAATCGCCACGACCTTGGGATCTGCTGCGGCCTGCTCCAGGAATCGCACGACAACGTCGAAGCTTTCGTATGGGTGGTGAACAATCAGGTCCTTGGTTCGAATAGCCGAAAAACAGTGTCCTGAACTTTCATAGATGCGCTCAGGATAGCGTGGGCTGAAGGGCGGGAAGACCAGGTCGGGGCGGTTGCGCACAATCAGCTGAACCGTATCAGCCAGCCCCAGAATACCATCAACTACGGTATAGGCATCTTCCTGCACCCCCAGTTCGTTGACCACAAACCGGCGCAAATGTTCCGGCATACCGGCATTCATTTTCAGGCGAATAACCTCACCCCGGCGACGACGTTTGACCGCCGTTTCATAATAACGCACCAGGTCTTCGGCTTCGTCTTCAATCTGGATATCTGAATCCCTCAAGATTCGGATCTGGCCCTCGCCCGAAACGTCGTAGCCAGGAAACAGACGCTCGGTGAATAATGCGACAAGGTTTTCCAGAGACAGATAGCGAAGCTCGCTGCCGGGTAAGCGGATAAAACGTTCAATCTGTCGGGTCAGCGGCACCAGGGCGTTGAAAGTATTGCCGTCCATTCGGCGCTTCAGTTCCAACACCAGTGCAAAGCCGAGATTGGGAATGAAGGGGAACGGATGCGCCGGGTCCACGGCAATGGGTGTCAGCAGTGGAAAGACGTGCTGTAAAAAGAAGTCTTCCAGAAAATCCTTTTCGTCTTCAGTCAGCTCATCCCCATCCAGCACGGCAATGCCGGCACCGCGTAACTGGTGGCGCAAGCTGTCCCAGGATTTTTGCTGGTTGGCCATCAATTCGCCGGCGCGGGTATTGATCCGTTCAAGCTGCTCGTCGGGCCTCAGGCCATCCTGACTGGCTTGCTCAACCCCGGCGGCGATCTGGCCACGAATACCGGCGACGCGGACGGTATAAAATTCATCCAGGTTGATGGCGGAAATTGACAGAAAGCGCAAACGTTCCAACAAGGGGTGGCCCTGATTGTCAGCCTCCTCCAGCACCCGTTCGTTAAAGGCAAGCCACGAAAGCTCGCGATTATTGAACCGCTTGGTACTGCCCGCCATCTCACCGGTCAGTTTATAGCCAGGTGCTTCCTGTGATGTTTCAGCTGTCGACATAACGGTTTCTTCAGCACCCTTTATCAAAATGGTCTGCAATACCAATATCGCAATATTTCCACGCAATTGATATAACACGATTATAACCGCAATATGACAGCACCATAGGGTGTTTTCAATTTTGATTGAAACACCTGGTGCCCGTAACCAGTTGCCCGTAACCAGTTGCCCATAACCAGTTGCCCATAACCAGTTACCAAGTATGGAAGATATGAGACGTGGCGATTTCGATAAGATCGGTATCGCTTCAGTAACCAAACAGTAAATTCCGGAGAGTCTATGAAGTCCCTGTACCTCTTGCGCCACGCCAAAACCGAAGCCGGCGGTTTTTTCACCCAGGACAAGGATCGCAAACTTGTCGACCGGGGCCGCAGTGATACGACGCTGATGGCAAGGCATATGATCGACAAGGGATTGCTGCCAGATCAGATTATTTGCTCAACCGCCACCCGTGCCGTCACAACGTGCGAATTACTCCAGGAAACGCTTGGGCGGCAAATCGATGTGGAATATGAAGACGAGCTCTATTTGGCCGAGGCTGCAAAATTGATGGCTTTTGCCAAAGGCGCACCGGAAACCGGAAACAACATGTTGGTGATTGCCCACAATCCTGGAATGGCGTCCTTGGCCTTTGCCATGGCCGCTCAAAATGGCGGCATGCCCGCGAAGTTAAGTGATTTTCCAACGGCAGCTCTGGCCTGTTTTATATTCGATTGTAAATATTGGACAGATCTTGATCCGACGACCGCGAAACTGACGCATTTCTCGACGCCAAAGGAACTTAAAGACACATAGTTATCCGCTAAATGTCTTATGAATGTCCGCTAAATGTCCGGTGAATGTCCGGCAAATGCCCTATTTTGCCGCCCATTTCATGGCCCAGATTGAGAGCATGCTGTAGAAGGCAAAACCGGCCACCAGGGGTATGATGGTTCCATTAAATTGCTGGCCGACGATGACCCCCAGAGGCGAGGAAATGATCGATGTTCCTGCGCCCACAATCGAGGCCCCAATTCCCGCGATGTGACCCAGTGGTTCCATTGCCAAGGCATTGAGATTACCGAATAAAATGCCGAAAAAGAAAAATGTGACCATCATATAAGCCATAAACATCACAAATTGCGGGATGGCCCCAAGGCTCTGGCTTATGGGCAGCAAAAGAATAATCAAAAACGCCGTAGATACGACTGCCGAAATGTAAAGCGCGTTCCTTGAAAGCTGCTGCATGCCAAATCGCATGACAAGTTTCGCATTGGTCAGCGACGCCGCGCCCAGCGCCAGCGACATCAAGGCAAACCAGAAGGGGAATTCGATTTTACGATCAAATGTAACGTCAAATATTTGCTGGACCGAACTCAAAAACCCAATGAATGCGCCAAAAATCAAGCCAGCTGCAACGATGTAACCAAAAGACTGGCGATTGCGAATGATCTCCACAGTTGCCCGCCAATTGCGTCGCAATGACAAGGAATGACGCCGCTCCGGTGGATGGGTTTCATCCAGGCGGATCGCAAACCAGATCAACACAACAAGGCTGTGTGCCAGCAGCGCTACAAAAATTGCGCGCCACCCGGCAAACAACAAAATCCCCTGCCCGACCATGGGAGCAATAGCAGGCACCAGAATGAAGACCGTCATTACAAACGACATCACCCGCGCCATGGCCCGACCTTCAAACAAGTCGCGCACAACTGCTACAGTGACGATCCGGGCACCGGCGACACCCAGGCCCTGGATAAATCGCCCGGTCAGCAAACCCGGCATGGTGTCAGCGAACAGACAGATAATGCTGCCTACCAAGAATACTGCGAAACCCACATAAATCGGTCTCCGCCGTCCGTAACTATCTGATAAAGGGCCATAAAATAGCTGTCCGATACCAAGGCCAAACAGCATCATGGCGACCACAAGCTGAGCCTGGTTGGTACCAGCCACATTCATGCTGATCGCGATTTCGGCCAAGGCCGGCAACATGGCATCAATCGACAGCGCCACCAACGAGAACATCGCTGCGACCAAAGCCACAAATTCCGGAAAACTGATGTCGGGTCGTGTCGCATCTTCACGAAGCATGGAATCTCTCTTTCGCGTTCTTCTTACGCCTCAAGCACCTACAATGATACCAGTCCAGGGTAAAAAGTGTTTTTCCTTATCAGGAATTGTGAATTGACCTTAAAGCCTTGCAATGCTTTTCTAAAACCATGAAAAAAGTGCTGATATATCTGTGTGTTACCTTCATTTTTTGGCTGCCAGTCAGAGTTGCCCAAAGCAGTGATTTTATCGCTGCCCGTACCGCCTATATTGAACTGGACTTCAAACTTGCCGCACAGCTGTTTCTGGAATTGGCGCGGGAGGGTGATCATCGCGGCCAAAGCTTTATGGGTCGCATGCATGAAAAAGGCTGGGGCGTTCAACAGGACTTGCCCGAATCTATTCGCTGGCACCAGTTGGCAGCCAAACAGGGAAACGGCTATTCGGCCCAGAAAATCGCCATGGCCTACCAAACCGGCCAGGGTGCACAACAGGATCCGGTGAAGGCGGAGATGTGGTTCACAATCGCCATCCAGCGTGGTTTTGGCTGGGCAGATCGGGTGCTGTTGGAAAAAAGACTGTCCCGACAACAGGTCCAGCAAGGCCGTAAAATGGCGGGTGATTATATGAAAAAGCACGATCTGCTTTATAAGACAAAAAAGTAGTATTGAATTGACCAAAAACCCCTGCTCTGCTTTGCTGAGGCCATGAAAATACACATGAAAAAACATTTGATTTGCCTGTCTCTCGTTTCGTTCCTTTGGCTGCCGGTTAATGCTGCCTGGAGCGGCGATTTTATCGCTGCACGCGCGGCCTACATCGATCGTGATTATGAAGAAGCCGCCCAGCTTTTTCATGAGTTGGCCCAGGAAGGCGATCATCGCGGCATGAGTTTTCTTGGCCGGATGTATAACAAGGGCATGGGTGTTCGAAAAAACCCCGCGGAATCAATCCGTTGGCATCAGGCAGCGGCGAAAAAGGGTAACGGTTTCTCGGCCAATCAAGTCGCCTTGGCGCACCTGCGCGGACAAGGCGTCAAGCAAGATCCGGTTCGGGCTGAAATGTGGTTTACCATTGCCATCCAGCGCGGCTTTGGCTGGGCCAACCGGAAGGCACTGGAGAAAAAGCTCACCCGCGAACAAGCCATGCGGGGCCGCAAAATGGCAGCCGATTTCATGAAAAACAACAACATGGAATATAAACGGAAATAAACCTAAAACGTTGATACTCAGGAATTATTCTATCTTTCCGCTGACCAAATCTGCCAAAAACCTAAGCACTTGCGCATCGCTGCCATGATTGGGCAGATCATTGTGTCCGCCATGATCAAAGAACACACCGCGCCTCGGCTCATTCGCCGCAGACAATAATTTTCGACCATGGGCGACCGGGATGGTGCGGTCGTGTTCGCCGTGCAAGACAAGCACAGGTGCCGAAATCTTGCTTATTTTGCCAAGCGAATCAAAGCGGTCCTTCATCATCGAACGCACCGGCAAGAACCAGTAGGCCTCAGCTGCTACATCGACAGTTGACGTGTAGGGTGCTTCCAGAACCAGAGCGCTTGTTTCATATTCGGTTGCCAGTTGAACGGCCACCCCACTGCCCAGCGATTCGCCAAACAGCACGGTGTCTGCCGCTGCCACACCTCGCTGTTCGAGAAAAGCCATTGCGGCGCGGCCATCATCATAGAGGCCTTGTTCTGTTGGTTTGCCAGGATTACCGCCATAACCGCGATATTCAACCAGCAAAACGCCATAGCCCGCGTCAAGATACTGACGAATGCGGAAGGTCCGCCCGGCAATATTACCAGCATTGCCGTGGAAATAGACGATTGTAGAAAGATCAGCGGCTGGTTTTGCCGCCACATACCAAGCGACCAGCTGCAGTCCGTCTGCGGTTCGCAATGTGACGGTTTCTGCGCCTTTCAGCCCTGCATCTTGCGGCGTCGGCAAATAGGTTGCCGGGAAATACATCATGCGGCGCTGGGCCAGATACACAGCCGCCGTAAACAAGGCATAAGCGGCGATGACGTACAGGGCCGCGCGTAATCCAAATCCCATCGGTGTAAGCCTGATTAGTGATAAACCAAGGCCTGAAGAGTGCGCCCTGCGGAACCAGGACGCAAGTCAGATGGGGTTAGTGGATGGTCTCGGCGCTGTTGTGCTTGATACGGGATGAAGCGAACTGGATCTGGTGCAAAACACCTTCCCAGTGATTGGCCAATGCTATATCCAAAGCGTTGTCGACGCCGACGGCCTTGATCAAGCACTCAGCCAGTTCACGTTGGTAATTGCGATTCTCTTGCATGGTCTTGCTCCTGTGATCAGAGGTTTCTACCTCTGTATATGCGGGGACTATGAAGATTAATTTGCAATCAACATGCCAATTGCGATCACAAGACTGTGAAAAACTGAAACGCTTTCCACACCATTTTAAAAACCATTAATTGTTTTGTATCAATAGTATATATAGAAATTCTAATCTATATTCACAGCAATATATCAAGCCCCTGCAACTTGTCCGAGGCTGCATTTATTGCCGCTTAGTCAGATTGCTTCACAATAAGCCGATTTGCCAACCAGATGCTGAGACCCGCGACCGCCAAACCGACGGGCAGGTCGATCAGGTAGTGCCACTTTGTTGCCACAGCCTCGATCACGATCCAGGCGAAGGCCAGAACGTAAAGTCCTTTCAGTTTGGTGCCGTGGGCAAAGGCATACCAGACAAAAACCCAGGACGCCCCGGCATGCAGTGACGGCATAGCGGCGAGGCCTGCATTGAAATAAGACGGCCCAATGGCTTCCAGCCACGGCAGACCGCCCTTCTGAAAGGCGTTGTAGGCTTCCCACATACCTGTCTGGGACTGTGTGGCGTGCAGGCTGGCCCCCTTGTCATAGAGAAACGGACCAATGGCCGGCATCACCAGATAAGACAAGGCCCCGAGGGACTGATTGATCAGGGTGGCGAGGTAAACCCGGCGAAAACCACTTTGGTCGGCAATCAGGTGATAGGCGAAAGAGACGAAGAAAAGTCCCATGAAAACAATCATGTACCACCAATCAAGGCCGGGGACCCAGGCACTGTCTGGCCAAACAGATGCGACCCAGGCCCTGATCGAAATCAAACCATTAACAAGCGGCGACAACGCCAGATCAATGTCCTGATAAAGCTGGTCGTAACGTCGGGGATTGATCAGGGGAATCCACATTTTGATGTGAAAATGCAGCCACATCACAAGTGTGAAGATTGCAACAAATCCAGCACTCCAGCTCAGTTGCCGGGTCATGGAAGGAACGTCCTGCCCCTGCCCGCGCCGAACCAGCAAGGGAATGGCAAAACAGATCGCGGCCAGAGCAACAGGCACAGCGTAACGCACACCAAGGTAAATACGGATGCGTTCATCGGGAATGACAAATCCCGTACCCAACCACAAAGCCAAAAGCCCGGTGGTCAGGGCCATGATCAAAAGAACGCCCAGCTCGGGTGCTTGTTTTAACAGATGCCAACTGCGGGTGATCATGATCCGGAGCCCGCAACGACGTCATAGAGCCTGAAATTGCCAAGCGTATCGGGTAGTGGTAGAGGCTTTAGCCATTTCGGGGGCTTGCCCTTCGTTAATCGCTCAAACACTGTGTCAGGGCCGGTATCCGTTGACTTGTACCAGCTCTGCTCTTTGGCCTTCAGGCAGAGCATAACTGTATCAATACCGCGTGTGTGGGCGATTTTCCGGGCACTCGCCAGATCGGTTGCGGCAAAGAAATTTATGGTATCCAGAATGCCTTTTGTGTTGCGCTGATAAGGCGTGCCAACGGCACTGTGTTGGCTGCGATAAATGATCTCCGGGCCATAAAACACCAATGTCATGATCCGGCGTGATTTGTCGTTCAGGCTGGGCTCGGTCGCCAGATACTTGCTCATGACCGACATCTTGCAGTTCGCCGATTTTTTGTCACCATGGTCTTCGAATTTGTAGACCACGACCGTCAGCAACAAAAATACGGTTGCCATGCCGGCGACGATGGCCCCACGGGCCGCAGCTCTGGCAACGCGTGTGCCCTGGTCGACAGCGTCTGCCCCTTGGTCCAAGCGATCCAACAACGCCAACAACAAAGCAGTGTAAGGCAGGATCAGCATCAATTCGGCGTAGGTTGCCCAGCGGGCCTGATAAAGCGACAGGGGCACAAAGACGATCAGACACAAGCCGACCAGGATCCACATGCGATGGCGGTCGTGATCATGCCGTACGAGATACACAAGCCATGGGCCTGCCAGTAAGAAGGGTCCCAGCAAAAACAGGAATTCCCGCAGGCTTTTCAGTGGGTTATCACTGTTGATCAATGATCGGACCTCAGCCGTATTCTTGAACCAGAGCTCTACGACACGGGCATCAACTGCGGCATAAGGCCCGGCAAAAAAGGCCGGATACAAGGCGTATATGGCGGTCAGAACAAATAGAGTGCCAAAAAGGCCAAAGGATAGTCGGTGTTCCGGCTTTTCCGTTAACACCCAGCCATCCATGTTTTGTACCACCCGCCAGAAAGCCAGAATAGCGCCAAATACAGCCAGATGCACGATGGATATGCGGTCGTATCCGACGTCAAACCAGTTCGCCGGTGGCCGTTCAACCACCAAGGCCAGCAAGACAACCAGCACGATGCCTATCGTGAACAAACTGCCTGCCCGGGCATAGTGGCCACGCAGTTTCAGCCAGCCAAGACCAAGCGCTGTCTGTAGTAATGCCAAGGGCAACAGGAATTCAACGCTGACCCAAAGCCCCAAGCCGCCGATCATACCGCCCAGTAGAGCTGGTTTAACGTCAGAGGGTTTCAGGTCCTGGGCGAGGCGCAGGCCGTAGCCCAGCATAAGGACGAACAACAAGGCAATCAGACTGTGATGATCCGGTCGGGCCGCCGAAAAATAGGACAGCAAGGCAGGCTGGGTCAGAGAGACCACACCGAGGTAAACCAGCCCTGCCCGCCGGAACAGGGGTCGCGCCGCCCAGAACAGGGCGAACAAGGTTAGCCAGTGCAGAACCGGGCTGACGACCACGCCCCACCAATACAAAGCCTCCTTCAGCCCAAGTATCGGGATCAGGGGAGCCGCCCCGGCCAGCAATACCAGGTCCATGGGCCGGGTCCAGTGCAAGGTGTCACCATAAGGCGTATTGGCCCGGTCAATGGTGCCATTGAACCAGTCCCCGGTTGTTGCAAGCGCCTCGACGCGTACCAGGCGCATGTAGCCGTCCGTGCCCCACAAGGCGTGATTCGGAATAGGAGAATCGGTCCGCATCATGAACAAAACCTGCACCACGATCAGCAACCCAAAGGGAAACCAGAGCGGCGATATGGTTCGGGATAATTTCAAGACGCGTCCGTCACTGCTTTTCTTCGTGATATTCGGCTTCCGTATTCACAGACCAGGACGCATCCCGGTCCAGTTTACCGTCAATAATCTGATCAACCGCCATCATTGCGGTAAGCATGGAGTGATCCTGATTATTGTATCTGTGCATGCCGTTGCGCCCCAGGGGAAAGAAGTTATCCCATTGATCCAGATACCGCCGAACAACGTCAAACCGCGGCCAGGTACCAAAATAAGCCGGGTAGGTCTTTGGCATACGGATGACCACGGCAGATTTTACGGCCGCTGGTCTCGCCACATTGATCTTGTCCAGTTCCTGAACGGCAAAGGCTTTCAGGTCATCGTCCGCCATGGCCCACAAATCATCGCCTTCAGCACAAAAATATTCCATACCCATCCAGACCGTTGATGGGTCCGCAACCATATAAGGGCTCCAGTTATTGAAAATTTGCAAACGTCCGACCTGAACATCGGGTTCCTGCACATAAATCCAGTTGTCCGGCACCCTTTCCGCCAGCTCAATGCCACTGGCGCCGCCGCCAAGTTCGGTTCGGTTCAAAAGCACGCCAACTGTAATGAAATCACGATACATCAAGCCTTCAGCCACTTCCAAAACCTCCGGTGGGGCTGGTGGGGAAATGCCCTTCACCAGATCCTTGATGGCCATGGTCGAAAACACGTAATTACCGGTCAGTGTTTCCTTGCCTGACGGTCCATCAATGTCGATGGTCGTCACGGTGTCACCGTCATGTTGAAAGCCGGTTACACGGCAGCCAAAACGAACCTCACCGCCCTTTTTCTCGATCTCACGCACCACCTGCTGCCACATATGGCCGGGACCATATTTCGGATAGAGGAAATGCTCGATCAGGCTGGTTTCAGTGTCCTTTTGATCGACGGATGATTTGCGCCAGAGCGAACCAATGGCGTGTTTGACGATACCGGTCAGCGACAAGCCCTTGATGCGCTGGGCCCCCCATTCAGCCGAGATTTCATGACACGGCACACCCCATACTTTTTCGGTGTAATCACGAAAGAATGTTGCATAAAGCTCTCGCCCGAAGCGGTTGATGATGAAATCTTCCAGCGTATTTTCGGGGCGAATGGGCAGGATTTGCGCCTTCAGGAAGCCAAAGCCGATACGGATAGTTGCCATCAAACCAAGCTTTTGCAGGGTGCCGAGGCTCAGACTAAGCGGATAGTCAAAAAATTCACCCCTGAACAAAATGCGCGACACCCGTTTGCGCACCAGCATAACGTTGTCCTGGGCATCTGGATCGGGGCCGTCTTTTG
Organism: Alphaproteobacteria bacterium; assembly: GCA_018650465.1. Lineage (GTDB taxonomy): Bacteria > Pseudomonadota > Alphaproteobacteria > UBA2966 > UBA2966 > JABILA01. The sequence goes on from JABIFY010000107.1 coordinate 99,580, forward strand.
GCAGCTCGACCCAGTGCTTTTTATTCTGGTAACTAATCTCGATGCCACCTTCGGCAGCTCCCTGCATGGGCAGGATGTCACGCCACCAGTCCATTACCCTGTCGGATTTGGAAAAAAACCGATGCCCGCCGATATCGATGCGGTTACCTTCGAATTCAACGGTTTTTGAAATACCGCCAATATCCTGGCTGGCTTCCAGAACAATCGGTTTGATATCCGTTCGTCGCAATAATTCCAGGGCAGCTGTCAGGCCTGCAGGACCGGCACCAATAATGAGGGCTGTTTTATCGCTCATGAAATCGTCAGGATGCCGATGCTGTTGGATTATTGTTTTCTCTGAACAGCAACCACTTTCGCACTATGAAGTTAAAAACAAAACTGCTGCCAGCAGCAAATAGCTTGGAAATTTGATACGGTACGCTGTTGGCAGAGGCAAAAACCCACAAAACGGCTTCGTTCACCAGCAAGCCGCCAAGCCCAATGGCAAAAAACAAAATAAATTCCCTGTGTGGCCGGTCTATCCGTCTGTGCTTAAACACCCAGAATATGGATCCGGCGTAGGCGACAGTAGCGCCTGAACTGAAAGAAATTGCGTTCGCCAGCAACAATTCCAGACCAAAAACTTCATGAAACAAGATCAAAAGACCGTAATCCACCGCCAAGGCCAGCAAACTGACGCCAAAATAGCGAAACACCTCACCCGAAAGCCTGTTTTGGCTCAATTTTTTGATTTTGTTAGCCTGTTTTGACAAAAAAGGTCCTGCAAACACTCAAAATAGATTGTGTTTCATTTTATCTGATTCCGATCCACTAATTTTCGCTGATCTCATCCACCAGCGCAACCAATCGGGCACTAAACCATTTAAATCATACTATTTTTTCACCCTCACGGATCAGTGAACGAAAATATTTGTTTTGCTCTTGCGCCCGCTGACATCAGCACCATATCTGCCTCACAACAGCAGCAGTTCAGGTATCAAGCTCATGGGGAGCCTGCCGAACCGCAACTCAAAGGACAGAAAAATGTCACCGCAAGGGACCCAGGACAAGACCAATCGGACTAACTGCACAGCGAAGGAAGTCGTGACGTCGCGGAAGGTCATCGGGGCCTGGGTGATGGGCGGTGGAATCTGGTTGCTGGGGATGCTTGCCTTGCTTGTGGTGCCCATGATTTCCACGAACGTCAACGCTGGTGTGACACCCACATCGGCCTATTACTCGCACAGTGGCAGCTGGAAAACAGTTACCGACCCCAGTGGCAAATATACAGCCGTCGTTCGTAACTTGGTTCAGGCACCAAAATTCTGATCTAATAACTGGTCAGTCGCCTGAAGCCTGTCTCTCGGCACTTGTCGAAATCATGGTTCCAACATAGTCTGCCTTGATCGGGCAAAGGGGAAGCCATGCCCTGTTGGCGCTCGCCTACAGGGTACTGGCAATTATTGAGGGATTTCAATGCGATACGTGGCGAGGGATACAGAGGGCAAGATTGTTGCGATCTTTGACCGCCCGCACCCTGCTGCACCGGAATATCTCGATGAAAACGACCCGGAACTGATCGCCTTTGTGACCGGTGGTCGATCAGAAGAAGCCATGCGGGAATACTTGCAAAGTTCGGATTCTGACTTGCTGCGCATTATTGAAGACTTGATCTCTGTGTTGATCGACAACAATGTTATTCTGCTGACAGACTTTCCGGATCACGCCCAGCAAAAGTTGATGCGTCGGCAAAACATTCGGGAAAAGCTGCAAAGCACTTGAATTCAGCTGCTGCCCGCACGGCTCTTCATCATCTCGGTAATGCTATTGGCTGCATCGATGGAGGCTTGGTCTTTTGCCTTCATGACCAGTTGCAAAGCATTGCCAAGTTGGCGCACAAGCTCCATATCCGATGCCTTTGCCGCATTTCCTGACATCATTCGACGGCCAACGGCAACAAGTGTTTTACAAAGCTTAGCCTGATGGTTGAAACGCGTATTGGCGATCCGCTTGTCCAGAAGTTCTGCGGCCTCGGCAAGTTCCTTCAGAAGCCTGGGTAATTTGTTCTTGTGTTCTTCAGGCATCGAAGTGATCATGCCTGCGGTGACCAGGATTTTGTTGACGTAACGTTCAACCCTTTGCTCCTGCACCAATTCCTGAATAGTTTCGTGATCTACACCGTCATCTTCCCCTGTCGCGGTGTGGCGTAACCGGTTCGGCACCTTGATTTGCGGGATGGGATTATCATCATCCCTGAGACTTGAACGCCTGTCCGGGCCGATGTAATCCGACGTCACCACAAAAGGTTTGCGTTTGTTGATCAGGGTTTCGATAGCCGTCTTCATTTTTCCGATGGTCATGGGCAGCGTCAGCAGCAGATCCGCTCCACTGGAAATAATTTCTGTGACCAGTTCCCGGTTTGGGTCCCAGGTCGTGGCGATAATCGGCAAAAAAGCGTCACTGCCAATGTCCCCCTGGCGGATATCATGAAACATTTTTGGTGCCACACCACCACCCGTTTCCGCGTCACAAATCAAGACGTCGCAACCAACACCGGCAAGTCTGTTTTGAACATCTGCCAGATTTGTCATTTCATGGAATCGCCGAAAACCCACGTCATGCAAGGCATCACGGGCGGCCTTCATGGACCCTGGTTTTTCATCCACAAGAATGGCACTTGCTTTGTGAAGTTCCATAAAATAATTACTCGAACAAAATAAATATCAAAAAATATTTGCGATAAAATGATGGAAAGAAATCAGGACTAAAAGCATTATTGTATGTGTTTTATCTAAAAGCGAAGTAAATTATCTGGCGTCAGTTCAGATCACTTCATCATCTCGGGAAGTGGTTTCGCCATATCGACCGAGCGCTGGTTTTTTCAAGCCGTCATATAGCTTGTCCAGCCCTTCATTCACAGTTTGGCCGGCGTTATGGAACAAACTGTTTCCCTGCAAATCACTTTCGAGCAAAAACGGGCCGAAGTTGTCCACTTCCAGCACCCACATGGCTTGTGCAATGCCCAGTTCTTCGAGCCAGTGCACGTCAACAACCCGCTTGACCCCGCGCCCCAGTAACGCCCCGGTGCCATAACCAACTGTCGTCAAATAGACAGCATTATTTGGCACAAAATGTTGCAAATAATCCTCCCGTGACATGCCGCCCTTACCGATGATCATCTGGCATTTGGAAAGTTCGAACCACTTGCTCATCCATTTTGAAAATCTGAAACTGGCGGTTCCTGTGACCGCACCAACATCGAACCCGCCTGCGTCATTCGACGCTGCTGCGGGCGAGCAATGAAAATTCACGTTGGTCGTTGCGACAAGGTCAAGTGGTGGCGGGATGCCTTCGTCGATCAAGCGTTTGTACAAGCCTTCCCGGCCGGTATACAGCAGCCCTTCCAGATAGATGATGGTACCTATTTCCAGCCCCTGCAAATCAGCTGTGGTGACGGGCATTTTCAGATGGACTGTTTTCATTCGATGCCCTCCCGCCGCATATAATCCGTAAACCAGGCCGGATCGGTTCGATACTCGATTTCACCACTGGCATGCAGGCGTGCGACAGCCCGTCGTGATGACAAACAGAAACTGTGTACGCTGACTGGCATGCCCCCGGTATGGGTGCAGCCGACTTCGATGTTGCAGTCAACGACCATGGAACTGCCGACAAATCCCATGGGCCCCATGCCGATATTGTTGCCAAGGTCTTTTAATTCCCGTTCAAGCGCCGCGATTTGCGGGTCTGGATTTTGATTACCAACAATACGCAGACAGGCCGCCTGTTTTCCCAGTGTCATGCAAACGTCTTTACTGCCACCAATGCCGACCCCGACAATAGCGGGCTGGCAGGCCAGACCCCGTCGGCCAAACTGGATCATCACATCAAGGAAAAAACGCTTGATCCCATCGATGCCATCACCTGGAAAAAGCATGCGGAAATCGGATCCGAACAGCCCGCCCTTATGGACGGTGACGATATCGATCCAGTCGGCGTTTGGTTCAAATGAATAATCAATTTCCGGCGCACCGATGCCAACATTGTTGTTGTTATCTGCACGGGTCAGCGGGTGAACCCGGTTGGGTCGCAAGGGCACCTCATGAGTTGCTGTGGCTGTGGCCCGGCGCAAGGCGCGCTCCAACGCGATGAAGCCACCCTCGACGCTGGCTTCGTTGCCGACCTTCACGAAATAGCGCGGCAGGCCTGTATCGGCACACATGGGTCTGCGGTCATCCTCGGCTGCCTCCCAGTTTTCGACCATGGATTTCAATACAAACTGGCTTAGCTCATTTGTTTCCTGGGGCATCATGGCTTTGACACCGTCACGAAAATCTTCGGGGATATCGATTGCGGCTCGACGCATGATCTCGAGACCGGCTTGTTCAATAGAGACTTCCTTGATCATGGCTTGTCTTCCGATCCTTCGTCCACGTTTGGTTTGATGCGATTGAAGTCTACGGACTGGCGACTGACCTGAAGGGACCCATTGATTTGACGCAATTCGGTATACCAGGCTTGCCTGGGTGCCAGCGTGTCGCTGAAGTCAGACCGAAAATGCGCACCGGCACTGTCGTCTCGCGCCTGGGCAGCGGCGATAATCATTTTGCTCACCGTCATCTGGCTATCCAGATTGAGCCAGTCTTGCCAGGCAATATCATAGTGGCGCTGACCCGATCCAATGCCTGTATTCATCAAATCATCATGCAAAGCATTTACGGCTTTCGAAACACGCTCAAGCCCTTGCGCGTCACGGATAATCCCGGCGTCATCCCACATCACATTACTTAACCTTTCGCGCAAATCATTCAGGTCGCCCGGTGCGCGGTTCAGGGGATGGCTTGTGCGCTCAACCGCTGCGGCCAGTTCCCCTTCGTCCGCTTCTGCAAAGCCCGATTGTTCTGCCACCCAGCCCGCCATTGTATCACCGGCAATGCCACCAAACACGGTTGAATTCCCGACACCGTTGCCGCCCAAACGATTGGCGCCATGCACACCGCCGGTATCTTCGCCTGCCGCAAACAAACCTGTTAATTCGGTTCGGCAGTCTGTTTGGAACACGACACCACCCATCATGTAATGGGCTGTGGGCACAACTTCGACCAAACCGCTAACCAGGTCAAAACCACAATCTGCACAGCGTTCCACCATGCCCTTGAATTGTTTTTTAACCATCTTGGCATCCAGGTGCTTCATGGTGATGTAGACACCACCATTTTTGGCCGTCCGCCCTGCCCGCATCTGGTCATACATGGCGCGACTGACAATATCCCTGGTGGCCCGTTCGGCACGGGGGTCGTAATCCGCCATAAAGCGTTCTTCGTCGCCGTTCAATAGATAGCCACCAGCACCCCGCAGCCCTTCTTCGATGATCGTGCCGGTAATGCGCGTGTCCTCACCTGCCACCAGGCCGGTGGGGTGGAACTGCACCATTTCCATATCCCGTAAAGGCAAGCCAGCTGCGAGGGCCATGGCCATGCCATCACAACTTTTATCACCCGACGGGGTGTGATAGCGGTACATTGTCGGGCCACCGCCGGTTGCCAACAGAACGGCTTTTGCTTCGACAAACAGGAATTTCCCGCTGCGGATATCCAGCAACAAAACCCCGGCCAGACGATCACCAGTTTTGTTTTTGATCAGGGCCACGGCCCGGTGTTCTTCAAGGCGATTGATGTTGCGGGCCCAGACCTGTTCTGCCAATCGGCTGATGATTTCGATACCCGTCAGGTCACCCTTGTGCACGGTTCGGTCAAAGGTCTGACCGGCAAAGGCCTTCTGATGAATGCTGCCATCAGGATTGCGATCAAAGAAACAGCCAATTTCGTTTTCAAGCTCGTGAATACGCTCAACCGCACCGTTCACCAGAGTCCAGGCCAGGTCCTGGTTGTTGATCCATTTGCCACCTTCGACGGTGTCGCGAAAATGTCGCTCGACGGAATCGCCCAAGGCCAGAGCGACGTTATAACCGCCCTGCACCATGCGCGTGCAACCGGATTTGCCCAGCAAGCCTTTCACGGCGACGGTAATATCCAGGTCAGAATTTTTACGATGGGCATGGATCGCCGCGAACAACCCTGCCCCGCCACTGCCGAGAATCAGAATATCTGTACGCCGTCGTTCCATCAGTCGACGCCCCCAAATGCTGACAGCAGAAAGACAATCCCCACTGCCAGAGCAAAACCTGACGCCAGGGCGATAAATGTTTTTTGACTGTTTTGCCAGGGCAGGAATTCAAGCGCCAGCAAGCGAAGCCCGCCGGCGAAATGAGCCGCGAATAAAACGACCAGAATGGTTTCGGCTATCTTCACCAATGGCGTGTCAGCCCAGGTTAAAAAACGGTCCAGTTGGCGAGGGTCATCAAGGGCCTGGCTCAGCACCAACAAATGAACCGGCAGGAATATCACCAACGTCAATCCTGAAATGCGGTGCAAGGCAAAAGCCCACCAGGCCGGGTGATGACGGGCGGCCCAGGGTTTTTGCAGCATGGTCATGCGATAGCTCTGATTGTCTGGAGGCCGAAGATCAAGACCAGGGCCAGCAGGCCCAAGGCGAACGTATTGATTGAGCGCCCGGGCAAAGTCGTCATTTCCTGCAGGATGTTGCGAAACCCCAGTGCCCCGTGAACCCCGGCGGCAACAAAAAACAATCCGTACATGACCGGCCACATAAAGGAGGACTGTGTTCGGCCCAGCATTTCAGACGTACTCAAGCCGCCTTGTACAGCGTAGATCATGACACCAAGGTGAACGATGACCAGCGGGGCCAGGACCAGGGCGCTGAGGCGTTGCAGGACAAAGGCCCAGGTCTCCCGATAGGTTTCTTTATGCTGCGTCATGAGCGACCTGCCAATGCCAGCAAAAATGACTTTCGTTTTAGTCCGGCGATCGAAGCGGTTGGATTGAGATGCTTTGGGCATAATTCAGCACAAGACTGATGGCTATGGCAAGACAGGCAGCCGCTTTCACCGGCCACTGCTTTCAGATGCTCCTTTGGGCTGGCTTCGCGTTCGTCGTTGACCAGGGTCCAGACCCGGTTCAGGGCCGCCGGGCCAAGATAATCGGCGCGCCAGGCAACTGTGTCGCAAGCGGCGTAACAAACGGCGCAGCCAATACATTCAATTGCCACATCCGCAGTCCGACGAGCCCGGCTGTCGGGCTTTACAGGGGCCATCGTCTGTTGATCCACATTCCGGTCTGGCACGAACTGCGCCCCGGCCTCGGCCCATTTGTCAAAGAACGGTGCCATATCGGTGGCCAGATCCTTGATGATCGGCAGGTTTCGCAAAGGAGCGATAGTCAGTTCATTGCCATCAACAACCGTTCCAATGCGGGTCCGACAGGTCCAGCGAGGTTTGCCCTGAACTGTCATGGCGCACGTACCGCACATACCCACCCGGCAGGCATAGCGATAGGACAAATCTGGATCGCGATGACGTTGTATCCAGGTCACAACGTCCAGCACGGTCTGGCTGTTACGGACGGGTACTTCCCAAGTTTGCCACGCGCCATCAGGCTGCAAATCATCATCGGAAGCACTGGCTTCGCTCCGCCAGATATGGACGGTTAGTTCGCGTTGATCTGAATTATTGTCCACCCTGCCCCCTTCCGCTTTCGGCAATCAGAATAGGGACAACGATCCTCCTTTGGAACACCTGGCCCTCGCTTTGTCAGCAACTGCCTGATAAAGCATACTGCATCATATCCATGTGAAAGCTGCCTCCCTTGGACCTTTTCGATTTCTTCTCAGGCTTTGCCATCAAGCCCCTGTTTACCGGGGCGATCCTGCTTGCAGCCTCTTTGGCGGCGGAACGTTCGGGGGTTTTGATCGCGGCCATTATTGTTACCCTGCCATTGAATGCAGGGCCTGGATTCTTGTTCGTGGCCCTTGATACCTCACCGGAATTTCTGTCAAAGGGTGGTCTGGCGAGCTTTTCAGCAACATTGGCCGTGCATACCTTCACAACAGCTTACGCATGGACCTCCGGTCGCCTGAAGAGTTTTTGGCCGATCTGGTTAGTTGCCTTGCTGGCCTGGTTACTGATCAGCGTGCCACTTGTGCAACTACACCTCAGCCTGGCCACAGCTGCCATTCTGGTCGCCTGCAGTTTTGGCCTTAGCCACTTGTTACGGGATCGTCGGTTCGACCAAGGCAGTGCGCCAACACGTGCCGTCCGCCAGGTCACGATCAAATTTCTGATCGTGCGCGCCCTGGTCGGCGGGGCTGTTGTGGCGCTAACCGCATCCGCAGCAAAATTTCTGGGACCAGAACTGACAGGTCTGGGGTTTGCTTTTCCGGTTACCCTGACGGCTTCGGCCTGGATGCTCTATTCAGCCTATGGCCCAAACTTCTCAGCCGCGACCATATCGAACACGCGAAAAGGTTTGGTTTCCTATGTGGCCTTCTGCTTTTCCCTGGCTGTGTTGCCACCGCATATTGGAAACCTGCCCGCCTGGTTTGCGGCGGTCGGGATATCGGTGATCATTACTTTGATGCTGGTGTTTGTGCCGCGCGTCATAAGGAAGGCCTGACGGCCCTATTTTTTGTCCATGGCAAACACGCCGTCCCATTTTTTCGGCGCGCTCATGCCGTACATCATACAGCGTTTGAGAAAGATATCGCTGACAGGGTCTTTCCAGGGCGCTTTGGCCAGTTCCTCAAATCCCGTTTCCGCTTCCATAAAGCGCCCTGCCCTGTAATCAACCAAGGCTTCAGCGAATTTATCGGCCAGGTCTTTTTGTTTGGTGGTTTGATCATCCGCCAAGGCCTGCACTTCAAAAATGCGGATCGGATCGTCACTGCCTAAAACCTTGATGATGTCCAGCTCGCGCACGGCAATGCTTTTGCCCACCAGATCGCGCGTTCCGGCATCGATAATTATCGAGGTGCTATAATATTTGTTCACCCCTTCCAGTCGGGAGGCCAGATTGACCGTCTCCCCAATGCAAGTGTAATCACGGGTTTGCTCGGACCCGATGTTGCCAACAATAACTTCGCCCGTTGCCAGACCGATGCGGGCGCGAATGGGCGGCAAGCCCTGTTCTATCCAGACGTCGCGAAGTTGCGCCAGGCGTTGGTCCATTTTCAGGGCCGCTCGACAAGCCGCCAGGGCATGATTGCCGGGCGTAAACGGCGGTCCAAAAAAGGCCATAATGCCATCACCCAGATATTTATCCAGGATACCATCTGCCTTGGTAATCTCAGCTGTCATCTCGCCAAGATATTCGTTCAGCAGCGCAACGGTTTGTTCCGCATCCAGCTGGCCACTGATACCGACAAATCCAGCCACATCACTGAACAACAAGGTTTGCAGTTGGTGGCGCCCCTCCAGTGCCAGATCATCAGGATTGTCGATCAGGCCACTGACAATGGATGGATGCACATACTTTCCAAACAGGTTTCGAATTTGTTCTTTTTCCTGCAGGCCTTCGACCATGTTCTGGAACGCATGAGACAGCTCGCCAACTTCATCGGACGAGGGATTTTCAACCCGATAGGAATAATCCCCGTCGATCACATGATGGGTGGCATTCACCAGGCGCTTGATCGGTTGCACAATGCGTCCGGCGACAGCCAGGGTGATAAGCAAACCGATAGCCAGAATACCCAAGCCAATCATCAGAATATCGCGACTGAGTTTGGCAATGGGCTTCAAAGCGCGGTCGAGATTGCCTGCAACAACATAACCGGCATCTGTACCCGCACCTTCAAATTCAGTTTTCAACGCAATATGACGTTCGGTTTGCAGGACCACGCTGTTGGATTGGCCAGATACTGATTCAATAATAAGTTGCTGCCGATTTTGTGCAGAAGCATCTGACGCAACCGCCTTGTCACCGGCATAAAAGGCCACAGTCAATTCATCGACTTCATTTCCCAGCAGGTCCCGAACCCAGCTGTCATTAATGGTTTGCGCAGCCAACACCACGCCGAGGGCGTAATCATCCTTGACGGATTCCTGCAAAGGCACAAACACGGCATTGACCAACTTACCTTGCAAGGTCACAACACGCGTAACACCCTTGCCGGTATCGAGGACTTCAGAAAAAATTTCTTCAATGTGCGGGGCAGTAACGGCACTGGCTGATTGTTCTGTATGGGCAGTCATATCTGCCCGGCTGTCCCCCGGCCTGGAAACACCGCTAATCTCCAGTTCTTCATCGACCACAACAACCAGATCGGACCCGGTATCGCGGGCGATCTCTTCTGCAAAACTGAAAAAATTGTCTTTCATCTGGCCCAAAAAGGCCCGGTACTTTTGATCTGATGTAATTGTCCGCACCATGGTAAAGGCATGGCGGCGCTGATCATCCAGACGGTTCTGAAAGCGGGCCTGGGCAAACCCCAACTGGCGGGTAATGCGTTCGACTTCGAACGCCTCGGTTTGGGAGGTGGTGACGTAGAGAACCAGGCCCAACAACCCAAACACAATCAGAGAGAATGCGGTAAATATTTTTGCTTTAAGGCCCATAAAACGACGTCAGAAAATTTGGTTAATCGATGATGCGATCATCTGGCTATTTGATAATTCTATCATCTGGTTATTTGATAATTCTATCAACGGACAAAACTTCATTGATTTCGATATTCTGTCCGGCCTTCAAGGCCACAGCATGATCCAGACTGCCCAGGCGCCAATACCAGAATGTCAGTCCATAATTCCCGGCCTCAAGGCCTTCGAACTCATATCGTTCACCACTGGAAACTCTCTGGCCCTTCCAGCCCTTGCCCGAGGCTATCGTAACAAGCTCTTCTTCATCTTCATCCAGCCCCAGCTCCAGGTCACCGGTGAGCTCGATAACCAGATCATTGACCGATCCAGGCTCTATTGTTGGAAAATCCTGAATGTCGTCTTCCCCGGCGCCAGCCAGATAGGGCGTATAGGGATTGCCTGTCTTGTTGTGAAGTCGAATGATGTCCCCTTTGGCCAGGGCGAGAACACCAACGCTCAGTCCATAGGGTGAAAGCTCAACCTCGTGCACGGCCCCGCCTTGCCAGGTCGGGTGCGCCAACACAACAAATATGTCCGCGAGTTCTTCGTAGTTGATCGCGGCTCCATCACTGGACCCAGCGTCCCCTTCAGAGTTATTCCCGCTGCCGCTACCACTGCCGCCGTAACCGCTCGCCGCTGCATAATCTATTTTCTTTGGGGCACTCGATTTGCTTGCCGCATTCCACTTCGCCAGCACTTCGGCATGCGCTCTGGTTTCGACAGTGCCATATATGCGGGCGTTGTTTTCAGCCGCAGCAGAAAAACTGACACTGATCATCAAAGACAGAACAATAGGAAAACTTTGTGAAATACGCACAGCGCTATTTCCTGCTCTTTTTTTTCAGCTTGACCACAACATCTTCTGTGTCCCCGGCAATGGTCACCCGAACCGGTGAAGCCTTGTAGCGCCGATGAGAGATCGAAACATTGACGACCCAGTCGCCATCGGGCACATCCAGTATTTCAAAATCTCCAGGTTTTTTCAGAATGGCAAAATGAGGACTGGGCACAACAAAGACGGTGCCTTCCATATTCTTGTGCACGGAGCAGAAATATTTGACGATCCCCGGCTTGGTAAAAAAGACCTGATCTCCAGCCCCCCGGGCTGCCAGACCGATATCGAATTTGTTGCCCTTGCTCAGGGAATAAACATTATGGTCGATGTCTTGTTCTTCATCATTGACGAATTCCACGGCACCGCCTTGCACAACAACAATTCGGGAAGGTGAAAACTTTCGATCCCGTTGATGGATTTGCACAGGTTTCGGTTTGGCTGCCGCGGTGCCATCATCCGGTCGGGTCAGATAGACCACAAGATTGCGTGGCGGGCGTTTGCTTTTAACTGTGATTTCACCGCTCAAGGTTGCCGCCTGGCTCTTCGATGCCGGCAAGATAACGCCACTGCTTGTCACGACGAAACAAAAAACAATGCCGAACAGCCTCCACAAAGACCGACCGTCCATGTTCCCATCCCCCAATATGCCACCAAGGCCGCTGATTTGCCGAGTATGATCCTGATTAACCGGCGGGGGAAGTAGTTTTTAGGTATTTGATGACATTGAATAGTATTTGCTTTCCGACACCTGGTACGCACAACGACACAGGAGAGTGCGGAACCAACACATCCATTTTCCTGCAGAGACTGATCGAGAATACCTGCCTCAACCAATGACCTAAGGGCACTTTTTCCAGATGCGATCAGAGGCAGTTTATTTAAGCGTTCGCGAATTTAGGGGAAACACTACGATGCATCGACCGATATATCTCTTTCGCATTGACCCACTAAACGAACGCAATTTCTCAATATTCAATACAGTAGGTTTTGACCCGTAACAGACGAACACCATTCCTGCCAATTCAATGTTCTATCAGGCTGTCGATCGTTTGGATCAAATTAGGTATGATGAGAGGCTTGGTCAGGTATGCATCGAACCCCGCAGCCAATCCACTTCGAATATCGTGCTCCATTGCTGCGGCACTGACCGCGACGACTGGGATGTGCCGCGTCTCTTCGTTATTTTTAAGCAACTCCAACGCAGTAAACCCGTCCATTCCAGGCAGGTTGATATCCAACAGGACAAGGTTGGGAACATGTTGCTGCGCGAGTTCCAGCCCAATCTCAGCACTGGGCGCTGATATCATAGTAAGACCATCCATCCTGATTATGATTTTCTCCATGAGCTGCAAGTTCGCGGAATTGTCCTCAATGTACAAAACGATACCCTGCATGGCGACATCTCTCTGTTCCGCCCCTTTATTATCGAGGTCAGGCAAATCAATCTCTTCACCGACGGTGACATCAGTCGCTGGAAATTCCATCCAGAATTTTGTCCCTTGACCAACTTTGCTTTCGCAGTGGATTGTTCCACCCATGGCCTCAACCAATTGTTTGGAGATAGAAAGTCCGATACCCGTTCCCTCAATTTTTCCAACCTCAGCTCCCAATCGATCAAATGGCTGGAACAATCTGGACTGCTTCTCCGAGGGAATGCCGGGCCCGCTATCCATTACAAATACCTCAACAATATTGTTAGCCAAATCACGGCACCCAAATTTTACTTTTCCATTCTCATGATTGTATTTGATTGCGTTGGAAATCAAATTTACCATCACCTGCCTGAGACGTAGCGGATCGGCGCTGATCGATTTTTCTGTTCTTCGCTCGCCTTCTATTGTAATCCCCCTTTTTTCGGCCATCGGCCGAAGGAGTTCCAAACACTCGCGGAAATAGTCGCTGGGTCTACAGGTTTCTGTCGCAAGGTTAAAATTCCCGGATTCGACCGACGCCAAATCCAGCACCTGGTTAATGAGTTCCAGCAAATGTTTTCCACTGTTGAGAATATGGCGAACGCTCTCATCCTGCTCGTCGGTAAGTGGCTCTTTATCATTTGTTTGCAGCATTTGTCCGAAGCCGAGAATCGAATTCATGGGCGTTCGGAGTTCATGGCTCATGGATGCCAAAAATTCGGATTTGGCCCGATTGGCTTCTTCGGCCGAAATTTTTGCGGCTTTGAGATCCTTTTCTGCAGTGATGTCCGTGTATTTAGCGACATGTCCGCCATCAGGCAGTGGAAAGCGGCGGATCTGTAAGATCCTTCCGTCCAGAAGTTCCACCTCTTCTTCAGAGTCATTCCCTTCGCCAGCAATGCGCTCGAATTGCTGATTTACAATTTGATCGACCTCTCCTTCCCCAAATGCTCCCATTTTTGCAAGATGTCGAAGGAGATGTTGCATCGAAGTTCCGGGTCGTGTCACCTCCACTGGTGGCTCGTACCAAAATTCCTCGCACTGTTTACTGTGGGTTCGAATTTGCATGTCTTTATTCCACACCACAAACCCTTGGTCGATTGTGTCCATTGCAGTTTCAAGAAGTTCAGTTTTCTCGCTAAGGGAAACTCTACTTTTCTCCAAATCTTCTTCAGCTTTCCTGTGAGCTGTAACGTCAACATTAACTCCGCCAATGGCAACCAGGTCACCGATGCTGTCGTAAATTGGAAACTTTCTCACCAACATTCGTCGAACATCTTCGTTATTCAATTTTGTATTGAATTCGAGGGTTTTTGTTTTGCCACTTGTCCAAACTTCATCGTCTTGTTGGCGCAGAAGTTCTGCATTTTTCTTTTCAAAAAGATCGAAATCAGTTGCACCATTCAGTTGACCCACTGATTTTTTGTGAAACGCTTCATATGACGAATTTACGAAGTCGTAATGGCCATTTCTGTTTTTGATGACAATGCTTTCAGGTGCATTATCCATAAAGGCTTTGAAGAGTGCTTCCCGATCAAAAACAGCCTTACTCAAAGCAGCATATTCTTGGCGTTCCAGGCGAATTGAATTCAGGTTGTCTATAATTCTTGGCAGAAGTTCAAAATATACTTTTTCACCGGACTTGATGACGTAGTTCATCACGCCAATGCTGAGCGCTTCGGCAGCAATTGCTTCGTTGCCTTCGCCCGTGACGATCACAATTGGCAGCTCAGGATTCTCTGTGAGCATTTCTTTGGCAATTTCCAGGCCGGTGGTATCAGGGAGCTGGTAATCAATTGCAACGATGTCAAATGGGGTCCTTGCCTGCAATTCCAATCCTTGCTGACCGTTTTCGGCCAGCGTCACACGGTACCCGGTTTTTCCAAAGGCTTGTTCGAAAATTCGACCCAGAAGAGGCTCATCTTCAATATATAGAATACGGCCTTTTTCGAGTACCGGTATTGCTTTCTCTGACATCATTAACTCTTGCTGATTTAGCGTTACGAAGCTTGCAATCTATCTAGTTCAGTTAAACTAGATTGGTAGTATCGCGGACTTTGTCTCCAGGCCAACGTTGGACACTGCCACGAAAACTCAGGATTTGTCCCAAAAACCCTCTGGATTTTATTTGCCCAAATCTCAGCCTGAAGTAAAGAAAGCGTGGGTTTTTAGCCTGAAACAAGGCGAAACAACCACGTATCGGCATTGAGGCCACAATCCGGTGTTAGCTATGGCTGCTCGGGCTTGCGGGCAACCATGTCGACAAGCGCGGACAATCCTGAGTGGCCAATACCTTCGTCAACAACACTGTCATGTTCGACCAAATGCTGAATATCAAAGTCTGGAAACGCATTGCGTAACAGTTCGGCTGTGTACATGTTTTCGGCGTTGGGAGGTCCACCAGTTTTGAAGTCGACCTGTTCCGGGCGATATCCCTGCATCACGACCAAGCCACCAGGTTTCACCAGCCGTTTTATATCTTCGAACAGTTTGCCGCGTTTCTCGGGTGGCGCGAATTGAATGAAGATTGCCAATACGACATCGAAATCGCCAGTCACGTCGTCCCAGTTATAGACGTCTCTCTGCTCAAAAGTAACTTCAACACCATGTTCGTCGGCAAGCCCCCGTGCCTTTTCCTGGGCTGCTTCCGAAAAATCAACTGATGTTACGTTTGCGCCCTGGCGGGCAACGTAAACCCCATTGCGCCCTTCGCCATCGGCAATGGAAAGTACATCCATTCCTGCCTTGAACAAGTGGGCCTGAGACTTCACGAAGGCGTTGGGTTCCCGTCCAAACAAGAAGCCGTCAGCTTCATAACGCCTGTTCCATAAATCTTTTGGTGTATCGTTCATATTCGTCTCGACAGTTTCGGGCAGGATGGAGGATGTTATATCTGTGTGGAGCTGTAAAGGCCCTCAAAGCCTTTGCCGTCTTGTCGGGTGTAAGGATTACATTGAAAGTATCGGTGGATATGTCTTCTGCGAATTACGATTTTATTGTCATAGGTGCAGGGACGGCCGGATGTATCCTTGCCAACCGTTTAAGTGCCAATCCGTCGAACAAAATACTGCTTTTGGAAGCCGGGGGCAAAGACAACAATATCTGGATGAAAGTCCCGGTCGGATTTCAAAAGCTTCTGAACAAGCCAAAACATAATTGGTGTTTTCAGGCTGAAGCAGAAGAAAATGTCAAAGGCCGGTCCATTCCCATCCCACGCGGTAAAGGAATTGGCGGATCTTCATCGATTAACGGCATGCTCCATGTTCGTGGTCAGGCATTGGACTTCGACCGTTGGGCTCAATTTGGAAATCGCGGTTGGGCCTTTGCGGATGTGCTGCCCTTTTTCAAAAAGTCGGAAACCTTCGCACGCGGCGGCAACCACTTTCGAGGCGGTGAGGGCGCATTAACAGTATCCGATATGCGTGAACATCATCCCCTGGTGGACGCTTTTATCGCAGCTGGTGTCGAGAGCGGTTATCCCCGTAATGCGGATTATAACGGCGTCGAGCAAGACGGATTTGGCTACTTTCAGGTCAACCAAAAAAACGGCCAACGGGTCAGCGCCGCACACGCTTTTCTGCATCCAATAAAGAACCGCCCGAACCTGACAGTGGTCACAAACGCCAGGGTAACAAAACTTGTCATGGAGGGCCGGCAGGTAAATGGCGTGGCCTATAAAGTGGGAACGGTTGAGCAAATGGCGCAGGCAAACGCCGAAGTCATTCTCAGCGCCGGGGCCGTGCAATCGCCTCAGTTGATGGAGATTTCCGGCATTGGACAGCCCGACTTGCTTAAAAAATATGGCGTGACGCCGACCCACAGCTTGCCCGGTGTTGGCGAAAACTATCAGGACCACTACGCCGCCCGGGTTAGCTGGCGCGTTTCGCAGCCTGTTACATTTAACGAACAATCGCGTGGCCTCAGCTTAATTGCCGAAGTCCTGAAATATGCCTTTTTCAAACGCGGTATTTTGACTTTTACGGCGGGCATAGGACACGGCTTTGTTCGAACCCGGCCGGAATTGGCGACGCCCGATTGCCAATTGATATTCGCTCCGGCGAGTTTTGGCGACGCCAACACCCGGGCCCTCGAAAAATCACCAGGGATGACGATTGCGGCCTCGCAGATGCGCCCGGAAAGTGTTGGAACGATCCATATTGCGTCGCCGGACCCCGGGGCTGCACCCCGGATCCGGGCAAATTTCCTGTCCCACAAAACAGATCAGGAGGCTTTGGTCGCGGGGCTGCGGATTGCCCGGCAAATCGGGGGTGCGGCAGCGCTCGCAGCTTTCACAAAATTCGAGCTGAAACCGGGTGTCGATTATCAGGATGATGCCGCCCTGCTCGATCATGCACGGGCGACAGGATCAAGCGTTTATCATGTCATGGGGACGTGCAAGATGGGCCCCAAGACTGATCCGATGGCGGTTGTGGACGAGCGGCTGCGGGTGCACGGGCTTCAGGGTTTGCGCATCGTCGACGCCTCGATCATGCCGAAAATGACCTCTGGCAACATCAATGCCCCGGTGATGATGATTGCCGAAAAGGCGGCCGCAATGATAAGCGAGGATCGCTGACAGGAAGTGTGTCCGGTCGCCAAACGATTGTCTGTACGTCGAAATGCATAAAGACCGCGATCATTTGGCCCTAATCTCAGCCTGAACCAAAGAAAGCGTGAAACCTGAAACGAGAGCAGCCCCTTAGCATTTCTGCTAAGAGGCTGATTTTGCTCACATAAATAGTGGTGATCCCAACGAGGTTCGAACTCGTGTTTCCGCCGTGAAAGGGCAGCGTCCTAGGCCACTAGACGATGGGACCAACTTGAGGCGGTTTTTAGCTTGATCCGGCATGGGGATCAAGTGGTTTCCAGTGTTATTTTAAAG
>JABIFY010000108.1 GCA_018650465.1 Alphaproteobacteria bacterium
TCAAAATGCCGTCCTTGCCTGTCAGCTTCTGGCCATCTTGCAGGGCAGAAAGAGCTGTATCAAAATCAAAATCATTTCGCATGTGTCATTCCTTTTCTTCAGTTTAAAGAAATGACACGGAATTTCTAACGCTCCCGATTAAAATCCGCATTGCGGTTAATGACCAGAGCGATGCCAAAGCAAATCATTCCCGCAACAAGCTGGATGGCCAGAGCGACCGCAATCGGGGGAAGTCTTCGGCCTTCCTCCTCGGTCACAGGCTATTGCCGCTACGGTTCAAGGTAGATCAAGCCTTGATCTGGACAAAGGACCCGGGTGCATCTTCAAGGACATCCAGTTTTCCGTCTCCTGGCGTTCTGGCAGGAACCTTTTTCTTGTTCTGGCCATCGATCCATTTAATCCAGTCGGGCCACCAGGATCCGTCATGCTGTTTGGCCCCGGCGAACCATTCATCGGCGTCTTCCGGCAATTTGGCATTGGTCCAATAGCCATATTTGTTGGCCGCTGGAGGGTTAACCACACCGGCGATATGACCGGAACCGGAAAGCACAAACTTGTTTTTGCCTGAATAAAGTTGACTGCCCTTATAGGATGATTTCCACGGCGAAATGTGATCTTCCTTGGAGGCCAGAATATAAGTTGGCGTCGTGACCTTGCCCAAATCAATGGGCACGCCATCCAGAGTGATGCCACCAGGGGTCGATAGGCGGTTTTTCTGGTACATGTTGCGCAAGTAAAAGCTGTGCATGGTAGCCGGCATGCGGGTTGCGTCAGAGTTCCAGTACAGCAAATCAAAGGGGAAGGGGTCCTTGCCCAAGAGATAATTGTTCACCACAAAGGACCAGATCAGATCGTTGGATCGAAGCATATTAAAGGTCGTCGACATCTCCCGACCTTCCAGATAGCCTTTTTCAGCCATGTTCTTTTCAATGGCTTCTATCTGTTCTTCATCGACAAAAACAGATAAGTCGCCGACCTCGGTGAAATCAACCAAAGCCACGAAGAATGTAGCCGACATCATGCGCTTGTCTTTTTTCTCTGCCATGTAGGCCATGGTAGAAGCAAGCAAGGTACCGCCAATGCAATAGCCAATAGCATTCACTTCTTTAATGCCTGTGGCAGCTTCAATGGCATCAAGCGCCGCAAGTGGCCCCTCAAGCATATAATCTTCAAACGATTTGGTCGCCAGCTTCTCGTCCGGGTTCACCCAGCTGATCACAAAGACTGTCTGTCCCTGTTCCACAGCCCATTTGATGAAGGAGTTCTTTGGCTGAAGATCAAGCACATAAAACTTGTTGATCCATGGCGGGATGATCAATAGGGGGCGACTGTTAACTTCATCCGTTGTCGGAGAATATTGTAGTAACTGTATGAGATCATTCTGATAAATTACTTTTCCTGGTGTCGTCGCAACATTGCGGCCGACATCAAAGGCATCCTGGTCTGTCATGGAAACAGCGAGCTTGCCGCCACCTTTTTCCAGATCACGTAGCAGATTATCCAGGCCCTTGACCAGGTTCTCTCCACCGCTTTCAACGGTTGCATGGAGCACCTGCGGGTTCATGGCTGCAAAGTTGGTCGGTGACAAGGCATCGGCAAACTGACTGGTGTAAAAATCAATCTTTTGATGGGTATGCTCGTCCAACCCGTCCACGTCGTGCACGGTGCGCTTCATCCAGTCTGCTGTCAGCAAATAGGATTGTTTCATGAAGTCAAAAACTTGATTTTCTTCCCAGTCATCATGACGGAAGCGTTTGTCTCCGGCGGCTGGTTTGACCACAGGTTCGCTCTCAGCGCCGCTCATTTTTTCGGCAGCATGTTGCCAAAGCTTGAGGTAATCCTGCCACAAACCCATCTGGGCGTTCACAACCTTGGCCGGGTCGGCCATCATTTTCTGGGTCAGTTCCAGAAAAGTGTGGCCAATGTTCAAGGGATCATCGAAGGCACTCGAGTCGCCTTCCGCCTGACGTTTCATAAAGTCAGCGATCAGGCGTTGGCTCTTTTCTGCGACAGAGGACATATTCTCTGCCAACTTGTCGAAATCCGGAATATGGGGCTCAGTGCCTTGTTGATCGCTCATTATGCATTCCCTATGCTGTTGAAATGGCGTACAAAAGAACAAAATGCTGTGCATAGTTCTGACAATTGTCGTGAACAGAATGCGTGAAACCGTTGCGGGTCGCAACCGTGGGGAAGAGAATTGGTGCAAAATGGCGGCCAGAAGCAATACAGGCTGGCCTCTCTAAACAAAAGATATGTGTTAAACAACGGGCATGTCCAAAAAGGGCCCGTAACCGGAGCAGGCAGGATGAACGGATCAGGGGAAAATTTGATGGGTGTGAAAACGCGATCCGGTGAACCGGTAAATGGCGCGCCGGTAAATAGCTCACCGGTAGACTGCGCAACGTCAAAATGGATCAGAGGAACGGCACTGACTGCCGTCATTGCGCTGGGGCTGGGCGGTTGCTCAACTTTGCCGGAATGGGCAAACCCTGTCGACTGGTACGACAGCGCATTCAGCGATGATGGTTCCGCGCCACCAAAATCAACCCGCCAGGTTGCAGATTCTTCAGAAAACAAGTCGTTCCCGTCCCTGAAGACTGTTCCTGCCAAGGCACCTGCAACAAGCAGCCGTGAAGACCTTGCAGCAGCTGCAAACGGTTTGATCGCGGATCGGGACAAGGCCAAATACACGGACGAAGATTTGCGCAGTGGGGGCAAATCTGCGACGCAGCAAGCAGCAAAAACGGCGGCCAAGCCTGTCATGAAACAGGTTGCTGTCGCAACACCAGTCGCACCGGCACCCAGGCCCGTAGCACCTGCACCAGTTGCGCCGGCACCCGTTTCAGCCGCACCGAGGCAGGTTCCTGTGGAGCCAGTGAACTCCAAGCTTGCACGTATGCCAAAGCTGGCTTCTGCTGCCCCCGCACAACCCGTGCCGACTATCGCGCCGCTACCCGCGAAGGTTAAACCTGTCGCACCTGCGCCATTGCCACCTTTGGTCGCACCAATCGCACCTGCTGCAAAACTCGCCTCTCCTGTAATGATCTCAACATCACCGCCGCCAGCGCCGTTACCGCCTTTGGTCGCCGGCGGTGCGCCTGCACAGGTTCAGGCTACCCAGCAAGGCTATATGACCCCAACGATGGCAGCACCGTCGTTTCCCAATGCAGGGCAGAATGTTTTGTCGCAGATGTTTGCCGCCAGTTTGGCCCAATCCGCCAGCACGGTAAGCACAGCACCGGCAAGCTCACGATTTAATGCGCCGGTTGCCCAGCCGATTAACGCAAGCCAATCATCACTACCTGGTATCGTGCTGGCAGCCTATAACGACCCTCTGACCGGAAAAACAGCTTCAAGCGTGACCGTTAATCCAGGCGCTGCCCTGGTTTCCGCACCTGCTTCGGCCAGAAAACTGGTTGTGCATTTTGCCAATGGGTCTTCAAAGCTGGGCCGAAAAGCCAAAAAGGAACTTCGGACCGCCGCTGAAGCCTATAAAACCAACCGTCGCGGTGTTATTCGGGTTGTCGGACATGCCTCACATTTTACCAAAAATATGAATTTGGCGCGGCACCGAATGATAAATTTCAGGGTCTCTCTTGATCGGGCCAACGAAGTCGCCCGTGAATTGATGCGCCAGGGCGTTGATGCTTCAGCCGTTCGTGTCGAAGCTCTGAGTGACGCGGACCCGATTTATTACGAACATATGCCCGAAGGCCAGTCCCATAATCGCCGGGCTGAAATCTTTCTGGAGTTTTAGGGGCGAAAGCCTCATTAAATTGGCTGAAATTGCTGGTTTATCACCCGCCAGAGGGTGATTTCTGCGCGGGCATTCGCTATAACCAGCGCAGATTTGGTCCTATCCAGCGACATAGTCGCCTGCCTGGTGAATAATATGGATTTCCATCGCATAAAACGGCTGCCGCCCTACGTCTTTGCGGAAGTTAACGAGATGAAAGCGCGCGCGCGGGCTGCGGGCGAAGATATCATCGATCTCGGCATGGGAAATCCCGATATGCCGACCCCGCCACATATCGTTGAAAAACTGGTAGAAGCCGTTCAGGACCCCAGAACCCATCGCTATTCTGTCTCTCGCGGAATTCCGGGGCTGCGCAAAGCCTACGCAGATTATTACCAGCGGCGTTTCAACGTTGATCTGGACCCGGACAAGGAAATCATTGTCACCCTGGGTTCGAAAGAGGGTTTTGCTAATCTGGCGCAAGCCATCACAACGCCTGGCGATGTGATTATGGCTCCAAATCCCAGTTATCCCATCCATGCCTATGGGTTTATTATTGCCGGTGCCGTGATCCGACATTTGCCGGTTGTGCCAGGCACAACGGATCAGGGCAATGACTTTTTCGAAATTCTGGATCGCGCGGTTAAACACAGTGTGCCTGCACCTTCGGCAATCGTCCTGAACTACCCATCCAATCCCACGGCCCAGGTTGTCGACCTCGATTTCTATCGGGAAGTTGTCAAATATTGTAAGGCGCGTGATATCTATATCCTGTCCGATCTGGCCTATTCAGAAATCTATTTTGAAGATATTCCGCCGCCGTCGATCCTGCAGGTGCCAGGGGCCAAGGATATTGCCGTTGAATTTACTTCCCTCAGTAAAACCTATTCCATGCCCGGTTGGCGCATTGGCTTTGCGACCGGCAATGCCAAGTTGATCCAGGCTCTGGCGCGCATTAAATCCTATCTCGACTATGGCGCTTTTACACCTATTCAGGTGGCGGCAACCGCGGCCCTTAACGGGCCTCAGGACTGTGTGGAAGAAGCCCGACAGATATATAAAGCCCGGCGCGATATTATGATTTCCGGTCTCGCCAATGCCGGTTGGGATGTGCCCAGCCCACCTGCAACCATGTTTGCCTGGGCACCTTTGCCCCAGAGCTTCGAGCATATGGGCTCGCTGGAATTTTCCAAATTATTGCTGGAACAAGCACAGGTCGCTGTCTCGCCCGGCATTGGCTTTGGCGAATATGGCGAAGGTTATGTGCGCATCGCCCTCGTTGAAAACGAGCACCGCACCCGCCAGGCCATCCGCAACATCAAGCGTTTCCTTGGCAAGGCAGATACGTCGAATTTCCCCCCCTCTGATAATCAGGCGCAAGCATCTTGAGCACTCCTTTACGCATTGGCGTTGCCGGTCTGGGGACCGTCGGTGCCGGACTTCTCGAACTATTTCAGAAACACGGCGATTTACTGGCCCGACGCAGCGGTAGGTCACTGGAAATTACCGCCGTTTCTGCGCGCGACAAAAAACGGGACAGGGGCGTCGACTTCGGTGGCTACCAATGGTTCGATAACGCCGTCGACCTGGCCGCCTCTGACGACGTTGACGTTGTTGTTGAATTGATCGGCGGATCAGACGGTATCGCACGGGAAGTTGTTGAAACCGCGATTGCCAAGGGTAAGGCTGTGGTCACAGCGAACAAGGCCTTGATTGCCCATCACGGCACCAGCCTGGCGGCTGCCGCTGAAAATATGAATGTGCCGTTGTCCTTCGAAGCAGCCGTCGCCGGCGGCATTCCCATCGTCAAAGCCTTGCGAGAAGGTCTGGCGGGCAATGAAATCAGTCGCGTTTATGGCATCCTGAACGGCACCTGCAATTACATTCTGACCCAGATGGAAGAAAGCGGTCGCGACTTCGATGACGTCCTGGCAGACGCCCAGGAACTGGGATATGCCGAGGCTGATCCAGCCTTTGACATTGACGGTGTTGATGCCGCCCACAAAATCGCCATTCTGGCCAGCCTCGCCTTTGGCTGCCCGGTTGATTTTGATGCCTTGCATATAGAAGGCATTCGTCATGTGACGGCCCTGGATATCTCCTATGCCGCTGAACTTGGTTATCGTATCAAATTACTGGCTATCGCCCAACGCGGCGAAGGTGGCATTGAACAACGCGTGCACCCTTGCATGGTGCCCTTGCATACGCCTATTGCCCATGTCGATGGTGTTTTTAATGCCGTAGTCGCAGAAGGTGATTTTGTGGACCAGACTGTCTATGAAGGCCGTGGAGCCGGGGCGGGGCCAACGGCATCGGCTGTTGCCGCTGACCTTGTTGATATCGCCCGTGGCTTGAACCTGGCCCCGTTTGCAGTGGCGGCTTCCGACTTACAGGAAGTGCCGACCTTACCCATGGATGATCATGAAGGTCCGGTTTACGTCCGCCTGATGGTGGTGGATCAGCCTGGTGTGATGGCGGATGTTACGGCGATCCTGCGAGACGAAAATGTATCTATTGAGTCAATGTTACAACGTGGCCGCTCGCCTGGTGAAGTGGTTTCAGTTATCCTGATACTGCATGATGCACGTGAGGGCGCCATGAAGCGTGTTCTGAAATCTTTTGAAGACCTTGAGCCTGTTGTTGAGCCGCCACGAATGATTCGAATTGAGCTGTTATAGCGACTAAATATAACGATAATGAGGAATGCGACGGCATTCTGATGTTTTGACGCCCCGATGTTTTGACGCCCCGATGTTTTGACCCCAATGTTTTTAACAGGGACCCCCCGATACAATGTCTGACTATATTCTCGACCGAAACCTGACAATCGAAGCTGTTCGTGCTTCCGAAGCTGCAGCCATTGCAGCGCACCGCCTGATCGGCCTTGGCGACGAAAAAGCCGCCGATCAAGTGGCCGTGGACGCCATGCGCAAAGCGCTGAATGGCCTTGAAATGGATGGGCAGATCGTTATCGGCGAAGGCGAGCGTGATGAAGCGCCGATGTTGTATATCGGTGAAAAAGTCGGTTCCGGCACAGGCCAAAAGATCGACATCGCCCTGGACCCACTTGAGGGCACAACCTTGACGGCAACCGGCGGCAGCAATGCCCTGGCCGTGATCGCCTTTTCAACCGCAGGCGGTCTGCTGAACGCGCCCGATACCTATATGGACAAAATCGCCGTTGGTGGTGGATTGCCAAATGGTGTGATTGATCTGGATGCGGACCCCGGCGATAACATTCGCGAGCTGGCCAAGGCCAAGTCCTGTAGCCCGTCAGACATCATCGCCTGCATCCTCAGTCGTCCCCGACACGAGGAAATGATTGCCAAGGTCCGTGAAACCGGCGCCTCTATTCGCCTGATTCCGGATGGTGATATTGCCGGCGTCATTGCGACGGCAACGCCGAAGACCGGCATTGATATCTATATGGGTACGGGCGGCGCACCGGAAGGTGTTTTGGCTGCTGCTGCCTTACGCTCCATTGGCGGTCAAATGCAGGGTCGTCTGGTTTTCCGCAATGATGACGAGAAGGGCCGCGCCCGCCGGATTGGTATTGAAGACCTGGATGCCAAATATGATCTGGATCAGTTGGCCAGCGGTGACGTGATCTTCACGGCCACGGGTGTAACCGACGGCTGGATGCTGGATGGCGTGCATCGTGACGGCGACGCCGTGACAACTCATTCCCTGGTCATGCGTTCAAAAACCGGCACTGTTCGCTGGATCAAGGCTCGTCACGCGGCGGGCAAGGTCAACGCCTAGAACATGGTGGATCAGGCGGCGCCAGAAGTGACGCCTGCCATTTTGGCTGTTGAACAGTCTGCCTCCGGGCGGCGCTGGGAAAGCCGTGAGGGCGATGACCGACTGGCCCGTGCCATCAGTCAGAAATATGATCTCCCCGATGTCGTCGGACGGCTTCTGGTCGCTCGTGGCGTTGATATTGACGACGTTGATGGCTACCTCAATCCGACCCTGAAAGACCTGTTGCCGAATCCTTCGGTCCTGCAAGACATGGACAAAGCCGCCGCCCGCCTGTCTGAGGCTATCCAGAAGGGCGAAAAAATTGCCATCTTCGGCGATTATGATGTCGATGGTGCCACTTCGTCCGCGTTGCTGACACGGTTTTTTTCAGCTGTATCCACACCACCTCGAATTTATATCCCGGATCGTTTGAAGGAAGGTTACGGCCCCACCAGCGATGCCATGACTTTGCTGGCAGGTGAGGGTGCACGAGTTGTCGTGACCGTCGATTGCGGTATTTCGTCTTTCGATCCGCTGACTGTGGCCAAAGAAGCTGGACTTGAGGTTATCGTCGTCGACCACCACGTGGCGGAAGCGACGTTGCCGGAGGCTGTAGCGGTCATCAATCCAAATCGTCTGGATGAAGATGGCTCGCTGGGACACCTGGCGGCTGTCGGTGTAGCCTTTTTGCTGGTCATTGCGGTGAACAGGGCTTTACGCGACGCGGGCTGGTACACATCACGACCAGAACCCAAACTGATGCAATGGCTCGACCTGGTGGCTCTGGGGACGGTTTGCGATGTAGTGCCCCTGAAGGGACTGAACCGCGCCCTGGTCGTGCAAGGGCTAAAGGTTATGGCCGGGCGCGCCAATACGGGGCTTGCGGCCCTCAGTGACAGCGCAAAGATTGATCGCCGCCCTGAAGTCTATCATGCCGGTTTTGTCCTCGGCCCGCGTATCAATGCAGGTGGCCGGGTAGGGCGGGCTGATCTGGGTTCTGTCTTGCTGGCCAGCAATGATCCGGCACAGGCGGAAGCGATCTCGGCAGAACTGGAAGTTTTCAACGCTGAGCGCCGGGCCATCGAAGCCATGGTTCAGGAAGAGGCAATTGCCGGACTGGAAGCCGCAGGTGAACCCCCGGCGGGCATTGTAATCGCCATAGGGCGCAATTGGCATGCAGGCGTCATCGGTATTGTTGCCAGCCGCTTGAAAGACCGTTACCAGCGCCCGTCACTTGTCATTGCCATTGATCAAAACGGCCAGGGCAAAGGCTCCGCCCGATCCATCAAGGGGGTCGACCTCGGTGCAGCTGTCATTGCGGCCCGTCAGGCAGGCTTACTGATTAATGGCGGCGGTCATGCCATGGCCGCCGGTATCACAGTATCTGAAGACAAATGTGATGACCTGATTCAATTTTTGAATGAACGTCTGGCCCCCCAGGTGGCAGCCCTGGGCGCCGTCCGTGGTCTCGGGATCGATGGTGTTTTGAACGTTCAGGGCGCCAATACGGAATTGGTCGACTTATTACAACAGGCAGGCCCCTTTGGTGCCGGCAATTCCGAACCCCGCTTTGCTATCGCCGACGCCAGGGTAATCAAGGCCAATATCGTCGGCCAGGGACATGTCAGCTGTATTTTCACCGGTCGTGACGGTGGGCGGCTCAAGGGTATCGCTTTCAGGGTGGCTGAAACCCCGATGGGAGAAGCCCTTTTGTCAGCCCAGGGCAAGGAAATACATGTCGCCGGGCATCTGAAAACCGACGATTGGCAAGGCCGAACAGATGTTCAAATCTTTATTGACGATATTTCTTTAAAATAACACTGGAAACCACTTGATCCCCATGCCGGATCAAGCTAAAAACCGCCTCAAGTTGGTCCCATCGTCTAGTGGCCTAGGACGCTGCCCTTTCACGGCGGAAACACGAGTTCGAACCTCGTTGGGATCACCA